>NZ_JBJDOG010000002.1:0-532703 GCF_044900985.1 Serratia sp. NPDC087055
GACCCCATGCCGAACTCAGAAGTGAAACGCCGTAGCGCCGATGGTAGTGTGGGGTCTCCCCATGCGAGAGTAGGACACTGCCAGGCATCAATTAAGCCAAGAGGCCATCCGCAAGGATGGCCTTTTTGCTGTGTGCGAAAGAAAAAGATTACGCAGCTACGCTGCGCCTCTGATACAGATACCTCTCCAGTAGCCGCGTCAGTCATCATCCGCCAAGAGAAAAGGCCCCGAAGGGCCTTTGATTAGGGTGTGTTTGCTTTTTTCACTTATTATTCGTTAATGCGAGCTACCTTGTGAGATCCCCAATCCGGTTTGCGAACGAACAAACTGGGCACGGAAGCGCTCACGTTCTTGCTGTCCGGCCAGAGAACTGTCGGTAACCGAGAACAGCCAAGTGCCGACAAAGGCCACGATCATCGAGAACAATGCCGGATATTCATACGGATAAATGGGTTTCTCATGACCGAGGATTTGCACCCAGATCGTTGGGCCGAGGATCATCAAGATCACAGCCGTCAACAACCCTAACCAGCCGCCAATCATGGCGCCACGGGTCGTCAGACGTGACCAATACATTGAAAGAATGATAATCGGGAAGTTGCAACTGGCCGCGATTGAGAAGGCCAACCCGACCATAAAGGCAATATTCTGTTTCTCGAACAAAATCCCCAGCGCTATTGCCACGATACCCAAGACCACCACGGTAATCTTGGAAACCCGCAGTTCGTCACGTTCAGTCGCTTTGCCGTTTTTAATCACGCTGGCGTACAAATCATGGGATACCGCAGAGGCGCCCGCCAGGGTCAGGCCGGCAACTACCGCCAGAATGGTGGCAAAGGCGACGGCTGAGATAAAGCCGAGGAAGAAGTTGCCGCCCACGGCATTAGCCAAATGCACTGCTGCCATATTAGTTCCGCCCAGCAGCGCCCCGGTAGCGTCTTTGAACGCTGGGTTAGGGCTAACTAACAGAATGGCACCGAAGCCGATAATAAAGGTCAGGATATAAAAATAACCAATAAAGCCGGTGGCATAGAACACGCTCTTACGGGCCTCTTTTGCATCACTGACGGTAAAGAAACGCATCAGAATATGCGGCAGACCGGCGGTACCAAACATCAGAGCTAACCCTAAAGAAAGCGCTGAAATAGGATCAGAGACCAGTCCTCCAGGGCTCATAATGGCGATACCTTTCGGATGTACCTTCACGGCTTCAGCGAACAGGGTATTGAAGTCGAAATTAACCGATTTCATTACCATCAGTGCCATAAAGCTGGCGCCTGCCAACAATAATACCGCTTTGATAATCTGTACCCAGGTGGTGGCCAGCATGCCGCCAAACAGTACGTACAACACCATCAGAATGCCGACCAGAATGACGGCGACATGGTAGTTCAGGCCGAACAACAACTGGATCAGTTTGCCGGCACCCACCATTTGCGCAATCAGGTATAGCGCTACCACCACCAAAGAGCCGCAGGCGGAGAGCGTGCGGATCGGTTTTTGTTTCAGGCGGTAGGATGCTACATCCGCAAAAGTATAACGGCCCAGGTTACGCAGGCGTTCTGCAATCAGGAACAAAATGATTGGCCAACCGATCAGGAAGCCGATGGAGTAAATCAGCCCGTCATAGCCTGAGGTATACACCAGTGCGGAAATACCGAGGAAAGAGGCTGCCGACATAAAGTCGCCAGCAATAGCCAGGCCGTTTTGCAGGCCGGTAATTTTCCCGCCAGCGGTGTAGTAATCCTGGCGCGAACGGGTGCGTTTGGAAGCCCAATAGGTGATGTAAAGCGTGGCGCCAACAAACAGCACGAACATGACGATCGCCTGTATGTTCAACGGTTGGCGCTTTACTTCACCACCAATGGCATCGGCAAAGGCCATGCCCGGTAGGGCCAGCAGAGTAGCGGCAGACAGTAAACGCTTCATTTCTTCACCTCACGCAGGACTTCTGCAGTCAGGCGATCGAATTCGCCGTTGGCGCGAAATACGTAGATCCCAGTGAGTACAAAAGAGATTACGATCAGGCCAACGCCTACCGGGATCCCACGGGTAATGGTCGATCCTTCTGCGATCGGTGTACCCAACCACTGAGGATCGAAAGCGATCAATAGAATAAAGCCAACATACAGCGCGAGCGTAATCAACGAGAGCAGCCAGGCAAATCGGCTACGTTTACGCACCAGCTCTATAAAGCGCGGGTTTTCCTCAATCCCTTGATAAATGGTGTCATTCATCAGAGTGTCTCCAGTAGGTATTGAACGAATGCGCCGCGCTTGAAGCCGATCATCGGGTTATTTCCCCTTTGATCGGCCAGAGGCGGCGTAAATTATGACGGCACTTTCATTGATTGTTTTTCTTCCAACAGCTTGTCGACTACAGCCGGATCAGCCAGCGTTGAGGTGTCCCCCAGGTTGCTGGTATCGCCAGCGGCAATTTTGCGCAGGATGCGGCGCATGATCTTGCCGGAACGCGTCTTGGGCAGGGAGTCTGTCCAGTGCAGTACATCCGGCGTGGCGATCGGCCCTATCTCTTTGCGTACCCAGTTACGTACTTCGGTATAGAGCTCTGGTGAAGGTTCTTCGCCATGATTCAGTGTGATATAGGCGTAAATCGCCTGGCCTTTAATGTTATGGGGGATACCCACTACTGCGGCTTCAGCGATTTTCGGGTGTGAGACCAGAGCTGATTCGATCTCGGCAGTGCCCAAACGGTGGCCGGATACGTTCAGCACGTCGTCGACGCGGCCGGTGATCCAGTAATAGCCATCCTCGTCACGGCGTGCGCCGTCCCCGCTGAAATACATGCCTTTAAAGGTGGAGAAGTAAGTTTGCTCGAAGCGATCGTGATCACCAAACAGAGTACGTGCCTGGCCAGGCCAGGAATCGGTGATCACCAGATTACCTTCACAGGCACCTTCCTGCAGTGTACCTATGTTATCAACCAGCGCGGGCTGTACGCCAAAGAATGGCCGCGTCGCGGACCCTGCTTTTAACTCGGTGGCTCCAGGCAGTGGCGTGATCATAAAACCACCGGTTTCTGTCTGCCACCAGGTGTCGACGATCGGGCATTTACCGTTGCCGATTTTATTGTAATACCACTCCCAGGCTTCTGGGTTGATTGGCTCACCGACCGACCCCATGATGCGCAGTGAGTCGCGCTTGGTGCCTTCAATCGCCTTGTCACCTTCAGCCATCAGGGCGCGTATGGCCGTCGGCGCGGTGTACAGGATATTGACCTGATGTTTGTCGATGACCTGAGACAGACGGTTTACGCCAGGGTAATTCGGGACCCCTTCAAACATCAGGGTAATGGCACCGCAGGCTAGTGGGCCATATAACAGATAACTGTGCCCAGTGACCCAGCCAACATCGGCGGTGCACCAGTACACGTCGCCATCATGGTAATCAAACACATACTTAAAGGTCATTGCGGCATACACCAGATAACCGCCGGTAGTGTGCAGCACGCCCTTGGGTTTACCGGTCGAGCCGGAGGTATAAAGGATAAACAGCGGATCTTCCGCGTTCATCTCTTCTGGTGGGCAATCGGCTGAAACACCTTGGGTAAGTTCATGCCACCACAGGTCACGCCCTTCCTGCCAGTAGCCTGGTTTGCCGGTGCGCTGGAACACGACGACATTGGTGATGCTTTTCACACCTGGATTCTTTAGCGCATCATCGACATTTTTCTTCAGCGGCACGGCACGTCCGGCGCGCAGACCTTCATCAGCGGTGATAACCAACTTGGAATTAGAGTCGATAATACGGCCGGCTACCGCTTCCGGTGAGAAACCGCCAAAGATAACCGAATGCACGGCCCCTATTCGGGCACAGGCCAGCATGGCGACAGCGGCTTCAGGCACCATTGGCATATAGATAGCTACGACGTCGCCTTTTTTGACACCCAGCTTTTTCAGCACGTTGGCGAATTGGCAGACATCGTGATGCAGTTGTTTGTATGTCACTTGTTTTGACTGAGTAGGATCGTCACCTTCCCAGATAATCGCCGTTTGGTCACCGCGTTCGGCCAGATGGCGATCGAGGCAGTTGGCCGCCAGGTTTAGCGTACCGTCCTCAAACCAGCGGATGCTGATATGGCCCGGATCGAATGAAGTATTCTTTACCCGGCTATAGGGTTTCATCCAATCCAGGATTTTTCCCTGTTCGCCCCAGAAGGCTTCTGGCTCTTGCACAGACTGTTGATAATATTGTTGATATTGTGTCGGATTAATCAGGGCGTGTTCTGCAATTGCAGAAGGAATAGCGTGTTTATGCACTTGGCTCATAGCTTTTCTCCTTGAAGTTGTTAATGATATGTCAACTGAAGGTTAAGTATAGTTTGCTCCGATTCTTTGTTTCTTTTTTGCGCGGCAGATCACGCAACGAAGATATTGATTTGTAATAGTTCTGCCTCATTTGCGTTGGGCATCTGCCTGCTTGGTGGGAGAAAAGGGTTAGATAGGAGCTTTTAGTCAGAAAACACGATCTAAAGAACTAAAAAGAATAAACACTTCGGCGATAAATTCTTTCTATAGAGAATAGTAGATATACCACCGACTGAATTAACGCTCTTTTAAACCATTATGGAACATAGATTTTCATTAATATTCGATGTTGATATTAATGTTTTGCTTGTCAGAGGGTATTTATAACAAACAATCACTTTTGGGCCGTTATTAATTACCGATACTTATTATCCATTCCGGATAATTCTCATTTTTAAAACCTTTACGCAACATAATATAAACATCATTGTTGGACTAAATATGCAAAATTAACGCATATTTTCTGATTTTAAATATCTCGACGCACGATAATTTTGTGATGCCTATCACATAAAATTATGCTGTTAATAACAACAAGTTATGTGGCTTGAAATGAATGCCAAACTTACTTTAGATTAAATTTTGCACTAAAGTCATATAAAACAAGGCTTGCAGACCATGCCACTCAGATGGTACAGATTTAGATAGCGGCACATTAAGGGCAGGTGATCGCTTCTTGGTTATTAACATAAGCCTGTATTAAATGATTAAGTGCTTTTTTCGTCGCGTTAAGATAAATACGACGAAAAGAGCCTTTGAGGACTTTTTGGGTATGAAAAGTGTAAAAGTCAGTCTTGCTTGGCAAATCCTTATCGCACTGGTGCTGGGTATTATTGTCGGGGCGGTGCTCCATAATCAAAGCGAGTCACGTGAGTGGTTGGTCAGTAATATTCTTAGTCCGGCTGGTGATATATTTATTCGCTTGATTAAGATGATTGTGGTCCCGATTGTTATTTCGACATTGGTTTTGGGCATCGCCGGGGTAGGGGATGCGAAGAAGTTAGGTCGGCTCGGATTGAAAACCATTATTTACTTCGAAGTGATCACAACGATTGCCATCGTTGTGGGGCTGACGTTAGCTAATGTTTTTCAACCCGGCCATGGCATCGATATGTCGACGCTGACTGCGGTCGATATCTCGCAATATGAAAAAACCACGGAACAGGTACAAAGTGGTTCACATAGCCTGGTGGCGACCATTTTGTCGTTGATTCCCTCAAACGTCTTTGCCTCAATGGCAAAAGGCGACATGCTACCGATTATCTTCTTCTCGGTGTTGTTTGGTCTTGGTTTGTCGTCATTACCCAAAGAAACCAAAGAGCCGTTGCTGAAGGTATTTAAAGCCATTTCCGAAAGCATGTTCAAAGTGACCCATATGATCATGCGCTATGCGCCGATCGGGGTGTTTGGTCTGATCTCAGTGACGGTCGCCAACTTTGGCTTTGCCTCATTGTTGCCGTTGGCCAAGTTGGTCTTGCTGGTGTATTTCGCCATAGCCTTCTTCGCCTTGGTAGTGCTGGGTGCAGTGGCCCGGCTGTGCAATCTGCGTATTTGGACGCTGATTCGCATCCTGAAAGATGAATTGATCCTGGCCTTCTCCACCGCCAGTTCGGAAACGGTACTGCCGCGTATCATTGAAAAGATGGAAGCGTATGGCGCACCGAAAGCCATCACCAGCTTTGTGGTGCCGACCGGTTACTCTTTCAATTTGGACGGTTCTACGCTGTACCAAAGCATTGCGGCCATCTTTATTGCACAGCTGTACGGAATTGAGCTCTCCCTGGGGCAGGAAGTCGTCTTGGTGGTGACGTTGATGCTGACCTCGAAGGGCATTGCCGGCGTGCCGGGCGTTTCCTTTGTGGTGCTGCTGGCAACACTGGGCAGTGTGGGGATCCCACTGGAAGGATTGGCATTTATTGCCGGCGTTGACCGTATCCTGGATATGGCGCGTACGGCTCTGAATGTAGTGGGCAATGCATTGGCAGTACTGGTGGTCGCAAAATGGGAGCACCAGTTCGACAGTAAAAAGGCGCGTGCTTACGAGCAGGCGTTCTTGTCCGGTGACGTCAAGCAGGTCAAAGAGTCTTAACAGCCACTTGGTTTGCTATGAAAAACCCGCCTTGTGCGGGTTTTTTGTCTTTATTCCGGTGAGGAATCAGCAGGCAGGTGCAGTGCCTTGAGCTGGCAAGAAGCGGAGCGGATCCAATGCGGTGGCACGATAACGGATTTGGAAGTGCAGCATCACCTTGTCGGTGCCCGTACTCCCCATGGTGGCAATTTTCTGTCCGGCTTTTACTTCCTGAGCGTTGCTAACCAGCAGGGTATTGTTATGGGCATAGGCACTGATGTACTCATCATTGTGTTTGATCATAATCAGGTTGCCATAACCTCGCAGCTGATTGCCAACGTACACCACGCGACCTTTGGCTGCCGCAAACACGGGCTGGCCACGGTTACCGGCAATATCAATGCCTTTGTTACCGCCGTCTGCCGTAGAATATTTACTGACGATATTGCCCTGAGTTGGCCAACGCCAGCATTTAATGCTGCTGCGGATTGGCGGTGGTGCCACTGCTGCGATTTGGCTGGTGGACTGTGTTTTGCGCGATTTGCCTTTCTTCGCCGTCGCGTTATTTAACGCCAGCTTTTGGCCAATCTCGAGGTTGTAAGGTTTGGGAATTTTATTGCGTCGGGCTAACTCACTGACTTCGCTGTTGGTGATCCAGGCAATATAAAACAGCGTATCGCCGCGCTTGACGGTATAGGTGTTGCCGTTATAGCTGCCTCTGGCTAATTGATCATAATCGCGGTTGTAGCTGTTCGATTTTTTTCCGGAGCCGCACCCCAATAATCCCAGACTGACCACGCACACGGCGATCAGCCGCCATACAGCGAATGTGCTTCCCATACTCAAATATCGTCCTTAAACGTCGTCGCGCTTCATAGTGATCTACATATAGTAACACCAACGGTCAGGTGGTCAAAAACGCCGCCATAGGCTAAGTTTTTTCAGGACTTGGGCTGCAGGGAGCTGAGCCCGCTAAGACACGGCATTTCTCGTGCAGCTCAAGAATTTTCATGGATTGGAAAAAATAATATGTACGATACCTTAACGCTCTCGAGTTATCTGGTACTGGCAGGCACATTATTAGTGGCTTATGTCATCTTTGGCATCGCTGGTTTTGGCTCTGCGCTGATCGCCAGTCCTGTGATGGCGCTTTATATTCCGGTGGCGAAAATTGTCCCTTTGTTGGCGCTGTTGGATATGTGTGCGGCTGTTATCAATGTCAGTCGTGATGGGCGTAATGCGCAATGGTCGGAATTGAAACGGCTGGTGCCATTAATGGTCATCGGCAGCCTGTTGGGGGCGGCTATCTTGCTGAAGTCCCGGCCAGAGATACTGTTGCTGGCGTTGGGGATTTTTGTCGTGTTTTACGCTGTCTATTCTCTCAGTGGCGTAAAACCGGTTCGGCAATTGTCGCCCAAGGCTTCAGTGCCCTTTGGTTTGATTGGGGGGATATTCAGCGCACTTTTCGGGAGCGGCGGCTTTATTTACGCGATCTATCTCAGTGGTCGAATTGAAAAAAAAGAGGCTTTTCGCATAACTCAGACCACGCTGATTGGTCTGAGCACTCTGACCCGTGTGATCATTTTTGCTGTTGCCGGTGTTTATCTGGATGTGGACTTATTATTGTTGGCATTAGCGCTGGTGCCGGGAATGTTGGTGGGTATTACCTTGGGCCGGCATTTCACCCTCAGAATGTCGCGTGAGCAGTTCCTCAGGATTATCAATATTATTTTGCTGGCTTCGGGGACCATGCTGATTGTCAGGTACTTTAGTTAACAATGATCGCGTGGCTGGTCGATGGAGAGTCCGTATCTCAGAAAGCAAAAAACCCGCCATAGGCGGGTTCTTCTAAATAGTGGTGCCCGGACTCGGACAACCGGCGCTGGCGCCGTGTTGAACAACGCTTTAGCGTTGGCCCGTAGGGTGAGGCCTGTGGCCGAATAATCGAACGAAGTTCGATGGAGAGTCCGTATCTCAGAAAGCAAAAAAACCGCCATAGGCGGGTTCTTCTAAATAGTGGTGCCCGGATTCGGACAACAGGCGCTGGCGCCGTGTTGAACAACGCTTTAGCGTTGGCCCGTAGGGTGAGGCCTGTGGCCGAATAATCGAACGGAGTTCGATGGAGAGTCCGTATCTCGGAAAGCAAAAAACCCGCCATAGGCGGGTTCTTCTAAATAGTGGTGCCCGGACTCGGAATCGAACCAAGGACACGGGGATTTTCAATCCCCTGCTCTACCGACTGAGCTATCCGGGCAACGCGCAGCATTAAACCGTATTGGCCGAAGGCAGTCAACGGCTTTCTCAACGAAATCAGCCAAAATGCGTCTGGTTGCTGGCTTTTCGGTCAAAGGGCGTGAAATTTGGTCCAAAACTGTCGACGCTCTGCGGCGGCTGTGTGCCGCCGGGAGTGAATTCAGCTTAATGCCCCGTTTCTGCGGCACTGGGCCACCTGTAAGATGTCTTCCGCCAGTCGCTTAGCGACAGATACGTCCTGTAGCTGACGTTTTACCAGCAGTTTACTCAGGCAACCCTCCTGAATCAGCTCCATCTGCTGTGCCACCATGTCGGCGTCATCGGCGTCCATTTCACGGAGTAGATCACGGGTCAGATCCAACGATGTCAGCTTCTGCTGTTCCGCTAGCTGGTGGATCGGGTGGTCCACCTCTGGGAAGAAACTGCAGGCGGCAATAAACAGGCAACCCGGGTAGCGGTCATGTTTGACGTATTCTTCCAGAACGTCATATCGCGCCAGCAGTTTTTGCTGTGGGCTCAGGGTTTCGTCCAGCAAGAGTTGGCGGCGCCAGGTGTCAATTTGCTGACCGTGATAACGCAGGCAGTCATACAACAATGCTTCGCGATCCGGCCAGAATCGCTTTAGGTCACCCGGTTGCACGTCGAGTTTATCTGCCAGCATTTCTAGTGTGGCGGTCGCCAGGCCCTGTTGTTCTAACAGCCCCAGTGCCGTATCAAGAACGTGTTCACGTTGCACTTGTGCTCCCTCCAAATTCGGTTCTGAAATTCAGTGTTATTTATTGCACCACTTTCTGCAAATGCGCGTTGAATGCCGTTGCATCCATAAATCCGGTTACTCGTTGGTTTGTTAACTCTTGCCCGACACCATTAAAGAACAGAATTGTCGGTAATCCCAAGACTTTTAGGTGTTTGAGAAGCGCGACCTGCTCGGTATTGTTGGCGGTCACATCGGCCTGCAGTAGCACTGTATTGGAAAGCGTAGACTGAACCGCGGTATCGCTGAATGTGTACTTTTCGAACTCCTTGCAGGCTACACACCAATCAGCGTACAGATCCAGCATTACTGGCTTCCCTTGCGCCTGTTGCAGCGCAAGATTGAGCTCTTCTACGTTACTAATACGTGTGAACTTCAAATGTTGCACTGCAGCTTGCTGTGCGCTATTGGCACCAAACGCCCAGTCTTGGAGCGGGCGTGCAGTAATCACTGCCGCTGCCAGCAGGAGTAATTGCAATGCACGCCCCCAGCCGCGGGAGGTTTTCAGACTCAACGTGAATGCCCAACCAAAGAACGCCAGGCCGAGCAGGCTCCACAACCGTAGCCCCCATGGCTCGCCAATGACACGTTCCAGCAAGAATACAGGCAGCGCCAGGATCACAAAGCCAAAGGCTTCTTTGACATACTGCATCCATGGGCCGCTGCGCGGCAACAGGCGATTGCCGAACAGGGTCACCAGCACCAGCGGGATACCCATGCCTAACGCATAGAGGTACAACGTACCGCCGCCTGCCCACATGTTACCGCTTTGGGCAATGTACAGCAGGATAGCGCTGAGCGGCGCGGTAGTGCAGGGAGAACAAATCAGCCCAGCCAGCGCACCCATCAGGAACACGCCAGGCAGAGAGCCGCCTTGTTGGGTGTTGCTCCAGCCCGCCAGCCGTGTTTGCAGTGAAGACGGCAACTGCAGCGAATACAGACCGAACATCGACAAAGCCAAAGCGATAAACAGTATCGACAGGCCGATGAGAACATAGGGGTGTTGCAGTGCTGCCTGGAACTGTAGCCCGGCGGCCGCAACCACTAAACCCAGCAGGGTGTAGGTCAGCGCCATGCCCTGAACATACACCACCGCCAGTGCCAGTATGCGTCCACTGCTGTGCGGTTTTTCTCGCCCAAGGATGATGCCGGAAATCAAGGGGTACATCGGCAGTACACAGGGGGTAAAGGCAATACCAATACCAATCAGCAGTGCCCACAGCGGGGAAAATGGCAGACCAGCCGGCGCAGGTGCTTCAGGCGCAACGGCAGGCGGCGCGGTGACGGCACTTACGGCATCCAAAGGGATCACCCGTGTTTCCGGTGGGTAGCAGAAACCCGCTTCGGCGCAGCCCTGATAAGTCACACTCACACTGGCGCCACTGGCAGCCTGCCGCAGGGGAATGGGCAGAGTAAGCTGCTGCTTGAAAATGGCCACTTCGCCGAAGAACTCATCTTTATGGCTCAGCCCGGCAGGCAGCGTAAAGGCGCCTAACGTCACCTGCTGTGGTACCAGTTTGATCTGCTGGCGGTACAGGTAATATCCGGGGCGGATTTGCCAGTTTAGCGTGAGCTGGTGGCCTTGCTGCTTAAAATCAAAGGCAAATGCCTGATCGACGGGCACGAATTGGCTGCCACCCTTTTGGGTGAACAACGAGGCCTGAGCCGCCTGTGGCAAAAAAAACAGGCTGCAAAGCAGGAATATCAATTTAATGAGGCGTTGATCCATAACAGGTAGTCTTTATCTCCAGCCATCACCGGCAGTACCAGTAGCTCGGGCGTTTGGTACGGGTGATGTTGTTTCACGTAGTTGAGCAGGGCGTCTTGGTGGTGGCGATCGCTTTTGAACAGCATTTGCACTTCGTACTCCTGCTCCAGTTTCCCTTCCCAGTAGTACAACGATGATGCGCCGGGTAGCAGTGTGGCGCAGGCCGCCAGCTTTTCTCCCAATACCCGGGCTGCCAGGTCTTGTGCCGTGGCCTCATCGGGTGCGGTGCAGAGTATGACGATAGCTTCGCAGTCAGACATCTTCGGCCCTCTCATCCAAATTATCAGTGGGCACTATACCTTGAAGGACGGTTGGCTAGAAGGCGAGTTTATCGCCAGTGGGGCAGGATTGGAGGAAACCGGGGCGGTAAGCCCCGGTGAGAGCATTACAGCATTACGCCGCCCAGCAGGAAGCCGAACAGCACCGCCAATATCACGCCGATGGTGCCGGGGATAAAGAACGGGTGGTTAAAGACAAAGCGCCCAATGCGCGTTGTGCCGGTGTCATCCATCTGCACTGCCGCGACCAGCGTAGGGTAGGTCGGCAGGATGAACAGGCCCGAGACGGCAGCGAAGGATGCCACGGCGGTCAAGGGGGATACATTCAGCGCCAGCGCCATTGGCATCAATGCCTTGGCAGTGGCGGCCTGAGAGTACAGCAGCGCAGAGCAGAAGAAGAAGATCACTGCCAGCAGCCATGGGTGTGACTGAATCACGCTACCCGCTGTCTCTTTGATCCAATCAATATTGGCCTGCACGAAAGTATCGCCCAACCAGGCTACGCCCAGAATACAGATACAGGCGCTCATACCGGCCTTGAAGGTGCTGGAGTTCAGCACTGCATCAGTATCGACGCGACACAGCAGGGTCGTCAGGGTGGCGACGCTCAGCATGATGATCAAAATCGCATTGGTGGTGTTCATCAAGGGTTTTGCCACCAGGCCCAAGCCTGGGCTGTTGATGATGGCGTAGGCTACCACGCACAACACGCCCAGCAGGAACAGCAATACCGAGACTTTGGCGCGCGGTTTGATTTCCATTACCTTGTTGCCGCGCAGTGTCACCAGGCCTTCTTCAAGGCGTTTCAGGTAAACCGGGTCGTCAGACAATTTAGAGTCGAACAGCCAACTCACCAGCAACGACATCACCAGTACGGCACAGAAAGTTGAAGGCATGACCACCATCAGCAGGTGCAGATAGCTGACGCCGTGGCCTTCCATCACGGAAGACATGTAAACTACAGCCGCCGAAATGGGGGATGCGGTGATGGCAATTTGAGCGGAAACCACTGCGGTAGACAGCGGGCGGCAAGGCTTAATGCCCTGTTCTTTCGCCACTTCTGCAATGACGGGCAGTGCAGAAAGAGAGATGTTGCCGGTACCGGCGAAGATGGTCAGAAAATAGGTGACGATCGGCGCTAAGATCGTGATGTGTTTTGGATTCTTGCGCAGCAGTTTTTCAGTTTGCTGCACCAGGTAATCCATACCGCCCGCGACCTGCATTGCCGAGATCGCGGCAATCACAGCCATGATGATGGAAATCACGTCGAAAGGGATGCTACCTGGCTTCACGCCAATCAGCGCCAAGACCAAAACCCCGAGTCCGCCTGCAAATCCAATTCCGATACCGCCCAGCCTGGCCCCTAAAAAAATGGCCAGCAGAACGATAACCAATTCTACGGCTAACATAGTGTCTACTCCTTAAAGTGAGCTATACCCTGCATTTTTAAAGCCGCATCTGCGTTGGCTGTCAGTACTCACCCCAGTCACTTATTTGAGTAAGCTCTTGGGATTCCCTCTTGCCGCCTTGATGCAGCCCCAATTATTTTGGGTGTAAATTGAAAATAAAAAGTTAAATTTTTGTGGGCGATGGAAAGTAAAAAGGCACGCTATCCAGGGGATTTAGCGTGCCTTTTTGGGCTACCGGGTGTATCTGCTATTGTTCATTTTCATCCGTATAGCGTTTGGCTTTATAGGCCGGGTGCATCAAGTTCTCCACGGAGAAGATGTCATCCAGCTCGGCTTCCGTCAGCAGACCGCGTTCCAATACGACTTCACGTACGGTTTTACCTGTTTCGGCGCAGATCTTCCCGACGATGTCACCATTATGGTGGCCAATGAACGGGTTCAGATAGGTGACGATACCGATAGAATTGAAGACGTAGTGTTCGCACACTTCTTTATTCGCGGTGATGCCGTTAATGCATTTTTCCAGCAGGTTATAACATGCGTTGGTCAGTATATGGATAGACTCGAACATGGCCTGGCCAATGACCGGTTCCATCACGTTCAACTGCAGTTGGCCTGCTTCGGCCGCCATGGTAACGCAAGTGTCGTTGCCAATCACCTTGAAACACACTTGATTGACCACTTCCGGTACAACCGGGTTCACCTTGGCTGGCATGATTGAGGAGCCTGCCTGCAGTTCCGGCAGGTTGATCTCGTTCAAGCCGGCACGAGGGCCTGAAGATAGCAGGCGCAGGTCATTACAGATTTTAGACAGTTTAACCGCCAGGCGTTTCAGTGCGCTGTGTACCATCACATAAGCGCCGCAGTCTGAGGTGGCTTCGATCAAATCTTCGGCGGGCACGACCGGCAAGTTACTGACCTCTGCCAGTTTCTGTACGGCCAATTGTGGGTAGCCTTCAGGCGTGTTGAGCGCCGTACCAATCGCGGTGGCACCCAGGTTCACTTCCAGCAAGAGCTCAGCAGTGCGATGCAAGTTGCGGGTTTCTTCTTTCAGCAAAACGCTGAAAGCGTGGAATTCCTGACCCAACGTCATAGGGACGGCATCCTGCAGTTGGGTACGCCCCATTTTCAGGATGTTTTCAAATTCCTTGGCTTTATGGTCAAAACCTTCGCGCAGTTGGTTGATGGCGTCGATCAGCTTTTGGTTGGAGGCATAAACGGCAATGCGGAAACCGGTTGGGTAGGCGTCGTTAGTGGATTGGCATTTGTTGAGGTGGTCGTTAGGGTTCAGGTATTGATATTCCCCTTTCTGATGCCCCATCAGTTCCAGGCCGATGTTCGCCAGTACTTCGTTGGTATTCATGTTCAGAGACGTGCCGGCGCCGCCCTGGAACACGTCTACTGGGAACTGGTCCATGCATTTGCCTTTATCCAGCACTTCATCACAGGCCTGGATGATGACATCAGCGATTTTGCGCGGAATGGTTTTTAGTTCTTTATTCGCCATCGCTGCGGCTTTTTTTACCATCACCATGCCACGAACAAATTCGGGCACATCACTGATTTTGCTGTTGCTGATATAGAAGTTTTCAATCGCACGCAGAGTGTGAACACCGTAATAGGCTTCTGCGGGGACTTCACGTGTTCCTAACAGGTCTTCTTCGATACGAATGTTATTTGACATGAGAACCTTCTTTAAATTGCTGCCGAATTAATTAATTGTCAGGTAACCAAATTATGTTGCCGAAGGCTTCAGGCGTGAAACGATTAACCATAGTGCCCGTTGCTGCCCAGATCATATGCTGGTTAGTAATAAATGACTGAATCCAGATCACCTTCTGGGCCTTCTTAAATCACGTGTTTCGTGTTCTGTGATCTCATTCACGTTTACTCACTTTAGCAATAAAAAAGGGTCTTTGGTTGAAATGGCTACCGGCTGACCCCATTGTATTGAGGTCGGCCGTTTACCGGCCTCTTTTTCCGCGTCGTCGCCAGTGTGCGGCTCCGCAACGCTACCAGAGGAGAACCAGGTGCGCTGGTTACCGTTACTGCTGATATTTCTGTTGGCTTACATAGAAATATCTTTATTTATCAAAGTTGCCGCCGTATTGGGTGTGGCAATTACTCTGTTGCTGGTGGTGTTCACCTCCTGCGTCGGCATTTCGCTGGTACGCAATCAGGGCATGAAAACCTTCATGCAAATGCAACAGAAACTGGCTGCCGGTGAAAGCCCGGCAGCGGAAATGGTGAAGAGTGTTTCGCTGGTGCTGGCGGGTTTCCTGCTGCTTGTCCCAGGGTTTTTTACCGACTTCCTCGGTCTGTTGTTGCTGCTGCCGCCCGTGCAGAAGTCGCTGACGCTTAAGTTGATGCCGCATCTGTCCGTCTACCGCCCAGGCGGTTGGGGGCAAGGGGGCGACGCTGCTAATGGCAACACTTTCGACGGTGAGTTTCAGCGTAAGAATGACGATCGTTATACGTTGGATCACCAACCTGACGATCATGACAAGCGTAACGATCGCTGAAAAAACGCGGCTCAGGCCGCGTTTTTTGTATCGGTAGCCCAGTATTGCCATTAAAAGCGAAAATTTTTTTGGCCGGCCCCTTGAAGGGGAATGGAATGCCCCCATTTCAAATTCCACGAGGCCGGTAATCACAATCCGGTGACAACCCTAAATCTGATAGAGACCTTCTTACAGGAGAGCGTTCAATGAGTATTCGTCCATTGCATGACCGCGTTATCGTCAAGCGCAAAGAAGTTGAATCAAAATCTGCTGGCGGCATCGTTCTGACTGGCTCTGCAGCGGGTAAATCTACTCGTGGTGAAGTAGTTGCAGTTGGTAAAGGACGTGTTCTGGAAAGCGGCAACATCCAGCCGCTGGATGTAAAAGTTGGCGATATCGTGATTTTCAACGACGGCTACGGCGTGAAAGCAGAGAAGATCGACAATGAAGAAGTGTTGATCATGTCCGAAAGCGACATTCTGGCAATTGTTGAAGCGTAATTACGCTTTTATCTTCTGAACTGAACGAGTTGAAGGGAAATACCAATGGCAGCTAAAGACGTAAAATTCGGCAATGACGCTCGCGTGAAAATGCTCCGCGGTGTGAATGTTCTCGCTGATGCAGTGAAAGTGACCCTGGGCCCGAAAGGCCGTAACGTAGTGCTGGATAAATCCTTCGGCGCTCCTACCATCACTAAAGATGGCGTATCTGTTGCTCGTGAGATCGAACTGGAAGACAAGTTTGAAAACATGGGTGCGCAAATGGTGAAAGAAGTTGCCTCTAAAGCGAACGACGCGGCAGGCGACGGTACCACCACTGCAACCGTACTGGCTCAATCCATCATCACCGAAGGCCTGAAAGCAGTCGCTGCCGGCATGAACCCGATGGATCTGAAGCGCGGCATCGACAAAGCGGTTATCGCTGCTGTTGAAGAGCTGAAAAAACTGTCCGTACCTTGCTCTGACTCCAAAGCTATCGCTCAGGTAGGCACTATCTCTGCAAACTCCGACGAAACCGTGGGTAAACTGATTGCAGAAGCGATGGAAAAAGTCGGTAAAGAAGGCGTCATTACCGTTGAAGAAGGCACTGGCCTGCAAGACGAGCTGGACGTGGTTGAAGGTATGCAGTTCGACCGTGGTTACCTGTCTCCATACTTCATCAATAAACCAGAAACAGGTTCTATTGAGCTGGAAAGCCCGTTCATCCTGCTGGCTGACAAGAAAATCTCCAACATCCGTGAAATGCTGCCAGTACTGGAAGCCGTAGCGAAAGCGGGCAAACCACTGCTGATCATTGCTGAAGATGTTGAAGGCGAAGCGCTGGCTACCCTGGTGGTTAACACCATGCGCGGCATCGTGAAAGTGGCTGCGGTTAAAGCACCTGGTTTCGGTGACCGTCGTAAAGCCATGCTGCAGGACATCGCTACCCTGACTGCCGGTACCGTTATCTCTGAAGAGATCGGTCTGGAGCTGGAAAAAGCGACCCTGGAAGACCTGGGCCAAGCTAAGCGTGTTGTTATCAACAAAGACACCACCATCATCATCGATGGCGTGGGCGACGAAGCGACTATCAAAGGCCGCGTTACCCAGATCCGTCAGCAGATCGAAGAAGCGACCTCTGACTACGATCGTGAAAAACTGCAAGAGCGTGTCGCTAAACTGGCTGGCGGCGTTGCCGTTATCAAAGTTGGCGCAGCAACTGAAGTTGAAATGAAAGAGAAGAAAGCACGCGTTGAAGATGCCCTGCACGCAACCCGTGCTGCGGTTGAAGAAGGCGTGGTTGCGGGTGGTGGTGTTGCACTGATCCGTGTAGCAAGCAAAATCGCTAACCTGAAAGGCGACAACGAAGACCAGAACGTCGGTATCAAGGTTGCACTGCGCGCGATGGAATCCCCACTGCGTCAGATCGTAATCAACGCCGGTGAAGAAGCTTCTGTTATTGCGAACAACGTGAAAGCAGGCGAAGGCAGCTACGGCTACAACGCTTACACCGAAGAATACGGCGACATGATCGCGATGGGTATCCTGGATCCAACCAAAGTAACCCGTTCTGCTCTGCAGTACGCGGCATCTGTGGCTGGCCTGATGATCACCACCGAATGCATGGTAACCGACCTGCCAAAAAGTGATGCACCTGATTTAGGTGGCGCTGGCGGTATGGGTGGCATGGGCGGCATGGGCGGCATGATGTAATCATCCCCCACGTTAGCGTGTGCAAAAGCCCCGGCCAATTGGTCGGGGTTTTTTTTGCGTGCTTTGTCGTACGGCTTTTGATGATATTTTTGCAGACCGGACTGATTTAGCTGGTAAACTGATCTTTCATCAGCTGTCGCTCAAGACGTTGGCCAGCACCAGTGGCAACGGATGCTTAAGAGATGGCAACGCTTTCTGATAAGCTTTTGCGAAATTCTCAATATAGATGGGGAACAAGATGCGGATTAAAGCCTTACTGGGTCTTTCGGCAGCGGTACTGCTGGCAGGTTGCAGCAGCACCAATGAACTGTCCGCTGCAGGCCAACAGGTTAAATTCACCGACACCAAACCGGCAGCAGAATGCCAGCTGGTGGGCGAAGTGACCGGCACTCAGAGCAACTGGTTGTCAGGTAATGGCGGTGAAGGTAGTTCCATGCGCGGTGCGGCAAACGATCTGCGTAATAAAGCGGCGGCAATGGGTGGCAATGTCATTTATGGTGCAACCAGCCCAAGCCAGAACTTACTGTCAAGCTTTGCCCCATTAGACAGCAAAATGGTTGGCCAGGTTTATAAGTGCCCGTAACATAATACGATTTACAAGATGGCATAAAAAAGAGGCATGCTCAGGCATGCCTCTTTTTGTCTCGATAAACCGCCATCGTCAGTCTTGCATCAGGTGCAGGTCGAGAGGGGTTTTGCTTGGCTTACCACCGACTTCACGGGTGAGGCGTGGCACCATATAGCCGGAAACTTTGCTCAGCAGAGACTGCATGATTGCGCGTGCCTCGTCATCACTGACCATAAAGTGCGCGGCTCCCTGTACCTTATCCAGTACGTGGATGTAGTACGGTAGAATACCTGCATCAAATAGCGCGTTACTCAGTGCCGCCAGCGTGTCAGCATTATCATTAATACCACGCAGCAGCACGCTTTGATTCAGCAACGTGACACCGGCCAGGCGCAGCTGTGCCATGCTGGCTTGCAGTTCGCGGTCAATTTCATTGGCGTGGTTGATATGCGTGACCATCAACACCTGTAGGCGTGATACTGAAAGCCGCTGACACAGCTCAGGCGTAATGCGCGCAGGGATAACGACGGGTAAGCGGGTATGAATACGCAGCCGTTTCAGGTGCGTAATGGCTTCTAGTTCACCGATCAACCAGTCCAACTCATGGTCTTTCGCCATCAACGGGTCCCCACCGGAGAAAATAATCTCATCCAGTTCTGGGTGTTGGCGGATATAATCCAGCGCCTGACGCCAGTTGGCCTTGTTGCCCTGGTTGTCCTGATACGGGAAATGGCGGCGGAAGCAGTAACGGCAGTTGACCGCACAGCCGCCTTTAACCAACAGCAAAGCACGATTACGGTATTTATGCAGCAGGCCTGGCACCACACTACGTTGTTCATCCAGCGGGTCGTTTGTGAAGCCAGGCGCATTGATGAACTCTTCGCTGGCAGTCAGAACCTGGCGCAGTAACGGGTCATCGGGATCGCCGGAACGCATGCGTGCGGCGAAGGCGCGTGGTACGCGCAGTGCGAACAGGCGCCGGGCTTCGCGGCCCTGCGGCAGCTCTGGATGCGTATTCAGTGATAAAAGCTGCAGTAATTCATCGGGATCGGTAATAACATCGGCGAGTTGATGCAACCAATCTTCTCTATATGCCGTACTTTGGGTTATAATGTGTGCCATTTTTTTGGCTAAGCTACCAGTTTAAATATTCAGAGGGCCATCATGGCGACTTATTCTAGCAACGATTTCCGTCCGGGTCTTAAAATCATGTTCGAGGGTGAACCTTACGCCATCGAATCCAGTGAGTTCGTCAAGCCGGGCAAAGGCCAGGCGTTTGCACGCGTTAAGATGCGTCGTCTGCTGACCGGCAGCCGCGTTGAAAAAACCTTCAAATCTACTGACTCTTGCGAAGGCGCAGACGTTGTAGATACCAACATGAACTACCTGTACAACGACGGTGAGTTCTACCACTTCATGCACCCTGAGACTTTCGAGCAACACGGTGTTGAAGAAAAAACTGTATCTGATGCGGCAAAATGGCTGCAAGATAACGCAGAATGTATCGTTACCCTGTGGGACGGTCGTCCTATCGCGGTTCAGCCGCCGAACTTCATCGAAGCTGAAATCGTTGATACCGATCCAGGCCTGAAAGGCGACACTGCGGGTACCGGCGGCAAGCCTGCTACCCTGAGCACTGGCGCTGTGGTTAAGGTTCCCCTGTTCGTACAGATTGGCGAAGTTGTCCGCGTTGACACTCGCTCTGGCGAATACGTTTCACGCGTTAAATAAGTTTCAACACAAAGGAGCCAAACTTGGCTCCTTTGTTTTATCCCTTCCCGCATATTGTTGGCAGAATCTGAATAATGAAGAAAACTCTGTTAGCCGTTGTCTCCCTGTTGTTACTGATGTCCCTTAGCGGTTGTAATACTTTCCGTGGCTTCGGTGAGGACGTCCAGCACCTCGGCGGCGCTATTTCGCGCACGGCCAGCTAATACACATAAAATGCACTAATGTCATAGTGCAAAATAAAACCATTTTAAACAGCAACGCCCGCTAATATTTACTAAGCTTAGAAAGTCGTATTTTTTCATCACTGATAAATAAGGACTTCCCTATGCTGAAGAAAAGTATTATCGCGATTTTCTCTTTGATGATTTTGACCTCATTGACCGCATGCAATACCACTCAAGGTGTGGGCGAAGATATTCAGGCTGGCGGTAAGGCCATCCAGCGTAGTGCGCAATAGCACGCATTCCTGATCCCGGTGGTATTTCCCACGGTGGAATACCACCGCATCGTCAAACCTGCTTGCCTGCCCGTTTACGGGCCTGATATCCTGCCTCTGGCGGCTCTTCTTGCCCGCAATTCATCATCAAACTGAACGGGACGACCCGTTTACGTGTCATTGTTCGGGGACGACCCCACTTATGGAGGCCGTCTCATGGCTTGGATTATTTTACTTATCGCGGGTTTACTTGAAGTTGTGTGGGCTATCGGCCTGAAATACACCCATGGGTTTACCCGCCTGACGCCGAGCATCATTACCGTTGTCGCCATGGTGGTCAGTATGGTGCTGTTGGCGAACGCGATGAAAACGCTACCTGCGGGCACCGCTTATGCCGTCTGGACGGGCATCGGCGCTGTAGGGGCAGCAATTATGGGGATGGTATTGCTGGGTGAGTCGACCAATATCGCGCGCATTATCAGCCTGTGCCTGATCGTTGTCGGCATACTTGGGTTGAAGTTCAGCAGTCACTGATGTTGCTGTTGTTTCACCCAGATTAGCTTATCCGTATCAAAGCCGTTGTTTTTCGCGGTTTGTACTAATCTGTCGCGCGTGGCGGTGTCCAGTGTCGGCGTGCGCGACAGTATCCACAAATACCCCCGGTTTGGGCCGCATACCAGGGCGTAGCGGTAATTCGCATCCAGCTCAATCACGTTATATCCACCGTAGAAAGGCCCAAAAAAGGACACCTTAAGTGCGGCAACCTGCGGTGAACCCGTAAAATAGGCCTTGCCCGTGCTTTCCTGCCATTGTTGTTTTTGCGAATTAAAACCCCGATTAACCACTTTTAGGCCACCGTCTTCGCGAGGGCTGTAACTGGCGGTAACCTGCTCGAGGCCCCGTTCAAAACGGTGATCAAAGCGAGCGATTTCATACCAGGTACCGAGGTAGCGTTGGCTGTCGAAATCATTCACTACTTTGATATCCTGCGGAGGGGAAACGCTGCACGCGGCGGAAAGGAAGGCGGGAATAATCGTGCATAGCTTTGACCGAAGACGCATGGGTTACTCCTGTTTACCTGATGTGAATAAACAGTGTAGCCGAAAGGCAAAGCTGGCGGCCAATAAGCGTTGGCCGCCAGCGGTGTTTTATAGCGTTACTACGCCGATAACGGTGACGACGCTGAGGATAGCTGCCAGGCCATAGAACACCCATTTACCTGCCGGCACGTGGATTTTCAAATCGTGCATCGCATGATGGATACGATGCAGACCGCACCACAGTGGCAGGATGATCATCAGCAGCAGGAACAAGCGGCCGATCAGGCTTTGACAGAAAGCCAGCACGCGGTCATAGCCTAATGCATCGCCGGGGAACCACCCCAGCGGCAGCAGAATGCCGACCAGCAGTACGATAGCGGGCGCGATGATCGCCCCCCACATGCCGCCAGCGCCGAATAATCCCCAGAAAACCGGTTCGTCTGAGCGTTTAGGTGATTGATTTATCATGTTTCCTCCGGATTACAGCAAGGCCACGGCCAGGATGACCACGCTGGCGAGCAGCGTTACTGCCCATAGCGCTTTGACGATAGGCCCAGGCCCCATTTTCTCGCTGTTGACCACGATATTGGCGGCTTTCGGTGCCAAGTCGAACCAGGTTTTGGTATGCAGCAGTGCGGCCAGCAGGGCGATGATGTTAATCAGCAGCACCAGTGGGTTTTGCAGGAAACCGACGAAACCTGCCCAACTATCCGCTCCACCTTTCAGTGCAAAAACGCCGTAGATCAGCACGATACTGAACCAGACTGCCGGTACTGAAGTCCCTTCACGCAGCATATAGAAACGGTAAAAGCCGAGTTTTTGCCACCAGGTCGGCGTCATGGTGCGCACATAGGGCTTACGTTGTGTAGTCATTGCTGTTTATCTCCCTTATTGCGGCTTCAGCATGGCGATCATGAAGTCTTTGGCGCTTTCTACCTTGCCTTGCTGAATCGCAGCGGCTGGATCAACGTGCTTCGGACAGACTTCAGAACAATAGCCAACAAAGGTACAGCTCCATACGCCGTTCTGGCCGTTGAGCTGCGCCATGCGCTGTTTCTGGCCGTGGTCGCGGTTATCCAGGTTATAGCGATGCGCCAGAGTAATCGCCGCAGGGCCAATAAACTCTGGGTTCAGGCCGAATTGCGGACAAGCGGCGTAACACAAACCGCAGTTGATGCAGCCAGAGAACTGGTGATACTTGGCCATCTGCGCAGGGGTTTGTACGTTAGGGCCATCTTCCGGTTTGCGGTTATTGCCGATGATATAAGGCTTAATGGCTTCCAGACTTTCGATAAAGTGAGTCATATCGACCACCAAATCACGTTCAATCGGGAAGTTACCCAAGGCCTCTACTTTCATACCGTCGGTGTATTCGCGCAGGAAGGTTTTACAGGCCAATTTCGGAACCCGGTTGACCATCATGCCGCACGAACCGCAAATCGCCATGCGGCATGACCAGCGGTAGGACAGGTCGGGCGCCAGGTTATCCTTGATATAGCCCAGCGCATCGAGCAGCGAGGTTTGTTCGTCATAAGGGACTGCAAAGGTTTCGAAATGCGGTTCGGCATCGCGTTCAGGGTTATAGCGCATGACCTCGATTTTCAGGGTCTTCATCTCAGCCATTTGCCTGCTCCTTATCCTTTTTATCCTGTGCTTCGGCTTCAGCACCGTACACGCGTTTGGCCGGTGGCAGTTTGGTGATCTTCACGTCGCTGTATTCCAGGCGTGGTGCGCCGTTCGGGTTATGGAACGCTAAGGTATGCTTCAGGAAATTCACGTCGTCACGTTCGGTACAGCCTTCATCCAGGCGCTGGTGAGCACCGCGGGACTCTTTGCGGTTCAGGGCAGAGTGTGCCATGCATTCTGCGACGTCCAGCCCGTAACCCAGCTCGATGGTGTACAGCAAATCGGTATTGAACACGCTGGAACTGTCGGTGATTTTTACGCGTTTGAAACGTTCTTTCAGCTCAGCCAGCTTATCGACAGTCTTTTGCATCAACTCTGGCGTGCGGTAAATGCCGCAGCCTTCTTCCATCGACATGCCCATTTCGTCGCGAATTTTGGCCCAGTTCTCGTTACCTTCCTGTTTCATCAGGTTGCTCAGACGGGTCTCGACGTCGCGGCCCTGTGCATCCAGAGCACTGCCGTTGGCCGGGCCGCTTTCCAATGCCCGACGTGCGGCGTGCTCACCGGCGACTCGGCCAAACACCACTAATTCTGCCAGTGAGTTGGAACCCAGTCGGTTGGCGCCGTGCAGACCGACAGACGAACATTCGCCAACGGCAAACAGCCCCTTGATGCGTGTCTCACAGTTTTGGTCGGTCTCAATACCCCCCATGGTGTAGTGCGCGGTCGGACGAACCGGAATGGGGTCTTTCACCGGATCCACGCCGACATAGGCTTTGGCCAGTTCACAAATAAACGGCAGGCGTTCGAGCAGTTTCTTTTCCCCCAAATGGCGCAGGTCGAGATAGACCACGTCACCACGAGGTGTCGGGATGGTGCGGCCGGCACGCCATTCGTGCCAGAAGGCCTGAGAAACTTTGTCGCGCGGGCCCAGTTCCATGTATTTATTCTTCGGTTCGCCCAGCGGGGTTTCTGGCCCCATGCCGTAGTCTTGCAGATAGCGATAGCCGTCTTTGTTCACCAGAATGCCGCCTTCACCACGGCAACCTTCAGTCATCAGAATGCCGGAGCCTGGCAAACCGGTCGGGTGATATTGGACGAATTCCATATCGCGCAGCGGTATGCCGTGATGGAACGCCATACCCATGCCATCACCGGTAACGATGCCGCCGTTGGTGTTGTAGCGGTATACGCGTCCAGCACCGCCGGTAGCCATGATCACCGCATTGGCACGGATCTGCACGCGGGTGCCTTCCATCATGTTCATCGCTATCAAACCACGGGCCTGACCGTCATCCACCAGAATATCCAGCACAAAGTGCTCGTCAAAACGCTGGATTTGCGGGTATTTGAGTGACGTCTGGAACAGGGTATGCAGCATATGGAAGCCGGTTTTGTCGGCGGCGAACCAGGTACGTTCAATCTTCATGCCGCCGAAGCGACGCACGTTGACTGAACCGTCTGGTTTGCGGCTCCACGGGCAACCCCACTGTTCAAGTTGGATCATTTCACGTGGGCAGTTGTGAACGAAATGGTCGACTACGTCCTGTTCACACAACCAGTCGCCACCGGCAACGGTGTCGTTAAAGTGGTAGTCAAAGGTATCGTGATCCTGAGTAACGGCGGCGGAGCCCCCTTCGGCGGCCACGGTATGGCTGCGCATCGGGTAAACTTTAGAGATCAGCGCGATTTTCAGTTGGGGATTGGCTTCCGCTGCGGCTATTGCTGCACGTAAACCAGCACCCCCGGCCCCAATAATGGCAAGATCGGCGTTAAAGGTTTGCACTGCATTCCTCCAATATTCTTGTTAAGAACGGCAAATTAAATATCTATGCTTAATATTTATAAAAATTCTTCGGGTGCTAACTAATTGAGTTCATTGTCGTTGCATAAAGACTAAGGATAGATATCTCCCACCAATAATGTGGAATTAACTATACCTAAAGATAAGTAGAAGAAATTTGATGTGATCGATTGTTTTGCCTTTTAACTCGAAGCCGGAAGGATAATTGCCTGCAAGGGGTATTTAACGTTTATTCACCTTTTATTAACCTTTCTGCTAATTATTTATTAGGAAATACCGCCATTAAAGGCGCCGGGCTGTTAAGAATTTGTTTGCATGCCTGGATACGAGTAGACTGCATCCCCTGTTTGATTTCGGAGTAATTACCATGAGCGAAACGGCAAGCTGGCAGCCAAGTGCACCCATCGCCAATTTGTTGAAACGCGCAGCGATCCTGACTGAGATCCGGCGTTTCTTCGCCGATCGTGGCGTATTAGAAGTTGAAACGCCAACCATGAGCCAGGCGACGGTCACCGATATCCACCTGTTCCCGTTCCAGACTCGCTTTGTCGGACCCGGTGCCGCGGATGGCCTGACGCTGTACATGATGACCAGCCCGGAATACCACATGAAACGGTTGTTGGCGGCAGGCAGCGGACCGATCTATCAGATGGGGCGCAGTTTCCGTAATGAAGAAGCGGGCCGGCACCACAACCCGGAATTCACCATGCTGGAGTGGTACCGTCCGCATTACGACATGTACCGGCTGATGAATGAAGTGGACGATCTGTTGCAGCAGGTATTGGATTGCGACAGCGCGGAGACGCTGTCGTATCAGCAGGCTTTCTTGCGCCATCTGGATATCGATCCGTTGTCGGCGGAGAAAGTGCAACTGCGTGAAGCGGCAGCCAAGCTCGATCTGAGCAACATCGCCGATACTGAAGAAGATCGCGACACGCTGCTGCAACTGTTGTTCACCGTGGGTGTGGAACCGCACATCGGCCGTGATAAACCGGCATTCGTTTATCATTTCCCGGCCAGCCAGGCATCGTTGGCGGAAATCAGTACTGAAGATCACCGGGTGGCGGAACGTTTCGAGGTCTATTTCAAAGGGATTGAGCTGGCGAATGGTTTCCGTGAACTGACCGACAGCCGTGAACAACGTCAGCGTTTTGATCAGGACAATCGCAAGCGTGCGGAACGCGGTTTGCCGCAGCATCCGATTGATAACAATTTATTGGACGCTTTGCAGCATGGCATGCCGGAATGTTCTGGTGTGGCCCTGGGGGTTGACCGGCTGGTGATGCTAGCGCTGGGGGCAGAAAGCCTGAGCGACGTGTTGGCCTTCCCGGTTGGGCGCGCGTAAGCGTATCTCTGTCGTCTTTCACGCCGCAGCGTTCAGACAGATTTGTCGCTCACCCCACTGGCTTACTGAAGTAAGTCAGTGTCTGGGGATCGGCGAGCTGGCCGCAACGTGAAATCCATAGGGTATATTGTGGTGATAAAAGGGTTCGGTGTTGCATTGCACGCCGAACCCTTTTTGCATGCTGAGGTTACAAACTGCCCGATTCGCGTTTGGTGTTAGGCGCCGGCGTGGAAGGCGGCGTGCGACCGTTGCTGGTCAAGCGGGATAGCGTTTCGCTGCGCACCTGGAACGGCGGGTATGGCAGCGTAATGCCATGCTCGCGGTAACCGGACAGGATCAACTGATGGATCTCGTGACGCAGCGGCATGCGGTGGCCCATTTCTGCGGCATAGATACGCAGTTCAAAGATCTGGATGCCTTGCTGTAGATCGACCAGATAGACTTCAGGCGCCGGGTTATCCAGCACCAGTGAGCAGCGCTCTGCGGCGTTGGTCAGGATCTTGGTCACTTCTTCACTGTTGGCATCCGCAGGTGCCGGCACGGTCAGTACCACACGGGTCAGGTTGTCCGACAGCGACCAGTTGATAAACTGTTCAGTGATGAATGCCTTGTTAGGCACGATGATCTCTTTGCGATCCCAATCCGAAATTGTCGTGGCACGGGTGTTAATCTTGGTCACGCTGCCGGTCAGATTGCGGATCGTCACGGTATCGCCGATGCGGATCGGTTTCTCGAACAAAATGATCAGGCCGGAGATAAAGTTAGAGAAGATCTCCTGCATACCAAAGCCCAACCCCACGCTGAGCGCAGTCACTACCCATTGCAGTTTCGACCACTCGATGCCGATCCAGGCAAAGCTGAGCAATGCGCCGAACAGCAACAGCAGATACTTGGTGATGGTGGTGATGGCATAGCCAGTGCCCGGTGCCAGATCCAGGTGTTGAAGCACTGCCAGTTCCAACAGCGCTGGCAGGTTACGCACCAGTTGCATGGTGACGATCAGCACCAGAATGGCGATCAATACCGCACCAAGGGTGATTGGATGCGCGGTATCCACCCCATTGACCGTCGAGCTGACGTTCCACAGGGTGATGTTTTCCAGGAAGCTAAAGGCGGAATGGATTTCTGACCACAGGACGATCACTGACACCAGCGCGATCATTGTCAGGATCGAACGCACCAACCGCAGGGATTGGGCACTGATGGTGTCCAGATCGATCTCCGAGTCATCCAGATCCATCGAACCTTCGGTGCTGTTGGGGGCGTGTGAGGTTTCCTCTTCACCACGCGCACGCTGGGCCAGGATATCGGCACGGCGCTGCTTGGCGCGGTCGAAGGCGATACGGCGGCGCTGGATAAGCATCCACCGGCGAATAATATGGTAGATCACTAGCAGGAAGAACCAGATTGCGACGGAGGTTTCCAATCGTGCCAGCAGCGCCTGCGACGTGGTCAGGTACCCGACGGCGGAGGCGAGCGCCGCCAACACCGGTGCTGACAACAGCAGCCCCCAGAGTGCGGTGTTGATGATGTTCTCACCGGAGCCTTTCTTGTCCAGATACAGCGGAATGCCGGCACGTTTCAGGCTGTTGGTGACGATAGCCAGCGCTAAACACAGCAGGATAAAGCACAGCCGGCCAAGGGTATTGGCAAATTCGCGTTCTTTCAGGCTGTCGAAGGTGATCAGGGCCATGATCAGCGGCACGATCAGCCAGATCGACATTTTGTAGTAGCGCATGGCGCGTGAAACTTGCTTCGCCGGCCAGCGGAAATGCACGATGAATAGCCCTTGCGGGTGGGCAAACGCGGCGCAAATCATACATACCCAGAGGATTGGCAGTGTGGCCGTCACCCCTTTGCCGATCGCTTCTGCGACCGGATAATTCCAGGCGCTTTGCAGGCCAAACCCGAGTGCTGCCCAGAGTACAGGTAGCGGCAGTGCAACCAGAATTGACCAGAATACGGTGCGTACGGTCAGGAAAAATTCGTCTTGGGTGACCTTACCAACTCGGCTGCTGGCCCGAGCCAGGAAGTCGTGGTAGTGCTTACGGGAACTGATGCTGAAAATGACCAGCAGCAGAGCGCCAAAGATGGGGATCAGTGTTTCGCGGCTGGTTACCATCATCATAAAGGCGCCGCCCAGCTGCGATAACGTATCCAGCGACAGCAAGAGCGTAAGATCGTGCGCCACGTTAATCGGGTAGGACAGGGTGATCGGATTAACATCCGGGACCCAGAACAGATAGCGGTGCGTGGCGTCCTTGATTTCGTTCAGCGCCTCGATCAACTGGGTATTTGCTACTTTAAGCTTGGTCAGTTCGAGGATTTGAGTGTCGCAGCCAGAAAGCAGTGAATTCAGGAGTTCACGTTGGGTACGCAATTGGGCGTCGACAATGCGTCGTTCCGCGCTGGTCAGTTCACTGCCGTCGTCACGTTTGAATTCTCGCTGAGGCAGCTTCTCTAACTGGCTTTCAAACTGCAGCCGTTGCACGCGCAGTTGGGCCATATCGCCATCGAGCTGCTGTGGCTTGGGCATTTCCGGTAGCGTTGCCACCTGAGCGCGCAGGGTTTCGCCGAGCGCCGACGAGGAGCCGAGCCATTGCGCCTGTTCGATAATGGTGCTTAGTGCCTGACGCACCTGCAGCGTTTGGGCGGCGGCCCGGCGTTGTTGGGATGAGATCAGGTCCATACGCTGGGCCTGATTATTCAACGCGGCAGAAAGCTCGCGGTTAATCTGTAACTGCTGACTGACGCTTTTTGGCAGATCGCCATTTTGTTCGGCGAGTTGCTCTGTCTTTTCCAGCGCCAGCTCGGCTTCACGTTGCCGCTGTGCGTTGAGGTTATTGCGTAACGCCTGCAGTTGAACGTCAATCTTCTCATGGCGCTTTTTGTAGACTTCTGCGCGCATTCGCGCCAGCTCTTGACGGTTGTTGGCGGACAGTTGCGCCAGCTCGAGCTCGTCCACCTTTGCTTTGCGCGCCGCGGCCTCTGCCTGCAATAACGCCAGCGCTGCTTGCGCATGCGGCGTGGTTGGATTGGCGGGTTGAGCCTGCAGGCGGCGCTGTACTTCCGTCAACGCACGGCGTGCATCGGTCTGCTGCTGTGGCAATTGGCCCAGAGAGTCGCTGATCTCTCGCGTACGGTCCTGTTCTTGTTGAAGCAGGCGTGCCTGTTCCAGCAGCAGGCTGCTGGTCTGCAGTATTTGCTGCTCCAGATCGCTGGCCGGCAGATTATCGCCGTTTGGCAGGATTTTACTGTTTTCCAGCGTTAACTGACGGCGCAGTTCCTGCGTCATCTTGGGGAAGTCGTCAATTACGCGTTGGTACTGTTCAACGCGCGTTAACGACTCTTTCCGCTCTGACAACCAATTGAGGGCGCTTTGGAGTGCCTCTGTCGTTTCCGCCTGATTAGGCGCGCTTTTGTTGCCCTCGGCCTGCTTTAGCTCTTGTTTAATCTGAGCTTCAGTGGGCACCGTAGCGGCCAGCACCGGTTGAGACAGTAAACAACCGAGCAATAGCGTGATAATCAGGCGCACAGCGTCAATTCCTTTAGATCTGTGGTGATTCAGCGGCGACAGGCGCGGCTGGTATTTCTGCGTAGGCTTCACCCATGCGGGTCACGGTGCCGTTATTGAGCTGCGGAGCAAACGCTACGCTGCCTGGTGTAAACAGGTTGATGACGGTAGAGCCGAGCTTGAAACGGCCCATTTCTTCGCCTTTTTCCAAGGCGATGGCACCTTCTGCACCCTCTTCCGGATAGGTCCAGCGCTTGATCACGCCTTCGCGTGGTGGCGTTACCGTACCAGCCCACACAGTTTCGATACTGCCAACGATAGTGGCACCGACCAGAATCTGCACCATTGGCCCGATGGCGGTATCAAATACGCAGATGACACGCTCGTTGCGTGCGAACAGGTTCGGCACGTTGGCGGCGGTGAGTGGGTTGACGGAAAACAGGTCGCCCGGCACGTAAATCATTTCGCGCAATACGCCAGCGCAAGGCATATGTACGCGGTGATAATCACGCGGGGCCAGGTAAGTGGTGGCAAACAAGCCGTTGCGGAATGGCTCCGCCAGCATATAGTTGCCGGCAAGCAGCGCTTCCAGACTGTAGTAATGGCCTTTAGCCTGGAAAATTTGATCGTCGTTGATCGGGCCGAGCTGGCTTATCGCACCATCGGCAGGCAGCGCCAACCAGTGGGCGTCGTCGATGATCGGACGCGCACCGTCACGCAGCGGTCGCACAAAGAAATCGTTAAAAGTGGCATAAGAAGCCAGGTCAGGATTTTTTGCTTCCTGCATGTCCACGCGGTAATAGCGGGCGAACGCCTTCAGTACAAGCTGGGTTAGCCAGCCCGCGTTTTTATCCGCACCCCAGCCAGCCAGGCGGGTCAGTGCCAGCTTTGGCAACCAATACTGCAATTTAATTTTGATGCTATCCAGCACGTTAACCTCGTAAATCGGGGTAAAAGGGCGCGCATTGTAACTGTGGCTTCGCCACAGTCAACGCCGCCCGGTATGATCAGTCTGCGGCATCAGTAAAGTTCTTGCGAACCTTCACTTGCGCCATGCTTTCCAGAATACGGTGGTAGTTGTCAAAACGTTCTTTCGCGATGTCGCCTTTCTCCATTGCGGCACGGATCGCGCAGCCTGGATCGGTATCGTGGCGGCAATCACGGAATTTGCAACCGCCTAAATAATTACGGAATTCGACAAAACCTTGGGTGATTTGTTCCGGTTCCAGGTGCCACAAGCCAAACTCGCGCACCCCTGGGGAGTCAATCACGTCGCCGCCGTGCTGGAAATGATACAGCCGTGCAGCGGTAGTGGTATGTTGCCCGAGGCCAGAGACATCGGAAACCTGATTTACCAGAATTTGCTCTTTGGACGCAGGAAGCAGAGCGTTCAGCAGGCTGGACTTGCCGACCCCTGACTGGCCCGCAAAGATGCTGATGCGCCCAACCAGCGCTTGTTCAAACGCTTCCATGCCTTCGCGCGTCTGGCTGGAGACTTCTAATACCCGATAGCCAATCTTGCGATAGGTATCCATCATACCGTCGACCCGTTTACGCGCTTCGGCGTCTAACAGATCAATCTTGTTCAGGACGATCAGTGGCTCAACTTCCAGCGTTTCACAGGCGACCAGGTAACGGTCGATGATGTTTAGCGAAAGTTCGGGTAAGATCGCCGAAACAATAACGATTTGGTTGATATTAGCGGCGATCGGCTTCACGCCGTCATAGAAGTCTGGGCGTGTCAGTACCGAGGTGCGTTCGTATACCGCCTCGACAATCCCTTTGACCCCTTCATGGGTGCCAACACCGGGACGCCATACCACACGATCGCCGGTGACCAGTGAACGCAACGTACGGCGGATATTACAGCGATGCTGGGTACCGTCCGCTGCTTCAACGTCAGCATGCATGCCAAAACGGCTGATTACGATGCCGTCCTGCGGCTCGCCCAGTTGGGAATCATCCAGTTCCGGTTTGTTATCGGTGCGCTTCAGGCGACGTTGATGGTTCGCCTGCACGCGGCGTTCTTGACCTTTGGACAGTTTGTTCTTGCTCACTGCGCCTCACTTGAATCCGCTTTATCGCTCATGGCGACCAAAAAGACTATGATACACGCTATTTTATATTAAATAACCGTTGTTAGCCGCCACGCGCAGCGTACCTCTGCCAGCAAACAGCCAGCGTCGGTCGCCGCCTTGTCCACAGTTTGTTTATCTTTTGGCTTTTACGCAGGAAATATCATGACAGGAAACGAAAATAACCTGATTTGGATCGATCTGGAAATGACTGGGTTGGATCCTGAACGCGATCGCATTATCGAGATCGCCACATTGGTCACTGACGCCAATTTGAACATCCTTGCAGAAGGCCCGGTAATCGCCGTACATCAATCAGATGAACAACTGGGGCTTATGGATGACTGGAACGTGCGCACGCATACCGGCAGTGGGCTGGTGGAGCGTGTGAAGGCCAGCCAGTTCGACGACCATGCCGCTGAACTGGCGACCATTGCCTTTTTGCAGCAGTGGGTTCCTGCCGGTAAATCACCGATTTGTGGCAACAGTGTTGGTCAGGACCGTCGCTTCCTGTTCCGTTATATGCCAGAGCTGGAAGCCTACTTCCATTACCGCTATCTGGATGTCAGTACGCTAAAAGAGTTGGCTCGTCGTTGGAAGCCGGAAATCCTGAGCGGTTTTAAAAAGCAGGGGACGCATCAGGCAATGGATGACATCCGTGAGTCGGTGGGCGAGTTGGCCTATTACCGTGAGCATTTCATTCAGTTGTAATGGATGTGGGGCCCTCGACAGGGCCGTATTCCAAAAGTGCTCGGCTGCGCCGCTTAATTGTTCAATCAGCCGATTTAATCAGCAATCAAACAAAAATCGTGTTTTTTTGCTTTTAGGGGCTTGCGGCCAAAAGGATTTCTCGTATAATGCGCACCCCGTACCGATGAAGAATTTCGTTTAGTTCCGACATCGATACGCCGGGCGGGAATAGCTCAGTTGGTAGAGCACGACCTTGCCAAGGTCGGGGTCGCGAGTTCGAGTCTCGTTTCCCGCTCCAAAATTATACGCTGCAGAGCATTCTGCAGATGACGAAGAAAGGGGCTTTTGCCCCTTTTTTCGTTTTTGTATTTTCTGACCACGCGTTTTCCTGGTCAATGCAAGTGGGTCACTCCTTGCTCCCAATATTTGTATTCCCCAAAGCCCCCCTGCTTCAACGTCATACTCACCCGATCTCTGTTTCGACAGAATGGGGTGTGCTTTCTCATTTAGGCCCAATTAATAAGAAATTAATATACTAAAATTACAATATATAAATAATTTTTATTATTTATATTCAATGTGTTAAAGGTTTTTCTGAATTTTCATTTTTTTGGAAACTTTAATTTCTTTAAGTTAAATGCCGTGTGTTATTTTTAGTGCGAATAATGCAGGCAATAGGGTATCGGTAAATATGTGCACGTAGATATTGCCGGGCCTCCGCCAATGTACCAGGGGATTGCATGCCCAACCCAGGCTTCGTAGGCGCCAGGCACACGGAGCGTCATGAAATGGATTTTGTCGGACGACTTTTTGGCCCGATGTGCAGCAAGTATATTGTTTTTGAATTGCTGCCAGCGGCCATAAAGGCTGGAGCAAATTATAATGAATCACGTATTTCGTATCGTATTTAATTCAGCTTTGCGGGTATATCAAGCCGTATCTGAATTGACTTCAGGACTTAGCAAAAACGTAACTGCGGGGGTTACACCTGCTTTACATCGGCCCTATAAACGGGCTCCTTTCCGTTACAGTGCCGTTATGCTGGCGCTGTTCAGTTCTGGATCCAGCTTTGCGGAAGAATACGGGCAAATTGTCGTGGATGATCCCAGTGGCAACACCCAAATTATTCTGGCGCCTGGCGATAGGGTGAATCACATTGGCAGGGGGCCCGCCATTTTGGTCTCCCAGGTCGGTAATAGCTTCACTGGCGAGGATATCTCCATTCGTGCAGACGGCACGGACACTGGCGACACGCCAGCCGTGCTGACGCGGTACGGCGGTGTTGTGTTCTTGAGCAACAGTACCGTTGAGACCATTGGTACAGGTTCTAAAACCCATGCACTGTACGCGAGAGATACAGGTAGCAGCATTGCCGGTACCGGGGTGACGCTTTCTACAGAAGGGACAAGCTCGCATGGCGCGATGGCTCAGGCGGGCGGGAAAATCATACTGAATGGTGGGACTATCACTACGGCGGGTACCAACAGTGATGGTCTGCATGCGAAAGACGCAAAAGCCAGCATTACTGCAAAAAACGTGACCATCATGGCTGCGGGAAAAGGGGCATTTGCCGGGCCAGGGGCTTCTATTCGGCTAGATAATTCAACAATAACCGTTAAAGGTAGCGCTAACGCCGCTGTATATGCAGAGGGCACAAACGCGTTGATAACCTTAAAGGACACGGATGTGCTTTCTGTCAATGGGCCTGCAGTGATCGTGCGAAGTGGTGCCTTTGACATGAATGGCGGCACGCTAACCGCCAAAGGCGATGCGATCCGGCTGATGTCTCTTTATAACGGAACCTCGCCTGTGGTTTATCTTCGCAATGCCAAATTGGTTGCGGGAGGAGAGTTCAGTTATGGCCTCAATATCAATTCGCAAAATGCGCGCGTTGTCATGGAGAACGTGCAAATCAGAGCACCAGACCCTTATACCTCCGGTGCGTGGCTGCCCTCTGCGGGCACTAGCCTGACGGCAAGTCGCTTCGATATTCGCACCCTCTATGTCGGCATAGATAACCGTGCAGGAAAGGTCTTGTTGGATGAGGGTATCTTGGCGACAGAGGGCAACAGCGGTCATGCGCTTTATGTCGCGGCTGAAGCCAAGAATCAGGCAGCAACCACGGCCAAAAATGTAAAAATTGAGACGTCTGGCTCCGGTGCTGTGGGGGCCTTGGCGCGCTTTGCCGGATCGACAATCGGTCTTGAAGATGTGGTTATCAATACCTACGGTGACAATTCCCATGCTCTTTACGCCACCGGAAGCGGTGCGACTCTTACAGCACTTAATTCAGCAATAACCACGTCGGGTGCGTCTGCCGCTGGCTTGTTTATCAGCAACAGCCCAACGGTCAGTCTGAAGAATGTCCAATTAACGTCGACGGGGGCGAAATCACAGGGTATTTGGAGCTACGCGACTTCCGCTGACTTCAGCAATGAAGTCTCTGTTACAAACGGCTCGCGGATCGATACGCAGGATGGTGTCGGTTTGTTTGCTAACGGAGGCAACCATCGGTTTATCCTGGATAGCACCAACGTCACGGCAAGAACTGAAGGGGCCGAAGAACAGGGCATATTGCTGTATTCAAAATCGGCTAACATTACCTCCGGTGGGGTAGCGAAAGAGATTGAAACAGGCTCGATTCTGTTGGACGCGAAGAATAGCCAACTGACGGGCGATATTCTGATAGATAGCGGTTCCGCAAACCTTTTATTGGCCAAGGGTTCCCAGTTGGTAGGGGCCGTGAACCAACGTGAGAAAGGCTTGGTCAACCGTTTTGCGCTGGATAATGACAGCTATTGGTATGTGCGAAATAGCTCATTGCTGGGGGCGTTAGAAAATGACGGCACCGTTGCCTTCCTGGCCCCAACGGACAACAGCGGTTTTAAAACGGTGACAGTTAACCACTACCGGGGAAATGGGACCCTAGTGTTAAATACGCGGCTCGGTGATGATAATTCGCTGACAGATCGCCTGGTCATTGATGGCGGAACGGCTGAAGGTAAAACCGCGTTGCGCGTTATCAACGCTGGTGGCACCGGCGGGTATACCCAGCGTGGAATTCGCCTGGTAGAAACACTTAACGGCGGTACAACGGGTGTGGATGCCTTTAGACTTGATGCAGCCTCAACGGGCTATCGCGCGGGAACGGCCACTCTGGCCCTCAATGGTTACGATTACAGTCTGGTTCGCGGTGGGAATCAGGGTGTGCCGGATGACTGGTACCTGACCTCGACTTATACGCCGCCCGTTGAACCCCCGGTAATCCCCCCAACGGTGGAGCCACCGGTAGTCCCCCCTACGGTAGAGCCGCCTGTGACACCCCCAACGGTTGAACCTCCGGTCATACAGCCGCCGACAGTAGTGCCACCAGAGGAAATTGTGCCGCCCCCGGTGGCCCCAAGCGTGAGTAATGTTTCGCCGGAAAGCGGCGCTTACATCGGCAACCAACTCGCTGGAACCAGACTGTTTATTCATAACCTGCGCGATCGTCTGCCTATTTCCGCAGAAGGGAATAGTGTGCCAGACGAACGTGGGCTATGGCTTCGTACTCAGGGCCGACATGATAAAGGGATGAGTATGTCGGAGGGGCGGGTCGATATGAAATCAGACAGTACTCTCCTGCAACTGGGTGGGGACGTGCTTCAGATCTCGGTGCTGAACAAGGGTACGGCCCACGTGGGAATCATGAGTGGGTACGGTACAGCGCGAACGGATTCGGTTTCCACTCTTGTATTGCCAGGCAAAGGCACCCGTGCACAGGCGAAAGCAAAAGGGAAAATGTCGGGGTATGCGGTAGGGATGTATGCCACTGTTTTTGAAAACGAAGCAACGCGTCAAGGGGGGTATGCCGACGCCTGGTTGCAATATGGCCGCTATGCTAACCACATTGGCAGCGAGCTTGGGAGGGCCGATTATCATTCGAATGTGTGGTCTGCCTCGTTGGAAGCGGGTTATGCGATGACGTCATTCGCCGCCGGCTCGGCCTTGGAGGGGCTGGTGATGGAACCAAATGCCCAGTTTGTCTACAGTGATTACCGTGCCTCGGATGCGGTGCTGCAAGGTACGCGCATGAGGAGTCATGTGAATAATCCCTGGTTTGCACGTACCGGTTTACGCATTTACCCGCAGCGTGAAACGGGCATTCGGCCGTTTTTGGAAACCAACCTACTGCATTATGGCGAAAAGGCATCTGTGCAGATGGGAAGCTCCGTGTTGGATGCCTCATTGGCACGCAGCATGCTAGAGATGAAGCTTGGTGCCGCAGGGGACGTTGGACAGAAGCTTCAAGTTTCTGGGCATGTGTTTGGGCAAGCGGGTAACAACGGTCAGCAGGGATATGGCGGGATGCTGAACGCACGTTATCATTTTTAGCTAAGATGAGAATGATCGTGCCAGCCTGGCACGATCATTCTGCCGTTCCAGCAGATGTTGAGAAATTGTCAGCTTGTGGTACCTTCGATTGCAAATTGAGCAAACGCCCTCTAATTTGCATTTTTTCGCTATGTGGGGGGTTGCCAAGGCGCGATGACTAGTCCATAATGCAGTCCATTGATTGAGTGTCGCCAAAAAAGCCCATAAAAATCAATAAGATAGGGATAAATAATGCAATTTATCTCCTATTGTCTATTCAACAATGCTGCGTAAGCGGTGTGATGAATAAAAAGAGTATTAAGCAGTACCCATGCGACGCGGGAATAGCTCAGTTGGTAGAGCACGACCTTGCCAAGGTCGGGGTCGCGAGTTCGAGTCTCGTTTCCCGCTCCAAAAAATTCAAAGGCCATGTTTTGTTTGATGGCCGGATGCACAAAGCATCTCAATGCGGGAATAGCTCAGTTGGTAGAGCACGACCTTGCCAAGGTCGGGGTCGCGAGTTCGAGTCTCGTTTCCCGCTCCAATTTTCTCTTCGGTTTATCTCAGTTCAACGCCTTTGCTGGCGCGGTTCTTTGCCTCGTTATACATATCCTGTCGAAATGTTGTGAACAGACTTATCCACAGGTAGCGTACATAATACCCTCAGTTCAAAAAATCAACGCCACACAAATGAAATATTTATCTTATTGATTCGTAAGTATATTTATTTATCAGAAAACGTTATGTCGATCACTTGCTCTTTTTGTTGCAGTTGAAAGACAAAGCATTTTTATTTTTATACACAAATCCACAGAGTGACTCTCTGGTAAGCATGGAAGCTTTTAAGCATCCCTCGGTAATCCTTTTTCCACAGCACGTACCAATCGTTTTTTCTGCGTTGTTTGCACGTCTACACCTTGCGCCTCACGCCGTGCCAATTGTTGTTCAATCGCCCAATGGATATGTTCGTCTAGCATGGCGTCCTGTTCTAAGCGGGAACGTAATGCCATCACGACGGTATCCTGATAAGGGGCATTGCCCAGCGCGACGGCGATATTACGCAGCCAGCGCAAATGGCCGATTCGCCGAATGGCGGAACCTTCGGTGATGCGCAGGAATTTTTCTTCCGTCCAACCAAACAGATCGATAAGTTGTGGTGCATGCAGGGCCGCGCGTGGGCTGAAATCATCTTCGTCGGTGAGTTGCGAGAAGCGGTTCCAAGGGCAAATTAGCTGGCAATCGTCACAGCCGTAAATGCGGTTGCCCAATAATGGACGGAATTCTTCCGGAATAGCCCCTTCCAGTTCGATAGTCAGGTAGGAGATACAGCGCCGTGCATCGACGGTATAAGGGGCGACGATGGCCCCCGTTGGGCAAGTGGTGATGCAGGCAACGCAACGGCCACATTGCTCCTGCTGTGGTTCATCCACCGGTAACGGCAAGTCGATAAGCAGTTCACCGAGAAAAAACCAGGAGCCTGCCTCGCGATTCAAAATAAGTGAGTGTTTACCAACCCAGCCAATCCCGGCCTTGGAGGCCAGGGCGCGTTCCATTACCGGTGCGGAATCGACAAAGGGGCGGAAATTAAGTTCACCGCAATAGGCCTGGATCTGATCGCCGAGCTTTTTGAGCCGTTGGCGCAGGAGTTTGTGGTAGTCACGGCCCAGCGCATAGCGGCTGATGTAACCCAGGTTAGGATTTTGGAGTGTGCTGGCAAAGGCCGCTTTGGCTGGCAGGTAGTTCATGCGTACGCTGATCACCCGCAATGTCCCCGGCAGTAGCTCATGAGGGCGGGCGCGTAACATGCCATGCCGCGCCATCCATTCCATTTCACCGTGGTATTGCTTGTCCAGCCATGCCTGCAATTTGGGTTCTTCGGCGCTGAGATCGGTGTCGCAGATGCCTACCTGCTGGAATCCTAGCGATTGCCCCCATTGCTTGATATGTTGGGCGAGTTGATTGAGATCGAGGGGGTGAGTCATGACGGGCCACAGTGAAAAACAATACTCTGACAGTTTATCACACTCTGTCTGGTCTGCGGACTGGATCCGGCGCTCGGAAGCGAGTGCTGCTGCTTCGCTGGGTATCTCACTCTATCAACTCATGCAGCGCGCTGGTGAAGCGGCTTGCGCTCTGGCGTGCGACCAATACCCGGCTGCCCACCATTGGCTGGTGCTGTGTGGCCATGGTAATAACGGTGGTGACGGCTATGTTGTCGCTCGGCTGGCAGCGGCAACTGGCGTCAAGGTTAGCTTGATCGCCTGTGAGGGGACGCGTCCATTACCGCCGGAAGCCGATGCAGCCAGGCAAGCCTGGCTGGCCGCCGGCGGTGAAATCCATCCGGCTGACGCCCGTTGGCCAGCAGGCATTGATCTGATTATCGATGGTTTGCTCGGTACGGGGTTGAGCACTGCACCGCGGGCGCCGTACGACGCTCTGATTGAAGCCGCTAACCGCAGTCTTGCGCCGGTTATCGCACTCGATATTCCTTCTGGCCTGTTGGCCGAAAGCGGTGCTGCGCCCGGTGCGGTCATCCGCGCGATGCACACGATGGCTTTTATTGCCCTCAAACCTGGCTTGTTGACAGGCCAGGCACGTGATTGGGTCGGGCAACTTCACCAGAGTACGCTAGGATTATCTGGTTGGTTGGCGAAGCAACCGGCACAGATTCAGCGGCTTACTGACAAATCGTTGCCTCAGTGGTTAAAACCACGCCGCCCCTGCACGCATAAAGGTGAACAGGGGCGTCTGTTGGTGGTAGGAGGCGATCAGGGTTTTGGTGGCGCAATACGTATGGCGTCAGAGGCGGCGTTACGCAGCGGCGCGGGATTGGTGCGAGTGCTTACTCACATAGAGCATGTCGGCCCCTTGTTGACCGCCAGGCCGGAGCTGATGGTACAGCCGTTGAAGGACGATACGCTGCAGCAGGCGCTCGATTGGGCAGACGTACTGGTCGTGGGGCCAGGGTTGGGTCAGGGAGAATGGGCTAGGAATGCGCTGAAAGTATTGCAAGCCAGTGATAAACCGGCGTTATGGGACGCGGATGCGTTGAACTTGCTGGCATTAAATCCCGAGAAGCGTCAGAATCGTGTAATGACCCCGCATCCTGGGGAGGCAGCACGTCTACTGGGGTGCCGTACCGCTGATATTGAGAGTGACCGCTTACTTGCAGTGCGCAATCTGGTTGCACGCTATGGCGGCGTTGCTGTGCTCAAAGGCGCGGGCACGCTGATCGCAGACGACCAGGGCCAGATGGCAATCGCTGACGTCGGCAATGCTGGCATGGCCTCCGGTGGCATGGGGGATGTACTGTCAGGCATAATCGGCGGTTTGGTGGGGCAAAAGCTCTCGCTGTATGATGCTGCCTGTGCCGGGTGTGTGGTGCATGGCGCAGCCGCCGATCGCGTGGCGGCAAGACAAGGAATAAGGGGAATGCTGGCAAGCGATTTGCTGCCGGAAATTCCTTATTACGTTAATCCTGAGTTGGCATAATAGAAACTATCGAATGAAAGAACTCGTTTTACCTCTGTCGGATGAGGCATCGACTGTCGCATTGGGTGCCGCCTTGGCTAAGGCGTGCGATCGCGCCAGCGTAATTTATCTTTACGGTGACCTGGGCGCCGGTAAAACCACCTTCAGCCGTGGTTTCTTGCAGGCATTAGGCCATCAGGGCAATGTTAAAAGCCCAACCTACACGCTGGTGGAGCCCTATGCGCTGCAGCCATTAGCGGTATACCATTTTGATCTGTATCGCTTAGCCGATCCGGAAGAACTCGAATTTATGGGTATTCGCGATTATTTTGCGCAGGATGCCATTTGCCTGGTGGAATGGCCACAGCAGGGCACGGGCGTATTGCCAGAGCCAGATCTGGAGCTGCATCTCAGCTATCAGGATCAAGGCCGAGAGGCAAAAATTCAGGCGGTTTCCGCCTACGGCAGCCAGCTTTTAGACCGTATTCACGGGCCACAGGAATGACGCCGCAATGACGTATGCGTTGAGAAAACTATTCGTAATCGCTCTGATCGCCGTATTGGGGCCTTTGGGTGCGGCAAGTGCGCTGGCTGCATCATCACTATCAGATATTAAAGTCACCAATGCCCAGCGAGAAGCTACGGTCTCCGTGAGTTTCACTGGCCCGCCAGACTATGCCTTTTTCCCGCTACACGGCCCGGATCGCGTGGTTTTGGATGTGAATCAGAAAGGTAAGGTGGGTGGCCTGCCGCTGAATTTTAGCGGCCAGAATCTGGTGAAAAGCATTCGTTCCAGTACGCCGAAAGATGCCCAGAGCGTGCGTTTGGTGTTTGATTTAACGCAGCGCTCGAAGACCCGGGTCGCTACTCGTCAAAATGGCAGTGTCTATACCGTGGTGTTCACTATTGCTGCAGAGGGCAGTGCTAATACCAACACCGCGCGTAAAGCCCCTGCACCAGCGCCGCTGGTTGTGAGCCAGCCGGCGCGCAAAGCACCGGTGGTTGTGGAGGAGTCTGAGCCGGAACCGGTGCGTAAAGCGCCAAGCGGTTCGAATCCTTTCACCAATAAACCTACCGTTGTTGCAGGGACCGCATCAGAGGTTACACCGCGCAGTAGCCGAGTGTCCGCAGGTTCTGGCGATCGCGTGGTGGTGGCGATTGACGCAGGTCATGGCGGGCAGGATCCGGGCGCGATCGGCCCGAACGGACTGAAAGAGAAAAATGTCACTATCGCCATCGCACGTCGCCTTCAGGCGCTGCTGGATGCCGATCCTCAGTTCAAACCGGTGTTAACGCGTAATGGCGACTACTTCATCTCTGTGATGGGGCGTTCGGATGTGGCCCGTAAGCAGGGCGCGAACGTGTTGGTGTCCATTCACGCTGACGCTGCGCCAAATCGCAGTGCCAATGGGGCTTCGGTTTGGGTGTTGTCCAACCGCCGTGCCAACAGTGAGATGGCGGGCTGGCTGGAACAGCATGAGAAACAATCTGAATTACTGGGTGGTGCGGGTGATTTGCTGGCCAACAGCCAAGCGGATCCTTATTTGAGCCAAGCGGTACTGGATCTGCAATTCGGTCACTCGCAACGTGTGGGTTACGATGTCGCAGTTAAAGTCTTGCAGCAGCTACAGAGTGTGGGTGCATTGCATAAGCGTCGTCCAGAGCACGCCAGCCTTGGCGTACTGCGTTCGCCGGACATTCCATCATTGCTGGTGGAAACAGGATTTATCAGTAATAGCACGGAGGAGCGGCTGCTCGGCAGTAGCGCATATCAGGATAAAATTGCCAAGGCGATCCACAATGGCCTGCGCAGTTATTTCCTGGCGCACCCGCTACAAGCCGACCCAAAGGTGGAAAACCGACCGCTGGACGTCGCAGCGGCGGTTAAATCCTCAACACCAGACGTCATCAGTCAGCCTGCACCGGTCGTTAGTTCGGCCGGTGGTAGCCGTATTAACGGCAAAACACAGATTCACGTGGTGAAACGTGCAGAGACGCTCTCCGGTATCGCAGACAGTTATGGCACCACCATGGCGGCGTTGCGTGATCTGAACAAGCTGAAGAAGGATGGCGTGTGGGTTGGCCAGCGTCTTAAAGTGCCAGCGGGTAACACCGCCGTCACGACCAGCACCATCGCTAAGGTTAAACCTGGCGTGAAGAAAGCGTCAAAACATAAAGTGACCCGCGGCGATACGCTGACATCCATTGCGACTCGCTATGGCGTCAGCGTCAGTGACTTGAAACGTGTAAATAAACTGAAGTCGGACGTCGCGCCGCTGGACCGGACGTTGACCATTCCGCAGGCCTAGCGCCAATATTACAGGAGTCAGCATGCCCATCCAGGTGTTACCGCCCCAACTTGCTAACCAGATTGCCGCCGGTGAAGTGGTTGAACGGCCTGCATCAGTGGTCAAAGAACTGGTGGAAAACAGTCTGGATGCTGGGGCGACGCGTATCGATATCGATATCGAACGCGGGGGCGCCAAGCTGATTCGTATCCGCGATAACGGCTGTGGCATCGGCAAGAACGATCTGGCGTTGGCTTTGGCCCGTCATGCCACCAGTAAAATCAGCACGCTCGATGATTTAGAAGCCATTGTTAGCCTCGGTTTTCGTGGTGAAGCGCTGGCCAGTATCAGCTCGGTTTCGCGTTTGACACTCACCTCACGTACCGCAGAACAACACGAAGCCTGGCAGGCCTACGCTGAGGGCCGCGATCAGGCGGTGACGGTCAAGCCAGCGGCTCACCCGATAGGTAGCACGCTGGAAGTCCTGGACTTGTTCTACAACACGCCCGCGCGGCGTAAATTCATGCGCACCGAGAAAACGGAGTTCGGCCATATTGATGAAGTGGTGCGGCGCATTGCGCTGGCGCGTTTCGATGTGGCGATCAACCTCAGCCACAACGGCAAACTTATCCGCCAATACCGCGCAGCGAAAGACGAGAGCCAGCATGAGCGTCGATTAGGCAGCATCTGTGGCCCGGCTTTTTTGCAGCATGCGCTGAATATCTCATGGCAGCATGGCGACTTGACCATTCGTGGTTGGGTGGCCGACCCCGCGGGCGCTCGGCAACTGGGCGAAATGCAGTATTGCTACGTCAATAGCCGAATGATGCGCGATCGTCTGATCAACCATGCCATCCGCCAGGCCTACCAGGATCAATTGAAAGACGATCAGCAGCCTGCTTACGTGCTGTATCTCGAGGTAGACCCCCATCAGGTTGATGTGAATGTTCATCCGGCCAAGCATGAGGTGCGGTTCCATCAGGCGCGGCTGGTACATGATTTTATTTATCAGGCGGTAACCACCGTGTTGCAGCAGGTCGGCAATGCGCAGCTACCGCTGGCTGATGAGCAGGAGCAGGAACCTGCGCCAGCTTGGCAGCCTGAAAACCGCGTCGCTGCCGGGGGGAACCATTTCTCGCAACCGGCGCCGTACCGCGAGCCGCAACCTGCCGTCGCGCGTGAACGTGCTCCGCAACCTGCCTATCATGCAGGCAGTGGTTATCAAAAACGCGAAGGCGAGCTGTACGGCAAGCTGCTACAGGTGGCTACCGCGGCTGAACCTCAGCAAGAAACGCAGAAGCAACCGCTGTTTCCGCCGGCTAAAATTGCGCAGGAAACGCCGCTGGCCGGTAGCCAACATAGTTTTGGGCGTGTGTTGATGATCCACCCCCCCTGCTATGCGTTGATTGAAAATCGTCAGCAACTGATGTTGCTTAATTTGTCGGTGGCTGAACGTTGGTTGCGCCAGGCGCAGCTTAACCCGTCAGAAGAGGGGTTACGGCCGCAACCGCTGTTGATTCCTATCAAGCTGACGCTGAGCAAAAACGAGGTGGCCGCTTGCGTGCATCATCAGCCGTTGTTCGTCAAAATGGGGTTGGACCTGCAGTCTGAGCATGGGCGTGTGACGCTGCGCGCAGTACCTTTACCATTACGCCAACAAAATTTACAAAAACTGATACCCGAACTGTTAGGCTACTTGGCCGAGCATCAGGAGATGTCGCCCGCGGTGTTGGCCACGTGGTTTGCTCGCCACTTAGGCAGTGAGCATGAACAATGGAACACCTCGCAAGCGATACAATTACTGACCGACGTTGAACGACTTTGCCCGCAGCTGGTCAAATCACCACCGAGCGGACTTTTACAACCTGTTGATTTACAGGCTGCACTGGCAGCCCTTAGGCATGATTGAAACTGAAATGACACCACGTCCCCCGGCTATTTTTATTATGGGGCCGACCGCCTCGGGCAAAACCGCGTTGGCGATCGCGCTGCGCGAACGCCTGCCTGTGGAATTGATCAGCGTGGATTCCGCCCTGATTTATCGCGGCATGGATATCGGCACTGCCAAACCGAGCGCTGAGGAATTGGCGCAGGCGCCACATCGGTTGATTGATATTCGCGATCCCGTTGAAGCCTATTCTGCAGCGGATTTTCGCGCTGATGCGTTGAAAGAGATGGCTGAAATTACCGCTGCCGGGCGTATCCCGCTGCTGGTGGGTGGCACCATGCTTTATTTCAAAGCACTGTTGGAAGGATTATCGCCGTTACCCTCAGCGGATCCTGCGGTGCGTGAACGCATCGAACAGCAGGCAGCAGAGTTGGGGTGGGACGCTTTACACCGTCAGTTACAAGAGATTGACCCCGTTGCGGCATTGAGAATTCATCCGAATGATCCGCAGAGACTGTCCAGAGCACTGGAAGTTTTTTTTATTTCGGGTAAAACTTTAACGGAACTGACTAAAATTTCGGGTGAATCGTTGCCGTATCATGTTCACCAATTTGCGATAGCACCGACCAGCCGTGAGTTGATCCATCAACGCATTGAGCTGCGGTACCATCAAATGTTGGCGGCGGGTTTTGAGACGGAAGCGCGTGCACTTTTTGCACGGGGTGATTTGCATACGGATTTGCCTTCCATTCGCTGTGTCGGTTATCGCCAGATGTGGTCATATTTATCTGGCGAGATTAGTTACGATGAGATGGTTTATCGTGGTATTTGCGCAACGCGTCAGTTGGCCAAGCGCCAAATGACCTGGTTACGAGGCTGGAACTCGGTACATTGGCTGGACAGCGAGAAGCCGGGAGAGGCTTTGGACTCGGTAATACAGGTTGTTAGTGCATAGGTTGAGTGATTGTGTACAATTGATGAGTATTCAGCGCGCAAATTTTTTAGGTCGTTTATTTTAGAGCCGACAGGTTCTTAGTTAAAAACAACAAGCAAATAAGGAAAAGATAGAATGGCTAAGGGGCAATCTTTGCAAGATCCGTTCCTGAACGCATTGCGTCGTGAACGTGTTCCGGTTTCTATTTATTTGGTGAATGGTATTAAGCTGCAAGGCCAGATTGAGTCTTTTGACCAGTTTGTCATCCTGTTGAAAAACACGGTGAGCCAGATGGTTTATAAGCACGCTATCTCTACCGTTGTCCCGTCACGTCCGGTTTCGCACCATAGCAATACTCCGAGCGGCGGCACCAGTAACTATCACCATGGTAACAACCCGTCTGCGCCGCAACAGCCGCAGCAGGAAAGCGATGACGCTGAATAAAGCGCGTTGCGAGTCAACCATGACGGGGAGCATAAGCAGCCATGGGCTGTTTATGTCCCCCAAACTCACGGGTTCCCGTTTGAGAGGTTGCACGCTTGTTTGACCGTTATGAAGCCGGTGAGCAGGCCGTCCTGGTTCATATCTATTTCTCGCAAGACAAAGATACAGAAGATCTCAGTGAATTCGAGTCCCTGGTGTCCTCTGCCGGTGTCGAAGCTTTGCAAGTGGTGACTGGTAGCCGCAAAGCCCCGCATCCCAAGTACTTTGTCGGTGAAGGAAAGGCCGAAGAAATTGCAGATGCGGTAAAAGCCAGTGGCGCATCTGTTGTCCTGTTTGATCACTCCCTTTCCGCAGCGCAAGAGAGAAATCTTGAACGCCTGTGCGAATGCCGGGTGATCGATCGCACCGGGTTGATTCTAGACATCTTTGCCCAGCGTGCCCGTACCCATGAAGGTAAGCTGCAGGTAGAGCTGGCGCAGTTGCGTCACATTGCTACGCGTTTGGTTCGTGGCTGGACGCACCTTGAGCGTCAAAAAGGGGGGATTGGCCTGCGCGGGCCAGGGGAAACCCAGTTAGAGACCGACCGTCGTCTGTTACGCGATCGCATTAGCTTGATTTTACGCCGCCTGGAGCGCGTAGCTAAGCAGCGTGAACAGGGCCGACGTGCGCGTACCCGTGCTGATGTGCCAACCGTTTCGTTGGTGGGATATACCAACGCCGGCAAATCAACCCTGTTTAACCGAATAACGTCTGCTGATGTGTATGCGGCAGACCAACTATTTGCCACCCTGGATCCGACTCTGCGGCGTATTGACGTCGCCGATGTGGGCGATACCGTGTTGGCGGATACCGTAGGGTTTATCCGACACCTGCCGCATGATTTGGTGGCCGCCTTTAAGGCAACGCTGCAAGAAACGCGTCAGGCATCTTTGCTGTTACATGTCATAGACGCCGCGGATACCCGCGTCGATGAAAACATTGAAGCGGTAAATACCGTGTTGGCTGAGATTGACTCGGATGAGATCCCTACACTGCTCGTGATGAACAAAATAGATATGCTGGATGATTTTGTCCCGCGTATCGACCGCAACGATGAAAACTTACCGATCCGGGTGTGGCTGTCCGCCGCCAGCGGTGAAGGTATCCCGTTGCTGTATCAGGCGTTGACGGAGCGCTTATCGGGGGAAATTGCGCATTATGAGCTGCGCTTACCGCCAGAGGCAGGCCGTCTTCGTAGCCGTTTTTACCAGCTTCAGGCAATTGAAAAAGAGTGGAACGAAGAAGACGGCAGTATTGGCGTGGTGGTGCGTATGCCTATCGTCGAATGGCGTCGCCTCTGCAAACAGGAACAGGAACTGATTAACTTTATAGTATGATCATATCCTGTTACATTTGAGCACTCGGTCCGCAGGCGTTATCGGCTCAGCCAGTTTTGGGTGGCCAGCGCGCAGGAACCAGAGCGTACACCAAGTACGTGAGGATTCTGAGCACTGCCCAAGCGAAAACGGGCAAGTAAGATAGCCTGCTGTAACTAAGCGTAAGCCTGAAGTACCCAATCACAGAATATGGAGCTAAAACATGGCGTGGAATCAGCCCGGTAATAACGGACAGGACCGCGACCCGTGGGGGAGCAGCAATAACAATGGCGGCAACTCTGGCGGTAATAACAAAGGCGGTCGTGATCAAGGGCCACCTGATTTGGACGATATCTTCCGCAAGCTGAGCAAGAAATTGAGCGGTTTGGGCGGAGGCAAAGGCTCCAACAGCAATAACAACGGCGGTACCGGCACTTCTGGTCCGGGCTTTAGTGGTCGTATTATCGGCATTGCTGCAGTTGCAGTCGTGGTGATTTGGGCCGCTAGCGGCTTCTACACCATCAAAGAAGCCGAGCGTGGTGTTGTCACCCGTTTTGGCAAGTTCAGCCACCTGGTACAGCCGGGTCTGAACTGGAAGCCAACCTTTATCGATGAAGTGCGTCCGGTCAACGTGGAGTCAGTGCGTGAACTGGCAGCCTCAGGTGTGATGCTGACTTCTGATGAGAACGTGGTACGTGTAGAAATGAACGTACAGTATCGCGTGACCAACCCGGAAGCGTATCTGTTTAGCGTGACAAATGCTGACGACAGCCTGAGCCAGGCGACTGACAGCGCCCTGCGTGGTGTTATCGGCAAGTACACCATGGACAAAATCCTGACCGAAGGCCGTACTATCGTACGTAGCGATACGCAACGCGTACTGGAAGAGACTATTCGTCCGTACAACATGGGTATCACACTGCTGGACGTTAACTTCCAGGCTGCTCGTCCGCCGGAAGAGGTGAAAGCCGCATTTGATGATGCGATTGCCGCACGTGAAAACGAGCAGCAGTACATCCGTGAAGCAGAAGCTTACGCCAACGAAGTTCAGCCACGTGCGAACGGCCAGGCGCAGCGTTTGCTGGAAGATGCCAAAGCGTATAAAGACCGTACCGTCCTGGAAGCTCAGGGTGAGGTTGCACGCTTTGCCAAGCTGTTACCGGAATATAAGTCCGCACCGCAGATTACCCGCGAGCGTTTGTATATCGAAACCATGGAAAAAGTCCTGAGCCATACCCGTAAAGTATTGGTGAATGACAAAGGCAACAATCTGATGGTGCTGCCGCTGGATCAAATGCTGCGCGGTCAAACTGGCGCGGCGGCTGACGGCAATAAAGACACCAGCCTGATTCGTCTCAACCCCGCTCCGTCTGTCAACAGTGGCGCCAGCTCTAGCAGCCAGCGTACAAGCAGCGGCTCGGTCATGGACCAGCGCCGGGCGAATGCGCAGCGTGACGACACCACTCGCGTAGGGAGAGAGTAATCAATGCGTAAGTCTTTTATAGTTATCGTCCTCGCGGTGCTGGTGGCGTTATACGCCTCTCTGTTCGTGGTTCAGGAAGGCCAGCGTGGCATTGTGTTGCGTTTCGGCAAGGTATTGCGTGACAGCGACAACAAACCGCTGGTGTATGCACCGGGTTTGCACTTCAAGATTCCGTTTATTGAATCAGTGAAAACGCTGGATGCACGTATCCAGACTATGGACAACCAGGCAGACCGCTTTGTGACCAGCGAGAAGAAAGACCTGATTGTCGATTCTTATCTGAAATGGCGCATCAGTGATTTCAGCCGTTACTACCTGGCAACCGGCGGTGGTGATGTTTCACAAGCCGAAGTTCTGCTGAAACGTAAGTTCAGTGACCGTCTGCGTTCCGAGATTGGTCGTCTGGATGTGAAAGACATCGTGACCGACTCGCGCGGTAAGCTGATGTCCGACGTCCGTGATGCATTGAATACCGGTACCGTAGGTGATGACCAAGAAGTTGCGACTACTGAAGCCGATGATGCTATCGCTTCTGCAGCGGCGCGTGTTGAAAAGGAAACGACTGGCAACTTGCCGAAGGTTAACCCGAACAGCATGGCGGCACTGGGTATCGAAGTTATCGACGTACGTATTAAGCAGATTAACCTGCCGGCAGAAGTGTCTGACGCAATCTATCAGCGTATGCGTGCAGAGCGTGAAGCTGTCGCGCGTCGTCACCGTTCACAGGGTCAGGAAGAAGCTGAGAAGTTGCGTGCAACTGCAGACTACGAAGTAACTCGTACTTTGGCAGAAGCCGAACGTACAGCCCGTATCACTCGTGGTGACGGCGATGCCGAAGCGGCCAAACTGTTTGCTAACGCATTCAGCCAGGACCCGGACTTCTACGCCTTTATCCGTAGCCTGCGTGCGTATGAAACCAGCTTCAGCAGCAATAACCAGGACGTGATGGTACTGAGCCCGGACAGCGACTTCTTCCGCTACATGAAGTCGCCTGATTCCACGCGTAAGTAACCGCGACAGGTTAATGATCGAGGGCCCGTTTAAACGCGGGCCCTTTCTTTTTGGGAGTGTCTGATGAATTCAACGATCTGGCTGGCGTTAGGGCTGGTTTTGGTGCTGGAAGGCCTGGGGCCGATGCTGTTTCCGCAAGCCTGGCGTAAAATGATACTGGCAATGACCCAGTTACCTGACTCTACGTTACGGCGATTTGGCGGCGGAATAGTGGTTGCGGGCTGTGTGATCTACTACATGTTGCGTAGTCGCACGGGGGTTTAAAGTTTAGCCTAAAAAATACGCAACTCAGCGCTAAAAGTGCTGAAACTCACGAATTACGGTGGTAGAATCCATTTTTAAGCAACCGGTGATTTTTAAAATGGGTAAGAACGTCGTCGTACTGGGCACTCAATGGGGTGACGAAGGTAAGGGCAAGGTCGTAGACCTGCTGACCGAACGGGCTCAATATGTAGTGCGCTATCAAGGTGGTCACAACGCTGGCCATACTCTGGTCATTAACGGTGAAAAAACCGTCCTTCATTTAATTCCTTCAGGCATTCTGCGTGAAAACGTGACCAGCATCATCGGCAACGGTGTTGTTCTGGCGCCAGACGCTTTGATGAAAGAAATGGGTGAACTCGAAGCGCGTGGCATCCCGGTACGTGAACGTCTGTTACTGTCTGAAGCTTGTCCACTGATCTTGCCTTACCACGTTGCGCTGGATAACGCGCGTGAGAAAGCGCGTGGTGCGAAAGCTATCGGTACCACCGGTCGTGGCATTGGTCCGGCTTACGAAGATAAAGTGGCTCGCCGCGGTCTGCGCGTTAGCGACTTGTTCAACAAAGAAACCTTCGCTGTTAAGCTGAAGGAAATTGTTGATTATCATAACTTCCAGTTGGTCAACTATTACAAAGTTGAAGCCGTTGATTATCAGGCAACGCTGGACTATGTGCTGTCTATCGCTGATATTCTGACTGCAATGGTTGTTGACGTTTCTGAACTGCTGGACGGCGCGCGCAAGCGTGGCGATCTGATCATGTTCGAAGGCGCACAAGGCACCTTGTTGGATATCGACCACGGTACCTATCCGTACGTGACCTCCTCTAACACCACTGCTGGCGGTGTTGCTACCGGTTCTGGTATTGGTCCGCGTTACGTAGATTACGTGCTGGGTATCGTTAAAGCCTACTCCACTCGCGTGGGTGCAGGTCCATTCCCAACTGAACTGTTCGATGAAACCGGCGAATACCTGTGCAAACAAGGTAACGAGTTCGGCGCCACCACTGGCCGTCGTCGTCGTACTGGCTGGTTGGACGCCGTAGCTGTTCGTCGCTCAGTGCAGATCAACTCCCTGTCCGGCTTCTGTCTGACCAAGTTGGACGTGTTGGATGGCCTGAAAGAAGTGAAAATCTGTGTGGGCTATCGCATGCCAGATGGCCGCGAAATGACCACCACTCCGCTGGCGGCTGAAGGTTGGGAAGGTATCGAACCCATCTACGAAAGCATGCCGGGCTGGAGCGACACCACCTTTGGTGTGAAGGAATACAGCAAACTGCCACAGGCGGCGCTGGACTACATCAAGCGTATTGAAGAGCTGACCGGCGTACCCGTAGACATTATCTCTACTGGCCCTGACCGTAGCGAAACCATGATTCTGCGCGACCCGTTCGACGCATAATCTGGCAATAAGATAAACCGGGCATGTCCCGGTTTATTTTTATCATTATTCTCCTCAGTTGCGGTTTCACATCAAAAAATCCCTTCATAACCTGCCCCAGAGCCTGACATGCGCTAAATAATTAGCGGCGAACTCTCCGGCTGGTTTATTATCCAATAAGTAATCTTTTGAATAATGCCGAAAATCGGCGTATCAGACGGGTAAAATGACACCCAGAGGTAGATGTGCAGTTAACAAGTTTTACTGATTATGGCCTGCGGGCGTTGATCTACATGGCCTCGCTGCCACCGGACAAAATGACCAGTATCTCGGAAGTCACCGAGGTCTACGGCGTGTCCAGAAACCATATGGTAAAGATCATCAATCAGTTAAGCAGGGTTGGGTTTGTGACCGCGGTGCGCGGTAAGAACGGTGGCATCCGTTTGGGCAAACCGGCCGAAACCATTCGCCTTGGCGACGTGGTAAGGGCGCTAGAACCGCTCTCGCTGGTTAACTGCAACAGTGACTTTTGCCACATAACCCCTGCCTGCCGCCTGAAGCAGGTGCTGCAACAGGGCGTACAGAATTTCCTTGAAGAGCTGGACAGCCACACGCTTGCCGATATGGTTGAAGACAATCCATCGCTCTACAAGCTATTGCTTGTCGAATAAAGCGTTGCTGAGAAGACAAGGCTCAGCGACACCCTGCTGATGACAACGGAGGAACCGCAATGTCACAAGATCCATTCCTGGAACGAGAAGCAGAAAAATATGAATCCCCAATCCCGAGCCGTGAATTCATTCTGGCCCATCTGGCGAAAAGAGAAACGCCGGCCAGCCGCGAAGAGCTGGCCAAAGAACTGAATTTAACCGGGGAAGAGCCTTTAGAGGCATTACGCCGTCGTCTGCGTGCAATGGAACGTGACGGCCAATTGATATTTACCCGCCGCCAGTGCTATGCGCTGCCGGAACGCCTGGATCTGCTGCGGGGTACCGTTATTGGCCACCGTGATGGCTTCGGTTTCTTGCGCATTGAAGGCAGCAAAGACGACCTGTATCTGTCCGCCGAGCAGATGAAAATGGCGATCCACGGTGATGTGGTGCTGGCGCAGGCAATGGCCGCAGATCGCAAGGGTCGCCGCGAAGCCCGTATTGTGCGGGTATTGGTACCGAAAACCAGCCAAATCGTTGGCCGTTTCTTTATGGATGCCGGAACTGGCTTTGTCGTACCAGACGACAGTCGCCTGAGCTTTGATATCCTGATCCCAGCCGATGCGGTGAGTGGTGCACGCATGGGCTTTATGGTGGTGGTTGAACTGACCCAACGCCCGACCCGTCGTACTAAAGCGGTTGGCAAGATCGTTGAGATCCTCGGCGATAAAATGGGCACCAGCATGGCGGTGGATATCGCGCTGCGTACCCACGAAATCCCGCATGTTTGGCCACCACAGGTGGAAAAACAGGTTGCCGATCTTAGCGAGCAGGTGCCTGAAGCGGCCAAAAAAGGCCGTGTTGACCTGCGTCATCTGCCGCTGGTAACGATTGACGGTGAAGATGCGCGCGATTTTGATGATGCGGTCTACTGTGAGAAAAAACGTGGCGGGGGTTGGCGCCTGTGGGTCGCCATTGCCGACGTCAGCTATTATGTTCGTCCGCGTACAGCGCTGGATGACGAAGCACGTAACCGTGCAACGTCGGTATACTTCCCGTCGCAGGTTATCCCTATGCTGCCGGAAGTGCTGTCCAACGGCCTGTGTTCGCTTAACCCGCAGGTAGATCGCCTGTGTATGGTGTGTGAGATGACCATCTCCGCCCAGGGGCGTCTGTCGACATCCAAGTTCTATGAAGCGGTGATGAGCTCGCATGCTCGCCTGACATACAACAAAGTCTGGCACATTCTGCAGGGCGATCAGGAGCTGCGTGAGCATTATCATCCGTTGGTCAAACACCTGCAGGAACTGCATGCGATGTACAAGGTGTTGGATCAAGCGCGTGCCGAACGCGGGGGCATTGCTTTCGAAACGGAAGAGGCCAAGTTTATCTTCAACGCCGAGCGTCGTATCGAGCGCGTTGAGCCAACGGTACGTAACGATGCTCATAAACTGATCGAAGAGTGTATGATCATGGCGAACGTTGCCGCTGCGCGCTTTGTTGAGAAGCACAACGAGCCGGCGCTGTTCCGTGTGCACGACCGTCCAAGCGACGATCACATTACGGCACTGCGAAGCGTCTTGAGTGAGTTGGGTCTGACACTGGGTGGCGGCAACAAGCCGCAACCGAAAGACTACGCGACCTTGATGGATGAAGTGTCCGAACGTCCTGACCATGAAATGCTGCAAACCATGTTGTTGCGCTCCATGAAGCAGGCGATCTACGATCCTGAAAACCGCGGCCACTTTGGTTTGGCGTTGGCTTCTTATGGTCACTTCACTTCGCCGATCCGTCGTTACCCCGATCTGGCACTGCACCGTGCGATTAAATATGTGCTGGCTAAAGAGCATGGTCAGCCGAAAGAGCGCTGGACCCCGACAGGCGGCTGGCACAGTGAGTTCGAAGAGATGCTGCAACTGGGCGAGCACTGTTCGATGGCTGAACGTCGCGCCGATGAAGCGACACGTAATGTCGCTGACTGGTTAAAATGCGACTTTATGCAGGATCACGTCGGGGAAGTGTTCAGCGGTATTATTGCCAGCGTGACGGGCTTTGGGTTCTTCGTCCGTTTGAACGATCTGTTTATCGATGGCCTGGTGCATGTGTCATCGCTGGATAATGATTACTATCGCTACGATAATATCGGCCAGCGACTGATTGGCGAATCCTCAGGTGTGGTTTATCGCTTGGGCGATACCGTGGAGATCCGCGTGGAAGCAGTGCATATGGATGAGCGCAAAATTGACTTTGCGTTGGTCTCCAGCACCCGTAAACCACGCGGTGAAGGCAAAACTGAACGCGATCGTGCCAAGGGCGGCCAACGCACCCTACGTGGCGGCGCAGGCGCAGGCCGTACGCAAGCACCGCGTAAACGTCGTGGTGGCAAGACACCGGCTAACTTCGAACCTGACAGCGCTTTCCGTAAAGATGACGCCAAGCCTGCCGACAAGGTGAAGAAAGACAAAAAGGCGAAAGCCAAGAAAGTGTCCGATAAAACCCGGAAAATAGCGGCGGCGACTAAGGCCAAACGCGCCGGCAAGAAGAAAGGTGCTGAGCAGGCTTAACCTGCCACACGTTATTATCACCGGCAGGCAAACGCCAGCCGCACAGTTAAAAGAGCATCATGAGCGAAATTATTTACGGTATCCATGCCGTCAAAGCCCTGTTAGATAACGATCCGCAACGCTTCCTGGAAGTGTTTATCCTCAAAGGGCGAGATGACCGCCGCTTGCAGCCGCTGATTGCTGAGCTGGAAGCGACCGGTATTGTTATCCAGGTGGCGAACCGCCAGTGGCTGGACGATAAAGTTGAAGGCGCAGTGCATCAGGGGATTATTGCCCGGGTGCGTGAAGGGCGTCAGTATCAGGAAAATGATTTGCCGGCGCTGCTGGAAAGCGTGGATACGCCATTCCTGTTGGTATTGGACGGCGTGACCGACCCACATAACCTCGGTGCCTGTCTGCGCAGTGCTGACGCTGCCGGTGTACATGCGGTGATCGTCCCTCGCGATCGTTCCGCTCAATTGAACGCAACCGCCAAGAAAGTGGCCTGCGGCGCGGCGGAAAATGTCCCGTTGATCCGTGTCACCAACCTGGCACGTACGCTGCGTTTGTTGCAGGAGATGAACGTCTGGGTGGTTGGTACTGCTGGTGAAGCCGATCACACGCTGTTCCAGAGCAAAATGACGGGCCCGATGGCGCTGGTAATGGGGGCAGAAGGCGAAGGTATGCGCCGTCTGACCCGTGAACACTGTGATGAGTTGATCAGTATCCCGATGGCAGGAACGGTTTCTTCCTTGAACGTGTCTGTTGCTACCGGCATCTGTTTGTTCGAAGCAGTACGTCAGCGCAGTTGATTTACCCATAAGGGCGCAATGTAGGCATTGCGCCCTTATTACCTTCTCATTTCCCACCCTGTGATCTCACCTGCGGCAGAAATCGCCCTGACGACCATAATTACTCCTGACGCTTTTATCAGGGAGCAAGCTCATGGTCTGGAATACACACACCGTTTTTAATCAGCCGAAGCCACTGGGTAACAGTAATCTCTTCCTGTCCGACACGCCGCTGCTTGAGGCAATACAGCGTGAGCAAGCCGGTTGGGATGCCGACGTGCTGGCTTCGTTAGGCCAACAGTTGGGTACTCAGGAGTCGCTGGAACTGGGGCGGTTGGCCAACGTCAACCCGCCCGAACTGCTGCGCTATGACACCACCGGCCAGCGGCTGGATGATGTCCGTTTTCATCCTGCCTGGCATATCCTGATGCAAGGCTTGATCGCTAACCGCGTGCACAATCTGCCGTGGGAAGAGGATGCGCGCATGGGGTCATTTGTGGCACGTGCCGCGCGTTTTGTGTTACACGCCCAGGTTGAAGCCGGCACGTTGTGCCCGGTGACCATGACTTTTGGTGCAATTCCATTACTGCAACGTTCATTACCCGCGGAGTTCCAGACTTGGCTGACGCCGCTGCTGTCTGATCGATATGACGCCCATTTGTTGCCTGGCGGACAAAAACGCGGATTACTGATTGGTATGGGGATGACCGAAAAACAAGGTGGGTCCGATGTATTAAGCAATACCACAACGGCCACGCCGCTGGCTGCACGTGGCCCGGGTGAAGCTTACCGGCTCGTGGGGCACAAATGGTTTTTCTCGGTGCCACAGAGTGATGCGCACCTGGTGCTGGCACAGGCGGAAGGCGGGCTGTCTTGCTTCTTTCTGCCGCGGATCCTGCCTGACGGTACGCGCAACGCAATACGGCTGGAACGTCTCAAAGACAAACTCGGCAACCGCTCCAATGCTAGCAGTGAAGTTGAATTCCAGGATGCCATCGCCTGGCTGGTGGGTGAGGAGGGCGATGGCGTACGGCATATCCTGAAAATGGGCGGGCTGACCCGTTTTGACTGTGCATTGGGCAGCCACGGTTTGATGCGGCGTGGCTTATCGGTAGCGCTATATCATGTTTTGCAGCGACAGGCGTTTGGCAAGCCACTGATCGAACAGCCGATGATGCGCCAGGTGTTAGCGCGGATGGCGTTGCGGTTAGAGGGACAGACAGCGGCCTTGATGCGACTGGCGCGTGCCTACGACAGCGTGGGTACCGGTGCGCCTTTGGAGCAGGCGCTGTGCCGTGTGATGACCCCAGCAGCGAAATTTGAAGTTTGCCGACAAGGCATCCCTTTTGTTGGTGAAGCCATGGAGGCGTTAGGAGGAATCGGTTACTGCGAAGAGAGTGAGTTGCCGCGACTGTACCGTGAAATGCCGGTAAACAGCATCTGGGAAGGGTCAGGCAATATCATGTGCCTGGACGTGATGCGGGCATGGGGAAAACTGCCGGCGGTGCAGGAGGCTTTGGAACGCGAGCTTGGCGAAGTGAAGGGACAAAACCGCCATTATGATCATCAGTGGCGGCGGGTGCTCCAGCTGATGCGTAAACCGCATGAAGAGCAAGGACGCGCGGTTACTGGGACATTATTCAATTTGTTCGCTGCGGCACAGCTTCTGCGACACAGTTCCCCCCCGTTGGCAGAGGCCTGGTGTCAAATGATGCTCGATGCCCGTGGTGAAAGGGCGTTACCAGACCGGCTGTGCGAAACGCTGTTTACCCGAGCGATGGGAGGCTAGGGAAAACAGTGGCGCCAGAACGAGAAAAGCTTTTTAATTCAGCACTTGGCCCGTAAGGGATACTGACCTCTGATCAGGAAGCATGACATGGATATTCTTAGCGCGTTGGCGGCATTCGCCTCTTATTTCTTCAGTGGCTTTGCCATGGTTCTGGTGTTCTTGTTTGTTTATACCCGCATTACACCACACGACGAATGGGCGTTGATTAAGGCCGACAATCAGTCTGCTGCTTTCGGCTTCATTGGTGCTTGCCTGGGTTATGTGATCCCGCTGGCCAGTGCGGCGATCAACTCTGTCAGTCTGTTGGACTACTTGCTATGGGGTGTCGTGGCTTTAGTGGTGCAACTGCTGCTGTTTGCGGCGGTGAAAATTTACATGCCGCGGATCAGTGACAAGATTGAATCTAATCACGTGGCCGCCGGGATTTTCCTGGGGGGCGTTTCGATCAGCGGCGGCGTACTGAATGCGGCTTGCATGACCTATTAAAGATAGAGTATTGCCGAGGCGCGCCAGCCAGGTTGGTGCGCCTGTTCTTCCATCTTCAGGATTCGATAATAGCTGGCCCCGTGTTCATCGGCCTTACGGGCTATCAGTTGTTCTACATCCTGAGGTGAGCCGGACAGGTTATTTAGGGTGATTTCAGCAATTTCGCTAAGAGGCGTCACGCGGTCTGCGGGGGCCAGTTCAGCGGACTGGGCGCTGGCGCTGAGTAACTCCATGGAAAGCAGGAGGGCGGTGAGTGCGGCGGAGCGTGTCATGGCGTTCCCCTTCGTAGGGTCCTGTATCCACGCCGCAGGGTGCGGCGCGCTGTTTGCCAGTGTGCAATATCCAACTTCAGTCTGTGCAAAGCCAATGTAAATCTTATTAAAACTCTAAAGGTTACCGATACAGGATCGCCTGTGAGTACCATTGGCCGGGAACCACGGTTTCACTGTTCATAATGATCATGTAATAACGAGCCCCACTGGCGTTGGCTTTCTGCTGTATTGCCGCTTCCACATCCATCGGGCTGCCGCGGACCAGGGCGCTGGTGGTACCCATTTTCACCAGAGTGCCGGTTTGTGCCCGGGTGATCTCCTGTGCTTGACCGGTCGGTGATGGCGGTGCTTTTGGGGTTGTGGTCATGATGCCGCAGGCGCTAAGCAGCGTGATCAGTGTTAGGGGGAGCAACAGGCGGGAAAGCTTCATGAGCACCTCGGGAAAGTCGACGGCATGATTTCAGTGTAACCCATTATAAATTGGAACAGATTGAGCTAATGCTTTTTAGCGCAAGTTTGCCATTATGAAGGCAACAAATATGCAGAGGGAAAACGGATGATTGAAATCTATGACGAGCGGGCAGGGAATATTGCCGTGATCCACGCGGTACCTGCGGGGCAGTACCATCAGCCGCTGCCGACGATATTTTTCTACCATGGTTATACCTCGTCTAAAGAAGTGTATGCCTATTTTGGCTATGCGTTAGCCAAGGCAGGATTTCGCGTGGTGTTGCCGGATGCCGATTTTCACGGCGAGCGCTTTGACGGAGATGAACAGAAGCGGTTATCCCGTTTTTGGGAGATCCTGCGCAGCAATATCGATGAGTTGCCGGCGCTGAAAGCGCATTTTGAACAGCGCGGACTGATTGCTGAAGGACGTATCGGCGTTGCCGGTGCGTCTATGGGCGGGATGACGACACTGGGGAGCTTCGCCCGTTACCCATGGGTGAAAGCGGCTGCCAGCCTGATGGGGGCCGGGTATTACACGTCCCTGGCGCAGACACTGTTCCCCCCTTTGGATGAACAGGGCAGCCCTTTGACAGCAAACGGCTTTGAGGCTCGTATTGCTGTGCTCGCGGATTATGGTCTGGAACACCAGTTGGAGAAAATTGCCGATCGCCCTCTGTTGTTGTGGCACGGCGAGGCAGATGATTTAGTGCCGGTGGCAGAAAGCTTGCGGTTGGCGACCGAACTTCGTCAGAGCGGTTGGGATCAACAACTAACGTTGCTTACGGAACCTGACGTCAAGCACCGCATTACACCACAGGCGCTTAGCGTAACGGCCGATTTCTTCAGGCGCACGTTATAAAAAAAGCCCCCTGAATCAGGGGGCTGACGATGACATTCACATTTTTATTTGCCGCTTTTGGGCGCGGCTGACTTCCTGGTGCTGCATTTTCTCTTAGCGATACAGCTCGGCACTCACATGCATGGTGCTGTTGTTTTCAGGTTCATGCAGAGCGATGATCCGATAGGCCGTCGCGCCGCGCTGCTCGGCTATTTTGTTCACTTGGCTACTGGCATCGTCAGGGGAAACAACGTCCTGGTTTAGGGTCACGAACCCAACGCTTTGGCGTTGATCGGCCTGATGTGACGTGATTTCAGTGGCGGCCATGGCATGGGCAGAAAACAGTAAAGCAATGGCAGTGGCGATGGTAACGTGTTTCATAAGTGCCTCTCTTAACTGTTTGCTTCAACGGCCTGACAGCCAGTGCCAGTGCAGCAAAAAGTTATTTGTATGTATTGAATAACCTCGAATCTTTTTCGTCGCGCTGTCTGCGGCGGATAAGTACAATTTTAGACCTTCATTCAGGATTAAAAAGGGAGGTATTTTGATAGCCTCTTTCAAAAAAAATGAATGAATTTTGCGCGTCAGTGATGATTTCATTGAAAGATTTTCTGAAGTGATGGATCTGTGTACATAGGTTGTGCAGACAGCAAATCGTGCTATTTCCGTAGCAGGCTCGCATTACTGATAATAAATCCCCCTCGGTCCTTGAGTTTCCCCGCTAGCGCAAGTATGATTACGCGTCATTTTTTCAGCCGCACACACATACACGTTCCTTGCTTCCATGGGCCGCGGTTGACCCTGACAGGAGGCTGAATAATCCGTAAGGAGCAATTCGATGCGTCATTACGAAATCGTTTTTATGGTCCATCCTGACCAAAGCGAACAGGTTCCGGGCATGATCGAGCGTTACAGTGCTACCATCACTAACGCTGCTGGTCAGATTCACCGTCTGGAAGACTGGGGCCGCCGTCAACTGGCTTACCCGATCAACAAACTGCACAAAGCTCACTACGTTCTGCTGAACGTTGAAGCTCCGCAGGAAGCGATCGATGAGCTGGAAACAAACTTCCGCTTCAACGACGCCGTTATCCGTAGCATGGTTATGCGCGTTAAGCACGCGGTAACTGAAGCATCTCCGATGGTTAAAGCGAAAGATGAACGTCGTGGCGATCGCCGCGAAGACTTCGCTAACGAAACCGCAGATGATGCAGATGCTGGGGATTCTGAAGAGTAATTGCTGCCGTGACATCTAATCGTCTGGTTTTGTCGGGCACTGTGTGCAAGACGCCGGTTCGAAAAGTGAGTCCTTCCGGGATACCCCACTGCCAATTTGTGCTTGAGCACCGTTCGCAGCAAATGGAAGCCGGATTCAGCAGACAAGCATGGTGCCGAATGCCCGTGGTTGTCAGCGGACAACAGTCACAAGCACTAACTCAAAGATTAACGGTCGGCAGTCAGATAACCGTGCAAGGCTTTGTTAGCAGCCATCAAGGGCGCAACGGGCTGAACAAACTGGTTCTGCATGCCGAGCAGATTGAATTGATAGATTCTGGAGACTAGCCTAATGGCACGTTATTTCCGTCGTCGCAAGTTCTGCCGTTTCACCGCGGAAGGCGTTCAAGAGATTGACTATAAAGACATCGCTACGCTGAAAAACTACATCACTGAAAGTGGTAAAATTGTCCCGAGCCGTATTACCGGTACTCGTGCAAAATATCAGCGCCAGCTGGCCCGTGCTATCAAGCGCGCGCGCTACCTGTCTTTGTTGCCGTACACTGATCGTCATCAGTAATCGGCCACTGTCCATTAACGACTTTGAGAGGATAAGGTAATGCAAGTTATTCTGCTTGATAAAGTAGCAAACCTGGGCAGCCTGGGTGATCAAGTTAACGTTAAAGCGGGCTACGCCCGTAACTTCCTGGTACCACAGGGCAAAGCTGTTCCTGCTACCAAGAAAAACGTAGAGTTCTTCGAAGCACGTCGTGCAGAACTGGAAGCTAAACTGGCTGACGTTCTGGGCGCTGCTGAAGCTCGCGCAACCAAGATCAACGAACTGGGTTCAGTCACCATCGCGTCTAAATCAGGCGACGAAGGTAAACTGTTCGGCTCTATCGGCACCCGCGACATCGCTGACGCAGTTACTGCGGCAGGCGTTGAAGTTGCCAAGAGCGAAGTTCGTCTGCCGAATGGCGTTCTGCGTACCACTGGTGAACACGAAGTTCACTTCCAGGTACACAGCGACGTGTTCGCACAGCTGAATGTAGTTGTGGTAGCAGAAGCTTAATCGCTCCTGTTCACCAAGTTAAAACGCCAGCCTCGTGCTGGCGTTTTGCTTTTCTGCGCCCGGTAAAACGCGTTATTCTGCCAGCACCTTGGGTGAGGAGCAGCGGCAAATGGCAGAGATTCACTTAGAACGCGTGTATGGGTTTACAGGCCCTGCACCGGTTAACTGTTACCTGATTGACCGGTTATGGCCGCGGGGCATCAGTAAGGAGCAGTTACTGGGAGTGCAGTGGCTAAAAGAGATTGCGCCAGATAACACACTACGACAGTGGTTTCACCAGCACCTTGAACAGTGGGAATTATTTGAGAGCCGTTACCGGCAGCAATTGGCTGAAAATGACGCCTGGCGGCCCCTGGTGGCGTTATTACGGCAAGGGGAGCCCTTAACCTTGCTCTATGGCAGCAAAGACACACAGCACAACCACGGCATCGTGCTGCGCGACTTTTTATTGGCGCAGATTTAAGTTGCCTGGCCATTGCGTGCGATCACGCGGTCAATGGCGGGGCAAGGTTTAACGCTCGCGGCGATAGCTACCGTCGGCCTGGCGGCGGAATAATACCTGAGTGTTATCCGCGGCAGTGACCGATAACGCAGTAATCACGCCGTTGGTGTCACGTTCGATACGCACTTCCTGGCCGGCCTTCATGTTGCTGAGTGGTTTATCGTTACCTTCCACCTGCGCCATCGCGAAGACTTCATTCACCGGCAGACTATTGTCGCGGAACAGTTGCGCCAGCGTTTGCCCTGGTTGGATCTGGTAACGCTGCCAGTTGCCGGCGGGTTCCGGTTCGGCGGCGTGCTGCTGCTGAGGATCATTTTGCAGATCGGCCTGCAGGGGTATGTTGTTGCCCTGCTGGGTGACCGGGAATGGCTGCCCGCTGTTTTCCGATGAATACGGCCACAGCAGTGCCAGTAGCAAGATGCAGCCGAAAATCAGTGTCCAGCGGCGGTGGAAATAGGGTAATGGCTCCATCCAACCGAAGCCGTCCGGCAGGTGCCAGATCTTCAGCAGTAGCGCTTTGATGTTTTGCCCCTTACCGCTTTCCGGTGGTTGTTCTGAATCCGGATTCTCTACTGCCTCTGGCGCGGACCCCGGCTTCAGGCGCTGGCTGAAGTTCAACCAGGTGCGCAACAACGGCTGGTAGACTCGGGTGGTCTTCCTTCTCCTGGGCGAGATTCTGCCCATGGTAACCTCTCTTCAACGGCGTAAAAATATCACGGTACAAAAGGGTGTACCGCCGACCCGATGCCCTGTTTCCAGTATAGTCTGCTAACTGATTGAAGTGAAAGGCAGCAGCAAACCCATGCCTGTTGCGACAGGCGATTCGCCTGGGCTCGCGGGAGCGGGTGTTAACTGAGGGTTATTGTTTCTTTTTCTACGACAAAAGTCATCATTCTCCACACAAGATTTTACCCGGCATTGCGGCGCTGTTATGCTGCGCTTTCGACTTTTTACAGACTAAAGGAAAACCCCATGACAACCCCTTCTTTTGACAGCGTTGAAGCGCAGGCGAGCTACGGGATTGGTTTACAGGTCGGCCAGCAGTTACAAGAGTCCGGTCTGGAAGGTTTACAACCGGAAGCTTTGCTGGCAGGTTTGCGTGACGCGCTGGAAGGGAATGCCCCGGCGGTTCCGGTAGACGTGGTGCACCGTGCGCTGCGTGAAATCCACGAACGTGCGGATGCCGTGCGTCGTGATCGTCAACAGGCGATGGCTGTTGAAGGCCAGAAATTCCTGGAAGACAACGCCAAGCGTGACGAAGTGACGCTGACCGAATCCGGTCTGCAGTTCTCCGTACTGGAGCAGGGCAATGGCCCAATCCCGTCCCGTCAGGATCGCGTGCGTGTGCATTACACCGGCCGTCTGATCAACGGTGACGTGTTCGACAGCTCCGTAGAGCGCGGCCAACCGGCAGAATTCCCGGTTAGCGGTGTGATCCCAGGTTGGATCGAAGCGCTGACCCTGATGCCGGTCGGTTCTAAATGGCAGTTGTATATTCCACACGACCTGGCCTACGGCGAGCGTGGTGCTGGCGCATCCATCCCGCCATTCAGCGCGCTGGTGTTTGACGTCGAACTGCTGGAAATTCTGTAATCCTCTGACAGGTTTCTCTGGGCGCCTACATGGCGCCCTTGTTTTATGCGCCGTTCAGTGCGCGCGGGAACAACAGGTTGTTCTCCAGATTGATGTGTTCCATCAGGTCACCGATGAACTCGTCGATACCGCCATACAGCGCCTGCCAGGTATTGCAGGCACCTTCTGGTGGCGTCACGTTGTTGGTGAGGAACTTTACCACTTCCAACTGTTCGCCCGCGTCGTCATGCTCATGTTCCATCACCGAGATGGGTCCACTCGCCTGGCGTCCCATACCTTGCTTGATCATCGGGAACAGGATCTGTTCTTCTTTCATCATATGATTTTCCAGATCCAGCCGGATCAGGTTCAACTGTTTCGCCAGTCCACGTGGACAGGTGGGTTTGTCGGCATGAACCCGTTCGACTTTTTCTGCCATCAGTACCAGCTCGGCTAACTGTTCACGGTGCCGCTGATGGAAGCGTGGCAGGATATAGTCAATCACTTCGCCGAGGGGCGCAGTGCGCCAGTCGCGGGTTTGTTCCGGTTTGGCGGCGAGGACGGCCAATTCGGTTTCCAGCCGGTCGATATCCAGCCCTCTGCGCTCGGCGGCGCGTTGCAGCGTTTGTTTGCCGCCACAGCAGAAATCCAAGTCGTTCAGGCGGAACAGGCGTGATGCCCGGGGAATAGCGATGGCGAGAGCGCCGAGGGATTGGTCACGGTAATTCATAGGAAGGCCTCTTTAAATGAAAAACTATAACATGCATTTTAAATGCAATTTAAAGGGCGCGCCAGAGAGAAAAAGGGATAGATGGCCAGAGGGAAGGTGATTTCCCCTCCGGCCTACTGCTTATTTGCTGCTTAAATCAATCTGATAAACCGCAAATCCAATGTTATCCGTACCTTCGGATTTCATTGGATACTGGGCATGGGTTTTGATAAACGCCGTAGCCTTCTCGCTTGGTGATGTTTCGAAACGAATATCCAGTGGCTGAGGGTTACTGAACGTCGCCAAACGCCAGTTATTATCCACCTGTGGCCGTACTGCGCCATGCAGCTGAGTTTCAGCGCTGATATAAGCGGCCAGCACCGAACGATTCTCATCCGGCGAAGCGAAGGCAATATGTTGATCGCCGGTGCCGGCAAACTTACCACCGTAAGCACGGTAGTTATTGGTGGCAACCAGGAAGGTGGCGTTTGGGTCAATAGGCTTGCCTTTGAACGTCAGATCTTTGATGCGTTCCGCCTTATCGTTGATCAACTGGCATTCACCGTCGTAACGCGCAGGCTGGCTGACGTCGATCTGGTAATTTACCCCGTCAATCACATCAAAGTTATAGGTGCGGAAACCGTCCCAGTTGATCAGGCCCTGTGGTTTGGGGCTGTTAACGTCGATCTGATTAAATTGCCCAGCGGAACACTCGAGCCACTCCTTCACCTCTTTGCCGCTGGCTTTCACGACCACCAAGGTATTGGGATAGAGGTAAAGATCCGAAGCGTTACGGAAGGTGAGCTGGCCTTTTTCCACTTCGACGAAGCTGGCCGGATCGTTTTTGCGTCCGCCCACCTTGAACGGTGCAGCGGCTGACAGCACGGGCAGGTCGGCCAGGTCGGGATCGCCCTGAATATAGTGCTCCACGTAAGCCTTCTGCGCGTTATTCACGATTTGCACTGTGGGATCATCCTGAATCAGTGCCAAATAGCTGTACATGTTGTCGTCCGCTTTACCGACGGGTTTACTGACGAAATCACGTGTGCCTTTATGATCTTCCGCCAGGACTTTCACCAGACTGGCATCTTCTGCGGCCAGCGATTTCTTGTTCTCTTTGTCGTAGATTGGCCGTGCTTCCGCTTTGGCGGAGGCCACTTTCCAACTGCCAGAGTCGTTGTTTAGCTGCAGATCGACTACGCCGAGGTGATCACCCCATTGACCCGGCATTACCGCAGGTATGCCATTGAGCGTACCCTGTGCAATGTCTGCGCCTTTGATATTGGCAAAGTCCTTACTTGGGAACACGGCGTGAGCATGGCCGAACATGATGGCGTCAATGCCTGGTACTTGGCTGAGGTAGTACACCGAATTTTCTGCCATTGCCTTGTATGGCTCGCTGGACAAGCCGGAGTGCGGGATAGCGACCACCAGGTCGGCGCCTTGTTTGCGCATTTCCGGTACATAGCGTTTAGCGGTTTCGGTGATGTCGTTAACCCTAACCTTGCCCTGCAAGTTGGCTTTATCCCAGACCAAAATTTGCGGCGGTACAAAACCGATATAGCCAATTCGCAAAGTATGTTCTTTGCCATCACGATCTTTTACCGGTGTATCGACGATAATGTAAGGTGTGAACAAGGGTTTCTGTGTTTTAGCGTCGATGACGTTGGCGTTGATATACGGGAATTTGGCTCCGGCAATGGCATTTTTCAGGTAGTCGAGCCCGTAGTTGAACTCGTGGTTACCGATGTTGCCAACCACATAGTTCAGGGTATTCATCGCTTTATACACCGGGTGAACATCTCCCGGCTTCAAGCCTTTGGCCGCCATATAGTCGCCGAGCGGGCTACCCTGAATAATGTCGCCATTGTCCACCAACACCGTATTGGCCGCTTGTTGACGAGCCTGTTCAATCAGGCTGGCGGTACGCACCAGACCGAATTTATCGGTCGGTTTATCCTTGTAGTAATCGAAGTCCATCATGTTGCTGTGCAGGTCGGTCGTTTCCAGCACGCGCAGATCGACCGTAGCCGCCTGCACCGAGGCGCAAACCAGTACAGCGAGGGCAGACAACGTCAGCGAACGCTTCATCATTTTTGGCTTTCTCCATTCCATTTTTCGAGTTTTATCGCAGAGGGACATGTAATTAACATTGGTTGTCTCACCAAACTGTGAAGTGTGGCAGAAAACTGACCGAGGTATCTGAGGAAATATCGCAGTTGTGACGGGAAAGACTTGAGTAATTACCGCAGGTTAAATCGTTATGATGGATATTCCCTGCAAAAAAAACTAGGCTGCTAGCAATGAGAAAGGGGAAATGCCCCACTGAACTGTATACCCGTCATACTTGAAGTTGCCTCTTTGTTGGCTACGTCTGGTCACTCCGGTCACATAGTGGACTGTGCTCCGGGGATTCGTAGACTTTCCACCGCGATGCAGCTCCAGTTATTCAGGGTATTTATCTGAGGTGAATGATGTTAGAACAAATTTGCCAACTGTCCCGCGAGGCGGGTGCGGCGATCATGGCGGTGTATCAAGGTGAACAACCGCTTGATGCTGCAAAGAAAAAAGACGATTCTCCGGTGACAGCGGCCGACTTGGCGGCGCACCATATTATCAAACGCGGTCTTGCGGTATTAACGCCGGGCATCCCGCTGCTCTCAGAGGAAGATCCACCGGTGTGGACTGAACGGCAGAGCTGGACGCGTTATTGGCTGGTCGATCCGTTGGACGGCACCAAGGAATTCCTCAACCGCAATGGTGAATTCACGGTAAATATTGCGCTGATTGAAGACGGCCAAGCCGTGATGGGCGTGGTTTACGCCCCGGCGATTGACGTGCTGTATCTGGCCGAGCGCGGCAAAGCCTGGAAAGAAGAAAAGGGCCGACGCCAGGCCATTAGCGTCAGTAACGCCCACCCACCGCTGGTGGTCGTCAGCCGCTCACACAGTGACGAAGAATTGAAGGATTACCTGAACCAGTTGGGCGAGCATCAGACGGTTTCTGTCGGATCCTCGTTAAAGTTTTGTCTGGTCGCGGAAGGTAAAGCGCAGCTGTACCCACGTTTTGGGCCAACTAACATCTGGGATACCGCTGCCGGTCATGCCGTCGCCGTTGCGGCCGGGGCGCAGATCCACGATTGGCAGGGCAAACCTCTGCTCTACACACCGCGTGAATCGTTCCTTAACCCCGGCTTTCGGGTATCGCTGTTCTAATTTACTTTGCCAGAAGCTGGTGCAGTTGGGTCATGACCTGCTGCACTTCTTCCGGTGTCAGTGCGCCGTCTTTGGCAAACTGGATCCTGCCTTGATTATCCAACACCACAATGGCTGAGCCCTTTGGCTGCAGATCCCACGCTTTTCGTACATTGCCGTTGCTGTCGACAATAAACTGCGACCACGGGAACTCTTTCTTGCTGTCTTCAATGCTGTTGCGCACAAACATCGCGGTGCCGAGCAACGCATCGTCGGTATTCACAATTGTCGTCGTTTGGTAACGATCGTGCGGTAGCTTAGCTTTCTTAATCGCTTCTATCAGTGGGTCGTTCATGTCCTTGGCAGAACTGCGGCCGGCAATGTGTTGGATCACTCGCACTTTCCCACTGAGCTGCGCGCTATTCCAGTTTTGATAGCTAAACTTATTATTAGCGTAATCCAACTCTCCTTTATCGCTGACGCCAACCGGTGCGACGCGTTGCTGGAGCTGGAAGTTGTGCGCGGAGGCAAAAAGGGGAGCAAACAGCAGGGATACAATGAGCATGTGACTTTTTTTCATGCCTTCTCCTTAAGGGGAAATGGTGCCGACAGCACCCGATAGCCTAAAGCATAGGTGGTGATCAGAGGTCTGTCCTGTTAGCCGGATCGCAGTTTTTCCTTCTGGGGGCAAATGCCTGTATTTTGAAGGGATATACTGAAAAAGTTATATATTATCATATACAATTCTGTCAAAAAGTGTAAATCCAGTGCAGATCTCCAAGCGGAAATGAACGATATGGTCTTTACTGGGTCTACTACATGGCAATCACGTTGCGTTCTTATTTTAGAGGCTGCCACCTTGGCGGCTCGCTGAGCGCATGGACAAACGGAGGAGAGTAATAGAATGAGAATCTTCCAGCGTTATAATCCGTTGAAAGTGGCAAAGTATGTAAAGACCTTGTTTCGCGGTCGGCTGTATATCAAAGATGTTGGTGCGTTTGAATTCGATGAAGGAAAAATCCTGTTGCCAAAAATCCGCGACAGGCGCCATTTCAGTGTGATGTCAGAGGTAAACCGTCAGGTGTTGCTGCTGCAGTCTGAAATGGGGTGATTGGGCACAGAGCGCCAATCAAAAAATACGGCCCCGAGGGGGCCGTTTATGTTTTTGCTGTAGGTGCGTCAGGCTGAAGGGGTGTCGTCCGGCGCTTTTGGCAGCGTCGACGCCGGCTTATCGCTCAACCGGGTGACCAGCAGCTGGTCAATCTTGTAGCTGTCGATATCTACCACTTCAAACTTGTAGCCGGCATATTTGACGAAATCGGTACGCTTAGGGATCTTGCGCAGCATATACATCATAAAGCCGCCAATAGTCTCGTAGTTACCTGCTTGTGGGAACTCGTCGATATCCAGCACGCGCATCACGTCATCGATAGGCGTACCGCCTTCAATCAGCCATGAGTTCTCATCACGCGCCACGATCTGTTCTTCCTGACCCTGGCCGACCAAATCACCCATCAGCGTGGTCATTACGTCATTCAGCGTGATGATGCCCACAACCAACGCATATTCATTGAGAATGACGGCAAAGTCTTCACCCGCCGTTTTAAAGCTTTCCAATGCTTCAGACAACGTCAGGGTATCTGGCACGATCAGGGCTGAACGGATCTGCACACCACTGCTCAATACCAGGCTTTGATTACCCAGCACGCGGTTTAACAAGTCTTTGGAGTCAACGTAGCCGACAACCTGATCGATATTGCCGTCACACACCAGGAACTTGGAGTGCGGATGCGTTGAGACTTTCTCGATGATGCTTTCTTCGCTCTCGCGCAGATCAAAGTAAACCACGCTTTCACGTGAGGTCATCGACGAAGGCACCGTACGTGATTCCAGCTCGAAAACGTTTTCGATCAGTTCATGCTCTTGCTTACGCAGAACGCCAGCCAGCGCACCGGCTTCCACCACCGCATAGATATCGTCGGAGGTGATGTCGTCTTTACGCACCATCGGCAGTTTGAACAGACGGAAAATCAGGTTTGCCATACCGTTGAAGAACCAAACCAGCGGCCGGAAAATCATGATCGAGAAACGCATCGGGTTGATGATCCGGACGGCGACCGTCTCTGGTGCAATCATACCGATGCGCTTCGGCGTCAAATCTGCGAACAGGATAAACAAGCTGGTCACCAGCACGAACGAGCAGATGAAGCTAACCTGCTCAGCCATCTCTGGGGATAAGAAACGGTCGAACAACACTTTAAAACTAGGAGAAAAGGCTGCATCACCGACGATACCACCCAGGATGGCGACGGCGTTCAGGCCAATCTGCACCACGGTAAAGAACAACCCCGGCGTTTCTTGCAGCTTGAGGACTTTGGTAGCATTGACGTTACCTTCGTCAGCCATCAGTTTCAGTTTAATCTTGCGTGACGCGGCCAGAGATATTTCCGACAGCGAGAAAAACGCACTCACTGCGATCAGAAAAAGAATCAGTAAAATACTGTTTAACATAATCTATCCATACGTGCCGACGGGATGACGGCGCTCTTGAGGAAGGGTAGTACATTGTAAAAAAAGTAGTGATAACAACCAGAAAGGAGGCTATCAGGCCGCAGATGCGGCCCGCACAGTATAGCAGCAGCCTTACAGGAGCCGCCAGCGGTTAAAAATTACCGCTGGCCAGTGAGTTAGCGTTGAGGAGGCAAGCAGACACCGATACCGCCCAAGCCACAGTAGCCTTCAGGGTTCTTGTACAGATATTGCTGGTGGTCATCTTCGGCATAGTAAAACGGCAGCGCGGGCACGACTTCAGTCGTGATGGTGCGCTTGTCGCCCGCTTCAACCATGGCCCGCTGGAAGCGCTGCAGGCTGTTTTCGGCTTCGGCCTGCTGTTCTGGCGTTAGCGTATAAATTGCCGAGCGGTACTGGGTGCCGACATCGCCACCTTGACGCATGCCCTGTGCCGGGTCGTGGTTTTCCCAGAAGACCTGCAGCAGCTGCTTATAGCTGATGATTTTCGGATCGAACACGACACGAACCACCTCGGTATGGCCGGTCTGGCCACTGCACACTTCACGGTAGGTTGGATTCGGCGTATAGCCGCCGCTGTAGCCCGCAGCGGTGCTGTATACCCCCGGCTGTTGCCAGAACAGGCGCTCCACACCCCAGAAACAGCCCATGGCGAAGATCGCTACCGCCATGCCATCCGGCACGTGAGTCATCGAATGATCGGTGACCACATTGAGTGTGGCAACCGGCATGGGAGTCGTGCGGCCAGGCAGTGCGTTCGCCTTGTCGACGGTTTGTGTTTTATCAAAAAATGGCACCACGGTTGACTCCTGTTGTCACAGTAAGAATTGGCCTAAGACGCGGCAGTTCGGTTGTATCTAACCGAAACTTTGCCCACAATAAGCTACATATTCAGATTATGTATCAGATTAACGCAGTATTTAGAGCGCCAAAAGCGAAGAATGCGCCAGTTTACTGCGACAGTAAAACCGTAACATGCAGCGTCTGGAATAATGCTGAAAGGGCTGCCGTCTTGATAGCGCGGAGTATGCCCTGGTACCAGAGCGAGTGTTATTACAGGAAAGTAAAATAAATTAAGGAGAACGCGTGCCACGATACCGAGCCCTGTGCTTTTTGTGTGCGCTGCTCGCGACGCCTGCGGCGTATTCGGCGAATGTGCGGCTGCAGGTTGAAGGACTTAGCGGGGAACTGGAAAAAAACGTCCGGGTGCGTTTGTCATCCATCACGCCGGAAGAGGTCAGCACTGACGGCCGTTTCCGCGCACGCGTGGATGAAGCTGTCCGTCAGGGGCTGCGAGCGCTCGGCTATTATCAACCCACCATCGACTTTACCCTGGACGATCGCCCAGGTCTGTCACGTCCGGTATTGCATGCCAAGGTGAACCCAGGTGAACCCGTGCGGATTGCCGGTGCCAATATTGTGTTGGAAGGCGGCGCGAAAACCGATGACGACTACCTGGCACTGGTCAAGAAAGGCAAGCCGACGATAGGTGAGATCCTCAATCACGGCAAGTACGACAGCTTTAAAGGGTCATTGACCGGCATGGCGCTTCGCAAAGGCTATTTCGATGCTGACATGACCAAAAGCCAGCTTGGTGTCGCGGAAGATCTGCATAAGGCCTATTGGGACATCGACTTCAACAGCGGACAGCGTTATCGCTTCGGCCAAGTAAAGTTCAGCGGCTCGCAAATCCGTGAAGACTATCTGCAAAATCTGGTGCCCTTTCATCAGGGGGATTACTACAGCTCGGAGGATTTGGCCGAGCTGAACCGCCGTTTGTCCGCCACCAACTGGTTTAACTCGGTGGTTGTGTCTCCTGATTTCCAAGACGCCAAAGAGAACAAGATTTTGCCGCTAGATGCGTTGGTGACGCCACGCACCCGCAACACCATTGAAACCGGGGTGGGTTATTCCACGGATGTTGGCCCGCGCGTGAAGGGCACCTGGAAAAAACCGTGGCTCAACGATCGTGGTCACAGCCTGGAAACCAGCGCCAGTGTTTCGGCCCCGGAACAGCAGCTCGATTTGACCTATAAAATCCCGTTGCTGAAGAATCCGCTTGAGCAGTATTACCTGCTGCAAGGGGGGTTCAAAAACGTCGACCTCAACGATACCAAATCCGTCACGTCAAAAGCCGTGGTCTCCCGTAACTGGGATCTGTCCAGCGGCTGGCAACGGGCGATAAACCTCACCTGGCGTTGGGACCACTTTACTCAGGGTACCGTGACCAATACGACTATGCTGCTGTATCCCGGGGTGAGCGTAAACCGGACCCGTTCCCGGGGTGGTTTGATGCCGACCTGGGGTGACAGTCAACGTTATTCTATTGATGTGTCCGACAGCACCTGGGGTTCGGACGTGGACTTTGCGCTGATGCAGGCTCAGAACGTCTGGATTCGCACGTTGGCCGACAAGCACCGCTTTGTTGCGCGTGGGCAGGTAGGGTGGATTGAAACCAACGACTTTGAAAGAGTCCCGCCAGACCTGCGATTCTTCGCCGGTGGTGACCGCAGTATTCGCGGTTATAAATACAAGGGCATTTCCCCTCGCGACGACGACGGCAAGTTGACCGGGGCCTCTAAAATGCTGACCGGTTCGCTGGAGTATCAATATAACGTGACCGGCAAATGGTGGGGCGCAGTGTTTGTGGATTCCGGTGAAGCCGTAAACGATATCACCCAGAGTAATTTCAAGACCGGTGCCGGTTTTGGTGTGCGCTGGCAGTCACCGGTCGGCCCGGTGAAACTGGATATCGCTGCTCCGGTTGGGGATAAAGATACCCACGGGGTGCAGTTCTATATTGGTTTGGGGCCTGAACTATGAGCCTGATAAAAAAGATTTGCCTGGGTTTCCTGATTATTCTGCTGCTGCTGATTGGCGGGGTTGCGTTCTTGCTGGGCACCACCAGTGGTTTGCATATGGTGATAAACGGTGCGGCGCGTTGGGTGCCGGGACTGGATATTGCCAGTGTCAGCGGCGGTTGGCGTGATCTGACGCTGAAAGGCGTGAAATATCAAATGCCGGGTGTCACCGTGAATGCCGGGCAGTTCCATTTGTCACTCGATCTGGCCTGCTTTAAAAACAGTGCGTTGTGCGTCAATGCGTTGACGGCACAGGACGTGGACGTCGTGGTGAAAACCAAAGAAATGACGCCGTCCGCGCCAGTCGAAGAGACCAGCGAGCCAACAACCAATCTCAGCACGCCATACCCGATTACTTTGCGCATGTTGGCGCTGAATAACGTCAAAGTCAGCGTAGACGACACGGCGATTTCGCTTGCTGAATTCCGTACCGGTGCTCAGTGGCAGGAACGTGCGTTGACACTGCTGCCAACCAAGATCAGCGGATTACTGATCGCACTGCCGAAAACGCCGCAAAATCCGCTGCCGGAGGCCGTGCAGCCGGTGGTAGACGCAGCGAAGAAAGTAGAGGAAAAGGCCAATCCGGCCACGAAACCCGTACCGCAGCCCGAAGAGAAGCCACTGGGCGAAACGCTGAAAGAACTGTTCGCGAAACCGTTGCTGCCGGACTTGCCGGATATCCGTTTGCCGCTGGACATCACCGTCAAGGAGATCAGGGGTGAACAGCTACGGCTGACAGGGGATACCGACGTACTGATCGCAAGCTTGCTGTTGCAGGCCAGCACTCAAGATCAGCATATCAAGCTGGACAATTTCGATGTGAAATCCCCACAGGGCACGTTGTCAGCGCAAGGGCAGGCAACGCTGACCGGCAGTTGGCCGGTAGAGATGGTCGCCAACGGCACGGTGAACATCGAACCGCTGAAAGGCGAAAAGATCAAACTGAACATTGGCGGTGGTTTACGCGAAGAACTCAAGGTCGCACTCAACCTCTCTGGGCCCGTTGGCGCGCAGCTTGATCTACAAACCCAATTGGCCGAGGCCGGTTTGCCGCTCGCGTTGACGCTGCAAAGCAAACAACTGAAATGGCCTCTGAGCGGTGAGGCGCAGTACCAGATCAATGATTTCCGCCTGCGTTTCAATGGCAAGGCGACCGATTATGCGTTGTCGACACGTGCAAATATCAAAGGGCAGGATCTGCCCCCAGCCGTATTGACGCTGGACGGTAAAGGCAACACTGACCAGTTTAAGCTGGAACGCCTGCGGTTGGCCGCCTTGCAGGGCAATACCGATCTGACGGCGCTGGTGGACTGGAGTAAGGCTATCAGCTGGAATTCACAGCTGACACTGAGTGGGATCAATACCGCTAAGCAGTGGCCGGAATGGCCAGCGAAGTTGGACGGTAAAATCACCACGCGTGGCAGCCTGCACGGCGGCAGTTGGCAATTGCAGGTCCCCGTGCTGCAACTCGACGGTAACGTGAAGCAGAACAAGGTCACTGCACGTGGCACGCTTAGCGGCAATGCCGCCGGTCAGTGGAAAATCCCAGGTATCGACCTGACGCTGGGACGCAACCAACTGAACGTGAAGGGCCAACTGGATGAAAAGAGTTGGAACCTGGATGCAAATATTGACGCACCGCGTCTGGACGGTGCCCTGCCAGGGCTCGGCGGTACGGCGAAAGGCTTGATTAAACTGCGTGGTAACCTGCAGGCACCTCAATTATTGGCCGATCTGACCGCGTCTGGTCTGCAGTGGCAGGCGTTACGCATTAACCGTGTGAAAATCGACGGCGACGTGCGTTCCAGCGATCAAATTCAGGGCCAACTGGCTGTGCGTGTTGAACGGCTCAAGCAAGATGCGTTGGACATCAACCTGCTGACGCTGGATGCCAAAGGCAGTGAAAAACAGCATCAGTTGCAACTGAAAATTGATGGCAAACCGGTATCCGGCCAACTGGCGTTGCAAGGCAGTTTCGACCGTCAGCAGCAACGCTGGCGCGGCAACCTGAACAACACGCGTTTCGATACGCCGGTGGGCGAATGGCGATTAACGCGCGCCATTGCGCTGGATTACCTGAATACCGCGCAGAAAATCAGTATTGGGCCACATTGCTGGCAGAACCCGAATGCCGAACTGTGCGTGCCGAAAACTATCGAAGCTGGTCAGAGCGGCCAGGCAAGCGTTGTGCTGAACCGTTTTGATCTGGCGATGATCAAACCTTTCCTTGGCCCGGAGACGGCTCTGAGTGGCGTCTTTACCGGACGGGCCGACGTTAGCTGGAAGCCTGGTGGTGCACTGCCAGAGGCGAAAGTCTCGTTGGTGGGCAACGGGGTTAAAGTGGTACAGCAGGTGCAGGGGAATCCATTGCCGATTGCCTTTGACAAGTTGAACCTCAATGCCGGCCTCACCAACGGTCGGGCGCAGGCCGATTGGTTGATCAAACTGAATAACAATGGCCAGTTTGACGGCAATATTCAGGTGGCTGATCCACAGGTACGCCGCAATATCAGCGGTAACGTCAATATCACGAATCTTTCACTGGCGATGATTAACCCGGCGCTGATGCAGGGCGAAAAAGCCGCGGGTATGTTGAACGCCAACCTGCGTTTGGGCGGCAGTGCATTAAAGCCTTTAGTGTATGGCCGGATGGCTCTGGACAAGGTGAAGGTGCAGGGGCACTGGATGCCGTTTGACATGACGGAAGGCCGGCTGGCGATGAATTTCGACGGCATGACGTCGACGTTGGAAGGGTTGGTCAGCACGACCCACGGTCAGCTTAACCTGTCCGGTGATGCCGATTGGCGTGATATCAACGCATGGCGTGCACGCATTGCCGCTAAGGGCGATAAGCTACGCGTGACGGTACCGCCCATGATCCGGATTGATGTGTCGCCGGATTTGATATTCGAGGCCACGCCGCAGCTGTTCTCGCTCAACGGTTCCGTTGATATTCCTTGGGCGCGCATTACGGTGCAGGAACTACCAGAGAGCGCTGTGGGTGTTTCCTCAGACGAGGTGATGCTGGATGATCAACTGAAGCCGTTACAACCGAAAACGGCGGCGATCCCGATCAATAGCAACCTGATGATCCACGTTGGCAATGACGTGCGGCTTGATGCCTTTGGTCTGAAGGCGCGATTAAAGGGCGATCTGAAAGTTGTGCAGGATAAAAACGGGTTGGGCTTGAATGGTCAGATTGACATCCCATCCGGGCGCTTCCATGCTTATGGTCAGGATTTGATTGTCCGCAAGGGACAGCTGCTGTTCTCGGGGCCACCGGATCAGCCGTTGTTGAACCTTGAGGCCATCCGTAATCCGGAGTCGACCGAAGACGATGTCACCGCAGGGGTGCGCGTCACCGGGCTGGCTGATGCGCCGAAGTTGGAGGTGTTCTCGGACCCGGCAAAATCGCAGCAGGAAGCGCTGTCTTATCTGTTGCGTGGGCAAGGACTGAATAGCTCCGGCGCTGATGGTAACGCAATGACCTCAATGTTAATTGGGATGGGGGTTGCACAAAGTGGTCAACTTGTGGGTAAAATCGGCGAGGCGTTTGGCGTAAGTAATTTGGCCCTGGATACTCAAGGGGTCGGTGACAGTTCGCAGGTTGTCGTGAGCGGTTATGTTCTCCCAGGCTTACAAGTAAAATATGGGGTGGGTATATTCGACTCACTGGCCACGCTGACGTTGCGCTACCGCCTGATGCCTAAGTTGTATCTGGAAGCGGTGTCTGGTCTCGACCAGGCATTAGATTTGCTCTATCAGTTTGAGTTTTAGCGATGCGAATAATTGTCTACGGCAGTTTACGACGCAAACAGGGAAACAGCCATTGGATGACCAACGCCCAATGGCTCGGCGAGCATGAGCTCGAAGGCTATCAGATTTATAATCTGGGCCATTACCCGGCGGCGATCCCTGGAGAGGGCACGGTACATTGTGAGGTGTACCGTATTAACTCATCGATATTGGCCGAGCTGGACGAACTGAAAAGCAACACCCGGGACTATAAGCGTGAGCTGATTCAGACGCCTTATGGGAGTGCGTGGATCTACCTGTATAAACACAGCGTAGACGGTTACCCGCGGATTCAAAGCGGAGACTGGCTGAAGCGTCTCGACGAAAAGTAAAAAAAAACACCGCTCACTGAGCGGTGTTTTTTTTCGAGCGGCAGGTAAGAATTACTTCTTGGCTGCGCGTTCGAAAGAGGCAACGATTTCAGCTTTAGCCGCAGCAGCGTCTGCCCAGCCTTCCACTTTCACCCATTTGCCTTTTTCCAGATCTTTGTAGTGCTCGAAGAAGTGAGCGATCTGCGCTTTCAGCAGTTCTGGCAGGTCGTTCACATCTTTGACGTGATCATACTCTTTGGTCAGCTTGCTGTGCGGTACGGCAACCAGTTTCGCATCTTCGCCAGCTTCGTCAGACATCTTCAGCACGCCAACCGGACGGCAGCGGATCACAGAGCCAGGCTGCAGTGGGTATGGCGTCGGCACCAGCACGTCAACCGGGTCACCGTCCAGAGACAGGGTGTGGTTGATATAACCGTAGTTGCACGGGTAGAACATCGCGGTGGACATGAAACGGTCAACGAACAGCGCGCCGGTGTCCTTGTCGATTTCATATTTGATCGGATCGGCGTTTGCCGGGATTTCGATAACTACGTAGATGTCTTCCGGCAGGTCTTTGCCAGCAGGGACCAGGTTCAAGCTCATGTCGGTTTCCTTTAATCAAACCAGAAATGGAGTGGCGGCTATTATAGCGGACTCTTTTACGAATTCCTGCCCTTTTCATCATCCACGCCCCGGCGCAGGGCCATCCATCGAATTTCCAGATAAATCTTCCTGCGGCGTTAAGTTTTCCCAAGGGTTGCCGATAACTTCATCAAATAATAATGAGTCAGCGAAGTCTGACTCTCCGTTTTACCTCCTCTACGTAAGATCTCACTATTTCTGAAGCCGGGAAGAACTCATGCTAAAAAAGATTACGGTCAAGGCCGGGCTGATTGCCCTGTTGAGCCTGATGACGCTGCTGTTGATTATGGTCAGCACGATCGGCGTCAACGCGATTAACGAAGGATCGCGCTCGTTACACACTCTGAATCAAATCCTGGGGGAAGAATTGGGGTCGCTGGCCAGCAGCTCCAACCTGACGCTGCGCGCCAGAACCGCGGCCTCACTGGCGGTGCGCCAACGGGAAATCGGCCAGATTGAGGTTTCCGACGCGACAGTGGGGCGCATTTATGACTACCTTGCGCAATCGAAGCAGGAAATGGCGCGTTTTGTCAAAGTGGGCACCGTCACCGAACGTGGCCGCGAGCTGTCTGCCCGTCTGCAAAACAGCTATCGAGCCTATTTGGAGCAAGGTGTTGGTCCGATGGCTGATGCCATCAAGGCGGGTAAAGTCGACGATTACTACGAGATTCAGGAAACCAAAATCTCTGCCTTGAGTATTGCTTTTGAGAAAGACCTGAGCGATTTCCGCAGCTTTGCGATGAAGATTGGCCAGCAGCGGGTAACGGAAGCGGAAAGTAATGCCAGTACCAAGATTACCCTGATTGTGATCGCAGGTCTGCTGAGCGTATTGCTGGCAGTATTGGCCTGGTTTGCATTGAGGTTGATTATCTTGCGCCCGCTCGATGAATCTATCGCCCAACTGGAATATATTGCAGGTGGCGATTTGACGCATACCATCACGGGCGAAGGGAATACTGAAATGGGCCGTTTGGTGCGTGCAATGCAGCGTATGCAGCAGGCTCTGGCGAGTTCGGTCAGCAAGGTACGTGATGCCAGCAGCCAAATTGATACCGGCTCGCGCGAGTTGGCTGCCGGTAACTTACATCTGGCCCAGCGCACTGAAGAGTCGGCCGCCTCGCTGGAAGAGACGGCAGCCAGCATGGAGCAATTGACCTCGACGGTGAAAATGAATGCCGAAAACTGCGAGCAGGCCAATCAACTGGCGTTGAGTGTATCTGGCATTGCCAATCAAGGCAGTGAGGTGGTCAGTCAGGTGATGAGCAAGATGCAGGCGATTACCGACAGTTCGCGTCGTATCGCCGATATCATCAGTGTGATGGACGGCATCGCTTTCCAGACCAACATTTTGGCGCTGAACGCGGCAGTAGAAGCGGCACGTGCTGGCGAACAGGGCCGTGGTTTTGCGGTCGTGGCCGGTGAGGTACGCAGTTTGGCCCAACGCAGCGCACAGTCAGCGAAAGAGATTAAAGGGCTGATTGAAGCGTCGCAGAATCGCGTGCAGGAAGGCGAGCAGATGGCAGAGTCTGCGGCGAAAACCATGAATGGCATTACCGGCGAAGTCGGGCGTGTAACGGCGTTGATGCGGGAAATCTCTGCGGCTACGCGCGAACAAAGCAGTGGGATTGAGCAGGTAAACCTGGCGGTCGCTCAGATGGACCAGGTGGCGCAACAAAATGCGGCGTTGGTCGAAGAGTCAGCGGCGGCGACACGATCGCTGGAGGATCAGGCGCAGTTACTGGCGCAGAGTATGGCGGCGTTCAAATTATAATGTAGGGGTGCAGCATGCTGCACCCCTGCGTTGGGCGCTTTATTCGTCCGGATTTTCGGCGATAAAGCGTTCTGCGTCTTCAACCATGGATTTGGTGCCGACGAAGAAAGGTGCACGCTGGTGCAGTTTCACCGGGGTAATGTCCAGAATACGGTTTTTACCGTCACTGGCTTTGCCGCCGGCTTGTTCTGCCAAGAACGCCATCGGGTTGCATTCATACAGCAGGCGCAGCTTGCCTTGTGGGTGGCTGGCGGTGCTTGGATAAATGTAAATGCCGCCTTTCAGCAGGTTGCGATGGAAATCTGCAACCAGTGAACCGATGTAGCGTGAGGTGTAAGGACGTTGTGTTGCTTCGTCTTGTTCCTGGCAATACTTGATGTATTTCTTCACACCGCGTGGGAACTTGATGTAGTTACCTTCGTTGATGGAATACATGTTGCCGCTGGCTGGGAAGCGGACTTTCTCATGGGACAGGCAGAACACGCCCAGAGACGGATCGTAAGTAAAGGCATGCACGCCATAACCGGTGGTGTACACCAGCATGGTGGATGAACCATAAACTACGTAGCCAGCAGCCACCTGAGCACTGCCCGGTTGCAGGAAGTCTTCTTCGGTTACCGGAATGCCTACCGGGGTAATGCGACGATAGATAGAGAAAATCGTACCGACCGAGACGTTGACATCAATATTGGACGAACCGTCCAATGGATCCATCAGCACCACATACTTGGCATTTTCAGCCCGCTCGCCGTCGAATATCACGATTTCGTCTTCTTCTTCGGAAGCGATACCCGCAACTTCACCGCGCGCTTTCAACGCCGCTTTCAGCTTTTCATTGGCGTACAGGTCCAGTTTCATCTGAACTTCACCCTGTACATTGGAAACGCCGCTGGTGCCCAGAATATCAACCAGACCCGCTTTGTTGATATCGCGGTGGATGATTTTGGCGCCCAGTTTAATTGCAGAAAGTAGCGCAGTCAGCTCGCCGGTGGCGTGAGAGAAGTCGTGCTGTTTCTCGACGATAAATTCGCCTAACGTTTTCATGACACAATCCCTGAATCTACGGATGGGTAGCGGTTTGTTAACATACCGCCAACGTATTCGCGAGCAGTGTAGCCCAAAGATGAGCGCTATTCATAGGCAAATCCATTTCTTCTGGATGATTCTGGGCGTTAGAATAAGCCAACATTCGACGTACTCTATGAGAAAACTATGCGCATTCACATTCTTGGGATCTGTGGCACCTTTATGGGCGGGCTCGCTGTGCTGGCTCGCTCGCTAGGGCATGAGGTGACCGGCTCTGACGCTAATGTCTATCCGCCGATGAGCACGCTGTTGGAGAAGGAAGGGATCGAACTGATCCAAGGCTACGATCCCGCTCAGTTGGATCCCATGCCGGATCTGGTGATCATTGGTAACGCCATGACGCGTGGCAATCCCTGTGTTGAAGCGGTACTGGAGCAGGGCATCCCTTACGTTTCCGGTCCACAGTGGTTGCATGACTATGTGCTGCGCGATCGCTGGGTGCTGGCCGTTGCCGGGACTCACGGTAAGACCACCACTGCGGGTATGGCAACCTGGATCCTCGACGTCTGCGGATATAAACCGGGCTTTGTGATCGGCGGTGTTCCTGGCAACTTTGACGTTTCCGCCCGCTTGGGCGACAGCCCGTTCTTTGTGATCGAAGCTGACGAGTATGACTGCGCGTTCTTCGACAAGCGTTCCAAGTTTGTGCATTACAGCCCACGTACGCTGATCATGAATAATCTGGAGTTTGATCACGCCGATATCTTTGATGATCTGAAAGCGATCCAGAAACAGTTCCATCATCTGGTGCGCTTGGTTCCCGGCAAGGGCAAGATCATTTTGCCTGACAACGACAATCACCTGAAACAGGTGATGGCGATGGGCTGCTGGAGCGAGCAGGAGCTGGTCGGGGAAGAAGGCGCATGGCGTGCACAGAAGCTAACACCGGACGCCAGCCATTATGCGGTATTCCTGCATGGTGAGCAGGTGGGGGAAGTGAAGTGGTCGCTGGTGGGTGAACACAACATGCATAATGGTTTAATGGCCATTGCTGCTACGCGCCATGTTGGTGTGATGCCTGCGGATGCTTGCCGTGCGCTCGGTGATTTCATCAATGCGCGCCGCCGTCTGGAACTGCGTGGTGAAGCCCATGGAGTGACGGTCTACGACGACTTTGCCCATCACCCAACGGCTATCTTGGCAACCTTGGCCGCGCTGCGTGGCAAGGTTGGTGGCACTGCCCGTATTCTTGCCGTGCTTGAGCCCCGTTCCAATACCATGAAGATGGGGATCAGTAAGAACGATCTGGCGCCATCGCTTGGTCGTGCCGATGAAGTATTCCTGTTCCAGCCGCATCATATTCCCTGGCAGGTGGCAGAAGTGGCGGAAGCCTGCGTGCAGCCGGCCCATTGGAGCGCCGATCTCGACACCCTGGTAGAGATGATTGTGAAAACGGCTCAGCCGGGTGACCATATTCTGGTCATGAGCAACGGCGGCTTCGGCGGTATCCACGATCGACTGTTGGACGCTTTGGCTCGCAAGTCTGAACCGAAAGTCACCTATTGATCATATGGGTGGCGTGAAACAACCTTTCTAAGGGCCGGTCGCGGCCCTTTTTTTCGCGCATAAAAAAGCCCTCGCGAGCGAGGGCAACGGGGTTCGTCGGATAGGACGACGACATTTCTTCAGGGAATCAGTGCTTACGACAGAACTCGGCAGTGGCAGTGACGAGGGTAGTCAGTTCCGTAAGCACGTCCCCTGAATTGTTATTTATAGATTTCAGCCGTCGCGTGCCAATTACCGTTTTCATAGGCTTCAATTACACGGTAAGCCTTGGCACCTTGCTTATCAGCTTTGTCTGACAAGGCCTGGCGAATATCAGAAGGCGCGCCGGTGATGCCGCTGACGGTGATGGTACCGGCAGATTGCAGGGTATCTGCCTGGTCATTAGTGATTAACGTGGCGGCCGAGGCCCCGAACGAAACGACTGACAGCAGGCTAAGTGCGGCGAGGGTTGTTTTCATGTTCATCATATTGCGTCCTGTTGCGATAACCGCCTGGAAGGGCTTTTACAGCGTTTTTATTCTTGAAGGCCGTTATCGGTGATGCTGGGTACCAGAGTTCTTTTGCCCGTTTCCGGGTAACATTTTGTACTTACTTGTAAATTTCTGCGGTGGCGTGGAAGTTACCTTCGTTACGCGCCTCAATGACACGGTATGCAGTTGCGCCTTTGGCATCGGCCTTCTCAGACAGTGCCTGACGGATGTCGGAAGGTGCACCGGCTACGCCGCTTACGGTAATGGTACCTGCAGCCTGCATTTTTGCCGCCTGGCTTGCATCAACAGATTGTGCTGCAAATGCGCCGAAAGAAAGCATGGATAGAATGCTCATAGTTGCAACGGTAGCTTTAATTTTCATGGTTTGACCTCATCGTATTCTTTTATCAGTTCCAGTGAACTGTGATTTACGTCACGGAAATGAGTATACATCTAGTAACGCTAAAAATTAATAGTTAGCTAACAGTTTCTAGTGAAACTTTATCATGGTGTTGTTTGTTTTTTATAACCAAATGGAATAAAAACGGGTCATAAAATGATCTTTTGATGTTAAATTTATGTAATTTCAATAAGGTAAGTGCTTTTGACCAAAAGTGCGAAAGATTGCAGTGGCTATCACTGGTTACACAGAAATGTCATTGAAATGTGCTGTGGTGTGAAGGAAATCTAGAGTTTTACGTGGAAAGGGATGAGAGAAACGTAAGCATAGGGTTAAAGAAGCGCTAACAAAACGCGACGGCTAGCCGCATTTTGTTAGCGCTAAGCATCATAACTCTTGTTCAAACAGCGTCAGGATGGCTTCGTACAATTGGCGAGCGGTAAAGCTGCTGGCCGGGGTAACAAAAATAGTGTCGTCGCCGGCAATGGTGCCCAGGATACCTTCGGACTTCCCTAATGAATCCAACAGGCGGGCAATGAGCTGTGCAGCGCCAGGGCTGGTGTGGATGACCACGACTGCATCGTTATGGTCGACATCGAGTACCAGGTTCTTCAGCGGGCTGGTGGTGGTCGGCACACCGAGTTCTGCTGGAAGGCAATACACCATTTCCATCTTGGCATTGCGCGTACGCACTGCGCCGAACTTGGTCAGCATGCGCGATACTTTGGATTGGTTGATGTTTTCGAAGCCTTCTTCTTGCAGCGCCAAAACGATCTCGCCTTGAGAACTGAATTTTTCTTCTTTCAATAACGCTTTAAACGCTTTGATCAGATCTTCCTGCTTTGCGGGATTACGCATTTTGCACCGTAGAATGTTGACAATAGAAGTGATTATTATGCATATAAATGAATTTTTATGCAATAAGAGGACGTCCAGCAAAAACAATCATGCCCGGACAATGAGGAAAGGTCGGCATTTTAACAAAATCCGAACCCCATGAATATGCCCTTTCGGCGACCTTAAAGTGGTTCGTGGTGGTAAAGAAAATGTTATTAAAATGATGTTGTTCTGATGTTGTGTAAGGGTGTAATGTAACCGCCGGTTAACTTGCTCGTGAATAACCTCGCAGTATTTTTGATTAGTGTGCGCTATGCCCTTAATGCGTAAGCTATTTAATCTAAAATGAGCGCGACATCGGCTGTTTTATTGCGCCAGTTCTCAAATGAACTGTTAAGAGATTGTTTTTAAAGGTGTAATAATCTAAGGTCCGTAACCAACATATTCACGGCGCTTTATATATTTAAGATAATAAAGGAGTATAGGATGAAAGTTGCAGTTCTCGGTGCTGCTGGCGGTATCGGCCAGGCCCTCGCCCTTCTACTCAAAACCCAGCTTCCTTCAGGTTCTGAACTCTCTCTCTACGACATCGCCCCAGTGACTCCAGGTGTTGCCGTCGATTTAAGCCACATCCCAACCGCAGTTAAAATCAAAGGCTTCAGCGGCGAAGACGCAACGCCAGCTCTGCATGGCGCAGACGTGGTGCTGATCTCTGCCGGTGTTGCACGTAAGCCGGGTATGGACCGTTCAGATCTGTTCAACGTGAACGCGGGCATCGTGCGTAATCTGATTCAGCAAGTGGCAACAACCTGCCCGAAAGCCTGCATCGGTATTATCACCAATCCGGTTAACACAACCGTGGCTATCGCAGCAGAAGTGCTGAAGAAAGCCGGTGTTTATGACAAAAATAAACTGTTCGGCGTCACCTCGCTGGACATCATCCGTTCTAACACCTTCGTGGCCGAGCTGAAAGGCAAGCAACCAGAAGAGTTGAACGTGCCAGTTATCGGTGGGCACTCTGGTGTGACCATCCTGCCACTGTTGTCACAGATCCCTGGCGTGAGCTTTACCGAGCAGGAAGTGGTGGATCTGACCAAACGTATTCAGAATGCGGGTACGGAAGTGGTTGAGGCCAAAGCCGGTGGCGGGTCTGCAACCCTGTCAATGGGCCAGGCAGCAGCGCGTTTCGGCCTGTCCCTGGTTCGTGCACTGCAAGGCGAAAAAGGCGTGGTGGAATGTGCTTATGTGGAAGGTGATGGCAAATACGCTCGCTTCTTCGCTCAACCGCTGGTGCTGGGCAAAAACGGCGTTGAAGAACGCAAAGACATTGGTACCCTGAGTGCATTCGAGCAGAAAGCGCTGACAGATATGCTGGATGTGCTGCATAAAGATATTGAACTGGGCGAAAAGTTTATCAATAACTGATCACCCCGCGATGTAAGATATGCATAAGCCGCCGGACAGTGTTCCGGCGGTTTTTTTATGCCTGCGGTTATGACCGAATTCGCGCTTTTCTATCCAGCAGGTTATGGGTGTGTGGATCGAAGTAACGGCTTGGCCAGATTTCTGCAGGATGAATGTCGAGTGTTTCGGCAATGAGCCATTCTCCTTTTGGCCAGGGGCGCGATAGCGCGTTTGCCAGCGTTGAAGAGCTAAGCCCCGCCTTGCGCGATACCGCCGCCAATGTCGTTCCCTTCTTACGTAAAGCCGCAATGATATCCGCCGGGTGCCAGTCCTTATTCTCTGAGTTCATGTTTGCATTCCTTTTTTTGATTAGCGAAAGTTCTGTTAGTGGTATAACTAACAGGTCAAGATTAATCGTTTAAACAACATGAATCGCTTATGCGGAAACTAGCATACCACTAAGTTTCTTAAAAAATACCCGAATAGTTTCCAAAAAAAGATATTTGCCAACTTCCCAGAGATCATGGCTATGAAAAAAGAGTGGTTTACCGCCAAGGAGCTGACAAGCGTGGCAGGGTTACCTTCCTCACCACAGGGAATAAATTTGATGGCGCGCCGTGAAGGTTGGCTCAGCCGACGCCGTAAAGGCGTACAAGGCAAAGCGCTGGAATATCATATCGACAGCTTACCTAATAGCACCCGTAATCTTCTGATATTGAAAGAGGACTCGGCAATTTATGACGTTGAGCGTCAGGACCCACTGACGGTGTGGGTTGAGTATTACTATCACCTGACAGAGAGCGAACGTGAGAAAGTTTTGACGTTCTTGATGCGTGAAGGTATTGGTGGCCTGTTGGCGCGAATTTCACCGGAGAAATGAGCAGACCCGCAGAGCGGGTCTGTGGAAACAGCAGGTTGCCTATTGTTTCTTAAAAATCACGTTGAACCGCGAGGTGCGCCAATCCTTCCAGCGCGGTGCGATGCGGGGATTCAGGCAGGGCCTGCAACGCGGCAATGGCCTTGTCGGCTTCTTCCTCCGCGCGCTGGCGAGTGTATTCCAGCGAACCGCATTGCTCCATGGCTTTCAGTACGGGCTCCAGCAAATGACGACCGTTGCCTTGCTCAATTGCGCCGCGGATCATGGCTTTCTGCTCACCTTCACTATTATGCATGGCATGCAGCAACGGCAATGTCGGTTTACCTTCGTTGAGGTCGTCACCGGTATTTTTACCCAGGGTGCTGCCATCGGCGCTGTAATCGAGCAGATCGTCGATCAACTGGAAGGCGGTACCAAGATAGCGGCCGTAATCCTGCAGCGCTTTTTCCTCTGCAACGCTTGCGTCTGACAGGATTGCCGAAGACTGCGCCGCTGCTTCAAACAGGCGTGCAGTTTTGCTGTAGATCACCCGCATGTAGCTTTCTTCTGTGATATCCGGATCGTGCACGTTCATTAACTGCAGTACTTCGCCTTCGGCAATAACGTTAACGGCTTCGGACATCAGTGCCAGCACGCGGAGCGATTCCAGACTCGTCATCATCTGGAAAGCCCGTGTATAGATGAAGTCGCCAACCAACACACTGGCAGCATTGCCAAAGGCGGCATTGGCGGTCGCTTTGCCGCGACGCATGTCGGATTCATCTACCACGTCATCATGGAGCAGCGTGGCGGTATGAATGAATTCGATCAGCGCAGCAACGGTAATGTGTTTATCACCCTGATAATGCAAAGCCCGGGCCGCCAGAACGGCGATCATCGGGCGGATGCGCTTACCGCCACCACTGATAATGTAATAGCCAAGCTGATTGATGAGCGTGACATCAGAATTCAGCTGTTCGAGAATTGTTGCGTTCACGGCCGCCATATCTTGCGCGGTTAACTCGGTAATTTGCTCTAGGTTCATTGTATTTTTTTCAGCTGTGTTTCTCTTCACCGCGTTGAGATCGCTGCTCACATCGGTACATGGCGGTAACTGTCCTCCTGATTGTACTTGAAAAACGGTTCAGATAAACGCCATGAAAGAAACTGTGCTTTTTTTCTTCTTTTTTCTGCTTCTGGTCTTATTCTGCTCTTGTCATATGCGGGATTATTGCGTAGAATTCGCGCCCTATTGTGAATATTTATAGCGCGCTCTGTACTGAACAGTTGGGCACGCGGAAAGCGGAGTTTTATATGTACGCGGTTTTCCAAAGTGGTGGTAAACAACACCGAGTAAGCGAAGGTCAAACCGTTCGCTTGGAAAAGCTGGACATCGCAACTGGTGAAGCTGTTGAGTTTGACCAGATTCTGATGATCGCTAATGGCGAAGATATCAAAATCGGCGTTCCTTACGTCGATGGCGGTAAGATCAAAGCTGAAGTAGTTGCTCACGGTCGTGGCGAGAAAATTAAGATCGTTAAGTTTCGTCGTCGTAAACACCATCGTAAGCAGCAGGGCCACCGTCAGTGGTTCACTGACGTTAAAATCACCGGCATCAGCGCTTAAGTTAGGGGAGCAGATTAATGGCACACAAAAAGGCTGGCGGCTCGACTCGTAACGGTCGCGATTCAGAAGCTAAACGTCTGGGCGTAAAACGCTTTGGCGGCGAAGCAGTACTGGCAGGCAGCATCATCGTTCGTCAGCGCGGCACTAAATTCCACGCTGGTACCAACGTGGGTTGCGGCAAAGACCACACTCTGTTTGCTTTGAAAGACGGTAAAGTCAAATTCGAAGTTAAAGGCCCGAGCAATCGTAAATTCATCAGCATCGAAGCTGAATAATTTTCCGAGCCTGACTAAATAGATGTAAGCCCCGCAATTCGTTGCGGGGCTTTTTACATTCTAGGGTGTTGGGCTGCTTGTGCGCAGACCCGTTAGCGCTGGCAAAGGTAAGATGGAAACGAAACAGCAGGTCGGAATTGGCATTTCTCTGGCGGTGACTACAGCGGTTTGCTGGGGCGCATTGCCGATTGCGATGAAAGAAGTGCTGGTAGTGATGGAGCCGTTTACCGTTGTTTGGTATCGCTTTACCATTGCTGCGCTTGGGTTGGGGCTTATTTTAGCCGTGCGCGGCAGGCTGCCGCCAGTGACTCTATTTCGCCAACCGCGCTGGTTGCTGATTTTGGCTATCGCGACGGCGGGCCTTCTGGGGAACTTCATTTTCTTCAGCTCTTCGCTGCAGTATCTCAGCCCGACAGCATCGCAGGTGATCGGCCAACTGTCGCCGGTCGGCATGATGTTTGCCAGCGTGCTGATTTTAAAAGAGCGCATGCGCATCACTCAGGTGATAGGCGCGCTAATGCTGATTTTCGGGTTGTTGTTGTTTTTTAACGTCAGCCTGATTGAGATTTTCACTCGCTTGACGGATTACACCCTTGGGGTGCTGCTAGGCGTGTGTGCGGCGATGGTGTGGGTCACTTATGGCGTTGCGCAGAAAGTGTTGCTGCGCCGATTAGCCTCGCCGCAAATACTGTTAATGTTGTACACTTTATGTGCAATAGCTTTATTTCCTCTGGCCAAGCCAGGGGTGATTTTTCAGCTCAGCGGCTGGCAATTAGCCTGCCTGCTGTTCTGTGGCGCCAACACGCTGATTGGCTATGGTGCGCTGGCGGAAGCCATGGCGCGCTGGCAGGCGGCGCAGGTGAGTGCGTTAGTTACGCTGACACCGCTGTTTACCCTGCTTTTTTCAGATTTATTGGCGTTGGCCTGGCCACACGTATTCGCCGCCCCGACATTGAATGTCGTTGGCTATGTCGGTGCTTTCGTGGTGGTTGCGGGCGCCATGTTTTCCGCAATTGGTCACCGTTGGTGGCCGCGACGGGCAGAAACCCGCCTGGTTGCTCCTTTGAAGCAGCCCGGTGAATGATTTACGGAGACGGTAAATGAAGTTTGTAGATGAAGCAGCGATTTTGGTCGTTGCAGGTGACGGTGGTAATGGTTGCGTCAGCTTCCGCCGCGAAAAATATATCCCGAACGGCGGGCCAGATGGTGGTGACGGCGGTGATGGCGGCGACGTCTATTTGTTGGCGGACGAAAACCTCAACACGCTGATCGACTACCGCTTTGAGAAATCTTTCCGCGCCGAACGTGGTCAGAACGGCCAAAGCCGTGACTGTACAGGCAAGCGTGGCAAAGACATTACTATCAAAGTCCCTGTCGGCACCCGTGTGCAAGACCAGGGCACGGGTGAAATCCTCGGTGACATGACCCGCCATGGCCAGCTTTTGATGGTCGCGAAAGGCGGTTGGCATGGTTTGGGCAATACCCGATTTAAATCATCCGTTAACCGCGCTCCACGCCAGAAAACGCTGGGTACCGCAGGTGAAGCGCGTGACATCCTGCTGGAGCTGTTGCTGTTGGCTGATGTGGGCATGCTCGGTTTACCGAATGCCGGCAAGTCGACCTTCATCCGTGCAGTCTCCGCGGCCAAGCCGAAAGTTGCTGACTATCCGTTTACGACCTTGGTGCCAAGCCTGGGTGTGGTACGTATGGATCACGAACAAAGCTTCGTGGTTGCCGATATTCCGGGGTTGATCGAAGGGGCCTCTGACGGTGCTGGCTTGGGTATTCGCTTCCTGAAGCATCTGGAACGCTGCCGTGTGTTGCTGCACCTGGTGGATATCGCTCCTATCGATGAATCTGATCCGGTAGAAAATGCCAAAATCATCATCAATGAGTTGAACCAATACAGCGCAAATCTGGCAGACAAGCCACGCTGGCTTGTTTTCAACAAGATTGATGTGATTGGTGAAGAAGAAGCTGCCGTGCGTGCCAAGGCGATTGCAGAAGGCATGGGCTGGGAAGGCAAGTACTACATGATCTCCGCCGTTAATCGTGAAGGCGTCAACGCGCTGTGCTGGGATGTAATGCAGTTTATCAACACGCAGCCGAAGGCGATGGCGATCGAAGAAAGCGCGCCGGAGAAAGTCGAGTTCATGTGGGATGATTACCACCGTGAACAACTCGCAGAAGTGGAAGCTGAAGCGGATGACGACTGGGATGATGACTGGGACGAAGATGACGACGAAGGCGTCGAAATCGTTTACCAGAAGTAATCTTGTGAAGAGAAGGGCTCAGTTAACACTGGGCCCTTTTTTTATCGACACTATTTATTTAGCACGTTTTCCGGTAGCCAGCATTGGGCATTCAGCCCGTGGGTATCCTGGCGGTTTTCCATCGTCAGGCGCCCTTGGTGCAGCTGTACGATACGGGTCACTATATTTAGCCCCAATCCACTACCGCCGTAGCGCTGGTCCATACGACGAAACGCCTGGGTGAGTTCGCCAACCATTTTTTCTTTGATTCCCGGGCCTTCATCAATCACTTGCAGCAAATAACCGTGCTTCTGCGCGGCAAGCTGTACCCGAATACTGCTGCCTTCTGGGCTGTAACGGTGGGCATTTTCCACCAAATTACGCAACAACAGGCGCAACAGGACAGGGTCACCATGAACCGGCGCGGTTTCAGGCAATTGCCATTGCAGTTTTTGCTCGCGCTGGGCGACCAATTCCTCAAGCTCTTCCTGCAGCGGTTGGATCACGTTGTTTACCCAGTCGAACTGTTGGTAATGGCCGCTGGCAAAATCTTGCCCGGCGCGCGCGAGCATCAGTAATTGTTCGACGGTGTGCATCAGCTGGTCAATGCGGGCAATTAACGGGCCGCTTTGTGGAATGCCCTGTTTTTCCATGAGTTCCAGATGCAGCCGAATCCCTGCCAGCGGCGTGCGCAGTTCGTGTGCGGCATCGGCGGTAAAGAGCCGCTCTTGCTGAATAGTGTTATCCAGTCGTGAAAACAGTTGGTTGAGTGTGGTGGTAACCGCCATCATTTCAAGGCTGTCACTGCTGAGCGGGAGTGGCGTCAGATTATCGGCGGAACGCTTCTCCAGCCGTTCCTGCAATTGATTGAGTGGCCGGATAATCCAACTGATAGCCCAAAATGAGGCGAGCAGCGTGACTATCATCATGATTAACGAGGGGGCAAGTAGCGAGGCGATGGCTTCGGCGATCTCCGTATCGACACGTTCGGTACGCACTTTAGCCGACAGGGTTTCATCTACCAGAAAGCTGATTTGCTCCTGGCTTTCGTGCCAAAGCCAAAATGCGCTAATAAGCTGGGTGACCAAAAGGATCAGCGCCAGCATCAATAACAGACGGCGGCGCATGCTGATCATGATGAAGACTCCAGGCGGTAGCCGATGCCACGTACGGTACGGATACGGTCCTTACCTAATTTGCGGCGCAGGTTATGAATATGCACTTCTAGCGTGTTAGAGCCCAAATCATCCTGCCAGGTATAAAGATCCTGCTGTAACAACTCGCGGTTGACCGTTTGGCCGGCGCGCATCATCAGGCGTGACAGAATGGCGAACTCTTTCGGTGTGACTTCCACCGGCTGTTGCTGAACATAGACTTGTTGGCTGGAAAGATTGAGCTGGAGATCATCCAACTGCATCAGATTGTCACTGTGGCCCTGATAGCGGCGAATTAAGGCGCGTACACGCGCTTGCAGTTCAACCAACGCAAAGGGTTTTACCAGGTAATCGTCAGCACCGGCGTCCAGCCCATCAACACGGTCTTCAAGGGCATCGCGAGCCGTCAGAATGAGTACCGGCAAGTCAACTTGTTGACGACGCCACTGCCGCAGCAGACTGGCGCCATCCATGTCAGGCAGACCCAAATCGAGGATGATCATGCTGTACTGGCTAGTAATGAGCAGGGCGTTGGCCTCCGCCGCCGTCGCGGCGCAGTCGCAAGCATAGCCTTCCCCTGCTAATGCCAGCGCCAATCCTTGTTGCAGGAGCTCATCGTCTTCCACAATCAGCAGTTTCATCATAACCCTCAGTTATTCTGATAAATATCCCGGTACAGGCGACTTTCAAAACGCACCAATGGAGCGCGGCGCTGTTTTTGATCTTCCGGCGGTACGGCATAACCTGACAGATACTGTACGAATGCAAAGCGCTGACCGCTGGCGGTTGTAATGAACCCGGCCAGATTATATACGCCTTGCAGCGCACCGGTTTTTGCAGAAACCTTACCGTCAACGCCAGCTTCGTGTAACCCGCCGCGGTAGCGCAGGGTTCCGTCGTAGCCTGACAGCGGTAGCATCGAAATGAAGTTCAGCTCATTGTCATGCTGCGCAATGTACTGAAGCGCCTGCATCATGGTCGCTGGGGCCAGCAGGTTATGGCGTGATAACCCTGAACCGTCCACGACGATGCTATTGCCCAGATCAACACCGGCCTTCTGGCGCAGCACTTGGCGTACGGCATCAGCGCCGGCACGCCACGTTCCTGGGACACCAAAACGTTCATGCCCGATCGTCCGGAATACGGTATCGGCGATCATGTTGTCCGATTTCTTCAGCATGATCTTCAGCAGGTCGTGCAGCGGTGCTGACTGCGTTTGTGCTATCACGGTCCCTTTCAGCCCTGGCTGGGTCTGGCGCTTTAGGTGGCCGTCTACCTGGATGCCAGCCTGTGTCAGCTCATCTTTCAGGATGGCTCCGGCATAGCTGGCACCATCCTGGATAGCGAAGGCCAGCGGCAATGGATCGCTGCGCTGGGTCAGACAGCCAGTCAGAGTAAAGCGGTTCAATTCGCCGGGTACCACATCCAGCTCACAATATTGAGCATCCGCAGAGCCTTTCGCCAGCGTGCGCACCTGGCTGAACATATTGACCGGGTAATAAGAGGCCACGCGAATAAAGGCCATATCGCCCGGATTCGGCGCGCTGTAGAGCGACACCGAGAAGCAGTTGCGATCGACAATCGCCGCGGCCGGCGGTGCGCTGAAACACTGCGTCAGATCGTTCCACGGCCAACCGGGAGCTTTGTCATGGCTGGCGAATACGGACGTATCGACCAGCACATCACCGGTAATTTGCCGCACACCCTGCTTTTTCAGTATGGCGACCATATTGCGCAGGTTCTGGCGCTTAAAGGTGGGATCGCCGCTGAAGCGGGCAATCAAATTGCCGCGCAAAACGCCGTCGCTGATATCGCCTTGGCTCTCCAGCGTGGTCGTGAAGCGGTAATCGGGGCCGAGCTGCAACAATGCAGCCAGCGCGGTCAGCACTTTTTGGGTACTGGCCGGTAACGCCATTTGCTGTGAATGATAATCGATGGTCGGCGTATCGGCGCCGATCTTCTGAACTACCAGGGCAAGGTTGGCCCCATCAGGCAAATATTGTGTGTAATCTTCAACCGGGGCCGCATTCGCATTTAGAACAAATGCGCAAGCCAATGCACTGACAATTCGTGAAAAACGCATAATCTCGGGATAACAGCTGGATAACGTGCCGTCATACTACGGTGCATTCAGGGAAAAAGTAAACGATGACCCTCAAGGAACTCTACGCTAAAATGCGTATCAAAATGCAAAATCGATCCTGACTTGGGCTAGTGTCCCGAGTCAGGCTTCTTTTGTTTATCGCCTGGAGGCGGCGGGCACGTACCCCCCGTTTTTTCATACGAACACGTCAGGATGACGGCTATTTGAACAGGAAAGATTTAGAGGTATTTACACGATGAAACAGATTCCGATGACCTTGTTTGGCGCAGAAAAACTGCGCGAAGAGCTCGAATTTTTGAAAAGTGTGCGCCGTCCGAAAATCATTGCGGATATCGCTGACGCCCGTGAACACGGCGATTTGAAAGAAAACGCAGAGTACCATGCCGCGCGTGAGCAGCAGGGATTCTGTGAAGGGCGTATCCAGGAAATTGAAGCCAAGCTGTCGAACGCGCAGGTGATCGATATCACCAAGATGCCCAATAATGGCCGCGTGATTTTTGGCTCCACCGTTTCGGTGATGAACCTGGATAGCGAAGAAGAAGTGACTTACCGTATCGTTGGCGACGACGAAGCCGATTTCAAGAAAAATCTGATTTCGGTCAATTCCCCAATGGCGCGCGGTTTGATCGGCAAAGAGCAAGATGACGTTGTTGTGATAAAAACACCGGGCGGCGATGTCGATTATGAGATCTTGAAGGTTGAATATCTCTGAATATTCGCTATTCGTTCAGAAATTCGCCAGGGTTTTGTAAAGAAAGGAAAAAGGCCGCACGCGGCCTTTTATCTGAATCAGGTGCATGGCACCTTTTCGTTAACCCAATGCTTATTAACGCGGTAGACTGATCTTGCGCTCTTTAGACGGGCGGTAAAGAATAAGCGTACTGCCGATAACTTGCACGTTGCAGGCACCCGTTTCACGCACGATAGCGTCGGCGATCAGGGTTTTGGTTTCGCGATCTTCAGCAGCGATTTTTACCTTGATCAGCTCATGATGCTCCAGAGCCTGTTCAATTTCAGCCAGCACCCCTTCGGTGAGACCGTTATTACCCAGCATGACAACCGGTTTTAACGGATGCGCCAGGCCTTTCAGGTGCTGTTTTTGTTTATTATTCAGATTCATTGTCTTTTTTGCTTAAGTTGGGATTGAAAACGGTACATTCTACCGCCATCTCATGTATATCACCAAATCGGTCTTCACCGGTGTGAGTCTACAAGAGCTGCGAACCTGACATTAAGACTCTTTTTATGATAGTTGGAAAACGAGATGGCTAATAAAAAGCGTTCTGCTAGCTCCAGTCGCTGGTTACAAGAACACTTTAGCGATAAATATGTGCAACAGGCGCAGAAAAAAGGGCTGCGTTCGCGCGCCTGGTTTAAACTTGATGAAATACAGCAGAGTGACAAACTGTTTAAACCTGGCATGACCGTAGTGGACTTAGGTGCGGCGCCGGGCGGTTGGTCGCAGTATGTCGTGACCCAGATCGGCGGTTCCGGCCGCATCATCGCCTGTGATATTTTGCCAATGGATCCTATCGTTGGCGTCGATTTCCTTCAGGGCGATTTTCGTGATGAACTGGTGCTCAAGGCTCTGTTGGAACGTGTAGGTGAAAGCAAGGTTCAGGTAGTCATGTCTGACATGGCTCCGAATATGAGTGGCACTCCGGCCGTCGATATTCCAAGATCGATGTATCTGGTGGAATTAGCACTGGGAATGTGTCGTGATGTCCTCGCACCAGGCGGAAGTTTCCTGGTGAAGGTGTTCCAGGGAGATGGTTTTGACGAGTACCTACGGGAAATTCGCTCCCTGTTTACGAAGGTTAAGATTCGTAAGCCAGACGCTTCCCGCGCACGTTCGCGCGAAGTGTACATTGTAGCGACAGGGCGCAAGCTGTAGTACCCTAACGCTGTTTGTTAACACAGTTGTAATATGAGGTTAATCCCTTGAGTGACATGGCGAAAAACCTAATTCTCTGGTTAGTCATCGCGGTAGTGTTGATGTCTGTATTCCAGAGCTTTGGGCCCAGCGAGTCGAATGGCCGTAGGGTGGATTACTCTACCTTCATGTCCGAACTGACCCAAGATCAGGTTCGCGAAGCGCGAATCAACGGACGTGAAATTAACGTTACCAAGAAAGACAGTAACAAATACACGACCTATATCCCTGTCAACGATCCTAAGTTGCTGGATACGTTGTTAACCAAGAATGTGAAAGTTGTTGGTGAACCGCCTGAAGAGCCGAGTTTGCTGGCTTCTATCTTTATTTCATGGTTCCCAATGCTGTTGCTGATCGGGGTTTGGATCTTCTTCATGCGGCAAATGCAGGGCGGCGGCGGCAAAGGCGCGATGTCCTTTGGCAAGAGCAAGGCCCGCATGCTGACCGAAGACCAGATCAAAACCACCTTTGCTGACGTTGCAGGTTGTGACGAAGCGAAAGAGGAAGTGAGCGAACTGGTTGAATACCTGCGCGAGCCGAGCCGCTTCCAGAAATTGGGCGGTAAGATCCCTAAAGGTGTGCTGATGGTTGGCCCTCCAGGGACCGGTAAAACGCTGCTGGCGAAAGCGATCGCCGGTGAGGCAAAAGTGCCGTTCTTCACCATTTCCGGTTCCGACTTCGTCGAAATGTTTGTGGGTGTTGGTGCTTCTCGTGTGCGTGATATGTTCGAGCAGGCGAAAAAAGCCGCACCGTGCATCATCTTTATCGATGAAATCGACGCCGTTGGTCGCCAGCGTGGCGCCGGTCTGGGTGGCGGTCACGATGAACGTGAGCAAACGCTGAACCAGATGCTGGTTGAAATGGATGGTTTTGAAGGCAACGAAGGCATTATCGTCATCGCTGCAACCAACCGTCCAGACGTGCTTGACCCGGCATTGCTGCGTCCAGGCCGCTTCGACCGTCAGGTGGTTGTTGGCTTGCCAGATGTACGTGGTCGTGAACAGATCCTGAAGGTGCATTCACGTCGTGTACCACTGGCTCCAGATGTTGATGCTTCCGTGCTGGCACGTGGTACTCCGGGCTTCTCGGGCGCCGATCTGGCCAACCTGGTCAACGAGGCCGCGCTGTTTGCTGCCCGTGGCAATAAACGTGTCGTGTCGATGGTTGAGTTTGAAAAAGCCAAAGACAAGATCATGATGGGGGCAGAACGCCGCTCCATGGTGATGACCGAAGCGCAGAAAGAGTCGACCGCGTATCACGAAGCAGGCCACGCCATTATCGGTCGTCTGGTTCCTGAACACGATCCGGTGCACAAGGTAACGATTATTCCTCGTGGCCGTGCATTGGGTGTGACCTTCTTCCTGCCGGAAGGTGACGCGATCAGCGCTAGCCGTCAGAAGCTGGAGAGCCAAATCTCTACTCTGTATGGCGGTCGTCTGGCTGAGGAAATCATTTACGGGCCAGAGAAAGTCTCTACCGGTGCGTCGAACGACATTAAAGTGGCAACCTCGATTGCCCGTAACATGGTGACCCAATGGGGCTTCTCCGAGAAGCTGGGGCCACTGTTGTATGCGGAAGAAGAGGGCGAAGTGTTCTTGGGCCGTTCCGTCGCCAAGGCGAAGCACATGTCTGACGAAACTGCGCGCATTATCGACCAGGAAGTTAAATCCCTGATCGAACGCAACTACATCCGTGCGCGTGCGTTGTTGATGGAAAACATGGACATCCTGCATTCAATGAAGGATGCCTTGATGAAGTATGAAACCATCGATGCGCCACAGATCGACGATCTGATGAACCGTAAAGACGTGCGTCCGCCAGCGGGTTGGGACGATGCGGGTAAAGGCAGCAATTCCGACAACGGCGGCACACCAAAAGCCCCAACGCCGGTTGATGAACCACGTACGCCGAACCCAGGTAATACCATGTCTGAACAGCTAGACAAGTAACTTTAGCTGTGTAATAACATCGAACCCCGGCATGCCGGGGTTTTTTATTGCCCGGTGGGCAGTAAACCAGGCAATCAGGCAATAGTAAGGTGAATTAGCCATGCAGTTAACCGTGCGAGACATGACTCTCGATCTTTCCCACCCAAGGGTGATGGGGATCCTCAATGTAACTCCGGATTCTTTTTCTGACGGCGGTAAGCACAACCAGCTCAATCAGGCGTTGTTACATGCACATGCGTTGATTTCGGCCGGTGCGACCATGATTGATGTGGGGGGGGAATCGACCAGACCGGGAGCGTCAGAGGTCAGTGAAGAGGAGGAGATCGCACGGGTAGTGCCGGTAGTCGAGGCGATTGCTCAGCGTTTTGAAGTCTTTATCTCTGTGGATACCTCGAAAGCCGGGGTGATTCGCGAGTCGGCCCAGGCGGGCGCACACCTGATCAACGACGTTCGTTCGCTGCAAGAACCGGGTGCGCTGGCGGCGGCCGCAGAAAGTGGCCTGCCGGTGTGCCTGATGCACATGCAGGGTGAGCCGCGTACCATGCAGCAGGCGCCACACTATGATGATCTTATCGGCGATGTGCATGCATTTTTCCAACGACATATTGAACGTTGTCATGCTGCCGGTATTACAAATCAGAAATTGCTGCTCGACCCAGGATTCGGTTTCGGTAAGAATTTAGCGCACAATTATCAGCTTCTGGCCAGATTGTCAGAATTTCATCGCTTCGGCCTGCCGCTATTGGTAGGGATGTCGCGCAAGTCGATGATTGGACAACTGCTGAATGTACCGCCTGATCAGCGAGTTATCGGCAGCGTGGCCTGTGCGGTGATCGCCGCCATGCAGGGCGCACAGATTGTCAGAGTGCATGACGTTAAAGAAACCGTCGAGGCGATGCGTGTCGTCGAGGCAACACTTTCAGCTAAAGGATGACAGAGACATGAGCGAGCGCAAATATTTTGGTACTGACGGCATTCGTGGCAAGGTCGGTGATAGCCCGATTACCCCTGATTTCGTTCTGAAACTTGGCTGGGCGGCGGGTAAAGTATTGGCACGTCACGGTTCACGTAAAATTATTATCGGCAAAGATACCCGTATTTCCGGTTATATGCTGGAGTCGGCGCTGGAAGCGGGGCTCGCAGCTGCAGGGTTGTCTGCCTCCTTTACCGGCCCCATGCCAACGCCGGCGGTGGCATACTTGACGCGGACCTTCCGTGCGGAGGCCGGTATTGTGATCTCGGCATCGCATAACCCGTTTTACGACAATGGCATCAAATTCTTCTCCATTGACGGGGCGAAGCTGCCAGACCACGTCGAAGAAGCCATTGAAGCTGAAATGGAAAAACCGCTGACCTGTGTCGAATCCTCAGAATTGGGTAAAGCCAGCCGAATTATCGATGCAGCGGGTCGTTATATCGAATTCTGTAAAGGTACCTTCCCGAGCGAACTGAGCCTGAAGGGCCTGAAAATTGTGGTGGACTGCGCCAACGGCGCGACTTATCACATTGCACCTAGCGTTCTGCGTGAACTGGGCGCCACGGTGATTGCTATCGGCGTTGAGCCGGATGGCATGAACATCAATGAAAAATGTGGTGCAACAGACGTGCGTCAACTGCAGGAGCGTGTGCTGCTGGAAAAGGCACATGTCGGTCTGGCGTTTGATGGCGACGGTGACCGCGTGATGATGGTGGATCACTTGGGCAACAAGGTTGATGGCGATCAGATTCTCTACATCATTGCCCGTGAAGGGCTTCGTCAGGGGCAACTGCGCGGTGGCGCTGTCGGCACGCTGATGAGCAACATGGGGCTGGAGCTGGCATTGAAACAGCTGGGCATCCCGTTTGCGCGCGCTAAGGTAGGCGACCGCTATGTACTGGAAAAGCTGCAGGAACTGGGCTGGCGCATCGGTGCAGAAAACTCAGGCCATGTGATCCTGCTGGACAAAACCACCACCGGCGATGGCATTGTGGCCGGGCTACAGGTGCTGACCGCGATGGTACGCAATAGCATGACCCTGCATGATCTGTGCAGCGGCATGAAACTGCTGCCGCAGATTCTGGTCAACGTACGCTTTGTCGGTGAACACAACCCGCTGGAGTCTGAAGACGTGCGTAAAATCACCGAGCAGGTTGAGGCTGAATTGGCGGGTCGTGGCCGCGTGCTGTTGCGTAAATCGGGTACTGAACCTTTGATCCGTGTGATGGTGGAAGGTGAAGATGAGCAGCAGGTTACTGCGCTGGCGCATCGCATTGCTGATGCGGTGAAGTCTGCGGGTTAATTGACCATTACTGCGTTCCGGGGGCACTAAGTGTCTCCGGAAATCACAGCCTGCGAATTTTATTGGTGTTTTTTTCTGCAAACGCGCCAGTGGCTGCAAATTGCCCTTGCGCGGTTTGGCGCCTTTGGTTAGTATTCACACCCGCTTCAGTGGGCAGTTTGATATAACGCCTGCGACTTCTTAATAGAAATAGAAGCCTTTGGGGTGTGAAGCATTTGGCACGCGGTGAAGCCGCAAGGATACGGGTACAACTATGTACGAAGCTCTTCTGGTAATTTTCCTGCTGATCTCAATCGGGCTGGTTGCTCTGATTATGCTGCAGCAAGGTAAAGGCGCTGATATGGGAGCCTCATTCGGAGCAGGTGCATCTGGCACATTGTTCGGTTCGAGTGGTTCCGGTAACTTCATGACCCGCATGACAGCTGTGCTGGCGACGTTGTTTTTCGTCATCAGTCTGATCTTGGGCAACCTGAGCACCAACCAGAGCAAGAAAGGCAGCGAGTGGGAAAATTTGGGTCAGCCAGTGAAATCTGAGCAGACTACCGCGCCGGCAGCACCAACCAAGCCGAGCAGCGATATCCCGCAGTAAGCGCCAAGCAGTAACAGAGTTTGAAAACGGTTGTTGTTACCTCATATAAATAACAGCCGTTAGCAGTAAGAATCAGTACCGAGGTGGTGGAATTGGTAGACACGCTACCTTGAGGTGGTAGTGCCCTAACGGGCTTGTGGGTTCGAGTCCCATCCTCGGTACCAAATCCCAGAGATAACTTGCAATTTTGCGATTATCGGCGTAATATTTGCCACGTTTTCGGACGCGGGGTGGAGCAGCCTGGTAGCTCGTCGGGCTCATAACCCGAAGGTCGTCGGTTCAAATCCGGCCCCCGCAACCACTTTCCTTTAAGTGTTTATTTTCAAATACACTTTTCGATTGAATTCCGCTTTTCTCGATCAACATTTGAAAATGACACTTGTTAGAAAGTTGCACCGAAGCCGCTTAGCGGCAAACAGGGTCCAGTTGCATAAAGCCCCGAATTTTCGGGGTTTTTTGTTATTTGGCAACAGAATCACTGGGCTATTAGGCCCTTTTTTTATGTCTTGGGGGTGGGCTTGTCCACATTAGAGCAAAAATTAACAGAGATGCTTTCGGCACCGGTAGAAGCGTTGGGCTTTGAACTTGTAGGCATCGAATTTATTCGTGCGCGCCAATCGACGCTCCGTATCTATATTGATAGTGAAAACGGCATCAATGTTGACGATTGTGCTGATGTCAGCCACCAGGTCAGCGCTGTATTGGACGTTGAAGAGCCAATCACAGTCGCTTACAACTTGGAAGTCTCCTCTCCTGGCCTTGATCGCCCGATGTTCACCGCAGAGCACTATACGCGTTTCCTCGGTGAAGAAGTCAGCCTGGTCCTGCGCATGGCCGTACAGAACCGTCGCAAATGGCAGGGCATTATTAAGTCTGTCGATGGCGAGATGATCACGGTTACTGTGGAAGGGAAAGATGAAGTGTTCGCGCTGAGCAATATCCAGAAAGCGAACCTGGTACCCCACTTTTAAAGTTTGGATGAGGCAACTAGGATGAATAAAGAGATTCTGGCTGTTGTTGAAGCTGTTTCCAATGAAAAATCCCTTCCGCGTGAGAAGATTTTCGAAGCGCTGGAAACCGCATTAGCCACCGCCACCAAGAAAAAATACGAGCAGGAAATCGAAGTTCGCGTCAGCATTGATCGCAAAACTGGCGATTTCGATACCTTCCGCCGTTGGGTCGCCGTAGATGAAGTGACTCAGCCGACGCGTGAAATCACGCTGGAAGCTGCACAGTATGAAGAGCCAGGCATTGAGCTGGGCGGTTACATCGAAGATCAGATTGAGTCTGTTACCTTTGACCGTATCACCACTCAGACCGCGAAACAGGTTATCGTACAGAAAGTACGCGAAGCTGAGCGCGCCATGGTTGTTGATGCTTTCCGTCAGCACGAAGGTGAAATCGTCACCGGCGTGGTGAAAAAAGTTAACCGTGACAGCATTGCGCTGGATCTGGGTAGCAACGCTGAAGCAGTGATTGGTCGTGAAGACATGCTGCCACGCGAAAACTTCCGTCCGGGCGACCGCATCCGCGGCATCCTGTACGCTGTTCGTCCTGAAGCCCGTGGTGCGCAGCTGTTTGTCAGCCGCTCCAGCGCCGAGATGCTGAAAGAACTGTTCCGCATCGAAGTACCGGAAATCGGCGAAGAAGTTATCGAAATTAAAGCGGCAGCCCGTGATCCTGGCTCCCGTGCAAAAATTGCAGTGAAAACCAACGACAAGCGTATCGACCCTGTCGGTGCTTGCGTCGGTATGCGCGGTGCGCGCGTTCAGGCCGTTTCGAGCGAGCTCGGCGGTGAACGTATCGACATCATCCTGTGGGATGATAACCCAGCGCAGTTCGTCATCAACGCTATGGCGCCAGCTGATGTTGCCTCTATCGTGGTTGATGAAGATAATTGCACTATGGACATCGCCGTTGAAGCCAGCAATCTGGCACAGGCGATCGGCCGTAATGGCCAAAACGTGCGTTTGGCATCCCAGCTGTTAAAACAACATCGTGACGATGACCGTTGGGAACTGAACGTGATGACGGCGGACGATCTGCAGGCCAAGCATCAGGCCGAAGCTCATGCCGCCATTGATACCTTCACCAAGCATCTTGATATTGACGAAGATTTCGCCACCGTACTGGTTGAAGAAGGCTTCTCTACTCTGGAAGAGTTGGCTTACGTGCCAATCAAAGAGTTGCTGGAAATCGACGGTCTGGATGAAGATATGGTTGAAGCGTTGCGCGATCGCGCCAAAGCTGCATTGACCACGCTGGCCCTGGCACAAGAAGAAAGCCTGGGCGACCAAAAACCTGCTGATGATTTGCTCAACCTGCCGGGTCTTGAGCGCAGCATGGCCTTTAAACTGGCCGCGCGTGGGGTTTGTACGCTGGAAGATCTTGCCGAGCAGGGTGTTGACGATCTGGCTGATATTGAAGGGCTTAGCGATGAGCAAGCCGGCGAGCTGATTATGGCCGCACGTAATATCTGTTGGTTTGGCGACAACGCGTAATAAACTGTAGCAGGAAGGAACAGCATGACGACAGATGTAACCGTAAAATCGCTGGCAGCAGAGATTCAGACTCCAGTTGATCGCCTGGTACAGCAGTTTGCTGATGCAGGGATTAACAAGTCTGAGACAGACTCTGTAACCCAACATGAGAAAGAAGCTTTACTGGCGCACTTGAACCGTGAACACGGTAGCGCGCCGGGTAAGCTCACGTTGCAGCGCAAAACGCGCAGCACCTTGAATATTCCGAGCACCGGCGGTAAAAGTAAATCGGTGCAAATTGAGGTCCGCAAGAAACGCACTTATGTAAATCGCGATACGCCAGAAGCCCAACAGGCTGAAGCGGCAGAGCAGGCACAGCGTGAAGCGGAAGAGCAGGCACAGCGCGCAGCAGAAGAGCTAGCGAAACGCGAAGCAGAAGCAAAGCGCGTAGCCGAAGAGCAAGCCAAACGTGAGGCCGCGGAGATTGCTAAGCGTAATTCAGCGGAAAAAGAAAAAGTGACGAATCAACATACCGACGAAATGACCAAGCCAGCTCAGGCAGAAAAAGCACGCCGTGAAGCCGAAGCCGCCGAACTGAAACGTAAAGCGGAAGAGGAAGTACGACGTAAGGTTGAAGAAGACGCCAAACGTGTCGCGGAAGAAGCGCGCCGCATGGCCGAAGAGAACGGTGAGAAGTGGGCCGAAGCTGAAGCAGCAAGCGCTGCGGTTGAAACAGCCGACTACCACGTGACCACCTCTCAGCACGCCCGTGCAGCCGAAGACGAAAACGACGCTAAAGTTGAAGGCGAACGCCGCAGCCGTACGCGTGGCGGTAAAGCAACCAAGCAGAAGAAAGGCAACAAGCTTTCCGAGTCTAAAGCAGACCGTGAAGAAGCGCGCGCCGTTACCCGTGGTGGTAAAGGCAAGCGTAAGCCAAGCACTCTGCAGCAGGGCTTCAACAAGCCGGCTCAAGTGGTTAACCGTGACGTTGTGATCGGTGAAACCATCACCGTAGCTGAACTGGCTAACAAGATGGCGGTTAAAGGCTCTCAGGTCATCAAAGCGATGATGAAACTGGGCGCAATGGCCACTATCAACCAGGTCATCGATCAGGAAACCGCACAGCTGGTTGCCGAAGAGATGGGCCACAAAGTTATCCTGCGTCGTGAGAACGAGCTGGAAGAAGCGCTGATGAGCGATCGTGATACCGGTGCCGCTGCTGAGCCACGTGCGCCAGTTGTGACCATCATGGGCCACGTTGACCACGGTAAAACTTCTCTGCTGGACTACATCCGCTCCACCAAAGTGGCAGCAGGCGAGGCCGGCGGTATTACCCAGCATATCGGTGCTTACCACGTAGAAACCGAAAACGGCATGATCACCTTCCTGGATACCCCAGGCCACGCAGCGTTTACCTCAATGCGTGCCCGTGGTGCTCAGGCGACTGACATCGTTGTTCTGGTTGTTGCTGCCGACGACGGCGTGATGCCGCAAACCATCGAAGCTATCCAGCATGCGAAAGCAGCGCAGGTGCCGTTGGTTGTTGCAGTGAACAAGATTGACAAGCCAGAAGCTGATCCAGACCGCGTTAAGCAGGAACTGTCCCAGTACGGCGTTATGCCGGAAGAGTGGGGCGGCGAAGCACAGTTCGTCCACGTATCTGCGAAAGCCGGTACCGGTATCGACGAACTGCTGAACGCAATCCTGTTGCAGTCTGAAGTGCTTGAACTGAAAGCAGTTCGCAGCGGCATGGCAAGCGGCGTGGTTATCGAATCCTTCCTGGATAAAGGTCGTGGTCCGGTTGCTACCGTACTGGTACAAGAAGGTACGCTGAATAAAGGCGATATCGTTCTGTGTGGTTTCGAATACGGCCGCGTACGTGCGATGCGTGACGAACTGGGTCGTGAAGTGACCTCTGCGGGTCCTTCTATTCCGGTTGAGATCCTGGGCCTGTCCAGCGTTCCTGCTGCCGGTGATGAAGCGACTGTTGTGCGTGACGAGAAGAAAGCGCGTGAAGTTGCGCTGTACCGTCAAGGCAAGTTCCGTGAAGTTAAACTGGCGCGTCAGCAGAAATCTAAACTGGAAAACATGTTTGCGAACATGACCGACGGTGAAGTTTCTGAGCTGAACATCGTACTGAAATCTGACGTACAGGGTTCTTGTGAAGCCATTATGGATTCACTGCTGAAACTCTCTACCGACGAAGTGAAAGTGAAGATTGTTGGCTCCGGTGTCGGTGGTATCACTGAAACCGACGCAACGCTGGCAGCCGCTTCCAACGCCATCATCCTGGGCTTCAACGTCCGTGCCGACGCTTCTGCGCGCCGCGTGATTGAAGCAGAAAGCCTGGATCTGCGTTACTACTCCGTGATCTATAACCTGATCGACGAAGTGAAGCAGGCGATGAGCGGTATGTTGGCGCCTGAGTACAAGCAGCAGATTATCGGCCTGGCCGAAGTACGTGACGTGTTCAAATCCCCTAAATTTGGTGCCATTGCAGGTTGTATGGTTACCGAGGGTAACATCAAGCGTCACAACCCAATCCGTGTTCTGCGCGACAACGTGGTTATCTATGAAGGCGAGCTGGAATCCCTGCGCCGCTTCAAAGATGACGTTAACGAAGTCCGTAACGGCATGGAATGTGGTATCGGCGTTAAGAACTACAACGACGTGCGCGTCGGCGACATGATCGAAGTGTTCGAAATCATCGAGATCCAACGCACCATCGCTTAACGCTAGCACATCTGCTTAAGTCTGTTCTGGGGGGCCTTGTGCCCCCCGATTTGTCTGGAGAATCCAAAATGGCAAAAGAATTCAGCCGCGGTCAGCGCGTGGCACAAGAGATGCAAAAAGAGATTGCTATCATTCTGCAGCGTGAAGTCAAAGATCCGCGTATCGGCATGGCTACCGTTTCTGGTGTAGAAGTTTCTCGTGATTTGGCCTACGCCAAAGTTTATGTCACCTTCCTGAACGTGTTGACCGAAAACGCCGATCCGGAACTGGTGCCTAACGGCATTAAAGCATTGCAAGACGCTTCCGGTTATATCCGCACGCTGCTGGGTAAAGCTATGCGCCTGCGTGTCGTTCCAGAGTTGACCTTCGCGTACGACAACTCCCTGGTTGAAGGCATGCGCATGTCTAACCTGGTCACCAACGTCGTGAAGAAGGACGTCGAACGCCGTTCCGCATCAGGCGATGACGAGGAGGCTTAATGAGTCGCCCTCGTCGCCGCGGCCGTGATATCCACGGTGTCCTGCTGTTGGACAAATCGCAGGGCTTGTCATCCAACGACGCCCTGCAAAAAGTAAAACGTCTCTATAACGCCAACCGCGCGGGCCACACGGGTGCGCTCGATCCGCTGGCGACCGGTATGCTGCCGATCTGTCTCGGTGAGGCGACCAAGTTTTCACAGTTCCTGCTCGACTCCGATAAACGTTATCGTGTTATCGCCCGTCTTGGTCAGCGTACGGATACTTCGGATGCCGATGGTCAAATCGTGCAAGAGCGTCCGGTGAATTTCACCCAAGCCCAGCTTGACGTAGCGCTTGAAAGCTTCCGTGGCGGTATCAAGCAAGTGCCTTCGATGTACTCAGCGCTGAAGTATCAAGGCAAGAAACTCTATGAGTATGCACGCCAGGGTATTGAAGTCCCACGTGAAGCACGCAGCATTACCGTTTACGAGCTGCAATTTATTCGCTGGGAAGGGGATGAGCTGGAGCTGGAGATTCACTGCTCAAAAGGCACTTACATCCGCACCATCACCGATGACCTCGGCGAGCTGTTAGGCTGCGGTGCGCATGTGATCTACCTGCGTCGTCTGCAGGTGGCGACCTATCCGACCGAACGCATGGTCACGCTGGAGCAGTTGAACGCACTGATGGAGCAAGCCCAGGCGCAGGAAATCGCGCCGGCAGAATTGCTCGATCCGCTGCTGATGCCGATGGATAGCCCGGTTGAAAACTACCCTGAAGTGAACCTGCTGCCCGTTGTTGCGGGTTACGTCAAGCAGGGGCAGCCGGTACAGGTCGCCGGTGCACCGGCTTCAGGTATGGTGCGCATCACTGAAGGTGAAGAACGTAAATTTATCGGCGTGGGTGATATTGCCGATGATGGTCGTGTGGCGCCGCGCCGCCTGGTCGTCGAATATTTCGACTGAGGGTAGAAAGCGCGCTGCCTTGCGATCGCACTGCGCTAAGAGTAGAATGGCGCAGCTTATGCATTGGGTTGCTGAATTAGAGATCGGCGCCTGTATTTATTATCTATAATTCTGGAGTATGACAATGTCTCTAAGTGTTGAAGCTAAAGCTAAAATCGTAGCTGATTTCGGTCGTGGTACTAACGACAGCGGTTCTTCCGAAGTTCAGGTTGCCCTGTTGACTGCGCAGATCAACCATCTGCAAGGCCACTTCTCAGAGCACAAAAAAGATCACCACAGCCGTCGTGGTCTGCTGCGTATGGTTTCTCAGCGTCGTAAGCTGCTGGACTACCTGAAGCGTAAAGATGTAGCACGTTACACCAGCCTGATCGAGCGTCTGGGTCTGCGTCGCTAATCTAGCGAGTTTCAGTGGAAAGGGGCCTATTTTGGCCCCTTTCTTCTAGGAAGCATAAGCAAATCAGGTTAATGTATTACTGATGTTTCCAAATAGGATCTTCCATTACAGAGGTTCGCGCGGCTAATGAGAGGCTTTGTCTCAGGCTTGAGATAAGGATTGTCATTAGTCGCGAGGATGTAGTGAGAAGGCAAGTCGAGTCACTGGCGTGTCGAGTCGTCAATACGATTGCGCGCCTAATCAAAGGATATAATTTTGCTGACACCGATCATTCGCAAATTCCAGTATGGCCAGCATACCGTCACTATTGAGACGGGCATGATGGCTCGTCAGGCCACTGCCGCTGTTATGGTGAGCATGGATGACACCGCCGTATTCGTTACCGTGGTTGGCCAGAAAAAAGCCAAACCAGGCCAGAGCTTCTTCCCATTGACTGTTAACTATCAGGAGCGTACCTACGCTGCTGGTCGTATCCCAGGCAGCTTCTTCCGTCGTGAAGGCCGCCCGAGCGAAGGCGAAACGCTGACTTCACGTCTGATTGACCGCCCGATCCGCCCACTGTTCCCAGACAGCTTCCTGAACGAAGTTCAGGTGATTGCGACCGTTGTTTCTGTAAACCCACAGGTTAACCCAGACATCGTTGCGATGATCGGTGCCTCTGCAGCCCTGAGCCTGTCCGGTATTCCGTTCAATGGCCCAATCGGTGCAGCGCGCGTCGGTTACATCAACAGCCAGTACGTGCTGAACCCAACCACCGACGAGCTGAAAGAAAGCAGCCTGGACTTGGTGGTTGCGGGTACCGCGGGTGCAGTGCTGATGGTTGAATCCGAAGCAGACGTTCTGAGCGAAGATCAAATGTTGGGCGCGGTGGTATTTGGCCACGAACAACAGCAGGTTGTTATCGAGAACATCAATTCTCTGGTTGCTGAAGCGGGCAAACCTAAGTGGGATTGGCAGGCACCTGCCATCAATGAAGCGCTGCACGCGCGCGTTGCAGAACTGGCAGAAGCCCGTCTGGGCGACGCTTATCACATCACCGAGAAACAAGAGCGCTATGCTCAGGTAGATGCGATTAAGAGCAGCGTTGTTGAAACCCTGCTGGCGCAAGACGAAACTCTGGACGTGTCTGAAATTCAGGACATCCTGGGCAGCGTTGAGAAAAACGTCGTTCGTAGCCGCGTACTGCGTGGCGAACCGCGTATCGATGGCCGTGAAAAAGACATGATTCGTGGCCTGGACGTGCGCACTGGCGTTCTGCCGCGTACTCACGGTTCCGCACTGTTCACCCGTGGTGAAACTCAGGCTCTGGTTACTGCAACGCTGGGTACTGCCCGTGATGCACAGAATCTGGATGAGCTGATGGGCGAGAAGACCGACAGCTTCCTGTTCCACTACAACTTCCCTCCGTACTCCGTTGGTGAGACTGGGATGGTGGGTTCGCCTAAACGTCGTGAAATTGGTCACGGTCGCCTGGCGAAACGTGGCGTATTAGCTATGATGCCTAAAGCAGAAGATTTCCCGTACACGGTGCGTGTGGTTTCTGAAATCACCGAATCTAACGGTTCTTCTTCCATGGCTTCAGTCTGTGGCGCTTCTCTGGCGCTGATGGACGCAGGTGTGCCAATCAAGGCTGCTGTTGCGGGTATCGCAATGGGCCTGGTGAAAGAACAAGACAACTTTGTTGTTCTGTCCGACATTCTGGGTGACGAAGACCACCTGGGCGACATGGACTTCAAAGTGGCCGGTAGCCGCGACGGTATCACCGCGCTGCAGATGGACATTAAAATTGAAGGCATCACCCGCGAAATCATGCAGGTGGCACTGAACCAAGCCAAGGGCGCACGTCTGCACATCCTGGGCGTGATGGAACAGGCTATCAGCACTCCGCGTGGCGATATCTCTCAGTTTGCACCACGTATTCATACTATCCGCATTAACCCGGATAAGATCAAAGACGTGATTGGTAAAGGCGGTTCTGTCATCCGTGCGTTGACTGAAGAGACCGGCACTACCATCGAAATCGAAGATGATGGTACAGTTAAAATCGCTGCTACCGACGGTGAGAAAGCGAAATTCGCTATTCGCCGCATCGAAGAGATCACTGCTGAGATCGAAGTTGGCCGTATTTACCAGGGTAAAGTTACCCGTATCGTTGATTTCGGCGCATTCGTGGCGATCGGCGGCGGTAAAGAAGGCCTGGTTCACATCTCTCAAATCGCTGACAAGCGTGTTGAGAAAGTGACCGACTATCTGCAAATGGGTCAGGAAGTGCCTGTGAAGGTACTGGAAGTTGACCGTCAGGGCCGTGTGCGTCTGAGCATCAAAGAAGCGACCGCACCAGAAGCAGGTTCACCTGCGCCTGAAGCAGAATAAGTAGAAAAACTGTATAGATAGATTTACAGCTCCCCACCATGGGGTTGGGAGCTGTTCGTATCGCGCGGGTAGGATGCCTGCGTATTAGCAAACGGATGACAGGACGTTCATCCAATGTTTGTCTTCGGGAGTGGGAAATGAAGCCTTTCTTGCGCTGGTGTTACGTTGCGACAGCACTCATGCTGGCAGGATGCAGCAACCATGATTGGCGTAAAGACGAAGTTTTGGCAATCCCGTTGCAGCCAACTCTGCAGCAGGAAGTGATCCTGGCGCGCATGGAACAAATACTTGCCAGCCGGGCACTGACGGACGATGAGCGTGCGCAGCTTTTATATGAGCGCGGTGTGTTGTATGATAGCCTCGGGCTACGTGCATTAGCGCGCAATGATTTCTCGCAAGCGCTAGCAATACGTCCTGATATGCCAGAAGTTTTCAACTACCTGGGCATTTACTTAACGCAGGCAGGCAATTTTGATGCTGCCTATGAAGCGTTTGATTCTGTACTAGAGCTTGATCCAACTTACAATTACGCGCGTTTAAACCGGGGCATCGCACTGTATTATGGCGGCCGCTTCCCGTTGGCGCAGGATGATCTGCAGGCGTTTTATCAAGACGACCCAAACGATCCCTTCCGTTCGTTGTGGCTGTATCTTGTGGAAAGAGAAATCGATCCCAAGAAGGCTGACGTAGCGCTCCAGCAGCGTTATGACAAAGCGAACCGAGGGCAATGGGGATGGAATATTGTCGAATTCTACCTGGGCAACATTAGCGAAAAAACGCTGATGGAACGCCTCAAGGCAGATGCAACGGATAACACTTCGCTCGCTGAGCATCTCAGTGAAACTGACTTCTATTTAGGTAAACATTACCTGAGTCTGGGGGACAAGGACACCGCTTCGGCGCTGTTCAAACTGACGGTTGCTAACAACGTTCATAATTTCGTTGAGCACCGCTATGCATTGTTGGAATTGGCGCTGTTGGGCCAAGAACAAGACGACCTATCGGAATCGGACCAGCAATAGCTGACGAACACCTCTACCCAAAAGATTTCACGTTGCGGCAAGGCGGCAATCTAACGAATCCCTGGGAGCTTAGTTCACTAAGTGACGAGGATGAGGGAGAGCAGCTAACACAGCAGCTTGGAAGATGAAGGGTAATCAGCCTGATTGACATTGGTTTTACCGCCAAAGTTATCGCCTTTACGGGCGAGGGCTTTTTTGTTCGTTTTATAATCTAATTTGAGCCGGTTCACACTTTTCAATGAAAATGACTGAAAATTTTCTCGACGAGTTATGTAGACTGGCTGCCATTATTAATGAGGCACGTGTACATGACTACTGAGCTTGAAACCTCTTTTGTTGACCTGGGGCTGTCTGCTCCTATCATTTCTGCCCTGACCGATCTGGGCTACGAAAAACCGTCACCGATCCAGGCTGAGTGTATTCCTCACCTGTTGAACGGCCGTGATGTGCTGGGCATGGCACAGACCGGTAGCGGTAAAACTGCAGCATTCTCGCTGCCACTGTTGCACAACCTTGACGCTTCCCTGAAAGCACCTCAGATCCTGGTGCTGGCACCGACCCGCGAACTGGCGGTTCAGGTTGCTGAAGCGATGACCGATTTCTCTAAACACATGCATGGCGTTAACGTCGTGGCCCTGTACGGCGGCCAGCGTTATGACGTGCAGCTGCGCGCTCTGCGTCAGGGCCCGCAAATCGTAGTAGGGACTCCAGGCCGTCTGCTGGACCACCTGAAGCGTGGCACCCTGAACCTCTCTAATCTGAGCGGTCTGGTGCTGGATGAAGCCGACGAAATGCTGCGCATGGGCTTCATCGAAGACGTAGAAACCATCATGGCGGAGATCCCGGCTGAACATCAGACCGCGCTGTTCTCTGCAACTATGCCGGAAGCGATCCGTCGCATTACCCGCCGCTTTATGAAAGAGCCGCAGGAAGTGCGCATCCAATCCAGCATCACTACCCGTCCGGACATCAGCCAGAGTTACTGGACTGTGCAGGGCATGCGTAAAAACGAAGCGCTGGTGCGTTTCCTGGAAGCTGAAGATTTTGATGCGGCGATTATTTTCGTTCGTACCAAAAACGCGACCCTGGAAGTGGCTGAAGCGCTGGAGCGCAGTGGCTACAACAGCGCCGCGCTGAACGGTGACATGAACCAGGCCCTGCGTGAGCAAACCCTGGAGCGTCTGAAGAGTGGCCGTCTGGACATTCTGATCGCGACCGACGTTGCGGCTCGTGGCCTGGACGTTGAGCGTATCAGCCTGGTTGTAAACTATGATATCCCTATGGATTCAGAGTCTTACGTTCACCGTATCGGCCGTACCGGTCGTGCTGGTCGTGCCGGCCGTGCGCTGCTGTTCGTAGAAAACCGCGAGCGTCGCCTGCTGCGCAACATCGAACGCACCATGAAGCTGACCATTCCAGAAGTAGAACTGCCAAATGCAGAACTGCTGGGTGAGCGTCGTCTGGCCAAGTTCGCCGCTAAAGTACAGCAACAGCTGGAAAGCAGCGATCTGGACATGTACCGCGCACTGCTGGCTAAACTGCAGCCGGAAGAAGAGCTGGAAATGGAAACGCTGGCCGCAGCACTGCTGAAAATGGCCCAGGGTGAACGTCCTCTGATTCTGCCACCGGATCCTGTATTCAAACCGCGTCAACGTCGTGAATTCAACGACCGTGACGATCGTGGTAACGACCGTCGTCGTGATTCACGTCCAGACAGCCGTGATGGTGGCGCTGAGCGTCCACGTCGTGAACGTCGTGATGTTGGCGAAATGCAGCTGTACCGCATTGAAGTGGGCCGTGATGATGGCGTGGAAGTTCGTCATATCGTTGGCGCGATCGCTAACGAAGGCGACATCAGCAGCCGTTACATCGGTAACATCAAGCTGTTCGCTGGCCACTCTACTATTGAGCTGCCAAAAGGTATGCCGGGCGAGATCCTGTCTCACTTCACCCGTACCCGTATCTTGAACAAACCGATGAACATGCAACTGCTGGGCGATGCACAGCCGCATGAGCGTCGTGAGCGTCCTGCTTCTGCCGGTAACGGCGAGCGTCGTGGCGGTGGTCGTCCATTCAACGGCGAACGTCGTGAAGGGGCAAACCCAGGTCGTCGTTCTTTCGGTGATCGTCGTGAAGGCGGTGCTGCTGCACCTGCTGGCAACGGTGGCGAGCGTCGTGGCGGCAACTTCAACCGTGATGGCCAGCGCGCACCACGTCGTGATGACGCCGCTCCGGCTACACCACGTCGTCGCTTCGGTGATGCATAACGCCTGATTTAACCGTTCGCGGTGAGTCGGACTAAAAACCAGCCTTCGGGCTGGTTTTTTTATGCCTGAAATTCACCATGAAGTGCAGGAAAATGGCGTATCATTTATAAGGTTTTTTCTTATGGATACTATGCACGGGAGATGCCATGAGTTGGCAGCAGTTTAAGTCTCAATACCTGGTGCGTTTTTGGGCACCTTTACCCGCGGTGATTGCTGCGGGGATCCTTTCTACCTATTACTTCGGCCTGACCGGTACCTTCTGGGCGGTAACGGGGGAATTTACCCGTTGGGGCGGCCATGTATTGCAATGGTTTGGTTTCCACCCTGAACAATGGGGTTACTTCAAAGTCATTGGCCTTGAGGGGACGCCGCTGCAACGCATTGATGGCCGGATGATCATCGGCATGTTCGCTGGCTGTATCGCTGCGGCGCTGTGGGCCAATAACATCAAGCTGCGGCAGCCGCAGCATCGTATCCGTATTGTACAAGCGCTGCTGGGCGGTATTATCGCCGGTTTTGGGGCGCGTCTCGCGATGGGTTGCAATCTGGCTGCGTTCTTTACCGGTATTCCTCAGTTCTCGCTCCACGCTTGGTTCTTCGCGTTGGCAACCGCCGCGGGCTCTTACTTTGGCGCTAAATTTACCCTGTTGCCCATGTTCCGCATCCCGATAAAATTACAGAAAGTGAAGGCTGCCGCACCATTGACGCAAAAGCCGGAGCAGGCTCGTCGCCGCTTCCGTTTGGGGATGGTGATTTTCTTCCTGTCGATTGCCTGGTCATTGTGGACGTTATTTGATGCGCCGAAGCTGGGTATTGCCATGTTGTTTGGTATCGGTTTTGGCCTGTTGATTGAACGCGCACAGATCTGCTTTACCTCGGCGTTTCGTGATTTATGGATCACCGGACGTACTCATATGGCAAAAGCGATCATCATCGGCATGGCGGTCAGCGCCATTGGCATTTTCAGTTATGTGCAACTGGGTGTGGCGCCGAAAATCATGTGGGCCGGCCCGAATGCGGTACTCGGCGGCCTGCTGTTCGGCTTTGGCATCGTGCTGGCCGGTGGTTGTGAAACCGGCTGGATGTATCGGGCGGTGGAAGGGCAAGTCCACTATTGGTGGGTCGGGCTGGGTAATATTATCGGGGCCACGCTGTTGGCTTACTATTGGGATGATTTGGCCCCGGCATTGGCGACGGATTACGACAAAGTCAATTTACTCGACACCTTCGGTCCTATCGGAGGGTTGCTTGTGACCTACCTGCTGCTGGCATTGGCATTTGCCGCGATGCTGTGGTGGGAGAAGCGTTTTTTCCGCGCGAAACCCAATGCGCAGGTGGTTAATTTAAGGAGTGTGTCATGAAGCAAGCGGCGATAGTGCCGGATTACCGGCTGGATATGCTCGGCGAGCCTTGTCCTTATCCGGCGGTGGCGACGCTGGAGGCGATGCCGCAGTTGAAGCCGGGGGAAATCCTGGAGGTAATCAGCGATTGCCCGCAGTCGATCAACAACATTCCTCTCGATGCGCGCAACCATGGCTACAAGGTGCTGGATATCCAACAGGACGGGCCGACCATCCGTTATTTAATCCAGCGCTGATAAAATGAGGGCGCCGTGCAGGCGCCCGAGTCGTTTAGCCTTTCACCAGATCGCCTTTGACTGCGGCAACAATCTCAAACGAATGTAGCCGTGCCTGATGATCAAAAATCTGGCCGTTGACCATGATTTCATCCGCGCCGGTTTCGCGCAGTAATGTCTGCAATCCGTTACGAACCGTGCTTTCATTCCCGACAATCGACATGCGCAACGCCTGATCGACCCCGTATTGCTCCCCGGCTGTCCACAGCGCGTGGATATTGTCCACTGGCGCTGGCAGCGGGCCCGGCGAGCCGCGGCGCAGATTAATAAATTGCTGCTGCATCGAGGTAAACAGGAAGCGCGCATCGGCATCGCTGTCGGCAGCCACCACGTTGACGCATACCATGGCGTGCGGGTGTTGGCATTGTTCGGAGGCCTTGAAATTATCGCGGTACAGGTTCAGTGCCTGGAACAGCATCTCCGGCGCAAAGTGGGACGCGAAAGCAAATGGCAGGCCGAGCTTGGCTGCCAGTTGGGCGCTATACAGGCTGGAGCCCAATAGCCAGAGCGGTACATGTAATCCTTGCCCGGGGACGGCCTGCACCGGCTGTCCTGGCTGCGCATCGCAGAAGTAATGTTGCAGTTCTTGTACGTCGCGAGGGAAGTTATCCACTTCGCCGGACAGATGGCGCCGGAGTGCCATCATCGTGCGCTGATCGGTGCCGGGTGCGCGACCAAGGCCCAAATCGATACGCCCAGGGTACAGCGATTCCAGCGTACCGAATTGTTCGGCGATCACCAACGGCGAATGGTTAGGCAGCATTACGCCGCCGGAACCAAGACGAATGCTTTGGGTGCCGGCCGCAAGATAACCCAGCAGCACCGACGTTGCCGCGCTGCCGATGCCGGTCATATTGTGGTGTTCAGCCAGCCAATAGCGTTGGTAATCCCATTTCTCGGCGTGTTGTGCTAAATCTAAAGAGGCATGAAACGCATCACGCGGTTTGGCCCCTTGCGGGATGGGGGATAAATCCAGTACCGAAACCGGTACCGCAGTTTTTTCAGTCATGTCATCGTCCATCAAAGAGTTGATCGCTTAAAGGGCGATTGCAGGGATCTGCAAACTACAAAGCAGAATGTGCTTTTAGTGTTAAAAGCATAATCCAATTTATGGTTATAAAAGAGGATATATGTGCTTGTAATATCCTTATGATAAAAATGGTTTTTTGGGAGCTTATTGAAATATGGACGTGTTGATTTCCGCCTGCCGCTTACCGCTCAGGGAGCTGAGATAATGAAAAAAAAGACATTGTTTACCCTGCTATTGATGGTGGTAGCGATCGCCATGGCGATTTTGTTCCGTGCCCATAACCAAGACCTGCTGCTGCAAGGGGAAGTGGACGCACCCGAGGTGATTGTGGCGTCTAAGGCCAAGGGGCGGGTCGTAGAACGTTTAGTGGAACGCGGTGACGACGTGAAGGTCGGGCAGGTGATGATTCAGCTCGACAGCCCAGAGCTGATGGCCCAACTGCGCTCCGCACAGGCGACGCGGGACGAAGCCAAGGCGCAGCTCGATCAGTCGTTGCACGGGACGCGTGAAGAAAGCATCCGTAACTTGCGTGCCAATCTGGCGCAGGCCGAAGCGCAATACCGTAATGCACAGAACGATTACAACCGTAACTTGAGCGTATCCGGCAAAGGCTATATTTCAAAGTCTGAGCTGGACAGCTCACGCCGTGCGCGTGATACCGCCTTCCAGCAGGTGCAAGCGGCCAAAGCCAATCTGGATGAAGGCACCAACGGTGACCGTATCGAACTGCGGCAACAATACGCGGCGGCGTTGCGGGCGGCGGAAGAAAATCTGCTGCAAGTCAAAGCACAGACGGACGATTTGCAGGTGTTAGCGCCGGTCGATGGTGAAGTGGGGCCTATTCCGGCAGAGGTCGGGGAACTGTTGAACGCCGGTAGCCCGCTGTTGACGTTGATCCGCATTCCTGACGCCTATTTCGTGTTCAACCTGCGCGAAGACATTTTGGCCCATGTGCGCAAGGGCGATAAGATCAAAATGCGTGTACCGGCGCTGAAGGACAAAATGATTGAAGCCGAAGTACGCTATATCGCCCCACTGGGTGATTACGCCACCAAACGCGCCACGCGCGCTACCGGTGACTTCGATCTGAAAACGTTTGAAGTGCGTCTGTATCCGTCACAACCGGTGGAAGGCTTGCGTCCAGGGATGAGCAGCTTATGGCTATGGAAAGAGTAAGGGCCGGTTGGCGCTGTTTTAGCCACGCATTCGATAACGAATGTCGCATGGCCTTCCGCAGCCCGGTTGTACACTGGCTAAGCTGGATCTTTCCGTTGATCCTGTTTGGGCTGATCAGCAGTAACTTTTCGGAAGGGACCTTGCTGGATCTGCCCGTGTCGGTGGTGGATAACGATCACAGCTCATTGTCCAAGTCGTTGACCCGCAGGTTGGATGCCGGCTCACATGCCCATGTTGAAGCTTATAACGGTGGGTTGGCTGAGTCGCTGCATCGTCTGCGCAGTGCGCAAGATTACGCGCTACTGTATGTGCCGCCGGATTTTGAAGCCAACGCGCTGGCAGGCAAGCAGCCCAGCGTGGTGATGTACTACAACGCGTTGTTTTACGGTGCCGGTTTGTATTCCACCCAGGATTTCAGCGGGTTGATGGCTGAGATTAACGCCAGCTACCGCAGTATTATCGCAGGTGAGATGGGTAAGACGCTGCCGCCTTTGGCGGACGTGACGTTATCGTATGGCAGCTTGTTTAACGCCAGCGGCAGTTACATCTATTACCAGCAGTTTGCCGCCACCATCCATTTACTGCAGCTGTTTGTGGTGACCTGCACGATCTACGTTTTGGCGCGCAGTAAATCGCTATTGAAAGCCCGCCCGTTCAGCTTGGCACTGCTCGGTAAACTGGCGCCCTATACCCTTTGTTTCACCAGTTTGCTGATGGTGGAGATTGCCGCGCTGGTCGGTATTTTTGATGCTCGCGTCAGCGGCAATCCGCTGTTCATGCTGATGATCGCTTTTTTCTATGTCATGGCGGCGCAAAGCATTGGCCTGCTGTTATTTACCTTCACCAGCACGACCATCACCGCTTACAGCCTGATCGCCATTTTGGTGAGTATTGCTTTGACCTTCTCGGGCATGGCGGTGCCGGAACTGTCGATGCCGCTGCCTGCGCGTATTATCTCCAATATCGAGCCGCTAACCCACGCACTGTACGCGATGTTTGACGTGTTCCTGCGGCAGGTGCCGGCCAGTGCCATTTTCAGCGTTTGTGCGTTGCTGTCGATTTATCCGCTGGTGGCTGGGCTGTTGGTGCGCAACCGGCTCTTGGTGCGGCTGCAAAAAGAAGGGAGCGCAGGATGAAGCTCTATTGGCAAACTTTCGTCCGGGTGCTGCTCGGGATGCTTGAGCGGCCGATGTGGCTGATGTTGATCCTGTCGCTGTGCGTGATGAGTATGGTCTATGCCAACCGCACGGTATGGGATTTGCCGGTGGGTGTTATCGATCAGGATCACAGCACTGCCAGCCGTCAACTTATCCGTCAACTGGACGCCACATCGAAAATCGCCATCGTGACCTACGACAGCCTGGAACAGGCACAGCGCGATCTCGGTTGGCGCAAGCTGTTCGCGGTGATCATCATGCCGGTGGATCTGGAGAAGAAGATCCTGAGCGGCCAAAATATCGTGGTGCCGGTTTACGGCGATGCGACCAACCGCCTGGCGAATGGCCAGATCCAGCAGGACGTCGTGGCGGCTTATCAGCAACTGCTGACCCAGTACAACAACGGGCTGCTGCTGCGCAGCGGCTTCAGTGAGCGCCAGGCGCAGGTGATCCTGACGCCGATAGTGGGGCAGACGTTAGATGTGTTCAACCCGGGTATCAGCTTTGCGGCAATTATCTTCCCCGGCCTGTTGGTGATGCTTCTACAGCACTCACTGTTGATTGCCTGTGTGCGAGTCAGTATTGCCATGAAGAGCATGCCTGGTGGGAAAGCACCGCTGGCAGCACATCTGGGGGGGCTGACGGCGTTGCTGCCTATCTGGTTATTTTTGTCTATCGTGCTGTTTGTGCTGTGGCCATGGGTGCTTGGCTACCGGCAAACCGCGGGCATTGCGGAAATTCTGCTGCTGACGTTCCCGTTTTTGCTGGCGGTATTGGGGCTGGGCAAGCTGGTGACCGAGTGTCTGCGCAGCGTAGAGATGATCTACCTGACGCTGGCCTTTATTACCACGCCAATATTCTACCTCTCCGGTACCATCTGGCCGCTGCAGGCGATGCCGGGCTGGGTGCGGGCGATTTCCTATTGTATTCCCTCCACTTGGGCGACCAAAGCCGTTGCGGGGGTTAACCAGATGGGGCTTTCGTTGAACGAAGTCGGGGGTGACGTAGTGATGCTGCTGGTGCTGGGGATCATTTACACCCTGTTGGGCTTCGGTGTGGGCTTTATTCGCAACAGCGTGGCGTTGCGCGGGATGTTCAGGAAACGGCGGGCGTAACCAATGCCGCCGCGTTCAGCCTTGCGCGGCGGCGACTGACATCGTGCCAACCAGAGCGGCGATCTGCGCGATATCCTGTGGCGACAGCGCGTTTTCTCCCAGCCTTCGCAACAGCGCCTCGCGCGCGACGGCGAAGGACAACGCCTGGCCGAGTATCGCGTGCGCGCGCAGGATATTCTCTTTCAGGTCAGGTCGGTCGGAGCGGATCGCCGTGACCAGCTCGCTCACGGCATGATGTAGCGGTGAGAATAAACGGGTATGCAGAGCATCGAAATCCGTACTGGGCTGGAGCTGTTCACGTGCCAACAAAAGGCTGCTTGCCGCAGATGTTTCCGACCCCAGCAAGGCGGTGACGAAATCTTGCATCAATGTCCGTAACCCTTCCGCCGGGGTTTGCCCGGCGAGTAGGCGGCGCGGGAAGGCCAAATGAGCGACAATGCTACCGGCTACATGTTCCAGCACCGCCAGATAGACGCCCTCCTTGCCGCCAAAATGGTAGGGAATGGCGGACTGATTCACCCCTGCCGCTTCGGCAAGTTGGCGGGTGCGCACGCCTTCGAGCCCATGTTTGCTGAACAGGCTCAAGCCTGCCCGGATAAGACGTTCCTGGGTTTCGCGGGTACGCTCATTGAGCCTGTCCTGATTCTGCATTGAAACATTGTCTCCTGATTATCGATGTTAGCCGCCTGCGAACATCAGCCGGGTTGAGTTCTCATTCAGTGCCACGCCGCCTGTTTCACCCACCAATACCGTACCACCGATGTTGGCCATATGCCTGCCGAAAGCACAGTTGGGTTCAAAAGCGAAGCACATGCCCGCTTGCAGCGGCAGTTCACGCCCCACGGTAGGCAAACGCCTGAGCTGCGCATAACGGGCGGCTTCGGGGAGAGACTCTATGCCGGGCGCGGTGCCGAAACCGACCGGACCATAGGGATTAAGGCTATGGATCAGCGGATGCACGTGCCAGCCACCGGCGGCCAGCAGCGGTTGTTCCATGGCGTCGACCACATCGCCGAAAGTGTTACCCGTTCGTAGCGCGCCTAATCCCGCCTCATAACTCGCTCTGGCGATCGCCGCAGCGCTCAGAATATCGGGGTGTACCTCGCCGATGGCGACGGCGGCCTGATGCTGGGTTTCCATCATACCGTACAGAGCGAAGATCTCCGACAATACCAAATCGCCTTCTTGCAGAATCCGTGGCGCCTGAGCGCGATATTGCCAGGCCGGTGGCCCCCAACCGACGTATTCGGGGCCGGATCCCAACAGCAGCTCTGCAGTATAACCGCCCATCGAGAAGCAGGTCGCCGTCACCGCCGCCACCAGATCGGCTTCGGAAACGCCGGGGCTGGCAGTGGCTCGCAATGTTTCGCTCATGGCTTCGCCGATGTGTGCGGCATAGCGTACCAGCAGCAATTCCTCCTCGCTTTTTACCGAGGCGCGCCGGAAGAATTCGCGGTAGACCGGTATCCAATTGGCCGTTGGGAGCGCCTCCGTCAACCCCTGCAGCGTGCGGGCCGGCATGGCGCCGTCGAAGTAGAAGGGGGGGTATGGTTCCAGCCCGATGATGCCGATGCGGGTTCCTGCTAAACGGCGCTCGGCCAGCCAGGCACCGACATCGCGGCCGGTTTTACCGACGAACAGCTGTTCCGCACCGACCCACTGTAGATCGCCGCGCAACGAGGCCTGCAGGTGGTCGGCCACCATCATTGAAGCGAAGGTGTAAATGCGTGGTGATTCATCGCCGACGAAAACGACGATCGAACCGGGACGATCGTTGGTGAAGTAGCAATCCGGTGCGAAACCGGCAGGGGCGGCCGCTTCCCGGTCGCCATAGACGATCAGGGCCGCAAGATCTTCCGCCTGCATAATGTCCCGCGCCAACTGCCAGCGGCGGTCGCGCTCGGCCAGAGATAACGGTTCAGGGCGTGTCAACATGTCGTTACTCCTCATCTCATTTATTGAATGTCGTCTAAAAAATTAATTCATTCAAATGAATTAATCAAGAAGCACAGTGAACAAAACAGATAATGGCGCGTAAAGCGGGTGATTGAAGGTGGCAAAGTGAGGAATGCTGCAGAGAAAACAGGAGAAACGTACGGCGTAAACCAACACCGGCGGCAGAGTGCCGCCGGCGCTTACCTCGCTAAGACACCAATTCCAGCCCCGCCACCCGGCGCCAGTAGCCGTTGCAGTCGGTGTGATTGGTCAAAGCCAGCGGCTGCGCACCTTGCTCGTTGGCGCGGAAGCGCTCGACCAGTGCCAACGTCTCCGTGCTCTGCGGAGACAGGCGTACGATATCCACTAATCCCTGCATACTGGCCAACTCGTTACCCAGGTTGTAGCAGTAACCACTCATGGTCTGAATGCCATTGAGCACGAACACCTGCTGCTGTTCCTGCGAGCGCATCATTCGCCCCTGCGGGTATTTGATACAACAGGTTTCGCATTCATCTTTGGCGCGATCTTCCGAGCGTGCGGTAAAGCAGCGTGCAGAATAGGCCAGCGGCAGGTGACCATAACTCAGCACTTCAACCTCAAACTGCTGGCGGAAACCCAGTTCATCGCACTGTTCCAGCAGTTTAGCCAGCCAGTCACGTGACAATTCAACGGGCATACACCAGCGCATCATGCCCTGACGGTGCAGCAGGCGCAGGGTATAGGCGTTGTAGCAGTTTAGGGCATGACCGGCGATGAACGGCAGGCCACGTTCTGCCGCCATGTTCACACTGCCTAAATCGTTGGCCTCAATCAGGAATTCCCCGTTTTCCACATAGCGTTTGAGCTCGTTCAGCTCAGAGGGGGCCTGCAACAGCGCCAGCGTGGAGATCACCACCTGTTTACCGCGGCGGGCGATCTCTTGTGCCAACGCGAGCCAATCACCTACCTTCATCTCGCGCCGTTTGGTACAGACACTTTCGCCGAGGTAAATAATCTCTGCGCTGCTGCTCACCGCTTGCCGGTAAAAATCTTCGACCTCGGTTTTCGGCCAGTAGTACAGCACCGGGCCTAATGCGTATTTCATGTTTCCTCCTGCTACTGCCATTTGCGGTGATAGGCACCGAGCGTCGTTTGCGTACCTTCAGACATCGCCCCAAGGGCTTCCATCCAGCCGGCATCAGCATGATAGGCAGCCGGATCGGCCTGACAGCGGTCAATGGCCTGACGCCAAACGCGGGCAACCTGGCTGACATAGGCCGGGCTGCGCTGGCGACCTTCGATCTTCACAGAGGCAATATTGGCGGCCAGCAGCTCTGGCAGCAGCTCCAGCGTATTGAGGCTGGTGGGTTCTTCCAGCGCGTGATAACGCACGTCGTCGACTAAATAGCGGCCCTTACACAGGGTAGGGTAGCCGGCATTCTCATCATCCCGGTAACGGTCGATCAACACGCCGTTCAGGCGTGACTCCATACCTTGAGGCGTTTGTTGCCAGCGCACGTAGCGTGCCGGCGAGCAGGCACCGACGGTATTGGGCGACTCCCCCGTCAGATAAGAAGAGAGGTAGCAGCGTCCTTCGGCCATGATGCATAGGCTGCCGAAGGCGAAGACTTCCAGCGGTACTGGGCTGGTACGTGCCAACTGCTTGACCTGATGCATCGACAACACGCGCGGCAGGACGACCCGGCCGACATCAAAATGGCGTTGGTAAAAGCGGATTGCCTCTTCATTGGTGGCGGAGGCTTGCACTGACACATGACGCTCAAGCTGCGGGTAACGTTCGGCGGCGTATTCCAGCATGGCCAAATCAGCCAGGATCAACACGTCGGCACCCAATTGTGCCGCCATGTCTACTGCGCGCTGCCAGCGGGCATAACCGTCCGGGTGGGCGAATGTGTTGATGGCAATGTGCAGTTTACGGTTGTGGCGGTGCACGTAGTCGACCGCTTCCTGCAGCTTTTTCTCGGTGAAGTTAAGGCCGGCAAAGTGGCGCGCGTTAGTATCATCTTTCAGGCCGATGTACACGGCATCTGCGCCGTTATCCACCGCAGCCTTCAGGGCCGGCAGATTACCGGCGGGACAAAGCAGCTCCATAGATTTATCCTGACTCAGCCGCACACCCGTGACGGGCGTAGGCTGTCACAATGGTTGCCGGTGACCGTTTCCAACCGGCAAACGCTAATCGGGAGGCAATTTTAGTGAAAGCGCGATGAACAGGCTTTGATTTGGGGCAGCTTCTGGCGTATTGATAACGTTGGCGGTGAAATGCACTATTTGTTGATATAGAGCGCTTCAGCCGCGCGTCATTGTGGCAAAATAGCGCGAGTCTGTATTGAAAGGAGTGAACGACAGTGTTGGAACAATTACGAGCGCGCATTGTGCGCCAGGGGCCGTCGCTGCTGCGCGTACCGCTAAAATTCACGCCGTTTGTTTTGCAGCGTCAACTTCTGGAACAGGTGTTGGGCTGGCAGTTCCGTCAGGCGTTGGCGGATGGCGATCTGGCATTTCTCGAGTCGCGCTGGTTAAAGATCGAAGTTCGCGATCTGGCGCTACACTGGTTTATGACGGTAGAAAACGACAAACTGGTTGTCAGCCAACACGCCGAGGCTGATGTGAGCTTCAGCGGGGACGCCAACGATCTGATTCTGATCGCGGCGCGTAAGCAAGATCCGGATACGCTGTTCTTTCAGCGTCGGCTGCAGATTGAAGGGGATACCGAATTGGGCCTGTACGTAAAAAATCTGATGGACGCCATTGAGCTGGAAGCCATGCCTACACCATTGCGCGTGGGTCTGCTGCAACTGGCTGAGTTTGTGGAAGCAGGGCTGCAGGAGGGCACGGTGCACACTTCCCGTGTGCCGGTATCATGCTAATTCGCGTAGAAATTCCGGTAGATGCCGCGGGGATCGATGCGCTGCTGCGCCGCGCCTTCGGCCGTGATGATGAGGCTGACCTGGTGCAACAACTGCGCGAAGATGGCCTGCTGACGCTCGGCATTGTCGCCACCGACGATGAAGGCGGCGTGGTGGGTTATGCCGCGTTCAGCCCGGTAGATGTCGCAGGCGTTGATCGCCAATGGGTCGGTTTGGCTCCGCTGGCGGTAGATGAAAGCCTGCGCCGGCAAGGGTTGGGCGAAAAGCTGATTTACGAGGGGTTGGATGCACTGAACGAGTTCAGCTATGCCGCGGTAGTCGTACTGGGCGAACCGGCCTACTACGGGCGATTGGGCTTTAAGCCTGCCGCCGCCTACGGCCTGCAATGTCGTTGGCCGGGAACCGAAACTGCGTTCCAGGTGTACCCACTGGCGGAAGATGCCTTGACCGACGTAAGCGGATTGGTTGAGTACTCAGAGCCGTTTAACCGGCTTTAACATTAACGTCCGGCAGTAAATAATCCAATGAAAGAGGCGGGTGACTCACCAGCCTCTCTTTTTGCATTTTAGTCAGTTGTTTTACCCGGTATTCCAGTCTCAATGCTTTCGAGCGATCCCCCACCAGGCAGTGAAACGCCAGCACCAGTTCCCCTTTCCCTCGCAGTGCCTTCGCACCTTTACCGGCTTGATGTTGCGTTAACCGCCGTGCCACATCGGTGGTGATGCCGGTATATAGCATACCGCTGGGCATGCGCAGCATGTAGAGATGCCAGGCTGAGTGTGTGTCCGTCATGAATAAGCAGCAACGTTGGTGGCCAAGGTCGGAATATGATGGCATGTTCCCTGCCGTAATCCCATCCCCGGCCACCCAGAGTTGACGCCCGTTAGCCTTTTTTCCCCGCCATTTCAAAGCGCGGTGAAACCATGCCGTATAACGTCCAGCCGAGGAAGGTGGCAATTGCGCCCCACATCATGGCTTCTTCGCCGGAACTGTAGAGTGCATAGAAGCTGTAGAGTGCCCCAATACCGGCGATAATATTGGCGATCCGCGCTTTGTTCTCCGGCACTTTCGCCACCTTTTGAATAATGATCAGCGCTGCCATCGACAAGATGTAGGGGATGATATTGGTCACCACCGCCAGATTCACCAGCACGTTGAACTGTTTATTCAGTGACGGGCTGATGGTCATCAGAGACAACAGGCTCTGGATGACAACAATGGTCAGCATGCCTTTAACCGGTGCATCCGCCTTGCTGAGTTTTGAGAAAATTTTCGGGAAGAAGCCACTGTCGGCAGAGGATTTGAACACCTGCGCAATGGTGAACTGCCAACCCAGCAGCGAGCCGACGCAGGACATGATCATCAGCGCCATGATGATCTTACCGACCGTCGGGTTGAACATGTGTGAAAACGCCAACCCGAAAGGCGCGGTCGAATTCGCCAGATCCATGTTGGGGACGATGCCGGCGATGACGTTGGTTGAAACGATATAGATAACCGCAGCACTGAGGGTGCCGCCGAGTACGGCGATCGGAACATTCCGTTCAGGGTTTTCCACTACGTCAGTATTGGCACAGGCGGATTCAAGGCCCAGGAACGCCCACAGGGTCATGGAGATAGAAGCCCCAATGGCTTCAAAGGTGGGTACCGAATGCGGGTTCCATGCGGCGATATAGGCGCTGCCACTGAACCAATACCAGCCGATGATAGAGATCCCCACGACCGGAATAATAACGCCCCAGACCGTGATACCGCTGATCCTGCCGGTAATGCGCGCGCCACCGAAGTTAGCAACCGTCGCTAACCACAGCACGCCAATGGTGGCGATACAGATCCCCAGTGGGCTTAGATTGGCGCCAAACAATTCAGTGCCGTAGCCGACGGCGGAAATAGCGATGGCGATATTGGCAATCAACAGCGATACACCGTAGGTGTAATTCGCCATGAAGTTCCCCGATTTACCGAAGGCGTATTCGGCATACCCGCCCATGCCGCCGGATTTTCGGCTGAACATGCCGCATTTGGCGAAGGCATAAGCGAGCGCCATTGAACCTATGGCAGTGACCAACCAGGATACGATGGAAATTGTGCCCACTTCGGCCAGTTTAGTCGGCAGCATAATTATGCCAGAACCCATCATGTTCACTGCGGTGAGGATCGTTAGCTGCACGACCCCCATTTTATTAGTAGACTTACTCATGATCATTCTCTCTTTTATAATGCGATCTGGGCGGTGAAGGGTATTCACCGCCTTGTAAGGTGTTTAATTTTTCATTACGTAACCGTAAGCACGGTTCCAGCCATCTTCATCTTTCTGGATATACACGCCTTGTAATTCCGGTGCGAAACCAGGCAATAAATTGATGCCTTCTTCCAATGCCAGGAAATAACGCTGTGCAGCACCACCCCAAATTTCCCCAGGCACAACACACAAAACACCTGGGGGATAAGGCAAGGCACCTTCGGCGGCAATTCTGCCTTCGGCTTTTGCCAGCGAGACTAATTCCACATTGCCGCGAACAAATGCGGTATTCGCATCCTGTGGATTCATGGCTACACGAGGGAAATAGCTCTTCCTGAACATTTCTTTTTGCAGTTCCTTAACGTCGTAGCTTACATAGAGGTCGTGCATTTCTTGGCAGAGCTGGCGAAGGGTATAGTTTTCATAGCGCTGCTGGTTATTTTTATAAACCGCAGGCAAAACGTCGCTAATTAAAGAGTCTTGTTCGATATGCTTTTCGAAACGGGCAATAAGCGCCACCAAATGCTGCATTTTGGCGATGTCTTCGGCCGGTGTAAGCAAGAACAAAATAGAATTGAGGTCGCATTTCTCCGGTACGATGCCGTTTTCGCGCAGATAGTTGGCCAAAATGGTTGCCGGAATACCGAAATCGCTATAATGACCGCTTGCCGTATCAATTCCCGGCGTAGTGAGCAGCAATTTGCACGGATCGACAAAATACTGCGATTCCGCATAGCCTTCAAAGGCGTGCCATTTCTCGCCGGGAACAAAGTTGAAGAAACGCAAGTCGTTGGCCATTGTTTCAGTGTCATAGGACTGCCAGGCTTTGCCGTCGATTTGGTCTGGAACAAAAGGTTTGATTAGGCTGCAGGTGTCCAGCAGCATCTTGCGTGCTTCAATGCCTACGCGAACGCACTCTTTCCACAGACGCCGGCCACTCTTGCCTTCATGCATTTTGGCATTGACGTCCAGTGCGGCAAACAGGGGGTAGAACGGGCTGGTGGACGCATGCAGCATAAAGGCATTGTTAAAGCGTTTGTGGTTGCAGTAGCGATCTTGCCCCTTGATATGCTTGTCTTTCTTGTGAATTTGCGAGGTTTGTGAGAACCCGGCCTGCTGTTTATGGACAGACTGAGTAACAATGATCCCCGGATCGTTTTCGTTGAGCTCAAGCAGCAACGGCGAGCAGTCCTTCATCATTGGAATGAATTGCTCATAACCAACCCAGGCAGAGTCGAACAAAATGTAATCGCACAGATGACCAATTTTATCGACCACCTGACGGGCGTTATAAATGGTGCCGTCGTAGGTGCCTAACTGGATGATTGCCAAACGGAAAGGCCTGGCTTCATTGGCGCGTTCAGGGGCGACTTCGCGGATCTGCTGACGTAAATAGCGTTCTTCAAAGCAATGAGCATCGATTCCGCCGATAAAGCCAAACGGATTACGGGCAGTTTCCAGATAGATCGGCGTTGCCCCCGCCTGGATCAGCGCGCCATGGTGGTTCGATTTATGGTTATTGCGGTCAAACAGCACCAAATCACCGCGTGTCAGCAGGGCGTTGGTCGCGACCTTGTTTGAGGCAGATGTGCCGTTGAGAACGAAATAGGTTTTATCTGCGTTAAACACTTTAGCGGCATGCTGTTGTGCTGCGCAGGGGGCGCCTTCATGAATCAGTAAATCCCCCAACTTCACGTCTGCGTTGCACATATCAGAACGGAAAAGGGTCTCGCCGAAGAAGTCAAAGAACTGGCGTCCTGCCGGATGTTTACGGAAAAATTCACCCCCCTGATGCCCAGGGCAAGCAAAGGTCGCATTACCCATCTCGACATACTGCGTGAGCGTATTAAAGAAAGGAGGCAGCAGTTCACTCTCATATTTAACCGCTGCGGCTTCCAGCTGTTTGCCATAGAACTGGGTGTTTTTTCCACAGAGTTCAAATACGCCATGCAGGGCAGGCAGTATGGCGTTGTCCAACTCTTCTTCGCAGCAAACTGCGACGAACACAGGAATATTCAAGCCGATCTCTTCGAGATGCGCCACCATACCCTGCGTGACGTCTTCTACTGACAATACGATGGCAGCAATATCATTAAAGTCGCTCTGATGGACATCGACAATTTCGCGAGAAGTTTCAAAACAGCCTAGGGTTTTGGTATTGGCGGCAATTTTTAATTTATTCATTTTCATCATTCTTCAGGCAAAGGTCTTCCACCGACAAGATGCGTGATCTTATCGTGGGTACCTTATATAAAATAAAGGCGAGAGAAGAACGCGGCAGTGCTTAATAGCACAGCCTGAGTTCGCTCTTTTGTATTTTCTGATGCGGCGCTTACGCCATGCAGCTATTCACTTGCACGATTTATTGAAAAATTGAAGTGCATATCCGTCCCGATTTCTCAGGATAAATAATGTGGGTGTAATAGTGACAAGCTGCTTTGGGTAAAGCGAGAGGGGGCGTTATCTGAAGTTAAAGAAGGCAAAGCTAAAGCAGCTGCGATGAGCCATCATCATAATATGTGTTGTGCGCCTAATATGCGCCATTTTGCGGTTGTTGTTTTCCATTTCTAATCCACCTTGCTGAGTGAAAAGATGGCGCTATTTTAACGCCCTTCAAGCTAAATTATGTGACATTAGTCACGTAAATGCGGCAATTGATAAATAATTATTCATTTATTATTCAGTTGTGTGCATAAAAAGTGATTTATGGGATTTTCTGCATGTAAATAGATTGATAAAAGAAAAAGGGTTTTTTGCATTACGCTTTGCCCGAGATAGAGACTAAGCAAAAGAACCCCGTTTAAACCGGCTGTATAATGCACATATAAAGATGCTTTGTTTTTTTTATGTTATAAACCCACTTGCGGTTGTTTGGAATATTAATGCAGTTTTATTGTTTTTATATTCTATTTTCGTTTTTGCAGGCATTATCGTTATTTGTGACCCTCCTCAACAACGCAGGGTAAGATGAGGAGAGGTAAAAGGGAGAACAGACGTTGAAAACGACTGAAGAGCAACAACAGATCGTGCATTTCCTCAGTAAGCAGCATGTGCTAACGCTGTGCGCCGGCAATGGTAAGGACATGTGGTGTGCCAACTGTTTTTACGTGCTTGATGCCGAGAATATGGCGCTGTGGGTGATGACGGAAACGCACACGCGTCACGGCGAACTGATGCTGAAAAACGCGGGGGTGGTGGGGACAGTCGCGCCAAAGCCGAAGACTATCGCACTGATCCGCGGCGTACAGTATCGGGCCGAAGCGGTGATACTGACCGGCGATGAAGAAGCCTTGGCCCGGGCGCGTTACTGTAAGCGTTTTCCAATAGCCAAGATGATGAAAGCACCGATTTGGCGGTTGGAACTGCAAGAAGTGAAAATGACGGACAACACGCTCGGCTTCGGTAAAAAGCTGCATTGGGCGCGGGCCTGACACAACACACTATACCCGTCATACTTGAAGCTGCCTCTTTGTTGGCTGCGCCTGCTCACCCCGGTCACCTGGTTGACCAGGCTCCCGGGGATTTACAGACTTGCCGCCTCGACGCAACTCCAATGATCTAGTGTGTATACTTTCTCATACTTATCAATTGGCGGGAGGATCTATGGCACGGGTGTTCATTGTAGGGGCCACAGGGCTGGTGGGCAGCGAATTGCTGCGTTTGTTGCAGGCCAATCCGCAGGTCACGGCGATCGTAGCGCCGACGCGTAAGCCGTTGCCGGCGCATGAAAAATTAGCCAACCCTGTGGGTGATGATCTGTTCGCGTTGCTGACAGAGCAGGAGCAACCGGCCGATATTGTTTTCTGTTGTTTAGGCACCACACGACGTGAGGCGGGCAGCGATGCGAATTTCCACTATGTCGACTACACGCTGGTGATCGAAAGCGCGTTGACCGGCCGGCGGTTAGGCGCCCAACACTGTCTGGTTGTCAGCGCATTAGGTGCAAATCCCCGCTCTACCTTCCTTTATAACCGTACTAAAGGGAACATGGAGCAGGCATTGCGTGAACAAAACTGGCCGCGCCTGACGTTGGTACGCCCCTCAATGTTGTTGGGCGAACGTTCGTCGCCACGTTTGCTCGAACGCATCACCGCGCCATTGTTCTCGTTGTTACCCGGCAAATGGCGCGCCGTTGCCGCGAAGGATGTGGCGCAGACGCTGCTGGATCAGACGTTCAGCCCCGGCAGCGGCGTTAAGGTATTGGAATCCGATCGGCTGCATTGTTATCACAGCACACGCTGAGATTATCGAACGCCAATTCCAGGCCGAGCGGTAATTCGTTATCCATCAGCCACAGATCGAGATGGTGGCTGATATGCGTGAGCAACGTGCGGCCCGGCTGCAGGCGCTGCTGGATCTCCAACGCACGGGTTAAATCGTTATGGTTGCGTGGCGCCTGTGGTTGGGGCGGTAGGCTACAGTCGAGTACCAGCAAATCCAGCGGCACTTGGCGCAGGAAAGCCTCGCTATCCGGCGGCAAACCGACGGTATCGGTCAGATAGGCCAGTGATTTCCCTGCGGCCTGGATCAGATAACCCAGCGTGAGTTTCGAATGCTGTAGGGGCAGTGGGGTGACGTGCAGCCCCCCCAGCGCAATAGGTTCGAAAGGTGTAAGCGGAGGCTGAAATGCCAGTATACCGGGGTGTTTAAAGAGGTCATCGCAACCCTGCTCATCCGCCGGACCGTACACGGGGATGAAATTTCCGCACCCCCAGCGCAAAGGAAATAACCCCTGAACGTGATCCATGTGGTAATGTGTCAGTAAAAAACGTTGAATTTCCCCCGCCGAAAAGCGCCGTTCTAGCGACGGCAATCCCGCATCCAGCAAGGTCGTTTCTCCCTGAAATTTAAGCATCGCGCTGCACGGTCGTCGCCGAAAAGCCGGTTCACGCCGCGCCCGCTGACACACCAGACAGTCACAGCCGAACACCGGGATCTGCTGCGCGCCGCCGGTGCCGAGAAACGTCAGTTGCATGTCGTCACTCCTATTCCCTTCGCCTTTGCCGCCTGGCCGCAACGCGAAATTCATTGGGTAATATTGATAAGGCCTTAGAGATATTTCTCCGCAAAGGCATGGATATCACGGAAATCCGCCAGCCGCTGTTGCAGCGTCTGATGATCCCAATGCCACCACTGGCTGCGTTCAATTCGCTCTATCAAGGCATCGTCGAAACGCATGCCAATCTTTTTGGCTGCCACGCCAGCGACAATCTCATAAGGCCCGACATCTTTGGTGACGACCGCTGCGCTGCCGATGACCGCACCGTTACCGATGCTGACGCCGGGCATCACGATGGCGTTATGGCCGATCCACACGTCGTGGCCTATGGTCACGTGGTGCTCACGCCGCCAATCGAAGAATGCCTCGTCATCCTCACCCAGATCGTACTCTGAAGCGCGGTAGGTGAAATGATGTTGGGCAATGCGCTGGTAGGTAGGGTGGTTGCCAGGATTGATGCGTGCGTAAGAGGCGATGGACACAAATTTGCCGATGGTGGCGTAAAAAATCTGGTTATGTCCGGCAGTGTAGGAATAGTCGCCCATTTCTACTTCCTCCAGAATGGCGTCGTCAGCCAGATGGACATACAGACCGAGCCGACTGCGGGTAAGGGTCACGTTGTCGCCGATTCTCGGTTGTGCAAAGTCGCTCATGGTATGGCGTCCTGAGGGTATTTTGTGGATGAAGGCAGCAGCGCGAACAGTGCCGCCAGAGTGGCATCGAGGTTGCCGTCGTTATCCAACAAACGGCAATGGGGGGGCAGATGCTGTTGATACTCCGCCGCCCGAACCAGCCGCTGCTCGATCTGGTCGGCACTTTCGCGCCCGCGGTTGTGTAGACGCTGGCGCAGAATGTCGGTGCTGACCTGCAGGCAGACCGGCAGCAGTTGTGCACCATAGCGCTGCTGCGCTTGCGGCAGGTGGGCGCGCGAACCGTTGACCACGACATCGATCCCCTGAAGCAACCAGAGATCGACCTCGATCCCAAAGGCGTAATGGTGTTGGTGCGCTTGCCAGTCGAGGGCAAAAAGCCCCTTGGCTCGGCGGCGCAGAAATTCGCGTTCGCTGAGCGCAATATGGTTTTCGCAGCCAGCGTCTGCCGGCCTTGTGATATAGCGGTGTGCAACCAGCGGCGCGCTGTCAGCATCGGCACGCAGTGCAGCCAGCAGGCTGTCTTTACCTGAGCCGGAAGGCCCCATCAAATAGATAAGGTACGCCATCAGAACACCTGCTTGCCCTGGCGCCACACGTTTTGCACGTAGATGTGCTCACCGTGTGATCGCGCCAATACCAGGTCCGCGCGTAAGCCTTCGGCGATCGTCCCGCGATCGTGTAAATCCAATGCTCTGGCAGGGTTGCGGGTGATCATTTGCACCGCCTGCGGCAAGTTGTAGCCGTTGCGTTCATCGGCGGCGATGCGGAATGCAGCATCCAGCAGACTGGCCGGGTAATAATCGGAGGACAGGATATCCAGCACCCCCAGCGCCGCCAGATGGTGTGCTGCGACATTGCCGGAATGCGAACCGCCACGCACGATGTTGGGGGCGCCCATCAGCACCTGCAGCCCTTGCTGATGCGAAGCGAGAGCGGCATCCTCGGTGGTCGGGAATTCAGCGATTACGCTACCCAGCCCGCAGGACTCGCTGACGTGTGCCGCGGTGGCGTCATCATGGCTGGCGAGTGAAATTTTGCGCGCTCGGCAATGGGCAGCGATCGCCTCGCGGTTAGGCGTAGCCCAGCGGGCGGAAAGGCTTACCTGCTGTTCTTCATACTCGCTCATTTGCTGGTCATTGAGGTGATACTTACCTTGGTAATACTCGCGGTACTTTTCACGCGAGGCGAACTGACGCTGGCCCGGCGAATGGTCCATCAACGACACCAGCGACACGCCAGGCTTGTCCATCAGCTGCTCGAACAGCGGCAGGGTGCTTTCGTTCGGCAGTTCACAGCGCAGGTGTAGCCGGTGTTCGGCGCGGTTGACCCCCGCACGCTGGCTGTGGATCACGGCATCGATCATTTTTTGCAGGTTTTCCAGACGGTGCCCGCCGTCACGCACGTCGCCGATTGCCACCGCGTCCAGCACCGTGGTGATGCCGTTGGCAACCATCAGCGCATCGTGGCTGCTCATCGCCGAATGTGCCGGCCAGTCGACATTCGGGCGCGGGGTGAAAAACTTGTCCAAATTGTCGGTGTGCAGCTCAATCAGCCCTGGCAGTAACCAGCCACCTTCACCGTTCAGTGCTTGCGGCAACTGGCTGGGCGTATCGGTAAAGCTGCGAATAATGCCGTCGCTGATCTCCAGCGATCCTTCGACGATCTGATCTTCCAGCACCAGCTTAACGTTATTGATGATCATCAGGGGATCTCCAGCGCCTGTGGCGCCTGCATGTCATATAACCGGTCGGCGACCTGCTGACGGACGCCTTCATCATGGAAAATGCCGACGATTGCGGCACCGCGCTGTTTTGCCTGTTCGATGAGGCCGACGACCGCCGCGCTGTTGCGGCTGTCGAGTGAGGCCGTCGGCTCATCCAGTAGCAGGATCGGGTAGTCGACGATAAAGCCGCGCGCGATGTTGACCCGCTGTTGTTCACCGCCAGAGAAAGTGGATGGCGCCAACTGCCACAGACGTTGCGGCACGTTGAGTTGATTGAGCAGCGTTTCGGCGCGTTCGCGGCATTCGTTGCGGTTAACGCCTTGTTCCAACAGCGGCTGCATTACCACGTCCAGCGCGCTAATACGCGGGATCACCCGCAGAAACTGGCTGACCCAGCCCAGAGTGTGGCGGCGTACGGCCAGAATCTGGCGTGCTTCGGCCTGCACCATGTCCAACCATTCGCCCTGGTGATTGACCCAAATATGGCCGCTGTCGGGCAGGTAATTCGCGTACAGCGAACGCAGCAGGGTCGATTTTCCACTGCCGGAATGGCCATGTAGAACGACACATTCGCCGCTGCTGACGGTCATATTGGCATCCTGTAGCACCGGCAGTTGTGTGCCATGTTGCTGGTGGAGCACAAAGGTTTTACTGAGGTGTTCAACCCGGATCTGAATAGTCATCTGTTATCACCTTACGTTACGACAGCACCGAAGAAACCAGCAGTTGGGTATAGGGATGGTGCGGGTCGTCCAGCACCCGGTCGGTCAGCCCGCTTTCCACCACCTCGCCTTGTTTCATCACCAACAATCGGTGTGCCAGCAGGCGCGCTACGCCAAGATCGTGAGTCACGATCACCGCCGCCAACTGCATCTCCACCACCAGGGTGCGCAGCAGATCGAGCAGCCGCGCCTGTACCGACACGTCCAACCCGCCGGTCGGTTCGTCCATGAATACCAGTTTCGGGTGGGTCACCAGATTGCGGGCGATTTGCAACCGCTGCTGCATACCGCCGGAGAAGGTGGTCGGCAGATCGTCAAGGCGCGACACAGGGATCTCAACATCCTCCAGCCACTGGCTGGCCTGGCGGCGGATATCGCCGTAGTGGCGCTGGCCGATAGCCATCAGACGTTCACCGATGTTGCCGCCGGCAGACACCTTGGGCCGTAACCCGTCAAGCGGGTGCTGATGCACCACGCCCCAGTCGGTGCGCAGCAGGCGGCGGCGATCGCTTTCCGCCATCGCATACAGATCATGCTGTTGCCCGGCTTGAGGACGATAGAGGATCTGCCCATTCTGCGGTGCCAACCGTGCAGAGATGGATTTCAATAGGGTGGTTTTGCCAGAACCGGATTCGCCGACAATACCCAGCACTTCACCGGGATAAATATCGAAAGACACATCGCTAAAACCTTTGCCGGGTGCGTACAGGTGGGTCAGGTTAGCCACTGACAGCAGCGGCGTGGTGCTCAACGGGGTAGAAGTCATCAGTGCTGCACCTTTTGCGAAGGTTGCGCCAGTTGCTGCTGGCAGTAATCGGTGTCGGAGCAGACGAACATGCGGTTGCCCTGGTCGTCGAGAACCACTTCATCCAGATAGCTGTGGCGTGAGCCGCACAGCGCGCAAGGTTCGTCCCACTGCTGCACGCTGAAGGGGTGATCGTCGAAGTCCAGGCTTTCTACCTTGGTAAACGGCGGTAGGGCGTAGATACGTTTCTCACGCCCAGCGCCAAACAGCTGTAGTGCAGGCATCATGTGCATCTTCGGATTATCGAATTTCGGGATCGGCGACGGGTCCATCACGTAGCGGTCATTGACCTTCACCGGGTAGGCGTAGGTGGTCGCAATATGGCCGTAGCGCGCGATGTCCTCATATAACTTCACCTGCATCACGCCATACTCTTCCAGTGCGTGCATCTTGCGGGTTTCGGTTTCACGCGGTTCGATAAAGCGCAGAGGTTCCGGGATCGGAACCTGATAAATCAGGATCTGGTCCTCGCGCAAGGCGGTTTCCGGGATACGGTGCCGGGTCTGGATCAGCGTGGCTTCCGGCGTGCGTTCGGTGGTGGCAACCCCGGCAACGCGTTGGAAGAAGCGGCGGATGGAAACCGCGTTCGTGGTGTCGTCGGCCCCTTGGTCAATCACTTTCAGTACGTCGGCACGGCCAATCACGCTGGCGGTCAACTGAATGCCGCCAGTCCCCCAGCCGTAGGGCATCGGCATTTCACGGCCGCCGAACGGGACCTGATAACCGGGGATCGCCACCGCCTTCAAAATCGCGCGGCGGATCATGCGTTTGGTCTGCTCGTCCAGATAGCCAAGGTTATAACCGGTTAATACTTCACTCATTGCGGGCCTCCTGACGCTCGCTGAATTCCTGGCGCAGACGCTTGAGCAATTCCAGCTCGGCCTGGAAGTCGACGTAGTGCGGCAATTTGAGATGGGAAACAAAACCGGCGGCTTCGACGTTATCGGCATGGGCCAGTACGAACTCTTCGTCCTGCGCCGGGCTGGCGATACCTTCGTCGTATTCGGGGCTTTGCAGAGCACGATCCACCAGCGCCATCGCCATCGCTTTGCGTTCAGCGCGGCCAAACACCAGGCCGTAGCCGCGGGTGAAATGCGGTGGCTGATCGACCGGGTCAATGAAACCGTTGACCATTTCGCACTCGGTTAACAGGATCTCGCCAATATCTACGGCGAAACCCAGCTCTTCAGGTACGATCTCCGCCGACACATAGCCGGTGCGGATCTCACCGGCGAACGGGTGGGTGCGACCGTAGCCACGCTGGGTGGAGTAGCTCAGGGCCAGCAAGAAACCTTCGTCGCCGCGCACCAGTTGTTGCAGGCGTGCCGAGCGTGAACAAGGGTAAACCGGCGGATTGCGGGTGATGTCATCTGGCGTGCTGCCGTCATCCTGTTCCGCCTGCGCTAATTGCTGCTGGCTAAGCAGACTGAACACGTGCGCGCAATTCTCTGGCAAGGGTTCGTCGGCATGGGGAGCACGCGGTGTTTCGCCTTCCGCCAACAGGGCAAAATCCAGCAGGCGGTGCGTGTAGTCGTAGGTGGGGCCGAGAACCTGCCCACCGGGCAAGTCTTTGTAAACCGCAGAAATACGGCGTTCCAGCCGCATATTTACGGTCTCTAAAGGCTCGCTGACCGCCAGCCGTGGCAAGGTGGTGCGATAGGCGCGCAGTAAGAAAATCGCCTCGACCAGATCGCCGCTCGCCTGCTTGATCGCCAGCGCTGCCAGCTCCGGGTCGTAGATACCGCCTTCGGTCATCACGCGATCCACGGCCAATCCCAACTGTTGTTCAATTTGTTGAGTGCCGAGCGCCGGCACGCTGTCGTCACCGCGCCGCAATTGCTCTTGTAACTGATGGGCGGCCTCAATGGCTTTTTCGCCCCCTTTAACGGCAACGTACATCAGCATACCTCCACGCGGGTGGTCCGCGGTAACGCCAGCAGACGTTCACCGCAGGTCAGTAGAAAGTCCAACCCCAGCGGGAAGCGTTGCGGTCGGTTGATGAGATAGTCCAGCAGTGCCGGGGGTAACGACGGTGAGATAACCCGTTGATGTTCAATGCCGGGGCCGGTCAGCCGTAATGCGGTGCCTTGTTCTAAACTCGCGATCTGCACCACCACGGTGGTACTGAATTCAGGGGAAATCTCACTGCCGTGTGGTAATGCTTGTAAATCAGTGGCTTGCAGTTGCATATCAAACAGGGCAAAACTCACGTTATCGGCCTGTGTTGCCAATGGCGCACCGCTGTGGAAGCGAATGTTTGTTAGTACTTGCTCACTTTCTAGCGCTGGGCAGAGTTGCAGTGGTGTCTCTTGATCTGCCAGTGTCAGTAGCGCGGCGGTACTGGCGGCGTTCAGGGTGCCCCAGGCGGGGCTACCCGGAAGCGTAACGACATGCCCAGGCTCGCTTAACGCTTTAAGAATCAAGCGAAAAGCGTGCTGTGATTGTTCGATCGGTTGTGCAAAACCTGTCAGTAGGCTCATGGATTAATCCCCCCGCACCAGCGTAAAGAAATCCACCCGGCTGGACGCCACTGCCCGCGCACGCAGCTGGCGCTGTTCATGTTGAAGGGCAGCCAGCGGCTCAATCAGCTGCTGTTGCAGTAACTCGGCCTGCTCCGGCTGTTGCAGCAGGGCATCTGCCAGTGCGCAAAGTTCGGCGTGAGCCTTGTCACGCCCGGCAATGTAGCTATAACCGTAACCGCCGTTGTCGAGCTGGACCACCGCACGGGTGACGGTCATATCACCCAATACAAAGCGGCGGCCGGTCGCGCCCATGCGCCCCTGCAACTGCGCCAGGCCAATCTCCGGTGCGCGAAGGGTTTGGAAGCGCGGGTTCAGGTTCAGCGCCTGCCAGTGGCTGCGCAACTGGGCGGGTTGGCTGTGCGCCAATACTGACATCCAGCGTTGTCTAGGCTGTAAGGTTTGCATTCAGTGCTCCATCGTCAGTTCAATCATGTCGGCGCGCGCCAGGCTGACGGAGTATTCCGCCACGCTGTCACTGCCGGTGCAGACGTTCAGGGTGCGTACGCACAACAGAGGTGCGTGGGTGGCAATTTCAAGTAACCGGCTCTCTTTAGCCTGAGCGCGGCGTGCGCTGATGCGCGTCTGGCTGCGGGTCAGCGACTGGTGGATGTTTGATTCGATAAATTCGTGCAGCGAACCGCTGTGGAACTGCTGTAGTGCCGGCCACCAGTCCAAATCAGGCAGATAATGGTCGATCACGCTCATCGGCACGCCGTTGACCCGACGCAGGGTACGCAGATGGATCACCATTTCGCCTTCTTCACGTGACAGCGCACTGGCGATATGCCCATTACACGGGCGTAATACTGCGAGTAAGCGCTCACTGGTGGGGTGACTTCCCTGTTCGAAAAGGTTCTGGCTAAAGCGGGTATTGGCATGCAGCGGGTAATCATACGGGCGCATTAGCACCAGAATGCCAATGCCGTGTCGGCGCTGTAGCCAGCCGCGGTCCACCAATTGGTCGACGGCGCGACGCAAGGTATGGCGGTTCACCTGATAGCGCTCTGCCAACTGCTGCTCGGAAGGCAAATAGTCGCCGCAGCGGTATTGGGTGCGTAACTCTTGCTCAAGCTGTGCCGCGATTTGCTGGTAACGGGTAGGGAAACTGGTCGGATGTCTAGATAAGTCCATCATAATAAAAACCTCGTCGTGCCGGATACCCACTCGCTGTATGCAGATGGTTGGCGTTGCATGATGTGTACCCCGTGGTGAAGTTGGCATAATCTTGCCGGGGCCAGATGACAATCGCGTTACGCGTCGGTGGCGAACAGATGAACTATTTAGGACAGGCCGATGATGCGCACGGGCCTGCGTCGCGCTAAGCTGATGCTATTGATGATTGAACCGAGCCAACCCCATGCCGCATCCCCTGACTGCAACTGAAAACCGTCCCCGCCCTTGGCCATTGTGGAAGCCGATCCTGTTTCTGCTGGTGATGGCCGTGGGCCTCTACTACGTCAAATGGCAGCCTTATTACGGCAAGGCCTTCCTGGCGGCGGATACGCACTCGATCGGCAAATCGATACTGGCTAACGGTGAGAGCAGCCCGTGGCTGGCGGCATGGCACTATGCGCTGGTCTACTTCACCGCGGTGTGGAAGGCAGCGGTACTGGGCGTGGTGCTGGGCTCACTGGTACAGGTGCTGATCCCACGTGATTGGCTGATACGCACGTTGGGACACCCGCGTTTTTCCGGCACCTTGCTGGGGGCGGCGATGGCTCTGCCGGGGATGATGTGCACCTGTTGTGCGGCACCGGTTGCCGCCGGGCTGCGTCGCCAGTCGGTATCCAGCGGGGCGGCGATGGCATTCTGGCTCAGTAACCCGGTGTTAAATCCGGCGACGCTGATTTTTATGGGGTTTGTGCTCGGCTGGCAGTTTGCCGCGATCCGGCTGGTGGCGGGCGTCGTTATGGTGCTCGGCATTGCTTGGCTGGTGCAGCGTGTTACGGCTAAGGATCCACACCCCGCTGCGCTGCAACAGCCTCTGATGCCGCTGGATAAAACTGAGGGTCACCCCTTCCTCGGCCGTTGGCTCAAGGCGTTGTGGTCGCTGTTTTGGTCAACCATTCCGATTTACATTCTGGCCGTGCTGGCGCTCGGGGCCGCGCGCGTTTGGCTGTTCCCGCATGCCGATGGCGCGATAGATAACAGCGTACTGTGGATTATTGGGTTGGCGATCGCCGGTTGCCTGTTCGTGATCCCGACGGCGGCGGAAATTCCGATTGTGCAGGCCATGATGCTGGCGGGGATGGGCACCGGCCCGGCGCTGGCGCTGCTGATGACCCTGCCTGCGGTCAGCTTGCCTTCGCTGCTGATGCTGAACAACGCCTTCTCTGCCAAAGCGCTGTGCCTGACTGCATTGCTGGTGGTGTTGTGCGGCATCATCACGGGCGTGGTGGGGATGGGGTTGGTGTAACTTATAGCCACTGATTCGTGGCCTGATGCTGTCTCAAGGGAGGAGATGGAAATGGAACAGCGGAATAAACCTGAAGTGGACGCGAAGTTTATGTCCCAAGAGGAAGGGTGCGTGAGAGGGTGAATGCCGCCTTTGAACGCTTAAGAAACGGCACTGCGGTTTATATAAGCCATTCGGAGGTAGAAAAACGAATGGCTATATTCAAAGCGAAAATCCGGGGGAGTTATCGGCGATAATGTCGAGCTGTACTGGCTCAGAGCTGAACCGACAGTTTCCACGGATAGAACACAATCTTATCTGGCTGTCGGCTTTGAGCGAGGAGCCGACGTTCTTGCGCTATAGTGAATGTCTGCGCTTCCACTCATCAACGACATCACCCAAATTTTTTGGTGCGTCATTGCGTATCCAGGCCATGAATTCGCGGTCAAATCGGAAATCTGGACCGCACTCATCCATCATGAAACGGCGAACGTTTTGTGTATTTCTGTAGTCTTTATCCACGATTGTTGAACGTGTTAATGAAGAACTATGCCAGTCGATGTTCACTTGTTGACTCCTGTTTTAAGCAAACGATAGCAGCGTTTAAACTTAACACACTGACTCTGAAATGCCCGCTCCTGGCACAAACCCGCCCATCAAATTGTCTCCATACTGTAGCCATACCTGGTTGAACTGGGGCTAACACACGTTGAGGCAAGTACCGCTAGCTCAGCGCAACCTATGCACCACCTGGTTGCTGCTGCCGCGCCAAATCAGCGCCGGGTCTTTCAAATCCTGCACGAACTTGCCGTCAATCAATACGTTAATCCTGTCTACTATCTGCATTTGCTGTGCGTCCAGCTCCGCCAGTCGATAACCGGTCCACAGCCAAATATCCTTGCCGGGGCATTCGGCGTGTACCCGTTTTACCAGTTGCAGCACCGCCGCTACATTGGCCGGGTGCAGCGGATCGCCGCCGGACAGCGACAGCCCCTGGCGCGGAATGCGTGCGTCGTTCAGATCGGCAATCAACCGGTCTTCCATTTCCTGAGTAAAAGGCTGGCCGGAATTCAGCCGCCAGGTGCTTTTGTTATAGCAACCGGGGCACTGGTGCACGCAGCCGGCAACAAACAGCGTGCAGCGGGTGCCGGGGCCGTTAACCACGTCGAGGGGGTAATACTGGTGGTAATTCATATTTCGCTTTCTGACGGTAGGGGCTCAGCATGCTGAGCCCAGATTCATAACAGCCCGGCGTTAGCCGATCTGCCCATTCCCCAGGTGTTTCACCCGGCGCTTCACTTCTTCTTGTTTGCCGGCGTTGAACGGCCTGGCGTCCGGGCTACCGAGGTAGCCGCACACCCGGCGCGTAACGGACACTTTGGACGGCTCGTGATTACCGCATTTTGGACAGGTGAAGCCCTTGCTGGTACAGGAAAATTCGCCGGTAAAGCCGCACTCGTAGCACTCATCGATCGGCGTGTTGGTACCGTAATAAGGTACGCGGCTGTAGCTGTAATCCCACACGTCTTCCAACGCTTTCAGGTTGTGTTGCAGGTTCGGGTATTCGCCGTAACAGATGAACCCGCCATTGGCCAATGGTGGGTAAGGCGCTTCAAAATCCAGTTTGTCGTACGGATTGACCTTTTTCTCCACGTCGAGGTGGAAGCTGTTGGTGTAATAGCCTTTGTCGGTTACGCCTGGCACCACGCCAAAATCGGCGGTGTCGAGTCGGCAGAAGCGATCGCACAGGTTTTCGCTTGGTGTGCTGTACAGGCTAAAACCGTAGCCGGTCTCTTCTTTCCAGCTGTCGGTGGCGGCCCGCAGGTGCGCAACGATGGCGACCGCTTTGGCGCGCAGGGCTTCATCGTCGTAAACGTGCTGTTCACTGCCGAATAGCGCATTGATCGTTTCATGCAAGCCGATATAACCCAGCGAGATCGACGCGCGGCCATTTTTGAAAATGTCGGCGATATTGTCGTCTGCTTTCAACCGCACACCGCAGGCACCTTCCATATACAAAATGGGGGCCACCCGGGCTTTGATACCCTCGAGCCGTGCGATGCGCGTCATCAGTGCCTTTTTCGCCAGCAGCAAACGTTGATCCAGCAAATGCCAGAAGCGGCTTTCATCCCCCATGGCTTCCAGCGCAATGCGCGGCAGGTTTAGGCTAATGACACCGATATTGTTGCGGCCGTCGTGGACCAATTCGCCATCCTCTTCATAGGTGCCGAGGAAGCTACGGCAACCCATCGGCGTTTTGAACGAACCTGTGACTTTCACCACCTGATCGTAATTGAGGATGTCTGGGTACATGCGCTTGCTGGCGCACTCCAGCGCCAACTGTTTGATGTCGTAGTTTGGATCGCCATACTGGTGGTTCAGGCCGTCGCGGATCGCGAACACCAGTTTAGGGAATACTGCCGTCTTGCGGTTCTTACCCAGCCCGGCGATACGGTTTTTCAGGATCGACTGTTGGATCAACCGCGATTCCCAGCACGTGCCCAGGCCGAATCCGAAGGTGACGAACGGCGTCTGCCCGTTGGCGGTGTGCAAGGTATTGACCTCGTACTCCAGTGACTGGAAGGCGTCGTAACACTCTTTCTCGGTGCGTGCCATGGCGTAGCCTTGCGCGTCGGGGATCTGCCACTCTTCGGCGACCTGCCGATGCTTATTGAAGCTTTCGCTGACGAAGGGGGCCAGGATTTCGTCGATGCGATTAATGGTGGTGCCACCATAAATATGGCTGGCGACCTGTGCGATGATCTGCGCGGTGACGGCGGTCGCGGTGGAGATCGACTTCGGCGGCTCGATCTCGGCGTTACCCATCTTGAAGCCGTTGGTCAGCATGCCTTTCAAATCTATCAACATGCAGTTGAACATAGGGAAGAAGGGCGAGTAATCGAGATCGTGGTAGTGAATCTCACCACGTTCGTGGGCCAGCACCACGTCACGCGGCAGGATATGCTGCTTGGCGTAGTGCTTGGCAACGATCCCGGCCAGGAGATCGCGCTGGGTGGGGATCACCTTGCTGTCTTTATTGGCATTTTCGTTCAGCAATGCCATGTTGCTTTGTTCCACCAGGCCGCGGATCTCTTGGTTGAGTCGCCCGCGCAGCTCGCGCGCCACGTCACGATCGTGACGATACTCGATATAGGCGCGTGCCAGCTGTTTGTATTCGCCGGCCATCAGCTGATTTTCAACCGCCTGCTGTATTTCATGGATATCAACGCGCTGCTGCTGTGACATCCGTTGAGCGACCACACGGGCGACAGTAGCGCAGTAGTCGGCATCGACAATGCCGGCGGCCAGCGCGGCCCGCTCGACAGCTTGGCCAATGCGTGCTTCGTCAAAAGGTACCTGGCAACCGTCCCGTTTAATCACTACTGGTTTCACGTTGTTACTCCTTGTTCCCCGAGGGAGCACTGATGCCCTTGAGCCTGAAAGCTATTGGGTATCGGTATGATTTCGGCTTATCCACAGGGCAATGCCGCAGCGCACAAGGGCTGAGGCGACGTGTGGATGGTTTTGTGGATAACTACTATATATAGATGCTGATATTTATTAATGCACTATATATAGATATTGGCGGGATTCTTTTGACGTGGGACAAAGAAATGGAAAGAGCGGACGTTAGCTGTACAAAGGATGATTTACGGCCTGAAATTCAGGCCGGGCGGTGGCGGAAATGTTCGAGTAAGAACTCAACCCAGACGCGCACCCGGGGCGGCAGATCGGCAGAGGCGTAATACAGCCACAGTTGGGTCGGCTGTGGCCAGCAGTCCGCCAGCACCGGCAGCAGGGTACCTTGCGCAAAATGCTGTTGCGTGTACCAGCGAGCCAGACAGGCGATACCTAATCCGGCCAGTGCTGCATCCAGCAGCATCTCGGGTCGGCTGGCAACCAGGCGACCATGCAGCTCCAGCGTTTTGGCTTCGCCGTGCTGGCGCAGCGGCCATTTTGCGCTGCGTCCGGTCGCTGGATTGCGGTGCAGCAGGCAGTTATGTTGCAACAGATCGTCAGGATCCATCGGCATGCCGCGTTGCGCCAGATAACCGGGTGAGGCTGCCAGCACCATCTGCATGGGGTACAGGGGGCGCGCTACCAGTCGGCTGTCGGGATCGACCCGGCTGCCGATACCCACGTCAAAACCTTCACCCACCAGATTGACCACTCGCGCATCCAGTGAAAGATCGAGATCGATCTGCGGATAGCGATCGAGAAACTGGGGGATCAAGGGCATCAGCATTTGGCGGCCGAAACCGGGGATCATGCTGACGCGCACCGTGCCGGAAGGCGTCTGCTGCGCGCTACCGGCCGTTTCCAGCGTGGCGGACAGCGCTTGCCACAGCGGCGCCACCTGTTGCAACAGCACCTTGCCCTCGTCGGTCAGCACCACGTTGTGAGTGTTGCGCTGAAACAGCCGCAGTGCCAGCTTCTCTTCCAACACGCGGATATTTTTGCTGATCGCCGCCGGGGTAACGCCCAACTGGCGCGCGGCGGCGGAAAAGTTCTGTGCCTGAGCCGCGGCGAGAAAGGCCGGCAACAGGCGATGCACGTCATAGGGCAGCGACATAGTGGTTGATACTTTCGGTTGAAATTGAAGTGACAATCAGCAGCCTACACCTTGGGCGAAGGAAATGGAAAAATAGGCTATCAAATATCAATCAAGGATCTCTTATGTCGCGTATTTTAGTGTTGACCGCCCACCGTTTCCCGGATGATTCACGTATCAACAAAGCGTTGATCGAAGCACTGCGCCCTTTGCCTAACGTCACCGTCCACGAACTGATGCGTGCTTACCCGGACTATCAAATCGATGTGGCGCGTGAGCAAGAGCTGCTGCAAAACCATGATGCCGTGGTGATGCTGTTCCCCTTCTACTGGTACAGCTCACCGGCCATTCTTAGTGAGTGGCAGGATGCGGTATTAACCCACGGTTTTGCTTACGGCACCGATGGCACCAAACTGCAGGGCAAACCCTTGCAGCTGGTGGTGACTACCGGCGGTAATCAGCAGGCCTATACGGCAGAAGGCTATAACCGCTATCCGGTCGAGGATTTGCTGCGTCCGTTCCATGCGATGGCTAACCTGACCGGTATGGATTATCTGCCGCCGTATCTGGTACAGGGCGTATTTGATATGAGCGATGAACACCTGGCGCAAGAGGCGGCGGGGGTGGTGGCGCAGGTAGAAAAACTGTAGGGCGCAGCAGGCTACGCCCCGACAGCATTAGTCTTCTAATATCCACCATACGGCTTCGAATGGCCGTAAGGTCGCGGCTTGCGGCTGCGATGGCGCATCGGCGTAGTTGCTCATCAGTGGGCGCCACAACGCTGATGGCTCCATGCCTTCCGCTTGCCAGGCCAGCGGTTCGCGGCTGAGGTTAGCCACTACCAGCAGGCGTTGGCCGTTCCAACGACGTTGGTAGCACCATAGCGCCGGGTGAGTCGGGGCCAGATCCTGATAGTCACCGTGGGTGAGCAGCGGGTACTGTTTGCGCAGGGTAATCAGCTGACGGTAGGCGTAAAACACCGAGTCCAGATCGGCCAGTGCGGCTTCGGCGTTGATCTGCGGGTAGTTCTTCGCACAGCTAATCCACGGTGTGCCTTGAGTAAAGCCGGCGTTCGGTGCGGCGCTCCACTGCATGGGAGTGCGGCCGTTATCGCGTGATTTACTGGCCAATATCGCCAGTAGCTCGGCGTCACTGTTGCCCTGTGCGCTAAGTTCGGCGTACATGTTCAGGCTTTCCACATCGCGATACTGCCCGATGGCGCTAAAGCCCGGGTTAGTCATGCCGATCTCTTCGCCCTGGTAGATGTAAGGCGTGCCTTGCATGCCATGCAGCACCATTGCCAGCATTTTGGCGGCCGGTACCCGCAGTTCGCCTTCATCACCGAAACGGGAAACGATGCGCGGTTGGTCATGGTTACACCAGAACAGCGCGTTCCAGGCCTGGTTATGCATACCCTGTTGCCAGTGGCGGAAAATCTGTTTGAGTTCAACGTAATCAGGTGCTGCCAGCGTCCATTTTTCGCCACCGGCGTAGTCCACTTTCAGGTGGTGAAAATTGAAGGTCATCGACAGCTCTTCACCACTTTTCGCCGCATACTGTTGGCAATGTTCCAATGTGGTGGACGACATCTCACCCACGGTCATCAAGCCGCGTGGCTGGAATACGTCATGGCTCATCTCCTGCAGAAACTCATGAATGCGCGGCCCGTCGGTATAGAAACGGCGGCCGTCACCCTGGTTATCGGAGGGGAAATCTTGCTGCTTGGAGACCAGGTTGATCACATCGAGGCGAAGACCATCGACGCCCTTATCGGCCCAGAATTGGCACACTTTCTTCAGTTCTTCGCGTACCGGCGGGTGCTCCCAGTTAAGATCTGCCTGCTCGGTCGCGAACAGGTGCAGATAATACTGGCCACTGTCGGCGTGCCATTGCCAGGCGTTGCCGCCGAACTTGGAACGCCAGTTGTTTGGCGGCGTGTCGCCTTCACCGTCGCGCCAAATGTAGAACTGACGGAACGGGCTGTTAGGAGCCTGTGAGGCTTTGAACCAAGGGTGTTCGGTCGAGGTATGGTTGAACACCATGTCCATCACGATGCGGATGCTGCGCTGGTGGGCGGCAGCGATCAGTCGGTCGAAATCCTCCATCGTGCCGTAGGCCGGGTCGATGGCGCAGTAGTCCGCCACGTCATACCCATTATCCACCTGCGGTGAGACATACACCGGCGTCAGCCAGATAGCGTCGATACCTAGTTCCTGCAGGTAGTCCAGCCTCTGGGTCACTCCGGCCAGATCGCCGTAGCCATTGCCGGTGCTGTCCTGAAAACTCTTTGGATAGATTTGGTAGATGACGCCGTTTTGCCACCAGGGGATTGGATTGCTCATAGTCATACCTTTGAATCGTGACAACAGGCCCGGCATACCGGGCCCCTACATTCATATCGGGTGAGTTAAACCGGCAGCTCACCGCGGCTGGCTTTGCGTTTGTAAACCATGATGGTCAGTACCAGCGGGATAATGACCGCCACCAGGATCGCCACCGTGTAAATCATCCAGAACTGCGGTTTGATCGACAGGATGCCCGGCAAACCGCCGACGCCGATACCGTTGGCCATCACGCCGTCCAGACCACAGATCAAACCGGCGAAGGCGGAGCCGATCATCGCGCATAGCATGGGGAAGCGGTATTTCAGGTTGATCCCGTACATGGCCGGCTCGGTGACGCCGAGGTAGGCAGAAATTGCCGCCGGTACCGATATTTCACGCTCGTTGGCTTTACGGCTGACAATGATAATACCCAGCACCGCTGAGGCTTGCGCAATGTTAGACAGCGCAATCAGTGGCCACACTGGGGTGCCGCCCATGCTTTGAATCATCTGCATATCGATGGCCAGCGTGGTCTGATGCACACCGGTAATCACCAGTGGCGCATACAGGAAACCAAACAGCGCGGCACCAATCGGCGCGAAGCTGCCGGTCATTACGGCTTTCACCGCCCAGGCTACGCCGTCGCCAATCATGCGGCCGAACGGGCCGATAAAGGCGTGCGCCAGGAACACCGCCAGCAGCAGTGAAACCACCGGTACCACCACCAGATACAGGTAATCCGGCACGATCTTTTTCAAGCGGGTTTCAATCCAGCCCAGCGCCATACCGGCCAGCATCGAAGGGATAACCTGTGCCTGATAGCCGACTTTTTGAATGGTGAACCAGCCGAAGTTCCACACTTCTGGAATCTGCTGGCCGAGCTGATAGGAGTTCATCAACTGCGGGGACACCAAGGTGACGCCCAGCACGATGCCAAGCACCGGCGTGCCGCCCATTTTTTTCACCGTTGACCAACAGATGGCGACCGGCAGGAACATGAAGATGGCTTCGCCGAGCAGCCACAGGAAGTCGTAGATGGTTTTCCACGCCGGGTGCATTTGCGCCAGCGTTTGGCCGCCAGACATCGGGATGTCGCCGATCACGTTGCGGAAGCCGAGGATCAAACCGCCGCTGATCAGCGCGGGTAGCAGTGGGAAGAAGATTTCGGCGAAGTGGGAGATGGCACGTTCGCTCCAGGTCATATTCTGGCGTGCTGCCACTTTGGCCTGTTCTTTATCGGCTTCATTAACGCCAGTGGTGGCGATCAAAGCCTGATAATAGTCACCGACCTCCGGGCCAATCACTACCTGGAACTGCCCGGCATTGGTGAAGCAGCCTTTGACCATCGGCAACTCTTCGATTTCTTTCGGTTTTGCTTGGCTGGGATCATTGAGAACGAAACGCAGCCTGGTAATGCAGTGGCTGACGGTGGCGATATTCTCGCGTCCGCCCACCAGCACAATCAGGCGATCGATATCCTGCTGTTTTACTTTGCCCATTATTAGATACCTTTCTTGGTATGAGACTGCTGCAGAGGTGTTGTCCGAATCATGATCAAAGCTTAGTCATTCCGCTTTTCTTATGGAATGGGAACGTTCCCGGTTTGGGGCGAGGATCACAAAACGATAAAAAAATGACCATTTTTACGGCAGGGGAATGTGAGCGCTGGCCGAAATATTCAGGGGCATTATTTTGAATACACGAAATGCTGGCTATACTGTCAGCCTTAACAATCAACAGGTTGGTTTGTTTGGGTGGCATTCATGCCGCGACCACGCACTTTTCTCAAGGAAGAATGATGATACTGACAGTACCCCGCACCCTTATTTTGTTCACCGCCCTGTTCCTGAGCGCCTGTACCAGCCAAAAAAGCAGCCCGGAGCGCCATGCCCGGCATGCGATTTATCAGTTGGCGCGGGAGGATTTTTCCCCTGAAATGCGCACCCAAATTCCTGATTCGATAAAAGCGTCTATCCCGTTCTTTGATCAGTTCTATCAGATGGGGAAAACCGATCGGGCCAAGGGATTGACGCGCCAGCAGGCGGAGCAGAGGGAAGCCTATTTCCGCAGCCCTGAATTCATCGGTGAAACAGGCAATAAAAGTATCTTTATCAATCGTAAGTATTCAGTAGACAACCCGCAGAAGCGACAGCAGATCCTGCTGGATTCCGCCGTGGCTACCTACTGGGATGGCTATGAAGGCCGGCCTTGAGGGGCGGTATCACACTATCTAATAACCATAGCAAAACCGCTGTCAGGCGAGTTTGCTTGGTACGATGATCTGGCGGATACCCAATTCGCCGCTGAGCTGGCCCAGTAACTGTTGGGCTGCCTGCAGCCCAGCGCTTCCGTAGCCGAGGTCAACAGAAAATGTCTCGGGGAACAGGAAGTTAAGCAGCGGGGTGTTACCGATGCCGCATACCTGCAGTGGGGCAATATGCTGTTGTTGCAGGTATTTGATGGCACCGAGGGCGATGGTGTCCGAGGCGCACACCAGTGCCGTGGTCTGGGAGTCGATGGCAGAAGCCGCCAGTTGGAAACCACTCTGATAGCTCAGCTCGCCCAAGGCGACGCTTGGGGTTATCTGTTGTTGTTGGCAAGCGTCCAGATAAGCCTGGTGGCGACGCAGGCCGGTGGTGGCGTCCGACAGTTGCACCCCCAGGTAGCTGATATGCCGGTGGCCTTGTTGTTGCAGGCGTTCCATCAACAGCCGTACGGCACCGTCATCGTCATAGCAAACGGAAGAAAAACCTTCGTATTCACGCGCCAGCACGACCATCTTGTCTTGCCACGGGCTGAGCATCGCCGCGGTCAGGCCAGTGAAGCCAAACAGGATCACCCCGTCGACGTTGCGCTGTTGCAGGACGTGCAGATGCTCTTTCACCAACCGGGTTTCAAACTGGCTTTCCATAACGATGGGGTCAAAGCCCTGTTGATACAGCAGCGGCAACATGGTGCGCACCGCCTGGTTTTCCGACGGCGAGTCGAGTCGGGAAACGATAATCCCCACCACTTTGTCGCTTTGGCCGCGCATCGCACGTGCCGACTTGGACGGCGTAAACCCCTGCTGACGGATCACCGCTTCTACCCGTTCGCGGGTCTGCGGGCTTACGCTGCCTTCGTTGTTCAACACCCGTGATACGGTGGATTTTCCTACGCCGCTCAGGCGTGCGATGTCCTTGATGGTCAGCCGGTTTTGCATGGTTTACTTGTCGTTTAGGTTAAAAGGCGTAAATTGACGGCGTACGCTGAATGCCCGTCAGCATAGCCTATTTTCCGCAACGGATCTTGGCGCAATAAGGGGATTTGTGTACTGCGCTGAACGGCCGCTCTTGTCGTTCGATCTTTTCATTTACCGGAGGTTATCACCCGTATGGATCCCGATCCGACAGCCTTAGACACTCACTCGGTGATCCGGTAAAACCTGCCCGCTCTGCGCTGCTGTTTTACCGGTGAAGTAAACGGTAACCGGTAGCGCACGTCCGTCGTTCGCTCCTGCTGCTTCTAAAAATACAAGAATCTGCCCCGGCAGAGGCTTTTTGGCGTGTCCGAAAGCCCGGCAGGGGAAAGATCCTGCGTTCACCCGCTGCCGTGAGGCAATGGGCGACGAGGTGCGAAAAAATGAAACTGAAAAATATCCCCCGTCGGCTGCTGGGCCTGCTCAGCCGCAATTTACCGCGCCGTTTGGTGCACCGTGACAGTCTGTTGGATGGCCTTGGCGGCAAAGCTCAGGGGCTGCCCGCCGGCCTGGCGCAGCAACGTTTAGACTGTGCTGTTGCCGACACAACCCAGCTCTATTTGCGCTTCCATAGCCACCCGGAAGGGATGACCGCCCATGAGGCGGATGTGGTGCGCCAGCGCTGCGGTGAAAACATTATCGACGATCAGCAGCAAGAGGCCTGGTGGCAACACCTGTGGCACTGCTACCGCAATCCGTTCAATTTGTTGCTGACTGCGCTGGGCATGATCTCTTATGCGACTGAAGATCTGACCGGCGCGCTGGTGATCGCCCTGATGGTGGTGATCTCAACGTTACTGAATTTCATTCAGGAAGCGCGATCCAACAAGGCGGCGGATGCGCTGAAAGCCATGGTCAGCAACACCGCGACAGTGATCCGCAGTGACGCGTTGACGGGCAAAAGCGAGCATATTGAACTGCCGATATCTCAGCTGGTACCGGGCGATATCATTAAATTGGCGGCGGGCGACATGATCCCGGCAGATCTCCGCGTGCTGTCCGCGAAGGATCTGTTCATCAGCCAGGCCGCGCTGACCGGTGAGTCCCTGCCGGTAGAAAAGCTCGCCGAGCTGCGCGGCCAGGCGGAAGATCCGCTGGAATGCCAAAACCTGTGCTTTATGGGGACCAACGTGGTGAGTGGCACGGCGCTTGCGATGGTGATCGGCACCGGTGGCGATACCTATTTTGGCCAGTTGGCGCAGCGCGTAATCAACCAGGATGAACAACCGAATGCCTTCCAGAGCGGCATTAGCAAGGTCAGCTGGCTGTTGATCCGTTTTATGTTGGTGATGACGCCGATCGTGTTGTTGATCAACGGCTACACCAAGGGTGACTGGTGGGAGGCCGCGCTGTTTGCGCTGTCGGTTGCGGTGGGGCTAACCCCGGAAATGCTGCCGATGATCGTCACGTCGACATTGGCCAAAGGGGCTGTGAAGCTGTCCAAGCAGAAGGTGATCGTCAAACGTCTGGATGCCATTCAAAACTTTGGCGCCATGGACATTCTGTGCACTGATAAAACCGGCACCCTGACCCAGGATAAAATTGTGCTGGAACGCCACACTGATGTCTTCGGTGTCGCCAGTGACCGGGTGCTGCATTATGCCTGGCTGAACAGCTTCTACCAGACGGGGTTGAAAAACCTGCTGGATGTGGCGGTGCTGAGCTGCGCAGAGCAGAATGAACAGCCGGATGTGCTACAGCATTACCGCAAGGTCGATGAGATCCCGTTTGATTTTGAGCGCCGCCGCATGTCGGTGGTGGTCGCCAAAGACGCGCAATATCACGAGCTTGTCTGCAAGGGTGCCCTGGAAGAGATGCTGGCGATTTGCAGCCATGTGCGGCAGGAAAATGAGGTCATCCCGCTTACTGAGGCGCTGCTGGCTCGGATTCGGCGTATCACCGACGATCTTAACCAGCAAGGGCTGCGGGTGGTGGCGGTGGCGAACAAAATCCTGCCGGCGCAGGCTCATGAATATAGTGTGGCCGATGAATCCGATTTGATCCTCGAAGGGTATGTGGCCTTCCTCGATCCACCGAAAGAGAGCACGGCGCCGGCACTGGCGGCGTTGAAAAACAGCGGTGTCACGGTGAAAATTCTCACGGGTGACAATGAGCTGGTGGCGGCGAAAGTGTGTAAAGACGTCGGGCTGGCGGCGGATCATGTGCTGCGCGGCAGTGAAATCGAACAAATGGACGACGAGCAGCTGGCACAAGCGGCGGCACGCACCACGGTGTTCGCCAAGCTGACGCCGCTGCACAAGGAGCGTATCGTCAAGCTGCTGCGCCAGCAGGGCCATGTGGTCGGCTTTATGGGGGACGGCATCAATGATGCGCCCGCGCTGCGTGCGGCGGATATTGGTATTTCGGTTGATTCCGCGGTGGATATTGCCAAGGAAGCGGCGGATATCATTCTGCTGGAAAAAAGCCTGATGGTGCTGGAGCAGGGGGTGATCGAGGGGCGGCGTACCTTTGCCAACATGCTCAAGTACATCAAGATGACCGCCAGCTCCAACTTCGGGAATGTGTTCAGCGTGCTGATCGCCAGCGCTTTCCTGCCGTTCCTGCCGATGTTGCCGCTGCACCTGCTGATTCAGAACCTGATGTATGATATTTCGCAGATTGCGATTCCCTTTGATAACGTGGATGACGATCAGATAACGCAGCCACAGCGTTGGAACTCTGGCGATATTGGGCGCTTTATGGTGTTTTTCGGGCCGATCAGTTCGATCTTCGACGTGCTGACCTTCAGCCTGATGTGGTGGGTGTTTAAGGCGAACACGCCAGAAATGCAGACGCTGTTCCAGTCAGGTTGGTTTGTTGAGGGCCTGCTGTCGCAAACGCTGATTGTGCACATGATCCGCACCCGCAAAATTCCGTTTATTCAGAGTCGCCCTTCGTGGCCGCTGTGTATCATGACTCTGGTCGTGATCACGACCGGCATTGGGTTGACGTTCTCGCCGTTGGCCGGTTTCCTGCAATTGCAGGCGCTGCCACTTGGTTATTTCCCGTGGTTGGTGCTAATCCTGGCCGGTTACATGGTGCTGACCCAGTGCGTAAAAGGCTGGTTTGTGCGCCGCTACGGCTGGCAATAATACCCGCGCCCCTCTTACGTCCGTAGGAGGGGCATCTGTGATCCAACCCGGCTTTTCAGTCTCAGAGTTGGACATCTGCACGGTGCTCAGTCTTTATTTACAGCTTCATTATCGTTTGCTGTTTTTATTGATATTTTTTCCTCTGAGGAATTTCTGATGCACAGAACTTTGCGTTATACGCTACTGGCTTCATCGTTATTGTTGTCTCTGGGCGCACTGGCGCAGCCGGCCGGCGATCTGCCGCTGATGCCCTGGCCGCAACAGGTTGACCTGACCCAGCCAGCGGGCAAGCTGGTGCTGGATCACCGCTTATCGATCAAGGTACAGGGCGACGATTTGGCCGATGCACCGCAGCGCTGGCGGCAGCGTATTGAACTGCAAACCGGCTGGACGTTGGCACCGCAGGCAGCAACAGACGCGGGTGTGGTCATTCAGGTCGATATCAAAGATAAGGTGGCGATGCAGCCGCTGCCGGGCAGTGACGAGAGCTATAAACTTGTGGTGAAGCCGGACGGCGTTACGCTGACGGCAAATACCCGTTTTGGTGCGCTACGGGGTATGGAAACCCTGCTCCAGTTGGTGCAGACCGATGGGCAGAACACTTTCCTGCCGTGGGTGAGCATTACCGACGTGCCGCGCTTCCCGTGGCGCGGTGTGCTGTTAGATTCCGCACGTCATTTCCTGCCGGTGGTAGATATTCTGCGCCAGCTTGACGGCATGGCAGCAGCCAAGCTCAACGTATTTCACTGGCACCTGACCGACGATCAGGGTTGGCGTTTTGCCTCCGAGCATTACCCTAAATTGCAACAGCAGGCCAGCGATGGTCAGTTCTATACCCGCGAGCAGATGCAACAGGTGGTGGCCTACGCCACCGCTCGCGGCATCCGCGTCGTGCCGGAAATCGATCTGCCAGGCCATGCTTCCAGTATCGCCGTGGCCTACCCGGAATTGATGAGCGCACCGGGGCCGTATCAAATGGAGCGCAAGTGGGGCGTACATAAGCCCACCCTGGATCCGACATGCGATGAAGTTTATCAATTTGTTGACGCGATCATTGGTGAGCTGGCGGCGATCTTCCCCGATCCCTACCTGCATATTGGCGGTGACGAGGTCGATGCCAGCCAGTGGAAAGCATCAAAAACCATTCAGGCCTTTATGCAACAGCATCAGCTGGCAGACGCCCATGCGTTGCAGGCCTACTTCAACCAGAGGCTGGAAAAAATCCTTGAACAGCACCAGCGGCAGATGGTCGGCTGGGATGAGATTTATCATCCGTCTCTGCCGCGCACCATCGTTATCCAGTCTTGGCAGGGGCCGGACTCGCTCGGCGCCAGTGCGCAGGACGGTTATCAAGGGATCCTGTCCACCGGTTTTTACCTCGATCAACCGCAGAGCACGGCATATCACTATCGCAATGAGATCCTGCCTCAACCACTGGGCGTCGCTACCGAGGTACAGCCTGATGAGAAGGCGCAGAGCTGGCAGTTCAGCATGCCACGCCTGAAGGGTAGCGCAGTGGAGGGCAGTTTTACTCTGATTGAAGGGAAACAGGGCTGGCGCGGTTTTATTGACTTCAACGGCAAGTCGCGCCGTGCGTTGCACGATATTGTCTGGCGTTCCCCAAAACAGGTGAGTTTCCGTCTCGATACCTGGATGGGGGATACGCGTCCGGTGTTCAGGTTAGATCAAGACAAACTCAGCGGGTATACGTTGGTCGGTAACGTACGTTACCCGACGAGCGGCAGCAAGCTGGCGGCTATCCCGGCAGGCAAGATGCCGGTAGTGCCGGGGGTGAAGCAGCAGGCCAATATTCTCGGCGGTGAAGCGGCGCTGTGGGCGGAAAATATCAGAGCGCCCATCCTTGATCTCAAGCTGTGGCCACGTGGGTTTGCGGTAGCGGAGCGTTTGTGGTCGGCGCAGGATGTGACCGATGAAAACAACATGTATCGGCGCTTGGCGGCGGTTGATGCCTGGTCGGTGGTGTCGGTGGGGCTGCAACAGCATGCTGAGACCGCGCGCGAATTTACCCGGCTCGCAAATAGCGTAGAGATTGCACCGCTGCAAACCCTGGCCGAAGCCGTGGAGCCGGGCCAGTACTACACCCGTCAGCATCTCAAATTCAAGGCCGGCAATTACCATCAGTTCGAACCGTTGAACCGCTTTGCCGATGCCTTACCCCCGGAAAGTAACGCGGTACGTGAAATGGGCCAGCAGGTTGCCGCTTTGGTGAAGGATCGCAACGACCGTGCGTCAGCGCAGGCATTGCGTGAGCGCCTACAACGCTGGCAGCTCAATACTGCCCCGGTAAAAACGGTGATTGCCGGTAACCGGGTGATGCAGGATCTGGCGCCTGTGGCGCAAGATGTCGGCGCGCTATCCGCGCTGGGGCTGATGCTGTTGGAGCGTTATCAACAGGACAAGCCGCTGAGTAAGGCAGAAGCGGCGCAGATACAGCAGCAGCTTGACGCAGCGGCGCAGATACGGGATGAAGTGGTGATTGCGGCGGTATATCCGCTGGAAACGCTATTGCGCGCCAGCGCCGTCGAGTGAGGTAAGTCAGCGGGCGTCGGAGCTCAACATGTATAGGGGCTCAGCATGCTGAGCCCTCAAAAACCTACAGTTGCAACGGCGGCAACTGTTTGAAAATGCTGACTAACCCTTCGCCCCAGCCTTTACGGATGGCGCTAAAATGTGGGTGATCTTCGGTGATGCGGTACTGTTGCGAACTGCTAAAGCTGTCGCGTGGGTAGATCATCACGTCGAGCGGCAGGCCGACCGACAGGTTGCTGCGCAGCGTAGAGTCGAGCGAAATCAACGCGCACTGCATTGCTTGTTCCAATGGCGTGTCGTAATTCAGCACCCGATCAATAATCGGTTTGCCGTACTTACTTTCGCCAATTTGGAAATAAGGCGTATCGCGGGTGGCTTCGATAAAATTACCCTGCGGGTAGATATGGAATAACCGCATCTCTTCGCCCGTGATCTGGCCGCCAAGCAACAGGCTACAACTGAAGTCAGTGGTGCTGCCACTTTGCTGTGCTTCGCTGTCGCGCTGGATCACTTCACGCACCGTTTCGCCCACCAGCGTGGCGGCTTCGTACATACTGGGGGCATTCAACAGGTTGAGACGTTCGGTGTCCTTGCAGCGGCGCTGCAGCAGGCTAATGATACTTTGGGTGGTTGCCAGGTTACCGGCGCTTTGCAGCACCAGCATGCGGTCACCGTCTTGTTGGAACACGTGCAGTTTGCGGAAGGTGGAAATATGGTCCACTCCGGCATTGGTGCGTGAATCGGAAGCAAAGACCAGCCCGGATGACAAGCGCATGGCCACACAATAGGTCATACCAAATCCCTCAAAACAGTACTGGCACGCCGCCAAACGCCAGCGTGCCGTAAACCTTCGCTTTCGGCAAGAGGCTATTGCCCGGTTGGCATCATCTGCACTTCGGCCATGGTTTGCATATTTTCACACCCTCCCCCCAACCGCATGCCGCGCACCGGGCAGGCGTCCAGATAGTCGATGCCCACGGCCAGCTTAAGGTGCTGATTCGGCAAGCGGGTATTGTTAGTGACGTCAAAGCTGTGCCAGCGTTCGTCGATCCAGGCTTCTGCCCAGGCGTGGGTGGCGACATGGGTGGAGTCTTCGCTGTAGAGATAGCCGCTGACGTAGCGCGCCGGAATGTTCAGGCTGCGGCAGCAGACCAGAAACACATGGGTATGATCCTGGCAAACGCCGGTACCGGTCGCGAATGCCTGGGCGGCGCTGTCGGTGACGCTGGTGGAGCCTGGGCTGTAAGGCATTTTTAGCAACAGTTCGCCCATCAGGTTTTCCAGCCCGTCCAGCACCGCCTGTGGTTGATGATAGCGCAGGGCAAAGGCCTGTATCGCGCTGTCGGGCTGGGTCAACGGGCTGTGACGCAGAAAAACCAGCGGTGACAGATGCCCCGTGACCTGATCCTCTGCACTATCTTCAATCTCCACGACGCCATGGGCCTGAATGGTAATCGCCTGGTGTGGATGATCCAACGTCAGTACATGCAGCACGTTGCCGAAGGCGTCGGTGGTACATACCGCCTCTTCCGGCAGCGTGAGTTGCCAGGAGATGATGCGTTGATGCTCTGAGTCCTGTGGCGTCAGGCGCAGATACTGAGTGCTACGCTGTACCTGCTGGGCGTAGGTATAATGGGTGTTGTGCTCAATGTTCAGTTTCATTGTGCCTCCAGATAAGTGTGATGGACGCTCTCCGCAATACCGCTAATCTGCCCGAGAAACGCGTCTAACCAGTTGGTTAGCCCCACCTTGTTCAGGTCTTTCATGCTGCTGAATCGCAGCTCGGCGTGCAGGGTGTGCGCCAGTCGGCGTGGCTGATTTGAACGGTTACCGCCAATTTGCTCCAGCTGCTGCACCATGTCGCCGACGCAGGCCAGCAGGGAGCGTGGGATTTCATTACGCAGGATCATCAGTTCGGCAATGGTGTCCCGGCTGAGCTGCTGTTTGTAGATGCTGTGATAGGCTTCGCGTGCGCTCACGGCCCGCAGCAACGTGTCCATGCGGTAATACTCGCGTACCGGGTCGCCGTCCCTGTCCATCAAGCTATTCTTGACTCCCAGCAGACGTGCGGTGCCGTCGGCCCGCTCCAACAGGGTACCGAGGCGGATAAAGCACATGGCGTCACTGCGTAACAAGGTGCCGAACATGGCACCGCGAAACAGGTGTGAACGCTCTTTCACCCAGTCGAAAAAGGCATCTGCGCCTACCGAACCTATGCCTTGGCGGCGGATTAGCTTCATCTCGATCCAGGTGGCATTAATGCACTCCCACACCTCGGAGGACAGGCTGCCACGCACCGCATGGGCATTGTTCCACCCCATTTGCAGGCAGCTGTAAATGCTGCTGTAATTGCGGCTGTCGAGTGCGAAAAAACTCACCAGGTTGGCCATGGTTAGATCGGGATAGGCGGCGGCATACAGTTGCCCGGTGCTGGTCAAATTGAGTGGCACCTGCAAATCCTGATCTTCGCTGTCGCGGATTGGCATCATCGACAGCTTGTTGGTCACATCAAGTACCCGGGCAATGCTTTCTGCCCGCTCCAGATAGCGGGCCATCCAATAGAGTTCACTGGCAGTTCGGCTCAGCATATGTCGTCCTCCAACACCCAGGTGTCCTTGGTTCCCCCGCCTTGCGACGAGTTGACCACCAGCGAACCTTGCGCCAGCGCCACACGCGTCAGCCCGCCGGGCACCAGCCGAATTTCAGCCCCGCTGAGGGCAAACGGCCGCAGATCGATATGCCGCGGGGCCAAGCCTTCGTTGACGAAAGTCGGGCAGGTCGACAGCGCCAGGGTATTTTGCGCAATGTAGTTATGGGGTTTGGCTAACAGCAAGGTGCGGAAATGGGCGATTTCGTCTTTGGTCGCCGCCGGGCCGATCAGCATGCCGTAACCACCGGCACCGTGGACCTCTTTCACCACCATCTGATCCAGATTGGCCAACACATAGGACAGCTCATTCTTGTGACGACATTGCCAGGTGGGGACGTTGTTGAGGATCGGCTCTTCTTGCAGATAGAAACGCACCATGTCCGGCACATACGGATAGATCGACTTGTCGTCGGCCACGCCGGTGCCAATGGCGTTTGCCAGTACCACATTGCCGGTGCGGTAAACCGACAGCAGCCCCGGAACGCCGAGCATCGAGTCGGGGCGGAACGCCAGCGGATCGAGGAACGCGTCGTCCACCCGGCGGTAAATCACATCCACCTTGCAAGGCCCGGCGGTGGTGCGCATAAACACGGCGCCGTCCTTGACGAACAGGTCGGCGCTTTCCACCAGCTCAACCCCCATCTGCTGCGCCAGGAAACTGTGCTCGAAATAGGCGCTGTTAAAGCGGCCCGGAGTCAGTACCACGACCGTGGGATCGTTAATCGGCGAGCTTTCGCGCAGGGTTTGCAGCAGGTGCGACGGATAGCGTTCCACCGGTGCAATGCGTTGCTGGGCGAACAGTTCGGGGTACAGGCGCATCATCATCTTGCGGTTTTCCAGCATGTAGGAAACGCCGGAGGGCGTGCGCAGGTTATCTTCCAGCACGTAATATTGGCCGTCACCGTTACGCACCATGTCCACGCCAACGATGTGCGCGTAAATATTGCGGTGCAGATCGACCCCTTGCATACAAGGCTGATATTGATCGTTCGCCAGCACCTGTTCTGCCGGAATGATCCCGGCCTTCAGAATATGTTGTTGATGGTAAATGTCGTGAAGAAAGGCGTTTAGCGCCTGAACACGTTGGCGAATGCCGCGATCGAGCATCGCCCATTCGCTGGCGGGAATGATGCGTGGCACGCTATCAAACGGGATCAGTCGTTCGGCACCATCGTCATCACCATAGACATTAAAGGTAATCCCCACTCGGTGAAACAGCAGTGCAGCTTCTTCTCTTTTGCGTTGAATGGCCTTTTGGTCGGCCTGTTGCAGCCAGTGCCAGTAAGCTTCGTAGTGACCCCGGTGTTTACCCTCAGCCAGAAGCATCTCATCAAAAAACGGTGAAGCGGACAGATCGATATTTAGCATCATCACCTCGTCGACATTACAGGCTGTAAACGGATCCAGCATAAAATGTGCCAAGGTGAGAAAGGGGCGAAAATGGCGCGAAAACACAGGATTGGGACGAGAAGGAGCACTCTCTAGGTGCAATCAAAGCGAGGGGTGCCTTAAAACGGGGCGAAACTGCAGTGAGCGAGAGCCAGAGTGATCGTTAGTGGCGCGTCAGAAGAGGGGCATGCTGCAAGTGGAAAAATAAAAACGGCCAGCCGATGGCTGACCGTTGGGCGCGTTGCCGTAGAATTAACGACGAACGGCGATGGCTTCGATTTCGATTTTCACGTCTTTTGGCAGACGAGCAACTTCGACGCAAGAACGTGCTGGGAAAGGCGCGTTATGTTCGGTGAAGAAGCTTTCGTACGCGGCGTTAACGGTGGCGAAATCGTTCAGATCTTTCACGAATACCGTGGTTTTCACGATATCGGCGACTTTCAGGCCTGCGGCTTCAACGATCGCTTTAACGTTTTCCAGTGACTGGCGTGCCTGAGCGGTCACGTCGTCGGCAACGGCACCGGTTTTAGGATCGACAGGGATCTGACCGGAAGTGATGATCATGCTGCCCAGATCAACGCCCTGCACGTAAGGACCAATGGCTGCCGGGGCGAGTTCAGTGCTGATGTTACGTGACATTTTTTCTCCTAATTTACCCTTCGTCTTTCAAACCGCAGCGTTGTTGGCTACGGCTTAAAATCCATTGGGTAGCAACGTGGGTTGTTCTATCCAGAAACCCCATTATAGGGCGTCGCCGGGAGAATAACAGCGCCGTCTCCCGGCGAAAAGCGCAGATTTAGTCTGCCTGCAATACGACCTGGTGTTCGAACTCTTTCTCGCAGTAATGGCACTTCAGGTGTACGTCACCGTCGCGGGATTTCACGCTAAAGCTGGACGATACCGGTTCACTACGGCTGATGCAGTTGCTGTTCGGACAGGTCAGCACGCCGTCGATATGATCCGGCAGGCTGAGAGTCAGTTTACGCACCACCTCGTAATTATCGATGCGGTTAACCGTCGCTTTGGGGGCGTACATCGCCAATTGGTTGGCTTGTTGCTCCGTCAGGAACGTGTTCTCGATTTTAATCAGATCTTTGCGGCCCAGCTCATTGGACGGCAGGTTCAGGCCGATAGTAATGCGCTGATCGGTGGCAGTCAGTTTAAACAGCGTCAGTAGCTTAAACCCTATCTGTGCCGGAATATGGTCAATCACCGTACCGCATTTGATTGCTTCAACCTGCAGTTTGTTATCGTGAGTCATGACGGTTCCCCCTTAAAGAGCCAAATCTGCGTTTAATACCAGCGCCAACAGTGCCTGACGCGCGTAAATACCGTTGCCTGCCTGCTGGAAGTAGTAGGCGTAGGGTGTTTTATCCACGTCGGTAGTGATCTCGTCAATGCGCGGCAGCGGGTGCAAGACTTTGAGATGGGTACGTGCGTCTGCCAGATCCGCTGCACGCAGGACGAACTGCGCTTTCACGTTAGCGTATTCGGAAGGGTCCAGGCGCTCTTTCTGTACCCGGGTCATGTAGAGAATATCCAGTTCAGGCACCACTTCCTCGATACTGCTGTGCAGGCTGTATTGGATGCCTTTTTCTTCCAGCATTTTCAGGATGTAGGTCGGCATGGCCAGCGCGTCCGGGGCGATGAAGAAGAAGCGGTTGCCTTCAAATTTAGCCAGCGCCTGTGCCAGTGAATGCACGGTACGTCCGTATTTCAGGTCACCCACCATAGCGATATTGATGTTGTTCAGGCGGCCCTGCGTTTCCTGAATGGTGAACAGATCCAGCAGCGTTTGCGTCGGATGCTGGTTGGCCCCGTCACCGGCGTTGAGCACCGGGATCCCGCCGGAGAATTCGGTTGCCAGCCGTGCAGCGCCTTCCTGTGGGTGGCGCATTACGATGGCGTCGACGTAGGTGCCAATGACCGAGATAGTGTCAGCCAGGGTTTCGCCTTTCTTGCCGAGTGAGGTGTTGCTGCCGTCGGCAAAGCCAACCACCGAGGCCCCCAGGCGGTGCATCGCGGTTTCAAACGACAAGCGGGTACGGGTTGACGCTTCAAAGAAGCAGCTGGCAATGACCTTGTGCTTTAGCAGCTCAGGCTGTGGATTGGATTTCAGGCTGGCGGCGGTGCGTAGCACCAGCTCCAGATCCTCGCGGCTGAGATCGTTAATAGAGATGATATTTTTGTGATACAGCGGATTGGCCATTTTTCACTCCTTCTCGACACATGCCCGTGGCGCGGGAATGCCCGTCATCTTTCGAACCGCAGCGGTGTTGGCTTCTCGCTTTTCCCCCGTCACTTAGCTGACTAAGCGCAGGGTGATTCAAGCGGTTACCTCTGGCTGCGCCCCGAAATCTCTCGGGCATGATTTTTTAAGGCAAAAAAAAGCCCCTCAATGAGGGGCTTGAAACGATCGGTTTAGCAACAGGAGAAATAACGGCAGTTGGCTGCCGATTGGCAGTCGGTTTTGTCGGTTGTGGCTAACAAAACAAACGTCGTTTTTCATGCTTTCTCCTGGCAAATTGTCGCGCATTATACTCGCGCTTTTGGACACTGCAAGCGCTAAAACGCCGATTTTTTGCCATTTCGCAATCGATTGGCTGGTTGCTTTTAGGAACCTGCCCTGTAAATCAAGGATCAGTGAGTGCGCCGCAGTAAAATAACCAGCACGAAAATCCCGCCAAGACCGGCAGTAATAATCCCGATGGGCAGTTCTTGGGGCGAGGCAATGACGCGGCTTAGCAGATCGCCGGCAGAGAGTAACATTGCTCCCATGACGCCAACCAACGGCAGCAGGCGCCGGTGACGAACGCCGGTAAAGGGGCGTGCCAGATGGGGAACCATTAAGCCGACAAACCCAATCACTCCGGTTAATGCCACCAGTAACGCGGTCGCCAGCGAACAACACAGAAAGACTTCCATGCGTAATCGGCTGGTGTTGATGCCCAGCGTGCCGGCAGTCTGTTCACCCGCCAGTAAAGCATCCAGCGATCGCCAGCGTAATGTAATCAATACCACCAGTAACAGCAGCGCGATCAAGGCAAAAATCAAATTATCCCAACGGGCCAGACCCAGCCCGCCCAGTGTCCAGAAGAGTACGCTGCCGGCTGTTCGTTGATCGCCGGAAAAAACCAGATAATTGGTGAAGGCCCCGAATAAAAAAGAGACCGCGAGGCCGCAGATGATCAGTTTCTCGGTGCCTTTCTGCGATTGGGTCATGAAAATAAGCATCACGACCGCGGCGGAGAGTATTCCGCCAACAAAAGAGGAAACGGGTAAAGCCCACGCCCCCAGGCTATTACCGAGACGGGTAATCACCAGCACCACGCCGGCAGAGGCGCCCGAGGAAAGGCCGAACAGAAAAGGATCGGCCAGATCGTTGCGGGTAGTGGTTTGCAAGAGTGCGCCGACCAGTGCCAATCCGGCTCCTGCCAGTAAACCCAGCAGCGTTCGTGGCAAACGCAGTTCCAGCACAATGCTTTTAATCATTGGCGGCACATCACCCTGGGTGATACCCAGCGCGGTCATCACCTGAGAAAAAGAGAGTGGCACACTGCCTTGCACGATATTGCCGAGGATGAGCCCTGCCAATAGCAGTGGGGCGACTGCCCATGCCAGCCTAAAACGGTTTTTTTCCGACATTAGCTGAAGGCGGCGGGATAAAGAGCGTGAGCCAGTTTATGGATGGCTTCAATATTGGCCGGCCCCGGCGTCAGTTCCTGATATTTTAATTTCAAATAACGGTGGTGAATAACCGCCAGTGTTTTTTTCATCAGGGGATGTTGTTCAAGGAAAAGCTGCCGTGCGTCGGTATCGCTGGATGCCTCTGATTGGTAATCCACCAGAATGATAAATTCAGGTTCCATCGCCGCGACACTTTCCCAATTGGTGGTCGTCCAACTGGTGTTCAGGGTTTCCATCACATTCTTTGCCCCAGCGGCTTCAATAATTGCCGTCGGCATGGCGTAAGGCCCACTGGTATAGGGCTTTTCTTCACCGGAATCATAAAGAAATACCTTTATCGGTTTTTGCGTCGCAATTTTGCGATGGATACCTTCCACCTGTTTCTGCCAGCCATTGACCAGTGTTTCCGCATCTTCCTGTTTACCAAATACTTTACCGAGTCTAATGATGTCTCCGTATAACAAATCCATACTGGCGCGTGGGCGATGCTTGTCGACGTGGATGCAGCTTTCACTCAGCACCAGCGTTTTGACATTGAATTTTGCCAGCGCTTGCGGGGTAACGTCACCACGCAGACCATAATTCCAGCCTGCAAAGAACAGGTCAGGACTCACGGCGAGCAGGTTTTCGATCGTTGGGTATTTCGGCGCCAGTTCAGGGATCGCCCCCTGCTGTTGCGTGAATTCAGGAATATTTTTATACCAGCCGGAGATCCCCGTCACGCCAACCATCGCCGGCTGCAGCCGCAGGGCAAACGCCATTTGCGACATATTAATGTCTTGAATAACGGCGCGCTGTGGGGCTTGGGTAAAGGTCAGTGGCTGACCACAGTTGTCCACCGTGACAGGGAAACCAGAAGCGCCGGCGCTTCCTGCAGTTAATGCCAGTAATGTGGCGAGGGTTAACTTTTTCACATCGACTCCAGATTCAAAAACCGAAGTCAGTCACCCGGCTCGTTGGATACGGGGGCAACATACCTGAATAATTCATATGACAAATGTAGTTAGATCAAACAACCGTCGATTGTTGGGATTTAAGCGGGTTTATGTCGGCAATGCCTCGAAGAAGCGCAGGGCTTTGCCGGTTTCAGGATGGCGGGCTTGCAGGGATTTCATCCCAAACACCTGTTGCAGGTGCACCGACTCCAGCACGGCATCAGGGCTGCCATGGCAAACGATTTTCCCTTGATTCATCATGATGACCTGGTCTGAAAAGGGCTGTACCAACTCCAGATCATGCAGCACTTTTAACGTGGCTATCTTTTTTTTATGAATCAGCGACAGCAGTTGGTGGCGGGCTAGCGGATCGAGATGGTTGGTGGGTTCATCGAGTAAGAGCAGCATCGGCTGCTGCGCCAATACCCGGGCGAATCCGGCACGCTGGCGTTCGCCACCCGAAAGATTGCCCAACGGCACATGTTGCAGGGAGTGGAGGCCCACGTCATCCATCGCTTTTGCCACAATGCGTAGATGCTCAGATGGCAGGCTATCGGCCTGCCAGGGTAACCGACCCAGGGCCACATACTCGTTAACCTTAAGCCGTAAATCGGCATTATCGTGCTGGCTAAGCAAAGCGATAGAACGGGCACGTTGATGCGGCTTGATGGTGGATAAGGGCGTTCCCTGAAAGCATATTTCACCGCCACTCGGTTTTAGCTCACCGGTAAGCAGCCGTAATAACGTGGATTTTCCACTGCCGTTTGGGCCGATAATGGTGACGGATTCATCTTGCTGAAGGGCAAAGGTGACGCCATGAATCCGCGGTGGCTTCCCTGGACTTGCCAGGGAGAGATTCTGCACCGACAAGAGACTGTCGGTGGGCAGGTTATTCATCAGATATCCTTTTCCGTTATCAGAAAAACGTCTCTATGGTTTCGATGATATTGTAATCATCATCAATCAAAAATAGCGTTTTCCATTTATCGAAGGTCAGGCAGGGGTGTGAGGTGGCGAACACCAGAATATCACCGACCTGTACCGGGAACGTTGCCGGACAGCTCAGCATGGCGTGCTGATCCATAATCCCCTGGGTTGTCAGGCGTTGGACGTCGCTCTGTTGCTGAACACCGCTACGGTAATGGGCGATCGGCTGTGGCAAGCCGGCGTCGAAGGCCGCATCCCGTTTGCCGAAATTGACGATAATCCTGCCGGGTTCCGGTACAGACTGGACCAGCGCAATCAGTTCCAGCGCTGAGGTTAACTCTCCTGCCAGGTCGCAGGCGTAGCTGTCACGGGCTAACACGGCATTTTGCGCGTCTTGGTAAATCCCCCGATCGTGGGTGATGTAACAGCCGGGGCGAATCACCAGACGGCAGTTTGCTGGCAGCGTCTCTTGGCTCCAGACGCTACAGACCACGTCATACCAGGAAGAGCCGGCCCCGGTGAGGATCGCTTCTTCACCGCCAAATACACCTTGCCGGTGCAGTTCACGCAGCAAGCCGGCAGCGTCACGCAGAAACTGTTCGATTTTGCGCTGGGCATCGTCGCCGTGCATCACGCCTTCATACAGCTCGATACCGTGCAGTCGTAACCCCGGCAGCCTGGCGATCTCCTGCGCCAGTTGCTCCGCTTGCGCCACGTTGCGGCAACCGCAGCGGCCGCCAGGGACGCCCAATTCCAACAGAACATCCAGCGTTTGCCCCTGCTGGCTGAAAAATGCCGAGAGGCTTTGTGCATTGCTTAGGCTGTCGACGCAGCAAAAGAACATTGTCGCGGGATGCTGCGCTTTCAGTTCGGCTATCAAGCGCATGTTGGCCTTGCCAACCAATTGGTTAGCCATCAGCACCCGTGGCACACCGGCTTCCATCGCTACCTTTGCCTGCCAGGCGGAACCGACGCCAACGGCCCAGGCGCCCTGAGCCACCTGGCGCTGGAAGATCCAGGGTGTCATGGTGGTTTTCCCGTGCGGCGCCAGCGAGACGCCGCGGGCGTCGGCATAGTGTTGCATCCAGGCGATATTGTTTTCCAGGCTGCTGAGCTTAATCACGGCGGCCGGCAGGCAGACATCTTCATTCAGCAGGTTCGCTGGCGCAGTCGGGTCACTGCGCATCACGGCGGCTTTGTGGGTAACGGTGAAATCGTTTTGGTATTTCATAACATTATCCTTTGGGTGTTCTATCTTTTTGAAATTAGGTATCTTGATTAATTGCTTTGATTTAACTGTATTTTTAATATTTATTATCGATATTAGGGTACAAAGTATCATTTTTTGAACTGTTTTTTGTGTAGTCTTCCACTGTTTTCTTGCATTGTAAATGACAAAATTTAACCACTATGAGGTGAAGCGATGGGTGTTGATATCGACATTATCTCGCGTATTACAGAGCGTTTTATTGAGCTGAGCAGCACCGAAAAACGCATCGCGCAATTCATTCTGGACGATGCAGAGGCGGTGACCGCGTTGCCGATTGCCGAACTGGCCCGACAGGCCGGCGTCAGTCAGGCGTCGATCACGCGTTTTGCCAAAACCTTGGGGTGTCGAGACGTACGCGATCTTAAGGTCAAACTGGCGCAGTCGTTGGCGGTGGGGCAGCGGTTCATTCATGAGGAGCCTGATCTTGAAGGGATCCAGGGGATTTATGAAACCATCATCAATGTCCTGAATATTAATCGTCGGACGATTGATGAGCCTGCGCTGGCCAAGGCGGTGGGGTGGTTAGGCGATGCGCGACACATTCTGGCGCTAGGCATGGGAGGCGGTTCAACCATTTGCGCTGCAGAGGTCCAGCATCGTCTGTTCCGCCTTGGTTTACCTGTGACCGCGCAAAGCGACGGTCTGCTGGTGCGGATGATGGCTGCGGCGGTGACGAAGCAAGATGTGGTTGTGGCGTTGTCATTGGGCGGCTACACGCAGGAAATGGTCGAAAGCGCAGCCATTGCGCGCCAGTACGGGGCCAAAGTGGTGGCGATTACCCCAGCGGGAACGCCGCTGGCGGCGCAGGCTGATGTGTTGCTGGCGCTGGTGGTGCGGGAAAATGATTACATCTACAAACCCAGCACGTCGCGCTATGCCATGTTAGCGATGGTCGATGTGCTGGCGACGGCGCTGGCCATGGCGAACAAGCGCCAGTCTCGTGACCGGCTGCGTCGCATCAAGCTGGCGCTGGACAGCCACCGCGGAGGGGCAGATCGCCAGCCGCTGGGGGACTGAGTCGGTGAGCCAAGACACTAACGGAAGGATGATGATTCATGCGGTATCAGTATCTGATTAAAAATGTCACGGTGATCGACGGCAGCGGCGGGCCGCAATATCGCGCCGATGTGGCGGTAAAAGACGATCGGATAGCGGCGATTGCGCCTGCCCTCGACGCCGACGCCGAGGTGGTGATCGACGGGCGAGGCCGGGTGTTGTCTCCGGGATTTATTGACGTGCATACCCACGATGACACCAACGTGATCCGTATGCCCGAGATGCTGCCGAAGATTTCGCAGGGCGTGACCACGGTGATTGTCGGCAACTGCGGCATCAGCGCTGCCGGGGCGGTAATCAAAACCAGCGTACCCGACCCGATGAACTTGTTGGGCGAAAAAGCGCACTTCGTTTATCCGACGATTGCCGCCTACCGTCAGCAGGTCGAGGCGGTGACGCCAGCGGTAAATGTGGCGACGCTGATTGGGCATACGACGCTGCGCAGCAATCAGATGGATGACCTGTTCCGCCCGGCCAGTGCCGAAGAGATCGCCGCGATGCGCGAGCAACTGCGCACCGCGCTGCGGCAGGGCGCCTTGGGTCTGAGCACCGGCCTGGCCTACGCCACGGCGTTCTCGGCACCCACGGAAGAGGTGATGGCGCTGGCGGAAGAACTGGCGGGCGAGCAGGGCATTTATACCACCCACCTGCGTTCGGAGTTTGAACCCATACTCGACGCAATGGAGGAAGCATTCCACATTGGGCGCCATGGCCGAGTGCCGGTGGTAATTTCGCACCATAAATGCGCCGGGGCCAAAAACTGGGGCCGTACGCAGGAAACGCTAAAGCTGTTCGACAAGGTGCGCCAAACGCAGGATGTCTCCTGCGATTGCTACCCCTATTCCGCCAGCTCGTCCACACTGGACTTAAAGCAGATCACCGATGAATTCGATATTGTCATTACCTGGTCAGAGCCACACCCGGAGATGGCGGGGCAATCATTGCGGGATATCGCCGGTACCTGGTCGATGAGCCTGCATGATGCCGGCAAGCAGTTGATGCCGGCGGGCGCGATTTACTACAACATGGACGAACAGGATGTGCGCCGCGTGTTGAGCTACCCGGTGACGATGGTGGGCTCGGATGGCCTGCCGAACGATCCTATGCCACATCCGCGCTTGTGGGGCGCGTTCCCGCGGGTACTTGGCCATTACAGCCGTGACGAAGGGTTATTCCCCCTGACCGTGGCGGTGCACAAAATGAGTGGCATGTCCGCGGCGCGTTATCAGTTGCCGCAGCGTGGGCTGATCAAAACAGGGTATTACGCCGATCTGGTATTGTTTGATGCGTTAAAAGTGAAAGACAGCGCGACGTTCAGCAACCCTCGGCAACCCGCTGCCGGAATCGACGCGGTGTGGGTGAATGGCGTACTGAGTTACGAACATCAGGCCGTGACCGGCCTGCGCGCCGGGCGGTTTTTGTGCCGCGAGGGCAACAAAATAGACAGGAGCAAGGTATGACGATTAAAAGATACGGCATTGACGGTGGCACCGGAACCGGCGGGCAACACTTGCCGTTTTCCCGCGCGGTAGAAGCCGGCGGCTGGTTGTACATTTCTGGCCAAACGCCGATGAAAGACGGCGAAGTGGTGGAGGGGGGGATTATTGAGCAGTCCCGCCTGGCGATCCAAAACTGTCTGGATATTATGGCGGAAGCGGGATACGGCCTGGAAGATGTGGTGCACGTGAAGGTCATTCTGACCGATGCGCGTTATTTCCAGTCATTCAATAAAGTGTTCCGCGAATTCTTTGCCGCTCACCCACCGGCACGTATTTGTGCGGTTGCCGATCTGGTGGTGGATTGCAAAGTCGAAGTTGATATTACCTGTTATAACGCAGCACGTATTACCCGATAAGTCCTTTCTAAAATATAAAACTGTATAGGGTGGTTAAACCACCCTTAATAATAAACGCCTGATTTAATTCGGGCGGCATAACGCTATTTTATTTTTCTTATTTTACTGCTACCCAACACTAACTGGATGTGAGACATGAATAATTTATCCTTCCTTATCTGGTTTGCTCTATATGCCCTGGCCATGATTACGCTTGGCTGGTACGTTTCACGCAATCAAAAAAACGGCGATGACTTTTTATTGGGCGGTCGTTCCCTGCCGATGATCCTGACGCTCGGTTCGACGGTGGGCACTATGGTCGGTACCGGCTCCAGCGTAGGTGCAGTGGGCTTTGGCTACGCCAACGGATGGGCCGGCATGCTGTACGGCATTGGTGGCGCGGTGGGAATACTCTTGGTGGCCTGGCTGTTTGCACCGGTCAGAAAAATGCGTTTTATGACCATGAGCGAAGAGATATCTTATTATACCGGCGGCAGTAAAATAATAAAAAACGTCGTTGCCCTATTAATATTCATTGCGTCTATTGGTTGGCTGGGTGCGCATATTTTAGGGGGCGGTTTATATTTGGCCTGGGCCAGCGGCATTGATATTAATGTGGCTAAAGTGATTATTGCCCTGGCCTTTGTGGTGTATGTCGGAATCGGCGGTTATTCTGCGGTGGTGTGGATCGACACGGTGCAATCTATTGTGTTGTTCCTCGGCTTTATTTTGATGGCGGTGTTGGCGGTGCAGCACGTCGGCGGCTGGTCAAGCATCCAGCACGCGGTGGATCCGGCGGCGCAAAGCCTGTTTGCCATCGATAAACTGGGCATGCTGCCGGCGTTCTCGTTGGCACTGGTGATCGCCGTGGGCGTATTGGCGACGCCCTCTTACCGTCAACGGATTTACTCGGCCAAAACCGTCTCCTCGGTGCGTCAGTCATTCACTATTACCGGCGTGCTTTACCTGTTCTTCTCCTTCCTGCCGGCAATCATCGGCATGGCGGTGTGGACCATGGATCCCAATCTGGAAAACAGCGGCTTTGCCTTCCTGTACGGCACCCAGGTGCTGCCGCACGCGGTGGCGATGGTGATCCTGGTGGCCGGTATGTCGGCGAACATGTCTTCAGGCAGCTCGGACGCCATCGCCGGGGTGTCGATTATCCTGCGCGACCTCTACACGCTGTTTACCGGGCATATGCCGGCGGAAGACAAGGCGATTCGGCTGTCGCGGATCTTCCTGGTGCTGGTGATTGCGCTGGCGCTGGTGTTTGCCCTGACCTCCAACGACATCATTAGCTACATCACCAAGATGATCTCGATGATCATGTCCGGCCTGTTTATTTGCTCGATTCTGGGCCGATTCTGGATCCGCTTTAACTGGCAGGGCGCACTGGCGGCGCTGATCGCCGGGGCGGCAACCTCGATGGCCGTGTTGATGAACAGCCACTGGCTGGCGTTCTGGGGCAATCCTTGTTTCCCGTCGGTGCTGTTCAGCCTGATCGGGGCGGTGGTGGTCACGCTGGTGACACCGGCCAACAAAATGAGCCGCGAACAGGCACTGGACATGATCACCCGCGAGCGGGAGAGCCGCCCAACGGTCAAGGTACCGCTGGGTAAAAATGCCACCGCTAACCGCAACGTTTAAGGCCAGGAAAGCAACATGACAGCAAATTATATCGCCATTGACTGGGGCTCCAGCCACCTGCGCGCCTGGCGGATAGAGAACGGTGAATGCGTTGCGCACCAGCAGACGGCGCAGGGGGTGAAGTTCATTGAACCGGGCAGCCACGACCAGGTATTGATGGCGCTGCTGGCCCCCTGGCGGGCCTGGATCGAGGCGCGACAAATTCCGGTGCTGATGGCCGGCATGATCGGCAGCGATCGCGGCTGGTTGGACAGCGGTTATCAAAAGCTGCCACTGCCGGTAACGGCGATCGCCGCCGGTTGCATTGCGGTGCCCTCCTCGTTGCGCAGCGCGGTGTGGCTGCGCCCAGGGTTGGCGTTGCCAGAAGAGGAACGCGCTAACGTGATGCGCGGTGAAGAGGTGCAACTGTTGGGGGCGCTGGCTTGCCAGCAGGCGGACGTTTATCTGTTCCCCGGCACGCACAGCAAGTGGGTGAAACCCGTGATTACGCCGCAGGGGGCGTGGATAGCGGAATTCTCGACCGCCATCACCGGCGAGATGTATCAGTTGCTGCTCCAGCATAGCCTGTTGGGGCAGGGGCTACCGGAAGGCGAGAGCGATCCTCAGGCATTCGCCGACGGCGTGCTGGCGTCGCTGCGTGGGGAAGGCAGCCTGTTGAATCGCCTGTTCTACGCGCGTTCGCGACGGGTTTTAGGGTATCTGCCGGCGGCGAGCGTGGCGTCCTGGTTATCCGGTGTGCTGATAGGTGACGAATTGGCACAGCTGGCGCGGCGTTGGCCGCAGAGCGAACTGTTAGCGCTGGTGGGGGACACTCCGTTGGTGACGCATTACCTGGCCGCGTGTCGCATCGCTGAGCAAAAGGCAGTGGTTGTTGAGGCGCAGGTCGCCATGTTGAACGGATTCGGGAGGATTTATGCAGCCTTGTAAATTACCGCTGGTGGCTATTTTGCGTGGCATTACGCCGCCCGAGGTACTGGAGCACGCAGCTGCCCTGCTTGAGGCCGGGTTTGACATGATAGAAGTGCCGACCAACTCGCCCGACTGGCGCCAAAGCGTGCAACTGCTGCAGCAACACTACGGTGGGCGTGCACAGATTGGTGCCGGAACGGTGGTGGATGACGAAAAGCTGGACGCGCTGATCGCCAGCGGCGCGTCGCTGATGGTGACGCCCAATACCGATCCGGGGTTGATCCGCCGTGCCAAAGCGGCGGGGCTGATGACCTGCATCGGGGCGATGACGCCGAGCGAGATGTTTGCCGCGCTGGCGGCGGGGGCCGATACCGTGAAAGTCTTCCCGGCGAGCGTGCTGGGCGTGAGCTACATCGGGGCGTTGGCCAGCGTATTACCTAAAGGTACGTCGCTGTATGCCGTTGGCGGCATTACGCCGGAAAATCTGGCGGACTATCTGGCTGCCGGTTGCAGCGGCGCCGGGTTGGGATCGGATCTGTATCGCGCGGGCCAAACGCCGGATGTTACCCGGCATCAGGCCCGGCGTTTTGCCGCGGCTTACTTGCTGACGCGATCGTAGTAGACCATATCGGCGTTCAGACCTTGCTGATAGCCTTTGACGTTATCGCGCAGCACCACTTCGGTTTTCGCCTGATCGATAAAGACATACGGCGAGCTGCGCTGCAGTTCCTGCTGCATGGCGGTGTATAGCGCGGTGCGTTTGGCCGGATCGGCTTCGGCAACTGCCGCCAGCGTCTGCTGGTTCAGCTGTGGGATCTGCCAACCGTTGAGGCCTGCGACCGTGCTGGTCTTGCCGTCGTTATAGGCGAAGGCGCTGGCGTTGGAGTGGGCATCGAAATAATCCGGGATCCACAAACGGATCGCGGCTTGATGCTGTCTGGCTCTGACACGTGAATAGACCTGGCTGCCAGCCGCCGGCAACAGTTCTACCTTCACGCCGCCTTCGGCAAAGCTGGCCTGCAACGCCTGCGCGATGGTAATAAACGGCGGTTTGTTCTCTACGTCCAGCGTCAGAGAAGCCTGGGTGATACCGGCCTTGGCCAGGATCGCCTTGGCTTTTGCCGGATCGAAGCTGAACGGGTTCTCTTTCAGTGCACCCGGCAACCCGACGGGCAGGAAGCTCTGATGAACAAAATATTGGCCCTTCAGTAAATCGTTGGTGATGCCCTGATAGTCGATGAGGTAACGCGCCGCTTCCCAGAAGGCCGGGTTTTTCAGCAACGGGTTAGCGGTATTGCCGGTATTGAATACCAGATAGTTCTGCTCGGCTGAGGGGATCTCCAGCACCTTCACGCCCGCTTGATTCTTTAATGCGACGGTCTGGTCTGGGCCAAGCTCACGTGCCACGTCGGCGTCACCTTGCTGGATCAACAGGCGGCGGGTGGCGGAGTCCGGCACGCTTTTAATGATGATGCTTTTCAGCAATGGCTTACTGCCCGGTGACGTCGGGTTGGCGTCCAGCACAATGGCCTGATGGGGTTGGTAGACGCGCATTTTGAAAGGCCCGCTGCCGGCGGAGTGCATTTTTAGCCAGGCGTTGCCGTAGTCACCGTCTTTGGCGTTAGGCTGCACCGCCTTGCTGTCGACGATCGAGGCGATCGGCGTGGAGAGAATGTTCAGCGCCACCGCCGGGCTTACGTTTGCCGTCCAGCTCAGTTGCAGACTGTGGTCGTCGATTTTCTTGAGCTGCGCGTCGATGTTGTCCGGCTGCCAGCCGAGTACGTTAAGGATAAATGCCGGTGACTTATTCATCTTCACGGCGCGGCGGTAGGAAAAGATCACATCGTCGGCAGTGAGCGGGTTGCCGGAGGCGAACACCGCCTGCGGGCGCAGTTTGACCGTCAGCGTTTTCGCTGCGGCATCGCCCTTCCAGCTTTCTGCCAGTACGGGCACGACTTTTGCCGGGTCATCGCGATCCGCCTGTACCAACCGCTGATACAAGCTGGGTACGGTCTGGATGCTGGATAATTCGTTGGCTTCCGCCGGATCGAGGCTGACAATATCGTCCAGCGATTGCACCACCACGAGCGTGTTGGGTGGGGTTGCAGCCAGTGCGGGGGTAGACAGGGCTGCGAGGACGAATAGCGGCAGAACTTTGGCTTTCATTGATGTTTTCCCTTGAATGCACCGTGGTCTCCGGTGTCTGGAACGCATTGTTATCATTGTTTTTCACGGCGTTTTCACCGCCAGGATGCCACGTTAAAATCTTTGTCGGCGACTGACAAAGGTCAATCGGCTATTTGATATGTCCAAAAGCACTATAGGACGCCGAGCCATCCTCCGCCCACCGCGACAGAAAATAAAGCCCTCATGCAGAGGGTGTGAGACTGCTGGCAAAACCTTCACCGGTGCCTGGCGTAGGGGCGCTGCATGCTGCGCCCGTTATAACAGTAAGCAGGGAAAAAGGCGGGTCGATACCCATTTAGCAAAATGCCCTCATGAAGAGGGCTTGGAAGGTTGGCTAAAGAAGAGGGACGTTTTCCAACAGCGCCTTCAGGCGCTGGTGCAGCTGCGCGACATAGCGCGTATCACGCGGTGCTACCCACACCACATTACTGCTGGCGATAACACCCAATACGGCGGGCCAGGCGCAAAGATCGATGATCCGCGCCATGGCTTTTGCATAGCCGGAATTCATGTGGATCAGCACAAAATTGTCGTTATGCTCGACATCAATCAGCATGGCTGACAGGGGTTCGCTGATACAGGGGGCCGGATGATGCAGTGCATTAAGGGAATAGACCTTTTTCCCTTTGGCATTTTGCACCTTCATGACTCCCAGCGCTTTCAGCAGGCGGGAAACGGTCGACTGGCTGATGCCCGTATAACCCCCTCGTATCATTTCACTGCGGATCTCCTCCTGTGATGAATAGCGTTGGCTCACGACCAGCTTGCGGCACAGGGCCAGTTTCCGTTGTTCTTTCTCCCACAGGGTTTCTGTTTTATTCGCCATTATGTTGCCTTGGTTTAAAAATGAGTGACAACTCTATATAAATCAATGCAATGAAGATGGGTTAACCGAGGGTGATATGACCCGTCGCAATCATATAAAGGGTAATAAGGGCGACAATGACCAAAAGAACGGCAATGAGCGCTTCATAACCCTTCAATAACCGCTCTGCATGCTGGTTTTTTTGATGCCAGAGGAAAACCAGCAAACCAGGGACAAACAACAATGAAGTCAGCAGCATCTGGCTACCGGCGGCATAGCACAGCCAGAAACCGTAGACGGTGCCTATCAGCCCGAGGATCAGATCGCGGGTACGCGTTTCACCCGGTTGGTAGCTTTCACCGGTGATCGCCAGCTTCAAGCCATAGGCGGCGCTGAACAAATAAGGGGGGAGGATAGCGGCAGTCGCGATGGAGAACAGCGCCTGATAGCCCGCGCTGTAGACCAATGTCAGCAACAAAAAGAGCTGTATCAGGCCGTTGGTGATCCACAGCGACACCGCTGGTGATCCATTGGCGTTGGTTTTGGTGAATACCTGCGGGAACATGCCGTCTTTGGCTGCGACAAACGGCAGCTCTGCGGCGAACAGCGTCCAGGCAAGCAGCGCACCGGCAACCGACAAAATCACGCCGGCGGCGACGAAGCGTGCCCCCCAGATACCGACCACGGACTCCAGCACCCCGGCCATTGACGGGTTTTTTAATCCGTTCAACGTTGCCTGATCGAGCACGCCCATCGACAACACGCTGACCAGAATATAAATCACCAGACAACCCAGCAGACCTATCACCGTCGCTTTGCCGATGTCAGCGCGCCTGGCGGCGCGGGCGGAGACGACCGTGGCGCCCTCAATACCGATAAATACCCAGGTGGTGACCAGCATGGTGTTTTTGACCTGATCAAACAGCGCGGGATGGCTGCCGTCGATCACCATCATGCGGCCCCAGAAATCTGCGGTAAAAATGCCGATGCGGAAGGCGATCACGACCGCCACAATAAACACCAACAACACCAGCACTTTGACCACCGTTAGCACGGTATTGATCATCGCCGCTTCCTGCACGCCGCGCAGTACCAGCGCGTGCACCAGCCATAAAACGATGGATGCGCCGAGGATCGATTGCCAATTATTGCCCAGGCCGAACACCGGGAAGAAGAAGCTGAGGGCACTGAACAGCAGCACCGCATAAGAGACGTTCCCCAACCAGGCCGAGAACCAGTAGCCCCAGGCGGATTGGAAGCCAATAAAATCGCCAAATCCCGCGCGAGCGTAGCTGTAAATACCGCCCTCTAGCTGTGGGCAGCGGGCGCTTAGGTTCTGATAAATTAATGCCAGGCAGATCATCCCCACTGCGGTGATCAGCCAGCCAATCAGCAATGCGCCTGGCGAAGCGACGGAAGCGAAGTTTTGCGGCAGGCTGAACACGCCGCCGCCCACCATGGATCCGATGACCAGCGCAATCAGGGCTACCAGTCCCAGTTTTTTTTCAGACATGAGGGTTCCTCCAGCTGCGCAGGGCAGCAGGAAAATAATGATTCAGAGGGAGAGAGGACGCGGCGGCAGACGATACCGCCGCGTCGTCAATCAGTCGCCGAGGGTGGCGACCATCACGGCCTTGATGGTGTGCATGCGGTTTTCCGCTTCATCGAACACAATGGAGTGGGCCGACTCGAACACGTCATCCGTGACTTCCAGCCCTTTCAGGCCATAGGCGAGTTCAATTTCCTTGCCTACTTTGGTCTGCTCGTTGTGGAAGGCTGGCAGACAGTGCATGAATTTAACCTGCGGGTTACCGGTGGCTTTCAGCACTGCAGCATTGATCTGGTAAGGCTGCATCAGGCTGACACGTTCTGCCCAGGCTTCTTTCGGTTCACCCATTGATACCCACACGTCGGTATAGAGGAAATCGACGCCTTTCACGCCTTCCTCAACCTGGTCGGTTACGGTGATATGCGCACCGGTATCGCGGGCGATGTCTGCGCACTGCGCCAGCAAGGCTTCGTCCGGCCAAAAGGCCTTCGGCGCAACCAGGCGGATATCCATGCCCATTTTTGCTGCGCCCACCATCAGCGAGTTACCCATGTTATTACGCGCGTCACCGAGGTAGGCGAACGAGATCTGATCGAGGCTTTTGCCTGGCGCATGTTCCAGCATGGTCATCAAGTCAGCCAGGATTTGCGTCGGGTGGAATTCGTCGGTCAGGCCATTCCATACCGGCACCCCGGCAAACTCGGCCAGCTCTTCTACGATAGACTGCCCGAAACCCCGGTACTCGATGCCGTCATACATGCGGCCCAATACCCGAGCGGTGTCTTTCATCGACTCTTTATGGCCAATCTGGGAACCGCTTGGGCCGAGATAGGTCACCTGAGCACCCTGATCGAACGCCGCGACTTCAAATGAACAGCGGGTACGGGTGGAGGTTTTCTCGAAAATTAGCGCGATGTTTTTGCCGCGCAGTTGCTGCTTTTCTACATTGCCGTATTTGGCTTTTTTCAGCGTGAAGGCCAGATCGATCAGGTGTTGGATCTCATCGCTGCTGAAATCCAGCAGTTTCAGGAAATGACGGTGACGTAAGTTAATGCTCATAATCGTGTTCCTCTCTGTTCAAAGCGTTGGCGTAATTAACGTGCCTTTTTCACCGGCCAGGATACGGGTGGCATCCTGTAGCGCGCCGATGCCGGCGATGCCCTGGGCGTAGCGCACAAAATGGCTGGCGGCCGAGATCTTCGGCCCCATCGAACCCGCGTCGAAGGCGATACCGGCCAGATCGTCTGGCGTTGCCTTGTCCAGAGCGCGCTGTTGTGGCGTACCCCAGCCGAGGTACACCGCGTCGGCATCGGTAAGGATCAGCAGCGCATCGGCTTTGATCTGCTCTGCCAGGAACGCGGCGGACAGATCTTTATCGATCACGGCCTCGATACCCTCCAGGTGGCCGTCGCGGCGTAACACCGGAATGCCACCCCCACCGGCGCAGATCACCAGATGCCCCTGCGCAATCAGGGTGTTAATCGCGTCCGCCTCGATGATGTTGAGCGGCTTGGGGGACGGCACGACGCGGCGGAAGTATTGCCCGTCCGGCTTGATCGTCCAGCCTTTCTTCAGGCTCAGCGCCAGTGCACTTTTCTGGTCATAGACCGGCCCGATGTATTTGCTGGGGTTGCCGAACGCACTGTCGTCGGGGTCGACCTCCACTTGGGTTAGCAGGGCGCTGATCTGTTGTTTTGGCAGGCAGTTTTTCAGCGCCTGCAGCAGCAGGTAGCCGATCATGCCTTGGCTTTCCGCCCCGAGTACGTCCAGCGGGTAGGGGGCAACTTGTGGATAGGCGCTATTTTGCAGTGCCAGCAAACCAACCTGCGGGCCGTTGCCGTGCACCAGCACGACGTTCCAGCTTTCGGTCAGTGCCGCAATTTGGCGGCTGGCGAGCAGAACGTTACGGCGTTGGATATCCGCTTCAAGCGGTTCTCCGCGGCGCAGCAGGGCGTTCCCACCCAGGGCAATCACCACTGTGGGTTTAGTCATGATGTTTACTCCGTTGGGGGGTCAGATGGCGTCGCGTTCCAGCGGGCAGCTCATACAGCGTGCGCCACCGCGGCCACGGCCCAGCTCATCGCCGGGGATCGGCAGGACGGTGATGCCAGCTTTGTCGTATTTTTCGTTGGTCCAGGTGTTGCGTTCGTAGCCGACGACCACGCCAGGCCGGATGGTGAGAACGTTGTTGGCGTCATTCCACTGTTCGCGCTCGGCCTCAAAGCTGTCGCCGCCAGTGGTGATGAGCTGCACCTGGCTGATACCCAGTGCGCGTTCAATGGCGGTCAGGAAGTGTTTTTCCTGTTGGCGATGCAAACCCCCTTTGCCGTCAGGCGTTAACGTCCAGCACTGCGCTTCTTTACGCACCACTTCCGGGTAGACCGAGAAGGTATCCAGATTGATGTGAGTCATGACGGTGTCCAGGTGCATGCAGGAACGGTGCTTCGGCAATTCCAGCGCGATGACCCGCTCAGCCTGATGGGATTTGAACAGCGCCTGCGCCAGGAATTCGACCCCTTGCGGCGTAGTACGCTCCGACATGCCGATTAATACGGCGCCACGACCAATGACCAAAACGTCGCCGCCTTCCAGTGTGGCATGATCGTAATTACGCTCCTCATCGCCAAAATAGGTGGTGAAATTGCCGTTGGCAAAATACGGGTGCCATTTATAGATAGCGCGCAGGTTATTTGTTTCACGCTGGCGTGCGGGTTTGGCCATGGGGTTAATCGATACGCCGTTATATATCCAGCATGAGGTATCGCGGGTAAATAAATGATTAGGTAATGGCTTCATAATAAAGTCGGTACCCTGATGGGTATCGACCACCATATTACTGAAGCTGGCCGGCACTTCCTCATAGGTCAGGCCACCGGTCATATGTCGCGCCAATTGGCGGTCGGGTAAATCGCCCAGCCAGCCGCGAATATCGGCGGCAAGCGACGGCCCCAGGCGGAAGTCAGAGACCTGCGCCGACAGCAACCACTGCTTGGCGGCGGGAATGCTCATGGTTTCGGTCAGCAGATCGGTCAGCAGTAAAACCTCAACATTCTGTGCACGTAATGTTTGCGCAAATATATCGTGTTCCGCACCAGCGCGTTCGACGGACAATACGTCGTCGAATAATAACTCCTGACAGTTTGATGGGGTTAATCGCTTTAAACTTAAATTAGGTCGGTGAAGCATAACGCTGCGCAGCTGGCCTATTTCAGAACCTACATAATTCTTATCCATGTCATTTCCTATTATCAGATTTAGGTAACATCGAACAAAACGAAATAAAGAGTTATTTCATTTATTGAGAATGGGTGCCGTTCCGTTGCCGCTGATAATAAACATTGCCTTAGGTTGTTTTGTGATGAATGTCACATTGAGAAGGCGAGGTGAATGAAAAGGATTATCAATTGATTAACGTCATTGTTTTATTGGAAATTTCATTTGCCAAAATGCATTAATACCCATTTGTCGCGTTAATTATCCATGGGGAAGTCAGGGGACCTTAGAGGCGACTTTCTTAATGTGTTGTAATTATTGGTTTTTCTTTGTCGTGTGGCGTAGTTATGCATTTTCAGGTTATTAATATTCTGATGTGTGCACATTATTTTGAATTTTTATTCCGGTCGGTAAAAGAGGATGGTTTTTTATTTTGTGATGCGGCTGGCTTCTATTTTATTCCAAGAGAATAAACAAAGCATTAGCGGAGGGCATTGGCTTAATGAGGGCGATATTATGTACGTCAGGTGCATAAAAATCTGCGATACCCCCAGAGAGGGCGGAATAGTTAATCGGTTGGGCGTGGGGTGACGAGAAAGCCACCCCACTGATGAGGGTAATGCTTAAAACGTTTTGCTTAAGGTGGCGACCATCACCGCTTTGATGGTGTGCAGACGGTTCTCGGCCTGATCGAACACCACGCTGTGCGCTGATTCGAAGACTTCATCGGTGACTTCCATGCCGCCGTGCAGCCCGTATTGTTCTGCCATCTGTTTGCCGAGGGTGGTTTGGTCGTCGTGAAATGCCGGCAGACAGTGCAGGAATTTGACGTGCGGGTTGCCGGTCAGTTTCACCATCGCCATGTTGACCTGATACGGCTTGAGCAGTGCGATACGTTCCTGCCAGGTTTCTTTCGGCTCACCCATCGACACCCATACGTCGGTATAGAGGAAATCCGCGTCTTTAACCCCTTCGGCGATGTCTTCAGTCAGGGTGATCTTGGCACCGGTCTTTTGCGCTAACGCCTGGCACTCTGCCACCAGGTCGGCCTGTGGCCAACAGGCCTTTGGTGCCACCAGGCGCAGATCCATGCCCGCCAATGCTGCAGCTTCCAGCAGGGTATTGCCCATATTGTTGCGGGTATCGCCCAGGTAGGCGAACTTCACCTCATTGAGTGGCTTGCCCGGCAGGTGTTCTTGCACCGTGAGCAGATCCGCCAATAGCTGAGTGGGGTGAAACTCATTGGTCAGCCCGTTCCACACCGGAACGCCGGCATGATTCGCCAGGGTTTCCACCAGGTGCTGACCGTAACCGCGGTATTGAATACCGTCGTACATGCGGCCCAGCACGCGGGCGGTGTCTTTCATCGATTCTTTGTGACCGATCTGGCTGCCGCTGGGGCCGAGATAGGTGACCTGAGCGCCCTGATCGAAAGCGGCAACTTCGAAAGAGCATCGTGTGCGGGTCGAGTCTTTTTCGAAGATGAGCGCGATGTTTTTGCCCTGCAAGTGGCGAGTTTCCTTGCCTTGCTTCTTGGCCTGCTTCAAGTCGGCCGACAGTTGCAACAGCATCTGCAGTTCCGCCGGGGTGAAATCCATTAACCTCAGGAAGTGACGTTTGTAGAACGGGTTTATGCTACTCATTGCCGTATATCCTTATCGCTTAAATTGAATTTAAATTCACTTTATATGTATGAATATTCAATTTCAACCCCGAGATAGAAATCTTTCACGTTTATCGTGGAAGCAATGCCAGCGGTGTGTGAAAATAGAAGGAATACAGGCCATTTGACTTGAGGATATAGGCATGGCAAACCGCGAACAGCTAGAAGAACAACGTGAAGAGACCCGCCTGATCATCGAAGAACTGCTGGAAGACGGCAGTGATCCAGAGGCGCTCTACACTATCGAACACCACCTTTCTGCTGAAAAGTTTGAAGTGCTGGAGAAAGCCGCTGTCGAAGCCTTCAAACTGGGCTACGAAGTGACCGACGCCGAAGAGCTGGAAGTGGAAGACGGTACCCTGGTGATGTGCTGTGACGTGATCAGCGAAATCGGCCTGAACGCCGAGCTGATCGACACTCAGGTAGAACAACTGGTCGCGCTGGCAGCACGTTGTGGCGTTAACTACGACGGTTGGGGCACCTACTTTGAAGATCCCAACGGCGAAGAAGGCGACGACGACGAAGAAGAAGGTGACTTCATCGACGAAGACGACGACGGTAAACGCCACTAATCAATTCTGCTCTGGGGGCCGGTATGTGCCAGCCCCTCTTTCTTCGTTGAAGCCTATGAAATACCAATCCCTGTTAGCCCCCATTTTACACTTCCTGCGTTGCGAAACTCCGGACGCCTGGATTGATGCCGCACGCCGCCCGGAAAACCTGCCGCTGTTGCTGACTGACCATATGGTGTGTGAGCTGAAAGCGGCGCAGACCGGCATGTGGTTGATCCGCCGCTATGTGGCTGACAAGGAGAGCGGCGACGCACTGTTGGCGTTGCTCAGGCCTTATGAGGCGTTTCTGCATGAAGCGCAGGGCGTGCCGGAAGCCTTGTTCCAGCAGAATAACTTCACCCGTAAGATCCTGCCAAAAAACGGATCGGCCTATGGCCAGGATCTGGCGGACAAGATGGTGTTGTTGATCAAAGAAGAGTTACACCACTTCTCACAGGTGTTGGAGATCATGCTGGCGCGGCAGATCCCGTACAAGAAGATCACCGCCAGCCGTTATGCCAAAGGCATGATCCGTGAGATTCGGACCCACGATCCCGCTACGCTGATCGACAAACTGATTTGTGGTGCTTATATCGAAGCGCGTTCCTGCGAGCGTTTTGCCCGGCTGGCACCGCATCTGGACGACGAATTAAACCGCTTCTATGTTTCGCTGCTGCGCTCCGAGGCGCGCCACTATCAGGATTACCTGACGTTGGCCGAGCAAATTGCCGGTGGCGATATCAGTGAACGGGTGGCTCACTTTGGCCGTATTGAAGCCGAGCTGATCCAAACGCCGGACAGCGAGTTCCGTTTCCACAGCGGCGTACCGGCCATCGCCTGATAACCGGGCCGCCGTGATGGGTTTTTATTCCGGTGCGCCCAGCAGTAAATCCACCGCTTTTTCTGCCAACATAATGGTCGGTGCATTGGTATTGCCGCTGGTCACCTGTGGCATTACCGAACAGTCGATCACGCGCAGTCGTTCAAAACCATGCACCCGCAGGTGTAAATCAGTTACCGAATCCTGCGGGGATTGCCCCATGCGGCAGCTGCCCACCGGGTGGTACACCGTTTTGCAGAAGTTGCGCACAAACTCTTCCAACTGCCTTTCGTCGTTCAACCACGCCGGCTGCGGCATCAGCAGATCTTTGATCAGCGGCTTGAGGGCTGCCGTTTGCAGGAAACTCAGGCCAAATTTCACTGCGCGCACGCTGCCGGCCAGGTCTTCCGGGTGCCCGAGGTAGTTGGCATGCAGCTTCACCGGATCGCGCGGGTCGCGGCTGCGCAGCAGAACTTCGCCGCGTGCTTTGGGTTGCAGGTAGCCGACTTTCAGCGTGAAGCCGTGGATATTGGGCAGCGGCTCGCCGGGCACGTCGTCCCAGCTGTCGAGCATCGGCAAAAAGTGGATCTGCACGTCCGGTCGGCCGTCGCCCTGGCTGTCGGTGAAGGCTGCGCCTTCCAGCACGTTGGAGCTCAGGACACCGCTGCGGAAGGCCAGCCATTCGGTGCCGTGGCGCAATGCTTGCAGGCCGCGATCGGCGCCGTACAGGCTGATGGGGTCGCGGGTACTGACGTTGATCGACATGTGCAGATGGTCGTGGAAGTTCTTGCCCACCGGCAGATCCGCGCGCGGTTCGATGCCCAACTGCTGCAGATGTTCGCGTGGCCCAATGCCGGACAGCATCAGGATCTTCGGCGATCCTACTGCGCCAGCGCTGAGGATCACTTCTTTCGTCGCATGCGCGGTGACTTCTGCGCCGCCATTTTGGCTATACACCACCCCGGTGGCGACGTTGTTGTCGAACACCACGCGGTGTACCAGCGCATTGAGCTTCACGACCAAGCGTTGCTCGTTGTGTACCGCTTTCAAGTAGGTACGTGCTGTGCTGGCGCGTTCGCCGTTGTGGGTGGTGGTTTGGTAGAAGCCGACGCCGTGCTGGCTGTCGCCGTTGAAATCGTTGCGATAGGGCAGGTCCAGCTCTTGGCCCGCGCGGATAAACGCCATGCTGAGCGGGTGACGGTAGCGGTTCTCGCTGACCGGCAGCAGCCCACCGCCCCCGTGATAGGCACCGGACAGGCTTTCGTTGGCCTCGGCGCGTTTAAAGTAGGGCAGTACGTCTTGATACCCCCAGCCAACGCAGCCGTAGCGTTCGGCCCATTCGTCATAATCTTGCCGCTGACCGCGGATGTAGATCATGCCGTTGACCGAACTGCTGCCGCCCAACACTTTGCCCTGGGCGATTTGCATACGCCGGTTGTTGGCATGTGGCTCCGGTTCGGTCTCATACGGCCAGCTCTTTTTGGCGATAATCTTCGCGACGCCGGCCGGCATCTTGATGAATAAATTATTGTCGTCGCCACCGGCCTCCAGCAGTAGCACCCGCGCTTGAGTACGGCGGATTAACTGTGCTGCCAGTACGCAGCCGGCAGAACCAGCGCCGACAATGATGTAATCAAAAGCGTTTTCCGACATGACTGCTCCCTGTGCGATTGCGGCATTAGCCTGTTCTGGCAGAGTAGCGCAAGCGGGCGGCAGGTCAATTTATCATCGTTAATTTATTAATGAATATCACATAAAATGTTTTTAACATTAATCATGTTATTGATTTGTATGGTTAATAAATTAATTATTCATATTAATAATTTTTCGGTTTTACAGGGTGACGGAATGCACGTGGGGAAAAGTACGCTGTTATAAATATTCGGTGCATTGTTTCTAAACGGAATATCAAATATGAGACTTATCCGATTAGGAAAGAGGATGCCAGCGCAAAAATGCTGCTATATGATGAATCACTCTATGGTTGGATAAGATATTAAGAAATATGGACATTTCGATTAATAAGTCTAATTATTTAAAAGGGATTGCCATCATTTTGATGTTGGTCCATCACCTGTTTGCCTACCCTCTCCGAATTAGCCCGGATATCCCCGTCTATCATATTGTTAACAGTGTCGACATTGAGATGTACCTTGGCCTGTTCGGTAAGATTTGCGTGTCGATGTTCCTGTTTTTATCCGGTTACGGATTCTCGCTTAAAAAAGAAGTCACGTTTAAATATAGTTGGGGAAAGCTGAAAAACTTATATATCAGTTACTGGATAGTGTTTTTTATCTTTGTGCCGATTGGCCTTTTTTTCTTTCCTGGCGAAAGATATTCCCACTCACTGTCGCTGTTTTTCGAAAACCTGATCGGCTTAAAATCCACGTATAACAGCGAGTGGTGGTTCTTCAAACTTTACGTTTTGTACGTGCTTTCTCTGCCGCTGTTGTCGCGGCTAAATACCTACCCGCTATTGGGGCTGCTGGTACTGGCGGCGGTGTGCGGCAAGGGGCTGCAATATGTCGCCTGGGCACCGGAGGTATTAATCGAATATTGTACCTGGCTGTTGCCTTTCGGCTTTGGCATGGTGTTTGGCCGCAGCAAGCAGATGCCGGAGGACTCGTGGCTGGCGAAGCTGATTGTCACCCTGAGCCGCACCCATCCGCTGATCCTGCTGATGGTGACGGTGGCGGTGTTTATCGTTGCCCATAACCCAGGGCTGCTGTTGGTGACGCCATTGTTTATTATCGCGCTGATGAACACCGCAGACGGTCTGGGCAGCACGGTGAACCGGGTCATGGGCGAGCTGGGCAAGCATTCGATGTACATGTGGCTGACCCACAGCTTCTACTGCTATTACTTCGCCCAAAAGCTGATTTTTGCGCCGCGCTATACGCCGCTGATTTTGCTGTTGTTGATTGGGGTGTCGTACCTGACGAGTGTGGTACTCAGCCGTATTGAAGTGGCAGTGAAGGGCAGGAAGACGCAGAGGGTGGGAGCCCAGTAGGGGGCGCTGCATGCTGCGCCCGTGATTACCACGAGCGCAGAAGCAAGACTATAGCGTCTTCAGCATGGTGACTTCGCAGTCGACGTGACCGGTGGTGCCCATGGCGTGGTCAATGTGCTCAAAGCCCAGATGCTCGTACAGGCCAATGGCCTGCGTCAGGCTGGCGGTGGTTTCTAAATAACAACAGCGGAAGCCCTGTTGACGGGCGAACTCCAGTGCTTGCAGCGCCAGGCGTTTTGCCAGGCCCTGGCCGCGTAACAGCGGCAGGAAATACATTTTCTGTAATTCGCAAATATCGTCTTCACCGCCTTGCAGTGGCGCAACACCGCCGCCGCCGGCAATCCGGCCATCGACTTCTATCACCCAATACGCGCTGCGTGGCAGGCTGTAGAGCTGATATAAGACGTCCAGATTGGGATCGGAAACGGTATAGCCTTTGTCCGCTGTCAGACCGTGCTCGGCGGAGACTTCGCGAATGACATTAGCAATAGCGGCATTGTCGTCAGCCGTTATTGGGCGCACCAGAAGACGTACTGGGGTTGCTGTTGTCATGTTTACACTCGCCATTAAAGGGAACCACATTCGTTTTTATCGCAACACAAAACGCGCTGGGGTTATTTTCCAGCGGCGTCCATGCAGCATTAATATACCCGTCATCTTTCAAGTTGCAGCGTTGTTACCTGCACTCGCTCACCCCAGTTACTTACTCGAGTAAGCGCCTGGGGATGAGCGAGCTGGGCGCCTAGCTGCAACTTGAAAGCTATAGGGTAAAACTTGTAATAACATCTTAAGCGGGCCGGATGCAATGGCGATAAAAAAACAGCGGGGAAATCCCCGCTGTTTTCAGCTGTTGCAGCGAACCGACAGATTACAGCGCGGCGATAGTCGCCTGCTGTTCCTGCAGCTTCACTTTGCCTTCTTTGCAGGCGGCCAGACGTTCGCGTTCTTTGGCGACGACGGCTTCTGGCGCACGTGCCACAAAGCCTTCATTAGACAGCTTGCCTTCGATTGACGCGATTTCTGCATCCAGCTTGCCCATCTCTTTCGACAGACGCGCAATCTCGGCGTCTTTATCGATAAAGCCCGCCATTGGAATCAACAGCTCGGCACCGTCAACCAGCTTGGTGACGGATAACGGACCTTTGTCACCGGCAGGCAGCAGAGTGATAGACGACAGACGCGCCAGACGCTCGATAAAGCTCTGGTTTTCCTGCACGCGGCGCTGCGCGTCGGCGTTGCAGTTGCGCAGCAGCACGTCCAGCATTTTACTCGGCGCAATGTTCATCTCGGCACGGATATTACGTACCGCGGTGATCGCCTGCTTGATCCACTCCAGGTCGTTCAACGCCTGTGCGTCTTCCAACGCGGCGTCGTACTCTGGGAAGGGTTGCAGCATGATGGTGTCTGCTGTTTCGCCAGTCAGGGTCTTCACGCGCTGCCAGATGGTTTCGGTAATGAACGGGATCACCGGGTGTGCCAGGCGCAACAGGGCTTCCAGCACGGTGATCAGCGTGTGGCGGGTGCCACGTTGTTCCGCTTCGCTGCCGTTGCTGACAACCGGTTTGGTCAGCTCCAGGTACCAGTCACAGAACTGGTTCCAGGTGAATTCGTACAGGATGTTGGCGGCCAGATCGAAGCGGTAAGTGTCCAGCGCTTCGCGGTATGCCTTCACCGTGCGGTTGAATTCGGCCAGGATCCAGCGGTCCGCCAGCGACAGCACTTTCTCGCCACCGTTGAAACCACAGTCTTGGCCTTCTGCGTTCATCAGCACAAAGCGGCTGGCGTTCCACAGCTTGTTACAGAAGTTGCGGTAGCCTTCCAGGCGCTTCATGTCCCAGTTAATGTCACGGCCGGTTGAAGCCAGTGCCGCCAGGGTGAAGCGCAGGGCGTCAGTGCCGTGCGGTTCGATCCCGTTCGGGAACTGTTTTTCAGTGCGCTTACGGATTTTTTCCGCCAGCTGCGGCTGCATCATGTTACCGGTACGTTTTTCCAGCAGGTCTTCCAGCGAGATACCGTCAACCATGTCCAGCGGGTCGATCACGTTACCTTTCGACTTGGACATTTTCTGCCCTTCGTCATCGCGGATCAGGCCGGTCATGTAAACCGTCTTGAACGGAACCTGCGGCTTGCCGTTTTCGTCCTTCATGAAGTGCATGGTCAGCATGATCATGCGCGCAATCCAGAAGAAGATGATGTCGAAGCCGCTGACCATCACGCTGGTTGGGTGGAAGGTTTTCAGCGCATCGGTTTGCTCTGGCCAGCCCAGGGTGGAGAAGGTCCACAGGCCGGAAGAGAACCAGGTGTCCAGCACGTCTTCGTCTTGGTTCAGCACCACGTCAGGGCCCAGGTTGTTCTCGCTGCGCACTTCTTCTTCGCTGCGGCCAACGTAGACTTTGCCGTTCACGTCGTACCAGGCTGGGATACGGTGACCCCACCACAGCTGACGAGAGATACACCAGTCCTGAATGTCGCGCATCCAACTGAAGTACATGTTTTCGTATTGCTTAGGTACGAACTGGATCTCGCCTTGCTCAACCGCTTCAACCGCGACTTTGGCCAGCGGAGCGGTACGTACGTACCATTGGTCAGTCAGCATGGGTTCGATCACCACGCCGCCGCGGTCGCCGTAAGGCACCGTCAGGTCGTGCGGTTTGATCTCATCCAGTAAACCAAGCTCTTCAAAGGCTGCCACTACGGCTTTACGCGCAGCGAAGCGCTCCAGGCCACGGAACTGGGCCGGGATTTCGTTGCAGTAATCGGTGCAGATTTCGCCGAGGGTATTGAACACTTCCGCTTCCTGACGGATATCGCCGTCGAAAGTCAGGATGTTGATCATTGTCAGGCCGTGACGCTTACCGACTTCGTAGTCGTTAAAGTCATGCGCCGGGGTGATCTTCACGCAGCCGGTGCCTTTTTCCATGTCGGCATGTTCGTCACCGACGATGCGGATGCGGCGACCAACCAGCGGCAGAATAACCTCTTTGCCGATCAAATCTTTGTAACGCGGATCTTCCGGGTTTACGGCCACGCCGGTATCACCGAGCACGGTTTCCGGACGGGTGGTGGCGACCACCAGGTAATCTTTACCTTCGGCGGTTTTGGCGCCGTCGGCCAGCGGGTAGCGCAGGTGCCACATGGAGCCTTTGGATTCGCGGTTTTCCACTTCCAGATCGGAGATGGCGGTGCGCAGTTTCGGATCCCAGTTCACCAGGCGTTTGCCACGGTAGATCAGATCTTCTTTGTGCAGGCGAACAAACACTTCGCGAACGGCGTTGGACAGGCCTTCGTCCATGGTGAAGCGCTCGCGCTCCCAGTCCACGGAGTTGCCCAGACGACGCATCTGACGGGTGATGGTGCCGCCGGATTCCGCTTTCCACTGCCAGATTTTGTCGATGAACGCGTCGCGGCCATAGTCATGGCGAGTTTTGTTTTCTTCTGCGGCGATCTTGCGCTCAACCACCATCTGGGTGGCGATACCGGCATGGTCGGTACCTGCCTGCCACAGGGTGTTTTTACCCTGCATGCGCTGGTAGCGGATCATGGTGTCCATGATGGTCTGCTGGAATGCGTGGCCCATGTGCAGGCTGCCGGTGACGTTCGGCGGCGGGATCATGATGCAGAAGCTTTCCTGGCTGGTATCACCATTTGGCTTGAAGTAACCCTGGTTTTCCCAGTGATCGTACAGCTTCTGTTCGATCTCTTTCGGGTCGTATGCGGTATCGAGATGACTGTTTGTTTTTTCCATTTTATATCGTTGTTCAGTGAGTTGGCGGCGTGGCCGTGGTCAAATGGAAGCCGACGCTGCGATAAGCTTTATATCGGTCGCGCGCCAACTGTTTCAGGGTGTCTTCGTAAGGGACGAAGTCTACCACTTCATGGAAAGCAGTAGCAAAATCTGCAAACTGCGGCAGCAGGGCGATCAGCAGATCGCGCGGCGAGTTACCGCGTTTACCGGGCCAGCATAGCTCGACCGGCGCACCGTAGTGCGGGCCTTCACCGGCCAGATTGTGTGGCACAAACTGGTGCGGATCGCGCTGCCACAGCGCTTCGTCCAACCGTTGGGCTTGTTCCTGGCTTTCGCAGGCGATCAACACCCGCTTGCCGGAGCGCCAACGTTCAGCGGCAACGGCGCAGGCCACGGCCTCATGCGCGCTGAGCGCACCTGCGGGTTCCGCGTGTTCGAGTAAATAAAACGTCGCCTGCTTGCTCATGAGTTCATTGCCGTTAGAAAAAATTAGGGGCGCAACTTGTGCGCCCTTCGCTTTGTTACCGTGATTATATACCCAATAGGTTTCAAGTTGCAGCCAGGCGGCAAGTTCGTTCATCCCCAGGAACTGACATACAGTCAGTGACTGGGGGGAACAAACGCAGCCAACAACGCTGCGGCTTGAAAGATGAAGGGTATTTTAATCGTCGCCGTTCAGGCCTGCACGGTTGAGTAAGAACTGTGACAGCAGTGCGACCGGACGACCGGTAGCCCCTTTGGCCTTGCCGGAACGCCATGCGGTGCCGGCGATATCCAGGTGCGCCCAGCTGTACTTGCGGGTAAAGCGCGACAGGAAGCAGGCTGCGGTGATAGCCCCGCCCGGACGGCCACCAATGTTTGCCATATCGGCAAAGTTGGAGTCCAGTTGCTCGTAGTACTCGTCGGACATCGGCAAGCGCCACGCGCGGTCGCCGGCCTGTTCGGACGCGCCGATCAGTTCGTGCGCCAGCGGGTTGTGGTTCGACATCAGGCCCGTGATGTGGTGGCCCAGCGCGATCACGCAGGCACCGGTCAGGGTGGCAACGTCAATCACCAGCTCTGGATCGAAACGCTCGACGTAGGTCAGGGTGTCGCACAGCACCAGGCGGCCTTCGGCGTCGGTGTTCAGCACCTCGACGGTCTGGCCGGACATGGTGGTCAGTACGTCGCCCGGACGATAAGCGCTGCCGCCCGGCATGTTCTCACAGCCGGCCAACACGCCGATCACGTTCAGCGGCAGGTTCAGTTCCGCCACCACACGTATCACGCCGTACACGGTGGCTGCGCCACACATGTCGTACTTCATCTCGTCCATGCCATCGGCAGGTTTGATCGAGATGCCGCCGGCATCGAAGGTCAACCCTTTGCCCACCAGCACGATCGGCTTAGCGTCCGGGTTCGGATTGCCCTTATATTCCATCACCGACATCAATGACTCGTTGCGCGAACCTGCGCCAACCGCCAGATAGGCGTTCATCCCCAGCTCTTTCATCTGCTGTTCGCCGATGACGCGGGTGGTGATGTTGGTGCTGAAAGCGTCCGCCAGTTGGCGAGCCTGCGAAGCCAGATAACCGGCGTTACAGATGTTCGGCGGCATATTGCCGAGATCTTTTGCGGCTTTGATGCCTGAAGACACCGCCAGACCGTGCTGGATCGCACGTTCACCGCTGGTGAGTTCACGACGGGTCGGCACGTTGAACACCATTTTACGCAGTGGACGACGTGGCTCCACTTTGTTGCTTTTCAGCTGATCGAAGGTGTAGAGCGTTTCTTTCGCGGTTTCTACCGCCTGACGCACCTTCCAGTAAGTGTTACGGCCTTTCACGTGCAGCTCGGTCAGGAAGCAGACCGCTTCCATGGAGCCGGTATCGTTAAGGGTATTGATGGTTTTTTGAATCACCTGTTTGTATTGGCGTTCATCGAGCTCGCGCTCTTTGCCACAGCCAATTAACAGGATGCGTTCGGAGAGAATGTTAGGTACATGGTGCAGCAGTAACGTCTGCCCGACTTTACCTTCCAGTTCGCCACGGCGCAGCAAAGCGCTGATATAACCATCACTGATTTTGTCGAGTTGTTCTGCGATAGGGGACAAGCGGCGCGGTTCGAAAACGCCGACTACAATACAGGCACTGCGCTGTTTTTCCGGGCTACCGCTTTTTACACTGAACTCCATGCACTCTCCTGAATCTTAAAGACAAAGGCGGACGCTACGGCTAGAATGACGCACTCCGTAACGATCTCCGGCCGTCGAGTTAACTAACTATGTTAACCTGAACGGCGTAAATTGCTCTGTTTTGGCGACTATAAGTAAGTTCCTATAGGACACCCAAATGCTAGATGTTGTAATACTATTTTAGCTGTGTCTGTTGCCATATGATGAGAATAAATGGCGGATTAGCGATGAAACTATCGATTTTCCTGCAAAAAGACAAGTTTTCACAGGCGTAATAAGCGTGATCATCATAAGATATCTGGTACGGGAAACGCTAAAGAGCCAAATCGCAATCTTGTTCATCCTGCTTCTGATCTTCTTTTGTCAGAACTTAGTCAGGGTGTTAGGCGATGCGGTGGACGGCGATGTCCCGACAAATTTAGTTCTTTCTTTGCTCGCATTGGGTGTGCCGAAGATGGCGCAGCTAATCCTGCCATTAAGCCTGTTTCTTGGCTTATTGATGACGCTTGGGCGGCTGTATACCGATAGCGAAATCACCGTGATGCATGCCTGCGGGCTGGGTAAACGTACCCTGATCATCGCGGCAATGGTGCTGGCACTCTTCACCTCCGTGATTGCGGCGGCCAACGTGTTCTGGGTTGGGCCCTGGGCCTCGCGCTATCAGGACGTAGTGGTGTCCGAAGCCAAAGCTAACCCGAGCATTGCCGGGCTGGCAGAAGGGCAGTTCAAGACGTCCCAAGACGGTAACGCGGTGCTGTTTATCGGCAACGTTAAAGGCAGCACCTTCAACAATGTGTTCCTGGCGCAACTGCGGCCGAACGGCAACCAACGCCCATCCGTGGTGGTGGCTGAACACGGCCAGATCAACCAGTTGAAGGACGGTTCGCAGGTGGTGACGCTGGATAAAGGCACCCGCTTTGAAGGCACCGCGATGCTGCGTGACTTCCGCATTACCGATTTCAACGACTATAAAGCGGTGGTCGGCCACCGTGCGGTTGCCGTGGACGGTAACCAGGCCGAACAGATGTCGATGAAGACGCTGCTGGAGTCTGACGATCCGGACGCACGCGCCGAGTTCCATTGGCGCCTGACGCTGGTGGTGTCTGTGGTGCTGATGGCCTTGCTGGTCGTGCCGCTCAGCGTGGTGAACCCACGACAGGGCCGCGTGCTGAGCATGCTGCCGGCGATCCTGCTGTATTTGATATTCTTCCTGCTGCAGACCTCGCTGCGTTCTAACGCCGGTAAAGGCAAGCTGGACCCGATGCTGTGGCTTTGGCTGGTCAACGCCGTGTACTTTGCGATCGCGCTGGCGCTGAACCTGTGGGATACCGTGCCGATGCGTAAGCTGCGTGCACGCCTGAGAGGAGCGGCCTGATGTTTGGTGTTTTAGACCGGTATATCGGTAAGACGATTTTCAACACCATCATCATGACGCTGTTCATGCTGGTGTCGCTTTCCGGCATCATCAAGTTTGTCGATCAGCTGCGCAGAGTGGGCCAGGGTGACTATACGGCGCTGGGCGCCGGGATGTTTACCCTGCTCAGCGTGCCGAAGGACATCGAGATCTTCTTCCCGATGGCGGCCTTGCTGGGCGCCTTGCTTGGGCTAGGTCAGTTGGCGACGCGCAGTGAACTGGTGGTGATGCAGGCATCTGGTTTTACCCGCATGCAGATCGCCGGTTCGGTGATGAAAACCGCGATCCCGCTGGTGCTGTTGACCATGGCGATTGGCGAGTGGGTTGCCCCGCAGGGCGACCAGATGGCGCGTAACTACCGTGCGCAGCAGATGTACGGCGGTTCACTGCTTTCCACCAAGAGCGGCCTGTGGGCGAAGGACGGCAACGACTTTATCTACATTGAACGCGTAGCGGGCGAGAAAGAGCTTTCCGGCGTGAACATCTACCACTTCAACGACCAGCGCAGGCTGGAGACGGTGCGCTATGCCGCCACCGCCAGTTTTGAAGACGGCGTGTGGAAGCTTTCGCAGGTGGATACGTCCGACCTGACCAACGAAAAGCAGGTTACCGGTACCCAAACGCTGACCGGCGAATGGAAAACCAACCTGACCCCGGACAAACTGGGCGTGGTGGCGCTGGACCCAACATCGCTTTCTATCAGTGGCCTGCACAACTATGTGAAGTACCTGAAACAGAGCGGCCAGGAAGCCAACCGCTACCAGCTGAACATGTGGAGCAAGGTGTTCTCGCCGCTTTCCGTTGCGGTGATGATGCTAATGGCGCTGTCGTTCATCTTCGGGCCGTTGCGCAGCGTACCGATGGGCGTGCGTGTGGTGACCGGTATCAGCTTCGGCTTCTTGTTCTACGTGCTGGACCAGATATTTGGCCCGTTGAGCCTGGTGTACAATATGCCGCCGGTACTGGGTGCGCTGCTGCCAAGCATGCTGTTCTTGTTGATCAGCGTGTATATGCTGCTAAAACGCAAGTAGCGACGCGACAGACGATGTAAAAAGGCGTAGCCATGCGGTTACGCCTTTTTTGTTTCTGGTGCTTCTTGGACGCGCTGCTGCTGATATCGCTACGCACAGGTGCAAATTATCGTCGATGTCATCCGTAGGGGCGCAGCACGCTGCGCCCCTGCTGTTTGCCGCAGATATCGCCGATATTATTCGTAGAGACACTGCTTATTTCGCCCACAAAACGGGCTTAATATAAGCATGTCGGCGTTTTTTTCAGCACTTAACTCATTGAACAACGGATAAGTGTTGCGTGCGGATCGCTGAAAGGTATAATGCACACGTTTTCCGCATACTACTTGCAGTGCCGAAGTGGCGAAATCGGTAGACGCAGTTGATTCAAAATCAACCGTAGAGATACGTGCCGGTTCGAGTCCGGCCTTCGGCACCATTAGTATGTTCGAGAACGTCCGTAACAGTCCGTAAGTTACTAAAATTAAAGCCGAAAGGCTTTTTTTTTGGCCTGAATCCGTCCGAGCACATCCGTTGCAATCCGGGTATCGGTGGGGGCATAATTGGGGGCATCTACACTTCGATTGAAAATGTGCCCCCAAAATGAAGCTCAATGCCCGCCAAGTCGAGACCGCAAAGCCCAAAGACAAAACCTACAAAATGGCCGATGGTGGCGGTTTGTATCTTGAGATCACCGCGAGGGGATCCAAATACTGGCGCATGAAGTACCGACGACCTAATGACAAAAAAGAAGATCGCTTAGCATTTGGTGTGTGGCCGACAGTTACCCTTGCCGAAGCTCGTGGAAAACGAGATGAGGCCAAAAGGTTACTGGTGCAGGGAGTAGACCCAAAAGCCGAGCAGAAAGAAGCACAGGCCGAAACGGCAGGGGCATACACTTTCGAAACCATCGCCCGAGAATGGCATATCAGCAACAAGCGCTGGAGTGAGGATCACCGTTCGCGAGTGCTCCGCTATCTGGAACTGCATATTTTCCCGTATATTGGCGCTGCTGATATTCGTGGTCTTAAAACCAGCCATCTCTTAGCACCGATCAAGGTTGTTGATGCCACTGGCAAGCACGATGTTGCTCAGCGCCTACAACAGCGTGTTACGGCTATCATGCGTTTTGCTGTCCAGAACGATTATATCGATTCGAACCCTGCCGTTGATATGGCTGGAGCGTTAACGATAACCAAGGCTCGACATTATCCGGCTCTGCCTCCACACCGTTTTCCAGAGTTTCTTACACGTCTTGGTGCCTACCGTGGCCGTCAGATGACGCGTATCGCTGTAGAACTTTCATTGCTTACCTTTGTACGTTCTAGTGAGATGCGTTTTGCTCGCTGGAATGAGTTCGATTTTGATAAGGCTTGCTGGCGCATACCTGCAAAGCGGAAAGAAATAGAAGGTGTACGTTATTCCCATCGTGGGATGAAGATGAAAGAAGAGCACATTGTTCCGCTAAGTCGTCAGGCGTTGTCCTTGCTGGAGAGGTTGAAACAGCTAAGTGGTGATAACGAGCGACTTTTCCCCGGCGACCACGATCCCAAAAAAATCATGAGCGAAAACACGGTGAATAATGCGTTGCGTGCGATGGGATACGACACCAAAACGGAAGTATGTGGGCACGGTTTTAGGACGATGGCGCGTGGTGCTTTGGGTGAGTCTGGGTTGTGGAGCGATGATGCGATAGAACGTCAGCTAAGCCATTCGGAGCGTAATAATGTACGTGCTGCTTACATCCATACCTCTGAGCATTTGGATGAGCGTAGGTTGATGGTTCAGTGGTGGGCGGATTATCTTGATATCAACAGAAAATCCTACATCGCCCCCTTTGAATATGGTAAAAAAAACATATATAGCAATAGCAAATAAAAGAGGGGTAATCCCCTCTTCTTTATCAAAAGTTGTTCTTGATATACAAATGGAGATCTTTTTCTAGATGTTCAGAATTATAATATTTATCTTCATTGAAATTTGTCCCGCCAATCCATAGTCTTTTGATGTTCTCATTTTCTTTTAATGCAAACTTCATAAATTCAACCCATTTGTCCTCAAGCGTGTTTATGTTATTTTTAATATCATGGATTTTTGAGTTTGGAAATAATATGTTATAGAGATAAATTTTACCTGAGTAAGACTTGTCTATTTTTTTTATGTTGAGGTGCTGCCTCCTATTCCTTAATTTTTTTGTAAGCTCATCAAATAGGTGGTGACCGATATAAAAATTATTTATTTTCTCATCATCTATTTTTAGCTTGCTCTCTGGGTTTTTTTGGAATAGTTTCTTCTGAGAGCCTAGATTGATTTCACCATTTGCAGCAAAGTATATTCTTAGGAAAAAGTTACGTTCTATTACTTGATCTGAATTGATGTATCCGAAGTTTAAGCCATCAGCAAACTCTCCTCTTTTACGCTCATATAACAATCCAAAATTATCGAAAAGAGTCCTCTGGATTTTTTGATGAATAGGTTCATTAGCAAATTTATCTGCGTTAATTACTGGGGTTTGTTTATTCGTTGCCTCAGATACAGCTTCAATAAGCTTGAGCTTATTCTCGTCATTATCATTATCAATTAACGTTATTATTTTAAGTAGCACCTCCTTTTCATTAAACGTTTCTTCTAGTTTATCCAGTTGAGTCTCTTCATAAATCCTACTCAAAATATATGACGTTTGACCGCCATTTATAATTTGTGGGTTTTTTATGCTTAGTTGGGCTTTATTTTTTTGTCCGATTCGTTCATTGATGCTTGTGTCATCGGAAATCATTGTTATGCCATTATTGTATAGCGCGAATTCATTCGTGTTATTGTCTATAACAGTTTTTCTGATGGAAGCATTAACAGCTTGTCCTTGAAATTCTAAATAGCTACGTGGATTGTATTTTAGAATTGAGTTTTTATACTTGCTCATTATTTTTGCTATTTCTAAGACTGGCACAAACAAAACTGTTATTTCACAGGTGCTCGCTTTAGTCTTAACAGTATAGCTTATCTTGCTTCCGGCATTTTTGGCTGATAAGTCAATAGGGATGCAAATGTCATGTGCCGTAAAAAGTGTGCCTGAAATTACAGGGAAAACTAATTCATTATAGGTTCTGGTATAATCAAATACATCGGCATTATACCCATCGGTTAGCTTTCGAAGTCTTGCTGGTTGGATGTCTTTTAAATTTGCAAGAATTATTATCTTGTAATTAAACTTGGTTATATTGTCGGTTTCGCTTAACTCCCTCTGTAGTTGCTTTATTTTTCCATTGTATTCATTACCTGCTTCATCATGTGACTCTCCTTTTAATATTCTCTCAACATCCATGCAGAGTATTTCATCATATGAAATATCTTTGCTTTCAAAGTTTGTTTTTGTGGTTCTGAATTTTGATTGTATTAAGTAAATCAATCTGTCTTCTTTGTCAATGTAATAACCATCAATTCCACCATCATAGCTGGAATCCGTGATGTTCCTCTCTCTTTCTTTAAATTCCATCAAGCCAAATTTGACTTTTATAAATAAATGAATGAATGCTCTTGCTCTTGAGGCATTAATCTTATCAATGTCATTTGGGTCTGGTTTATAGGTTTTTTCTTGGTTTGCTGGTGCGCCCATTCGAATTTTATCTAATATATTAACAAGCATTTGATATTTCATGTTTCTTATTCTCATCGCTTAGTGGATGAGATTAATTTAAGTTCTTGAGTAGATAATTGCAATCATCATATTTCGAAAAAAATTGATTGTTCATCAAATATGGCATTTTTCAAACATTTTCGTTGAAACTATGCATGAATGAAAAAAATGAGGTTAGAAATGCCTAATTGCGCGCAATACTCCCTCGCCTACGCGCTCTGACTTTATCATGCACATTTCATGCATGACTCAGAGGCCCTGTAAGCCCTTGTGGCGCGGGGTTTCGACTGTTTTGAGAGGCTGGGGATTAATGCAAAATCATGCACCCTATGCATGCACGCGCAGTTTGAGGCAGGCTAGCCAGAAAAAAGGCTGTTTTTGGACTTGGGGAACGGTAAAAGCCCCGCAGCAAAATCAGCATTGCAACGGGGCTGTTCAATCAGTGAAGTGTTTGATTTCGGCTATAACGGCGGTAACGATTTAATGTCCTTTTTTCCGGCGGCGGTAAATCACCACTAGTCACCGTCTCCGCTTTTATAGGCTGACATAAAATCTTATCGACGCTCTCTACCGTTTTAAAGGTGCAGGAGCACACGATGTTTTGGCACTGGTAATAGGCCTCTTTCGTCTGTTCCGTGACATAACGGCTGGTACGGGTATAAGACGAATGGGTGCACAGCGGACAACGCATCATGATGTGGCCCCCTTCTGCTGTAAGCGCTGACGTTTTTCCGCCAGTTCCCTCGCGACTTTCATCCGTGTGGCCGGGCTGTTTTGCAACTCCGGTAATGCCCCGGTTTCTTCCGGCTTCGTCAGCCCGATATCTTTCAATACTGGGTGCTCAATGCCCTGTAGTGCCGTGGCCGCATGAATATGGCCGCTCAGTGCTCCTAACAGACGCTGTTCAATCGTTGTCATCGGGTCGTTCCCGTAGACGCCGTAAGCCTGTTTCGCCAGCACACAAGCCTTGATAACGTCAGGACTAATAAGCACAGTGCTCAGCGCATCCACCGCCTTACTCATCGCGTGTTCGGCAAAGGCCGTCAGGGCCGCTTCGTGCGCCACCACCACCTTCGGAGCCGTGCCGCCGCATTTGAGGTGGAGCTGCATTTTATCCAGCTCCATTTCTTCAACCAGACCATCGAACTCTTTCGCCAGCTCCCGTTGGGAAATCCGGCTGTGATGCTGCGCTTGCAGCTCCGGGGTCATTTCCCCGCGGAGTTTGCGAAACAGGGTGCGCCACTGGCTTTCCGCCTCGTGACTTTCCACTTCCGTGTCTTTCTTCTGCTGATGGCAGCGGGCGATCCCTGTAATGACGTCTGTCAGCGCCTGATAGTTTTTGTCGTGGGCGGCGCGGGCATCACGCAGGGCTTGCAGTTTGTCGTTGATGTACTTGGGTAATGTAGTTGTGCTCATGAGGTTATCTCCGGTGTCAGTCAATGTGAAGCTATTCTGCTGACTGCCGTACAACATCGCCATTCATCCCGGTTGGACTGTCCGCAGGACAACAGCACTGAAAACTGACGATAAAACCATCAACGAGATTTTAGTTTTATATAGAACTATTCACTACTGTTCACTTTAATAAAAAAGTTAAATAAATCAGTAAATAAAGTAGTGACTAGTTTATCTAAAACTCGTCACCAAGTGTTCACTACTGTTCACTTTTCTAAAAAAGACCTTTTCTCTGGCTAGCCATGGTTAGATTTATTTTTGATGTTCCTGCCTATTTATAAATCGCTTATTGATTGCTGAAAACTATGGGCTAAAGGTGAGGAAGTACGAGGAGGGGTGGGCTAGTGCAACTTAATACAATTCGTTGTTTTTACGTGCAATTCCTTAATTCATCACACAACATCCCCTTGTTGCCACCCCGCAAAATACTCTCATAATAGGGCGCTACCAAACGAACCCACACAGCACCGGTGAGATCCCACCGGGTATAAACGAGGTAGCATTCCATGCTTGCAGTTGCCACACAGACCCCTTCCACACTCTCGCCCGTCCCGGTTGATTAGACACCACGCGATCGCTTTATGCGCCTGCCGGAAGTGCTGTACACCACCGGGCTGTCACGCTCTACCGTCTACGAGATGATGACGCGCAGGCAGTTCCCGGCCCAAATCTCCCTTGGCGGTAAAACCGTTGCATGGCTCGAATCAGAAATCGAAAGCTGGATGGCTGAACGCATCGCCAACCGTCATCAGGGGGCCGCAGCATGATGAGGTTAACCTTTGGTCGCCAGCACTTTACCTTGAGCGACAACGACGCACTGTTTGTCGCAGAATCCATCCTGTTGCAACGCAAACAGCCGGATATTGCCTTGCCGGAGCACCGCTCTGATAAACACGGCGTGATCCGCCTGGCCAGCAGCCAGGCCGAGCCACGTTTATTCCGCGCCGGGCCGATCCCCTTGACCGATGCGGGAGCCGATACCCGCAATGACCAGCTTACCGACTGTTGATCACTATGCGATCGATTGAACGTCCGGGGGCGTCTTACGGCTTGCCCCCGCGTCCGGCCCTGCGCTATAGTCCTCCCGCTGTCGCACAATCGGCAGCCGGGCGTGGAAACCCGTGTAACTCAATGGCGACACAACACGCGCCTAGCGTGTTTTTTTATGTCGCGGCCTTAGTGCGCTCATTTTTTGCACAGTGGTTTTTATGCTACTGTGGCTGTCAAACAATGGTGGCTCAGGCGGGGCTGACTTCGGTCAGGCCGGTATCCATTGAGGCCGGTATTTCCACCCCCGTCTGGGCTACCACCCATAAGCGTGGAAACTTCGGTGGTAGCAATAACCATTACTCAATGGAGGCTGCCACCATGGCTACGACCCTCATCCCGTCTCACCCTAAATTCTGTTTCCTGTTTGCGGCCATTCGCCGTACTGCCCTGACGGCAACCCCGTGTATGCTGCGCACCGTGGCGGATTCTGAGCACAGCGCCCGCCGCCTGCTGGCGCGTGACTATATTCTGTCGTTTGCGGGCCGTCTGCCCGTGCAGGGGGTGGCATGAATACGCTGGCCGCCCGTTTCCACAGTGAAACCTATTACCCCATTCCGCATGCTGATTTCCTGCGTCTTCAGCACGCACATTCTACCGGCGTGCTGTTCCTCGACATGCTGGACACACTCGAATCGACCGGTCAGCGGCCGGACGCCGCTCAGAAAGCCGCCCTTGCATCTGTCATTGCCGTACTCACTGACCAGCTCGGGCAAGTCGTCAAAACCTGTGATTCCCACATCATCGCCAGCATGGAGGCTTCCGCCGCATGAACACCCCACAGTCTTGTTTACCCGTTGAAGTCCGTACCGCCGTTTACCGCCGCGCATTGGCCCATGCCTATCTCGATACCTGCGCTTTTTACCGGGTGACCCCCGGCTACACGCTGGATGAGCTGCAAATGGTTATCGCGATGGACATTGAGGGCTACTTTGTCCGCCAGCACGGCGCAGAGGTAGGCATGGACATGGCCTGCACCATGCTCAGTGATATGGTGCAGCCAGATATTCTGGTGGCGCCACCGCGACTGACCACGCTCGGCCAAAAGATGATGGATGAGCTGTGCTGTGGCCGGATGGCCGTCACCTGTCACACCACCGTGCACTGAGGAGGCAAAACAATGACCGCATTAAGCGTTTCTCACACCTCACGTGCTGCTACCGGCCACTGGCCGGTCTTGCTTCCCGCGCTGGGCATTCACATTACGGCAGGGGGCCGGGCGCAGCCCTGCCCGGTTTGCGGCGGCAAAGACCGCTTTCGCTTTGATAATCTGCAGGGCCGTGGCACATGGTTTTGTAACCAGTGCGGCGGTGGCGATGGCCTGAATCTGGTCGAAAAGGCGCTGGCCGTGACCGCCAAAGAGGCCGCTGTGAAGGTGGCCGGGGTATTGGGTGAGCCGTCGGGCAGTACATTGCCGGAGCACAATCCCCAACAGGAACAGCAAGACAAAGCACAGGCACACCACCATGCGGCAAAACAGGCCAGACAGTTACTCAACAGTGCCCTGAAGCAGGTCGGGAATGCCTATCTGACCACCAAAGGCTGGCCGGACACTGACGCCCTGACATTACAGGGGGCGTCACTGCGTGTCGGCGGTATCACTTACCAGCCCGGCGACCTGCTGTTGCCACTGACCGACAGCACCGGGGAGGTGGTCAACGTCCAGTTAATTAATGCTGCGGGCGACAAGCGCACGCTGGCCGGAGGACAGGTGAAAAAAACCTGCCATTTCCTGCCGGGGCAGGATAATGCCGTTATCTGGCTGGCCGAGGGTTACGCCACTGGCCTGACAGTGCACCAACTGACCGGGGAAAGCGTCTGCGTTGCGCTCAGCGCCAATAACCTGTCTGCGATGGCGCAGCAATTGTGCGCTCACTATCCTGATGCGTTGTTGCTGCTGGCGGCCGATAATGATGAGAACGGCACTGGGCAAACCCGCGCTGCCGAAGCCGCGCAACTGAGCGGCGGCAAACCGGCATTACCGCCAGAGGTGGGAGACTGGAACGACATTTACCTGCAACAGGGCAAGCTGGCCACACTTGCGCAGTTGACGGCCTTCAGCCAGCCCAAGCAACCCAGCCCGTTTGATACGCTCAGCGATGCCGACCTGAAAGCCCTGAGCGCCAGTGAAAAGGCCGAGTTACTGGCAGAACACTACCAGCACCTGTTGGCTGTGCCACAGGTCGGTGAAGACCTGTGCCGCTATGAAAACGGCGCATGGCAGGTGTTACCGTACCGGGTGCTCAGCCGCGAGATTGCCGCGCTGTTCCAGAAAATCCGCGCCCCGTTCTCGGCGGCGGGTATCAACAGCATTCTGGACACGCTCCGGCTGATGGTGCCGCAAATGGGCACGCCGGCACGCCACCTGATTGGCTTTCGTAACGGGGTGTTTGATACCACCACCGGGCAATTCAGCGCGCACCAGAAAACGCACTGGCTGCGCACCGTCAACAGCGTGGACTACACGCCGCCCAAGGCCGGGGAAAATCTGGCCGACCATGCCCCGCACTTCTGGCGCTGGCTGACCCGTGCCGCCGGACAGCAATCCGACAAGCAGGCGCGTATTCTTGCCGCGCTGTTTATGGTGCTGGCGAACCGGTATGACTGGCAACTGTTCTTTGAGGTCACCGGCCCCGGTGGCAGCGGCAAAAGCGTGATGGCCGCCATAGCCAGCCTGCTGGCGGGGAAAGACAACACCACCTCGGCCACCATCGATACGTTGGAATCGTCACGTGAGCGGGCTTCCGTGGTCGGGTTCTCGCTAATTATCCTGCCTGACCAAGAGAAATGGAGCGGTGATGGCGCGGGCATCAAAGCGATCACCGGCGGCGATGCGGTGGCTATCGATCCGAAATACCGGGATGCCTACTCCACGCACATTCCGGCGGTGATTCTGGCGGTGAATAACAACCCGATGCAGTTCAGTGACCGCAGCGGCGGGGTGTCTCGCCGTCGGGTGATCCTGCCGTTCCCGGAGGTGATACCGGCCAACGAGCGTGACCCGCAGTTGCTGGCAAAAATTACCGGCGAGCTGGCGGTGATCGTGCGCCACCTGATGCAGCGTTTTGCCGCGCCCAATGAGGCCCGCGTATTGCTGGAAGCGCAGCAGAACTCCGATGAAGCGCTGGAGATTAAACGCAGTGCCGATCCGTTGGTCGATTTTTGCGGCTACCTGCTGGCGGTCAGTGCGCCTGACGGCCTCTATATCGGTAATGCCAACATTACCCCGGCGAACCCACGCAAATACCTGTATCACGCGTACCTCTCTTACATGGAAGCGCGTGGACACAAGTACCCATTGAATCTGACCGCGTTCGGGCGTGCCGTGCCGCAAACCCTGCGTGAGTATGAAGTCGCGCTGTTGAAACGCAAGACCAATCAGGGGATGCAGACCAACCTGATATTGAGCGAAGACTGTGAAGCCGACTGGCTCCCCAAGTGTGAAATGCGCTGAGCAAATAGCGTCACGATCGTTTCTGCCGATCAATAGGCGGTTATTGATCTGCCGAACCCATTGGACGCTGTTGTGTAGGGGCACTTATAGTTCCCCTGTACAAACCGCATACACCCAACACCGGGGAACCCCGTAGCGGTGACTACTCAGGCCTGCATTGCAGGCCTTTTCTCTGTCTGAAACCTCTCCCTGCCGCTCACCCTCAGTACATTAAGTCACCGGCTCAGGCCGGTGTTTTGCATTTATGGGGCTGACTGTTCACTGTGAGTGACCAGTTAGGGCAAACTCATCACCAACTAATCACGGGTTAATCATTTGTTTTTAAACAACTAAAACCAAAAGTGAACACTGTGAACAGTTTTTCTATAAATCTTTTTTTTCTGACGTTTAGATTGTCGCCCCATTAGAGACTCTTCCAGTCAGGCAGTTTGTTGGCCCATTTGCGCCAAGAGTGGATTAACGCCATGAATCAACCAAACAGCAAACCGGCCAAGAGGGCGGTGAACACCGCAAGCAATACGCTGAAGTCTTGATTTTTCCAGCGACTAAACCACATAACAATGCCCCATAGAGGGCCAAACCAGACGGCGAAGAACAACGTATTTAGCCAGAAAGGGGCAAACGGTGGCGGTGGCATTTTACCCCCCATTTTCCAAAACAGGCGCAAGATCGGCGGTGCATAATTGCTCCGCCACATCTTTTTATCTTCCATCAGGGCTATTGCCTTTTTCTTCTTATCTTCAAATGCCATCATCCGAATCCTTTCATTAGGTATCAATAAAGACTGTCTCATAATATGCCTTATCCAAAGTTAGCCATAGAGGGGGCCGTGTGGAAAACGGAAAAAATCCCACTCTAAGAATTTTTTAGGCAAACAGGTTCTGACAGGCAGCTTTGAGCGAAAAGCGGGAGTTATATGTGGTGAACGAAGAAATAGCGAACTAATAGAATGAATAAAAAAATTGTAGCTGTTCACCCCAGAAGGTAATGGAAATGTAAGTAGCTGATAGATTTTTCTAACCACTTATCCAATTTAAATCTCGTAATAAGCAGACTCACGGTTATAATTTTACTTCACTTTGTAACCTGCAAAACTGGACGCTATAGCACTCTAGTTCAAGTGCCGGATTCAACAAGAGGCTGTAAACCGCCTCTTGCTTAGATTTTCAGAGAAGAGCGAAGTCATAAAAAATTTTCTGGCCCATGGTTGTCGACACAAAGCAATTTAATTTGATTGTGAAGTAACTTTCTTACTTGCTTGTATCCCCTGATTATTGTTACTGGTGAAAACTTTGAATTGTCTATTTTAATAACGTTCGTCAATTCTTCTGAGAGGTCTGAGCATAAATTATCTAAAGAAGAACCCTCGCGTTTATGATCAAAAAGATGTCGATGTAAAATAACTAGCCCGCACAGATAATTCTTTGCAGTGTAATAACTTGTTAGTCCAGGGATCTGTGAACTATGTAGTTCTTTTAAATCGATTAGGCCATGGGACTTAATAGTTGGAATCTTAGATGCTTCTTCTAAATCATCCATGCTTTCCGCTAAAATATATTTAGAGTATTTATTTTTGAGTTGTAGTGAAGATAGTTCATTTCGAATCATTGCCAAGAGCTTATCGACAGCCAAATCATCTAATGGAGCCGACGTATCAATACTTATCCGTAGTTCATGCGTAAAGCTTACAGTATCCATGTCACGAAGCATGTCCATGACAAGAAATTCTTGAATTAAACTTTCCTGCTCATCTTTAAAATTTATAATTAACTGTTCTTTTTTTATAGATTTCTTCAAAGTGTTTTCTGGAACATCGACTTCATGTTGCATGTGTCGAGTTCTGTAAGTTGAGTACCAATAGCATTTTCTAAGCTTATATGGAGCATTGGTAAAGCATGTCTCACGCCCTTCTTTAGTGTATTTTTCTTTTGGAAGATATTCTTTCCCATAATAATATACTAGTGCAGATAGGTAATCATTATTTAGACAAAATATATATGGAGGATACTGAGGTGTAAAATTGAGAGAGAATTTACAATATTTTTCAGATAGTCTTACCAAGGATGTAAGAACTCTATTTTTCAGGTTTGCTATATAATTAAAGAGATTGTCGTTATCTTCATGGCCTAGGCGTATATTATCTAGATGATAACATATTTCTTTCTGTAATGAATTTTTATCCCCCTTCGTAGCGATGCTATTTATTAAGATCTCAACAATATCTTCATATGCATAATGCTCATTGTATTCATCTTTAACGAAATTAAACTCTTCTTTTGTATCTTTTGCTAACTGGCATATTAAATCAAACTCTAAAGGAAACTTTTTTCTTACGGACAAAATATATATTTCTTGAGCGATAAAATCTGTGATATCCGAAAAAGCATGGCGATCATGATCAACGGCATTCATAACATATACCCTCTACTAGTATAAATTTTCAACGATAAGTTTCTATGTAACATATCATGCATGTGCTTTAGTCCGCCCGTCTAGATCATTTTTATCAGAATTTTATGATCGTGCTTTAGGCTGCTGCTTAGTTGATGATGAATGTTCATCTTGGAAGGAGTTGAAAAAATGAACAGAAAATTCTTGTTTGTGACCGTCTTGATCGTGTTTGCCCACATGAGTAATCTTGAAAAACCAGCGATAAATTTTCTGTCTGGAAACGATATTAGAATTAGTGTTGCGTGGTGAAAAGTTTCACGTTTGTTCAGAGACCGCTCTATTATATTGGCACTGGGTTGCCACAGAAGCCCTGACAGGTTCAGAGCTAAATTGACTCAAACATCTCTAACGTATCATCGTTAAGTAGCATAAGGTGCTATCCGGTCTCTTATGGCTCTGCAGGTTTGGATGACACGGAGATTCTGGTTTTTTTATATGTCAGGTAAGGTGTGTTCTTCTCATGTAAATGAGTATGACCTGCCCTATGGATTAAAACAGGCTGATATTAACAACATCTGCTTCTGGCATATAGCAAACTGTCAACCCGGAGCTATACATTTGCATTCAGGATTATTACTGCCCTATCTTTACCGGAGTATTGTTTACTGGGTGGTATCAAATTCCCGTGCAATGGCGCAGATACTGATCCCGGCGCTTATACGTGTAATCACAGCAAGTTGTTGTTCTTCATTCAGTGCTGAAGGGCGACCAAATCGCTTTCCAGCTGTTTTGCCCTCGCAATACCTGAGCGCGCGCTTAAGCAACAGACCCCGCTCAAATTCCGCCACAGTAGAAATTACTTACATCATCGTGAGAAGCAACTCAATAACCGGCTCAGGCCGGTATTTTGCATTTTGGGGCTGACTGTTCACGATAAGTGACCAGTCAGGGCAAACTCATCACCAACTAATAACAGTTTAATTTATTGTTTTTAAACAATTAAAATAAAAAGTGAACAGTGTGACCAGTTTTTCTATAAATCTTTTTTTTCAACCTCCAAGAAAGAGAACCCTGTGTTCAGAAAATACCCGTGACAATTTATGCTTAGTTGCGCTTCCGGTTTGGGTTCGTAGGACGGAACCGAACCGAAATTTTTTATCTGATTGAATACTGGTCGAAAATGCAGGGGGGAAGGATTAATTTTCTGATGTATCACAGAATTTATACTGGGGGCACAAAAAGGGGCATAATCTCGAATTATATATAGTTATTCTATATATTTCATTGTGTTGGATTGTTGTTTGAGTCCGGCCTTCGCACCATTAGTACAGCGCGAACAGGAAGCCACCGAAAGGTGGTTTTTTTGTGCCTGCGATTCAGTATGGATTCCCCTTCCCACTAAATTAACTCTCTCAAGGTCAACCGACTTCAACGTACATCTCCTGATCACCTGCATAAGCAGATGGCTGACGACGACCTGATTTTCCGAAAGTGGGGAATGTACACATTACGTTTAAACGCCTGGATCCGGTAGAGAAGATGAACGAGATCGTGGCGAACCACGACCTTGAAATGCTACCAGCAAAATGAGCGGTGATGTTTTTATAAGCAGAAGCATGTTAAGGTTAATAGGAGTTATTAACTGTTATTAAACGAGGTAGTCCCTATGGGTTCGCTTACTAAACAAACCATCAGCGCACAGATACCCGTTGAGTTGGCAGCTGCTGTCGAAAATCTGGCTATTGAGTTGGATCGTTCTAAAAGCTGGATTATTAAGGAAGCCTTGACCCGTATGCTGGCCGAAAGTGAACGGCGTCACCAGAGCATCCAGGCCGGTCTTGCTGATGTGGATGCCGGTCGTGTAGTGAGTCATTCGGACATGGTGGATTTTGCCAATCGTTTAAAGAAAACCTGATAAATGGAAATTTACTGGACGCTTAAAGCTCAGGATGACCTGGAACGTATCTACCGTTTTGCCCTTCAGTACAGCCGCCAGCATGCCGATGACGTTTTAGATCGTTTGATCATTGGCAACACCGCTCTTACAGCACACCCGGCAATTGGCGTACAGCAGAGTCGCTATGAACCTCGGGAAGTTCGAAAAGTATTATTCGATGACTACGAGGTTCACTACGAGCTCCGCGACGCTTCCCTTTACATCGTTGATCTCTGGCATACGAAAGAAGAACGATGAAGAGCCGCTCTTCTCATTAGTGAGTATTGCTTGCTGATGGGAAACGCATTTATGTGTTTTTTACTCTTTGCAGAAGCCACCGAAAGGTAGTTTTTTTGTGCCTGAAATCCAGCCCCGCGAGTTTTTCCTACCTTACCTAGATTTATCCATCAACGGATTGCCGCATCTCGTCATTGCCACTTTTGTAGGCCGTTGTGCAGTTGCTTCTTGTTCATTTCCGCCAAAGAGATGCTGGACTAACCGGGAGTGATGATTATCATGTTATCGATACTACCGATCCAGAGAGCGTGTTATGCAACATATCATTGAAGGTTTCCTCAGCTTCCAGAAAGAGATTTTCCCTCAGCGTAAGGAACTCTTCCGCAGCCTTGCCTCCAGCCAGAACCCTAAAGCGCTTTTTATTTCGTGTTCTGACAGCCGCCTGGTACCCGAGCTTGTGACTCAGCAAGATCCGGGGCAGCTTTTCGTTATCCGTAACGCAGGCAACATCGTTCCTTCCTTTGGCCCGGAACCGGGCGGGGTGTCGGCGACCATTGAATACGCGGTAGTGGCACTGGGCGTCACGGATATCGTGATTTGCGGGCACTCGAACTGTGGTGCCATGAAGGCGATAGCCTCTTGCCAGTGCCTTGACCCGATGCCTGCTGTGGCCCACTGGTTGCACTATGCGGACGCGGCCAAAGCGGTGGTAGAGAAGAAAACCTGGAATAACGAAACCGACAAAGTTAACGCTATGGTCGAAGAGAACGTCATCGCCCAGCTAAATAATATTAAGACTCACCCGTCCGTTGCCGTGGGCCTGCGCAACAACGGCCTGCGCCTTCACGGTTGGGTGTACGACATCGAAAGTGGCGAGATCCGCACGTTGGATAAAAATACGAAGAATTTCGTGTCACTGGCGGATAACCCCGAAGTTCACTTCGAATAACGTGATATCTGGCTTTGGCTATGACATTGAATCCACGCTTCGGCGTGGATTTTTTTTAGGGATAAATTTAGCTAAGTTAACAGTCTTTAGGCTGTATTTATCATAAAACACCCTATAGGCTGTATTTTGCATTTACAGCCTACGGGGTGTAATGTGAACCATACAGCTTATAATCTGTACACAGCGATGAGGCAGCGAGCCGCTATCTATGAATACCCTATATCCGTTAAAAACACTAAGCCAGCTACGTCCTTTACTGGTGGGTTTTCGTAAAGCAAAAGGTCTGACGCAAAAAGACGTCTCTGAGAGGCTGGGCGTCACCCAGCAGACCTATGCACGCATGGAGTCAAACCCGACATCAGCCAGCCTGGAACGTCTGTTTAGGGTGTTTAATGTGCTGGGTATTGAAATGGTGTTTTCATCAGAGCTTACCCCTCCGGGATGTGAAACCGAGGAAGCTTCTACAGCTCATATAGACTCACCCGCCAGACGGGAACAGTGGTGATGATATGCGTCGTTTGCAACAACGCTTAGCTATCTGGATGAACGGTATTCCGGTGGGATACTGGGAAAAGCGCAAAGGTGAAGGTCGGCTGGAATATCTGCCTGACTGGATTGCTGATAGTCAGGGGAGGCCTTTGTCGCTTTCGTTGCCGTTCACACCGGGGAATCAGCCTTATCGTGGCAACTTAGTGCGCGATTATTTCGATAACCTGCTGCCTGATAGCGAGGGGATCCGTCGCCGTCTTGCAATGCGTTATCATGCCGAAAGTCTGGATCCCTTTGATTTACTGGCTGAGCTTGGCCGTGATTGCGTTGGCGCTATACAGCTTCTTGATATTGATGAGCAACCCACACATATCTTTTCCATCAGGCAGCGCCCGCTTTCAGAGGCGCAAATTGCCGAGATGCTTCGTAATACTGCCGCGGTGTTACCGGGACAACATGGCCAGGATGACGATCTACGTTTATCTATTGCCGGTGCTCAGGAAAAAACAGCGTTGTTGTGGCATGACAATCAGTGGTGTTTGCCTGAGGGAAATACGCCGACCACGCATATTTTCAAATTAGCGCTGGGGCTGGTGGGGAATATGCGGGCCGATATGAGGACATCTATCGAGAATGAGTGGCTCTGCTCTCTGATTCTTGAGCACTATGGTGTGCCTGTCGCAAGAACGGCTATTGCGCAATTTGAAGATCAAAAGGCACTGATCGTTGAGCGTTTTGACAGGAAGCTATCGAGTGATAGGCAATGGTGGATACGCCTGCCTCAAGAAGATATGTGCCAGGCTCTGGGTGTCTCACCGCTGAGGAAATATCAGTCTGATGGTGGCCCTGGCATTACAGATATTATGGAAGTTCTGAGCCGTTCAGATCAGGCTGAAACAGATCGCAGACACTTTTTTAAGGCACAGATTATTTTTTGGTTGCTTGCCGCGACCGATGGTCACGCAAAGAATTTCAGTCTTGCGCATTTACCGCAGAATCGTTACCACCTGACGCCCCTGTACGATGTGTTATCCGCCTGGCCAGTGATTGGCCCGGGGAATAGCCAGATAGCCTGGCGGAAGTGTAAACTGGCAATGGCCGTTCGCGGGGGCAGTAACCATTATCTCATTAATCAGATCCGACGCCGCCACTGGATAAAACACGGTGAAATAACCGGGTTAGGGCAACAGGAGGTTGAATCTATTATTGAAGAGCTGCTGGCGGCGACCCCGGGAGTTATTGATCTGGTCGCTGGACTGCTGCCTGCTTCGTTTCCGCCTGAATTAGCGGCATGCATTTTTGATGGTCTCAGGCAGCAGTGCGCGCGGTTGGCGGGGAGATAATAAGCGGTGCTGGTAAGGAGTAGATTGCCGATCATGTTGCCCCAGATATTGGGGCTTAATCACGTATAATTTACCCGCTTGGCATCCAATTACAATATCAATTCTTCGTATCTGCCGCTAAGTAGAGTCCAGAAGTTTTTGCATAAGGCACTTTACCTGAAGGCACAATCTTTGCTGCTGCATCCAAATGAACATCTTGATCATCAAAGAAGATATGTGGTCTGAATGCTTTTAAAACTTTGTCTTTTCCAACACCGCCGAGAAAAAATGCTTCGTCAACGTAAACGCCCCAGTTGCGTAGCGTTTTAATCACTCTCATCTCTGATGGGGAGTTTCTTGCAGTGACTAAAGCAATACGGATTGGGGAGTATTCTATTCTTATTGGCAGACGCTCTTGAAGTTTTGCCAACTTTTTGAGCAATGTAGCATATGGGCCCTCCCCCATAGGGATGTCTTGCTGTGCATTCTCTTGAGCGTGGAATGCTGCTATCCCTTGTGTTTTATAGACCAATTCACTCTCATCTGAAAAAAGTACGGCATCTCCATCAAAGGCAATTCTGACTTGGCCTTCAGGGATCTCTGGAGCATCTGCGGGAGGATCTTTCAAAATGGCTGCAGCACAGAAACAAGAGTCAATTACTTTCTGTGCATCAGCAACATTTGTCGTCAGAAAAAGGTCTACATCAAATGCATCTAAGTAATCGGCAACCGTTTCTCCAGCGGTGAACGCCGAACGTGAGATGTTCAGCTTATCGTGGCGGATTGTGTTTAATACGCGAATACCGGTCTCTGGGCTATTTCTAGACATAACAACGACTTCTACTAACGGCGATGTATCCTCGGCTTGTTTATGCTGGTTTAGCCCGAGTAATGCTTTTATTAGTGGATAGCCAGTCCCAGGCTTGAGTGGTTCATTTTCATGCTCTAGCATATAGGCACGATATTGCTCAATTGCACTGTCGGGGTCTGTCACCGATGTCTCTTGAAATATACGATCCGACTCACTCATATCAAACAGTGCGGTAGCACTTATACCAATAACCAAAGTATTACTCAGATCTAATGCCATTATTACTCTCCTATCAGAGCCCACTCATGCCATTAACAAAGATATCGATCATACTGCGGATTTTGTCATACACGTGAGAACGAACTGTTCTACGTTCAATAATTCTAGGATCATCTCTTTAAACACCATCCTCGAACACTTCTACTCAAATAGTTTTTAAACAATGGCTATTTAAAACTCGCTTCTTTCAGCTCCAACTTCACCATTAAAGTCTGGTTCAGCGCTTTTCCATCAGCACCACTGTGGATCCGGCGGTGGCAGGTAGGGCAGATGGCGCCAACCCACTGCGGGTGATCGGGGCCTTCATCGGCCAGGCGTTTTGTGTGGTGAGGTTCTAGATAAGGATCGCCATTCTTTTTCTGGAACGGTGCGGGTTGCTCGCAGGATTCACAGATGCCATTGGCGCGTTGAAGTACGTATTTTTTCACGTCTTCGCTGCGTTTGAACCAAGAGTTTTTGCTGTCACTCTCTTTACGCTGGCCTGTCATCATGGATGATTTTATCGCCTTGGCGCGTAGCTGCTCGAGTGTTTCTTTCTTTGGGTCTACTTCTGATGTAGTGGTGTCATTGTCTACGTCTTGAGCAGAAGATACTCGGAATAAATTAAAAACTATCCCTTGCCTCATGTTTTTTTCGGTATCTAGACATTGGGTGTAATTCCATGAATCGCACTCAAACAATCCAATAAATTTTACGCCCGTACGTTTTTTATTATATTCAAATAAAAGTATATCCCTACCATTATCTTTATGGTCTCGGATATGTTTATTACCGTTGGTAAACGCCATGTCACCTTTCTGCCCCTCTCCCGTGTAGGAGAAGTGGTCGTCGTTAGACCATCCGTCTTTGTACCCATGCGTTTCGCCAGCCTCGCCGGTGAAAATGAAGATCACGGGGAATTCTTTGGGTGTCGATATTCCGCCTTGCTCTTGCCCGCCGTAGAGGTCGTGGAGGTCTTTACGTTTATAAAGTTCACCTTTCTCTAATTTCTCCAGAGGATGCGGCGTTTCAACTACCTCGAGGCCGAGTTTTTTTAACTCTTGGATGACCGTTTCTAGATTAACACTGAATTTTACTTTATCTGATGGTTCACCAATTTGGAGAATATAAGCTGCGGTGGCGATTCCATTAATGTCGTACAGGGATTTATTATAACGGACCTTGTGTGTTCTTATTTTTTCAACTTTATTTTTCTTAAGGAAATCATCATAACCTTGGTTGTTATATTCTTTGATTGCGTCTAAAACAGCCTCTTTCGAAGATAACATTGCGATCTTTATAGCCAAAACATTCCCCTCATTGCAGAACGGATTCTGATCAATGCGTTTGCGTACTGCCAGCGGCCATGCGTCATTATCCAGCAGTTAACTCATCGATTTATCGAATGCGTTAACTATGCCAGGCCACGGGGGAAATGCCTACCTTCGTGAATGTGTTTATCGTGATATGTCAGTCAGATCTATGAGATTTACCAGGGTGATAAGAACGGCACAAAACTAATACCGTTCTTATTATTTGTTTTGGCTTTTATTTTAACTTATCAGCTCTGGCATTCCATCTCGCGCAGAGCACGGCCATAAAGGTTGCACAATGCCGGTACTAAGTGAGCCGTTGCGTTGAGGTAGTGATTTAGCTGTTCCCACTGGGTGTCGTTGGGCTGCGGGTTCTTTTGCATTAGCTCACCGAACAGTATTAGGCCATGACATAACCCTTCGGCCTGTTCGGCGGAGAGGGCGGCAAGGTCTAAGAGTTGTGTTGCGTCTAAGGTGCTGAGATCGAGCTGATTGAACAGTTGGCGATAGAGGGTGAGGGTGCTTGTCTCGGGTTGTGAGGTGGAAGTGTTTTCCATGTGGTTGCTCTCCTTAGTGTGGTGCGCTGCTACCACATGAGACGCTAAACCCATGGTGGTAGCCCAAACGGAGTTAGCGTTACCGGACACTAAGGAAACCGGCGCTTCTTGCGAAGCCTCCGCCTGGGCCACCATAATTCTGGATGTTCAAGGCCCCAGCATTATATACATAATGCTGCTCAGTGTATGTTCGGAACGCTAACTCCGGCTGCGGATTGTGCCGCAGCCGGGAGACTATAGCGCTGACAAAAAGGCGAAAAAATAGGCTGTATAGAATTACAGGGGCTTACTGCTCAATCTGGAATGCGGCTCGCAACAATCGCCATTAGCGGCTCTTGCCGCCGCCAAATCCATCACCCCAAATCCGCCCCATTACTGGCAATCACCTTCTTATACCACCAGAAGGATTTCTTGCGCGTACGGGCGAGGGTGCCGTTGCCGTGGTCGTCGCGGTCGACGTAAACAAAGCCGTAGCGCTTGCTCATTTCCCCGGTCGATGCCGCCACCAGATCAATGCAGCCCCAGGTGGTGTAGCCGATCACCGGTACGCCGTCGGCGATGGCGTCGGCCATGGCACGGATATGTTCCCGCAGGTAGCTGATGCGGTAATCGTCCTCAATCTCGCCTGCGGCATTGAACTCGTCGTGGGCGCCCAGGCCGTTTTCCACCAGGAACAGCGGCTTTTGGTAACGGTCGTACATCATGTTCATGGTGATGCGCAAACCCAGTGGGTCGATGCCCCAGCCCCAGTCGCTGCGCGGAATATGCGGGTTGGTCAGGGATTTCACCACGTTGGCGGCGCTGCTGTTGTTGTCGTTCATGTCGGCAGACGCGCAGCGTGAGGCGTAATAGCTGAAGGAGACAAAATCGACGGTGTTCTTCAGGATCTCGGCGTCGCCTTCTTCCATCGCGATGCTCACGCCTTTCTCGCGGAACACCCTCGCAGAGTAAGCAGGGTAAGCACCGCGGGCCTGCACGTCGATAAAGAACAGGTTCTCGCGGTCTTTCTCCAGCGCGGCCCACACGTCTTCCGGCTTGCTGGACCAGGGGTAGAAATTGCCGCCGGCCAGCATGCAGCCCACCTGGTTAGCGGGGTTCACTTCATGCGCGATGCGGGTCGCCAGGGCGCTGGCCACCAGTTCGTGGTGTATGGCCTGGTATTTTACCTGCTCGGGGTTTTCGCCGGCTTCAAACACCAATCCTGCGCCGGAGAACGGGCTGTGCAGCACAATGTTGATCTCGTTGAAGGTGAGCCAATACTTCACCAGCCCGTCGAAGGCTTCAAAGCAGGTGCGGGCATAGCGGGTGAAAAACTCCACCATCTTGCGACTGCGCCAGGAGCCGTATTCGGTCACCAGGTGCATCGGCACGTCGAAATGGCACAGCGTCACCAGCGGCTCGATGCCGTATTTACGGCATTCTTCGAACAGGCTGCGGTAGAAGGCGATTCCCTCCGGGTTAGGCGTCAGCTCGTCGCCGTTCGGGTAAATCCGGCTCCAGGCGATGGAGGTGCGGAACACGGTGAAGCCCATCTCCGCCATCAGCGCAATGTCGTCGCGGTAGCGATGGTAAAAATCAATAGCGTCATGGCTGGGGTAAAACTCGTCTTCGCGCAGGCTAAAGCGCTTCTCCAGGCCCAGCTTCACCGGCATGCGGTTGGGGCCATGCGGGATCATGTCAACCGTGGTCAGCCCTTTGCCGCCCTCGCGATAACCCCCCTCCGACTGGTTGGCGGCCAGGGCGCCGCCCCATAAGAACCCTTGCGGGAATGTTGAATCAGACATGTAATCCTCAATTACCCGTCATACTTGAAGCTGCCTCTGTGTTGGCTGCGTTACAAGACCCATCCGTGGCTCTTGCCCTTTCGGGGCCGCTGCAAGCAGCGTTCAAATCTGTTCCTGACAGATTTGTCGCACACCCCAGTCACTTAGTTGACTAAGCTCCTGGGGATGTACGGCCTTGCCGCCGTGATGCAACTCCAATTATTTAGGGTATAAAAATAGTGCGTTAATGGACAACGTTAGCGGTATTTACCGCAGGCGCAGTGGCCGCCGTTGGCGAGGCTTCGCTTTCCGGAATGTCTTCAAAGCCCAACAGCAGCGTGAGCACGAACGACAGCACCACAGAAAGCACCATCACACCGCCGACCCAGACAATGCTCATCGGGTTCGTCGGGTCGAAGAACTGCACGCTGGTGAACAGGCCGGGCGAGGCCATCGAATGGCTGGCGAGCCCACCAATGCCGGCGACGGCACCGCAGATAAAGCCGCTGATCAGGCTGGCGATCAGCGGGCGTTTGAGGCGCACCGCCACGCCGTACAGCGCCGGTTCGGAAATGCCCGCCACAATGGCGGAGGCGGCCGCGGCCAAGGCGGTCTGGCGCAGTTCGCGGTTCTTGGTTTTGAACGCCACCGCTAGCGAAGAGCCGCCGAGCGACAGGTTGGCGCCAATCTCTGACGGCATCACCATGCCCTCTTTGCCGGTTTCGGCGATGGTCTGAATGATGGTCGGGGTGAAGACGCGGTGCATGCCGGTCATCACCAGCAGCGGCCAGATCGCCCCCATAATGGCGACGGAAAGCCAGCCCAAATAGCCATGCACGGTGTACACCAGCGCCGAGATCCCGCTACCGATCCAGATGCCGAGCGGGCCGATAAACACTATCGCGATCGGCGCGGCGATCAGCACAATCAGCATCGGCTTAAGGAAGTTTTTGGTCACCGCCGGGGTGATGCGGTCTACCCAGCGCTCGATGTACGACAGGATCCAGGTCATCACCAGCGCGGGGATCACCGTGTAGGTGTATTTCACCGCCGTCACCGGAATGTAAGCGAACTCAACCGCCTGGCCCTGCGCCGCCTTGGCCATCAGATCGATAAAGTTAGGGTGCAGCAGTACACCAGCAATGGCGATCGCCAGCGACATATTGGTTTTGAATTTAAGGGCGGCAGAGGCCGCCACCATCACCGGCAGGAAGAAGAACGCCCCGTCGCCAATCACGTTCAGTATCACCAGCGTCGACGAGCCTTTGTCGAACACCCCGGCCATATCCAGCATCATTGCCAGTAGCTTCACCATCGAACCGCCGATAATGGCGGGGATCAGCGGCGACATGGTGCCGACCAGCGCGTCGAGAATGCCGGCGCCGATGCCTTTCAGGGTGATTTTGCGCTTTGCCGGCACGGCGGCGGGGGCGTTGCCCGGCAGGCCGAGCGCCAACACCGCTTGATAGGCTTTTGACACCTCGTTACCGATGATCACCTGGCACTGCTCGCCGCTGTGCACCACGCCCATCACGCCGCTAATCGCTTTGAGTCTCGGCGTGTCGATCAGCGCCTTGTCTTTCACCACGAATCGCAAGCGGGTCATGCAGTGCGTAACGGCGTCGATGTTGCTGAGACCGCCCAACGCATTCACGATGGCGGGTGAGATCTCTGCGTAGTTCTTCGGCATAAGGTTGTCGTCTCTTCAGATATGAATTCGGATTGCCCAAAGGCTCACTTTTACTGCCTGGGCGATCCGCCGTTCCATCTGAATGAAACGCCCACAAGAAACCGGTTTCACAAAATAATGCTGATCTGTTTTTTGTCTGGCAAGAATTATGATTTTTGGGTTTTTCGTTTCGTGAACCTGGTCACTTTAAGGCCGAAGGGGACGGCAGCGGCAGGCGTGAAAAGATTTCAAACGGGGGGCGTCTTGGGTAGACTGCGCTGAACCCTGGATTTTGACGGCGCAGAGATGGCAACAATACTTGAGGTGGCTAAAAGGGCGGGCGTGTCGAAAGCGACGGTGTCCCGCGTGCTGTCCGGCAGCGGCTATGTCGGCCCGGAAAAGCGCGAACAGGTAGAGAAAGCCATTGCCGAGACCGGCTATCGGCCCAACCTGTTGGCGCGCAATCTCGCCACCAAAACTACCCAGACCATCGGGCTGGTGGTCACCAACACGCTGTACAGTGGCAACTACTTCAGCGAGCTGATGTTTCAGTCGGCGCGCATCATGGAAGAGCACGGCCGCCAACTGATCCTGGCGGACGGCAAGCACACCGCCGAAGAGGAAAAGGCCGCCATTCAATTCCTGCTGGATCTGCGCTGTGACGGCGTGATCATCTACCCGCGCTTTCTGTCGATTGCGGAGATGGACGCGATCATTTCCCAGCATAAACAGCCGATTCTGGTCATCAATCGCCGGTTAAGGCTGAACGACAGCTACTGCATCTTCAGCGATCAGCACGCCACCAGCGCGACGGCGGTCAGGCACCTGATCGAACAGGGGCACCGCGATATTGCCTTTATCACCGGTTCGCTGGATTCACCCACAGGGCTGGAGCGGCTTTCCGGCTATAAAGCCGCGTTGGCGGAGCAGGGTATCGCGGTCGATAGCGACCTGATTGTCGAAGGCAAGTGGAATGCGCAAAGCGGCATGGCGGCGGTCGATGCGCTGCTGGCTAGCGGCTGCACGTTCAGCGCCATTGTTGCCAGCAACGACGAGATGGCCATCGGCGCCATCAAGCGGCTGACAGAGTGCCAAATCCCGGTGCCGTCCGCCGTGTCGGTGATAGGTTTTGATGACATCCCGCTGGCACCTTATACCATTCCCTCGCTCTCCAGCATGAAAATGCCGGTGACCGACATGATCAAGGAAACCATCAATCGGCTGGTGTCGATGCTGGATGGCGGCGAGCTGAGCAAACGCCCGGCCTTCCCGGCGAGCCTGATCCTGCGGGATTCTGTAGCGGCGGGGCCGTATTTTCAGAAGGGGTAAGGGGCAGAAATGGGCTGCGCGAGCAAAGGCGCAGCCTGATGAACTTAAGGTTATGTCAGGTCGGCAAACCGCTGGCGGATCGTCTCCTCCGGCAAATCCACACCGATAAACACCAGGGTGCTGCGGCGCTCTTCCTCTGGCAGCCACTCGCGGTCCCAGTCGGCGTTATACAGCCGTTGCACGCCCTGGAACAGTAGGCGGCGCGGCTCGTCCTTGATCGACAAAATCCCCTTATAACGCAGCAGGCTGTCGGCGTATTCCAGCAGCAGGCCCTCCATCACTTCGGATATCTGCATCAGTTCCAGCGGTTGCTCGTGGTACACCACAATCGACGTAATGTTGTTCTGCGCCTGCGGGATGCGGCGGAACAGCGGGGCAGGCGGCGTCAGGGTCAGCTTGTCGTTCAGCACAAAGCCTTCGATGTCGAACAATACGCCAAGATCGATATCGCCGTGCGTCACTTTATACACCGGTGCGCGGGCATTCATCTGCTGTAGGCGTTGTATCAGCGCTTCGCAGTCCGGTGCCACGTCGGTTTTGGTCAGCAGAATGCGGTCGGCGTAGCCCACCTGCGCCTGTGCGATGCTGAACTGGCTGAGTTGTTGATCGGCGTGTGCGGCGTCCACCAGGGTGATGATGCCGTCCAGCAGGAAGCGTTCGCAGAGGATCTCGTGCGAGAAAAAGGTCCGGGTGATCGGGCCGGGATCGGCCATGCCGGTGCATTCGATGATCAGTCGGTCGAACGCCAGCTGGCCGCTGTCTACGCCGTCCAGCAAGTCGAGCAGTGCGTCTGCCAGCTCGTTGGATTTGCTGCAGCAGATGCAGCCGTTGCTCAGAGTAGTGATGCGGCTGGCGCGGTCGCCAATCAGCGCGTTGTCGATCGGCACTTCGCCGAACTCGTTTTCAATCACGGCAATCTTGTAGCCGTGTTCGGCGTTGAGAATATGGCGGAGCAGGGTGGTTTTACCGGCACCCAAAAAGCCGGTCAGAATGGTGACTGCGATGGGTTTCATTGCGGATCCTTTTAACTAACAACAGCGCATACCGCCTTTACCGTCCCCACCGTAGCGGGCCTGCTGGCGTTCGCGGAAAAACTCTTTATAGGTCATCACCGGCTTGTCCGGGTGGTTGTCTTTCATATGCTGGACGTAGGTATCGTAGTCAGGCACGCCAACTAACATGCGCGCCGCCTGCCCGAGATATTTACCCGCCTGGCCGAGATTACCGAACATAAACCTTCTCCCAAAAATTACCCTGCATACCCTTCGTCTTTCGAACCGCAGCGGTGTTGGCTTCATTCACGAATCCCAGTCACTTACTTGAGTAAGCTCCTGGGGATTAATGAGCCTCATCCCTGAGGCTCACCCTTTGGGCCAGCGCAAACGCTGTTCAAATCGGTTCCCTACCGATTTGTCGCTCATTTGCCGCCTTGCTGCGGCTCGAAATCCATTGGGTACTACTTAACTTTCATTATGCAGGGTATCCGTTAAATCACATCAGTGCTGCGGTGAAACTTTGACGTCCCCCTCAGTTACGCCGTGGGAAGGCGCTTCTTCAGGCACCGGCACGTACGGCGTTTCCTGGTCGCTGCGGTTCGGGTTTTTGTGCGCCGCCATGGCGGTTTTCACCCCGTAGAAGATGATGCTGTACACCACCAGCAGGAACAGAATGCTCAGCCCGGCGTTGGTGTAGTTGTTCACCACGATATGGTTCATGTTTGCCACCTGCTGGGCGGTCAGCTCGGCACCGCCTTCAGCGATTTTGCGCTTGTACTCACCGGCTTGGAAGAAGAAACCTTCGAGCTGCGGGTTGTCGCTGAACAGCTTCAGGCCCAGCGCGTAGGTGGTACAAATCAGCAGCCACACCGCCGGTAGCACGGTGACCCAGATGTATTGGGTGCGCTTCATCTTAATCAACACTACGGTGCCCAGCACCAAGGCGACGGCAGCCAACATCTGGTTGGAGATGCCGAACAGCGGCCACAGGCTCTTCACGCCGCCGAGCGGATCGACCACCCCTTGATACAGCAGGTAACCCCACAGGCCGACGCAGCCCGCGGTGCCGACAATCCCGGCCACCAGTGAGTCGGTTTTTTTCAGGAATGGCGCAAAGTTGCCCAGCAAGTCCTGCAGCATAAAGCGGCCGGAACGGGTACCTGCATCCAGTGCGGTCAGGATGAACAGCGCTTCAAACAGAATACCGAAGTGGTACCAGAAGCCCATGTTGGCACCAGGGATGATCTGGTGGAACACGTGGGCGATACCTACTGCCAGCGTTGGCGCGCCACCGGCGCGGTTCAGTATGGAAGGTTCGCCAATGTCTTTGGCGGTCTGCAGGATCTGTTCCGGGCTGATGACAAAGCCCCAGGAACTGACGGTCGCTGCCGCATGGGCACTCACATCACGCAGTGACGCCATGATCATCGGCGCATCTTCGGTCCCCAAACGGTGCAGGTCTGGCATGGTGATGCCCAGTGCTGCCGGTGGGGTGTTCATGGCGAAGTACAGGCCAGGTTCGATGATGGAAGCGGCAACCAGTGCCATGATGGCAACGAAGGATTCCATCAGCATCGCGCCGTAACCGATAAAGCGTGCGTCTTTCTCATTGGCCAACAGCTTTGGCGTGGTGCCGGAGGCGATCAGCGCATGGAAGCCGGACACGGCGCCACAGGCGATGGTAATGAACAGGAACGGGAACACCGAGCCTTTCCACACCGGGCCAGTGCCGTCGATAAACTGGGTCACCGCCGGCATTTTCAGCTCAGGGTTAAGGATCACGATGCCAATCGCCAGCCCGACGATCACGCCAATTTTCAGGAAGGTCGCCAGGTAGTCGCGCGGTGCCAGGATCAGCCATACCGGCAGCAGGGCAGAAACGAACGCATAACCAATCAGCGTAAAGGTGATGGTGGTGTCTTTAAAGGTCAGCGCCGGGCCCCAGTACGGGTCATGGGCGATGACGCCGCCGAACCAGATGGATGCCACCAGCAGCACGATACCAATGACCGACACTTCACCCACCCGACCCGGGCGCAGGAAGCGCATATAGACGCCCATAAACAGGGCAATTGGCACGGTGGCGCAGACGGTGAACACGCCCCATGGGCTTTCCGCCAGCGCTTTCACCACGATCAGGGCCAGCACCGCCAGGATGATGATCATAATCAGGAAGCAGCCAAACAGCGCGATGGTGCCCGGTACCGGGCCCATTTCCTTTTTGATGATCTCACCGAGCGATGCGCCGTTGCGGCGTGAGGAGATGAACAGCACCATAAAGTCCTGCACCGCCCCCGCCAGCACCACGCCACCCAGCAGCCACAGCGTGCCGGGCAGGTAGCCGACCTGCGCAGCGAGCACCGGGCCGACCAGCGGGCCGGCACCGGCAATGGCGGCGAAGTGGTGGCCGAACAGCACGTTCTTGTTGGTCGGGACGTAGTTCAGGCCGTCGTTGTTGACCACGGCCGGCGTCGCACGGAAGGCGTCCAGCTTCATCACCTTGGTGGCGATGTACAGGCTGTAATAACGGTATGCCACCAGATACACCGCCACCGAAGCGACGATGATCCACAAGGCGCTGATGTGTTCGCCGCGGCGCAGTGCCACTACGCCCAGGCAGGACGCGCCGAGTATCCCCAGCAGCATCCAGGGTATGTGTTTTAAAATCCCCTCTCGGTTCATTGAGATGTCCTTAGTTAAAATCTGCAAAAAAAATTAGTGAGTTAATCCGCTTATAAGATGTTTCAGGCACGCGGCCTGGGTGCGGATAACGGTCGGGTATGAACTCTAAATAATTCGAGTGGCATCGAGGCGGCAAGGGAGTGAGGCCCGATGAGCTTACATAAGTAAGTGTTTCGGGTGAGCAATCGTAGCCAACAATGATGCAACTTGAAGTATGACGAGTTTAGGAACAGCTCATCATTGCGGGTTGGGACTGGGGAAGACATGCGAATTTCAGTCAGCGGTGCTATAGGGGCGGTAAGCGGTCAAAAAACAGGGGTGAGCGGTTGGGCGCCACCGACGACAACGAGATGAACACGGAGCGTCAGTGGGCTGAGTCTTTCAGGCGGGTTGTATGGCCTGCAGGATATCGATGAATGCGGTACTGAGTGGGGACATTACCGGCTCATTGCGGGTGAAGATATAAAATTGTGCACTGATGTCGATCTCTTCCGCGGGCATCTTTTTCAGGTTCAACTGTGGCGCATATTGCGCGACAACCCGGTCGCTTAGCAGTGCAAGATAGCCCTGTTGTTTGACCAGACACCAGGTAGCCAAAAAGGAATCGGTCTCCACGATGTTCCCGTTCGGTGTGTACTGGCTGGCGATGTCCTTAATGGTGGCGTGGCCTACTGAACATGAACGCGGTACCACCCATTTGGCTTCGGCTAGCGGCAGCGTGGCCGTCGCTTTATCCCCGTTTTGATAGAGGGAGAAATGCTCGCGGGTGAGCGCCTGCATGGCCAAGTCTGCGCAGGTCGTGTTGTTGCTCAGGCTGCATAGCACCAAATCCAGCTCGCTGTTTCTGAGTTTAGCAATCAGCCCCTCTGGCGAGTCTTCAACCAGGGTCACTCTGGTGTGAGGGTAGCGTTGGTTAAAGCTGTCGATCGCCTCCCCGAGATAACACAACAAGGGGTCAATGCTCATACCCAACCGCAGGTATTTCTCCCCCGAGCTGCTCATTCCCCGCAGTTCATCAATCGCATTTCTCAGTTGATTAGTGACCCGATCTATCTTTTGATAGAAGACCTCTCCAACCGCAGTCAGGCGTACGCCGCGGTTGCTGCGCTCCAGCAGGCGAGAGCCAATGTTCGCTTCCAGTTCTTTGATTATACGGCTAAGCGTAGGCTGTGAAATGCCCAGTTTTTTTGACGTTTCAAGTAAACTTCCACAGGTAACAATTTCTTTGAAAATAGTCAGATGAGAAAATTTCGGCATATTCTTCATGGTAAATCTCTCTATTCGGAGAATAAGGCATGGCAAGGAGGAAAAGACCCTGTCCTGCGTTAACCGGAGCCGGCGATGCGGCTGTAGTAGGCCTGTTTCATCATGCTGTCGCCCAGCAATTTATTGATGGTCCGGTCTAGCACCAGGGTGGTGACGGAAGCAGGCATCAGCGTGGCGGTAATTTCTACGTCGTCATCACCGAAGGGCTCAATATCCAGATGCGAGATGAAGCAACTTTCTGCCTGTAGCACCTTTTTGAATTTGGCCAAGGCATCGCGCTGTTCGTGTTCGAAGGCGATCACGCAGATTTGGTAGGTGGACTCACCGTTAACGTCGTTGAACGGCTGCTTATTCACCATATTGACGATAGGGCGCAACAAGGTATTGGCTGCCAATACATACAGGGTGGCAGCCAGCGCATCGCCATACAGGGCGCAGCCGGCACAGGCACCGACCGCGGCGGAACCCCACAGTGTGGCTGCGGTATTCAAACCTCGGATATTCATTCCTTCTTTCATGATTGCCCCGGCGCCGAGAAAGCCAACGCCAGAAACCACATAGGAAATAACCCGTACCGCGCCGCCGCTGCCGTCAATCGTCATAGCCAGATGTACGAAGATTGCCGCGCTGGTTGCCACCAGGGTATTGGTGCGCAACCCTGCGGTGCGCTGGCGGAATTGCCTTTCGTAGCCAATGACGGCACCTAACCCGGACGCAGTAAACAGCGTCAGTAATGTATGAATGAAATGCATGATAAATACTCAATGTATTATCCGCTTATCATGAACCACCCATCGGGGGGTAATTCTTGATAAACAGGTAGTTAATACGGCAGGCAGGACACCTGCCAAGCCGCGGTTTCCGGTTAATGTGCGCTGGCGATTTGCTGGCTGAGTGCCTCACTGATTTCCTCTGTCAGTGCTTGCATTCCTTGGCGGGTTCTCTCTTCGCGACGTAACCTGATGTGGTAATAGCCTTTAAGGGTGCCGGGTTCAGATCCTAACAGGACAATGCGGTCCGACATCATCACCGCCTCCTCTACGCTGTGAGTTACCAACACCATAGAGCGGGTTTTTATTTGCCGAGTCATCCAGATCCGCAGCAGATCGCGACGCAGATTTTCGCCGGTAAAAATATCCAGCGAAGAAAAGGGCTCATCCAACAGTAGCAACATGGGTTCTACCGCCAGCGCACGGGCAAAACCCACACGTTGGCGCATACCGCCGGAAAGTTCTCGTGGGTAAGCGTCGCGATAGGGGGTCAGGCCGACCAGATCCAACATTTTCAGGGTCTGGGTTTCGATCACTTGCTGCGGGAGATCCTGAGCCTGCAGGCCGAAAGCGATATTTTGGTCAACGGTCAGCCAAGGGAAAATGGCAAAGGTCTGGAATACCATATTGATCTGTGGATTAGGCCCCGAAACCTTTTTTTCTCCGATCATGACGGTGCCTAAATCTGGCTTGATGAGACCGGAAATAATGCGCAACAGGGTAGATTTTCCCGAACCGGACTTGCCCAATATACTGACGATTTCATTATCGTAAATCTTAAAGTTTATTTCACTCAAGACTAAATGACTTTTCTTTCCGGCAAGCTGAAAACTCTTGCTGACGTTATTGAGCGTTAGCAGACTTTTTCTATTGATCATGAAATACCCTTTTTAATCTATTAAAAAGTATGTGCATAGAATATTGCCCGCAAATGGGGTGTGAACATGAATGCCATAATTGCAGGCGAAAACATGCCGGACCGCTTGTCGGACTGTTAATAAAAAAGGCGTTTTATGGGGTGCTGACAGGGCATAAGCATCCTGCAGAGCCAGGAACGCTTAAGCAAAAAACCGAAGGGAAAAGCGAAAAGGGGTGTAACGGACTCACATCCTGACACTTTCAGGACGCAATATGATGACTATTGCTCCTGGTCCTTCAGTAAATTCAACAAACCATTAAACAACGAACCGTCGCCGTCCATATAATTTCCTCGTTATTTTTCATGGGAGGATAATAACCGTAATAGCGTGCATTGTTCAACGGTGCGAAGTTGTTTTGTCTAATCAAAATGTAATTTAATATTAATGCAGGAGAGGGAACCTGTTTTGTTTAAACGGGATGTAAACCAGATTGGTTCATAAATGAATATTGCCATCAATTATTTGAAATATAAACCGTAGGTAAACGGAATTGGAAATAATAATGGCAGCGTTATTCAGGATTATTATGGGGAACCGATTTGATGTGTTCCCCCTCATGCTTGTTTACGAGTAATTGCAAAGCCTCAGCGTAGGTACATCATCCCATCCTGAGCCAGTGATAAACATGGCGGATTACGATGACGCTTGCGATACCGCGATTTTTTTATACAGGCAGTCCGTAATCTCTTCAGTAATAAGACGCATATTTTGCCGATTGCGCTGTGGGGGCGGGACAGTGATGGTGAATTGATCGGCTATTTGTCGACGGGATGCATCCAGGATGATCACCCGGTTGGACATCATCACCGCTTCTTCAACGTCATGCGTCACCATCACCATGGCGCGAGTGCTGATTCTTTTTGCTATCCACAGCGCCATGAGATCCTGACGCAGTTTAAGCGCGGTAAAAATGTCGAGAGAAGAGAATGGCTCATCCAGCAACAATACTTTGGGCTCCACGGCCAACGCCCGGGCAAAGCCGACGCGTTGGCGCATACCACCGGACAGTTCACGTGGCCTGGCTTGTTCATAGCCTGTCAGGCCAATCAACTTCAACAGTCCTCCGATTTTTTCAGCGATCGCTTGTGGGGGCAAACTCTGTGCCAGTAGGCCAAAAGCGATGTTGTCGTAAACGGTTAGCCAGGGATAAAGTGCATATGATTGAAATACCATACTGATACTTTCATCCGGGCCTTTGAGAGGGACGTTTTCCAGGCTGACTGTTCCACTGTCGGGGAAGAGTAACCCGGCCAATATGCGCAGCAGGGTGGATTTCCCCGAGCCGGACTGGCCCAGGATAGTGACAAACTCTCCCTCATGAACGGTCAGGTTAACCTTCTTCAACACGGTTTTTGGCCGGCCATTTTCACCGATGAAGGTTTTAGTCACCTGCGTAGCCTGGAGAATAACGTTTTGAGTTTCCATGTCTTACCTCATCAATCGTATTTGAATTTGGTTTCTGCCAGTCGGTACAGTGGCTGCCAGACGAAAATGATGCACAGCGCCACCAGCGCGATCATGGCGGTACAACCCAATGCGGATTCTGGGTTTTTGCCTGCATCAGTCACCACAGAAATGAATGCGCCCAAACCGGTCGTACTGAGGGTGGTGCTACCCCACTGAATCACCTCAGCAGCAATCGCACTGTTCCAGGCCCCACCGGCGGCGGAAATGATGCCTGTTACGATGTAGGGGAAAATCGCCGGCAGCATGTAATAACGCCACCAGTTGACGTTTCGTAGGCGAAAGGTTTTGCTGACTTCGGTAATCTGCGTAGGGATGGCCGATACGCCAGCTATTACGTTAAATAGCACGTACCACTGTGTGCCCAACATGATCATGGGAATGGCCCACCAGCCGAGATCCTGATGATAAATAGCGATGAAGGCAGCGATCAGCGGATAGAAAATATTGGGCGGGATGGCCGCCAGGATCTGGATGATCGGTTGAAAGAACTTCACCCGTCGTGGATTCATGCCAATCCACACCCCCAGCGGTGTGAAAATGACGATGCTTAACAGCATGGCCGTCACGACGCGGGCCGTGGTCAACAGCATCCACTCTGGCAGCATGCTGAAATACTGTTTAGGGAAGTATTCCCACAGTTGATAGCCAAACCAAACGCAAGCCATCACCACCGCGAGATACCAGAGACTGCGCCACAGCCAATTGCCTTTGGCGACAATACGAAACAGATGATGTAAACCCAGCGCATACCAAACCCGCGGTAATTTGAACAGCCAGAGATCTGCCAGCACACGCAGCGTTCCGCTGAATGCCGCTCCGACATAAGAGAAAGTCAGGCAGTTGTAAAACCATGAGCCGCCTTCCGCCCGAGTGGCGGTAACGTCTTCGTATTTGAAGCGCGAGGTATAACGTACCAGCGGACGGAAAATCAGTTGATCCAATACGACAATGTTGGCAACCAAGGCGATCACTGCAAACAAGATGGCCTGAATGTTCTGTTGCGCCAGCGCCTCGGCGATATAGGAACCTACGCCGGGCAATGCAATAGAACGATCGCCAACCGGGATCGCTTCAGACGCGACCAAGGCAAACCAAGCGGCGGATTGCGAGACCATGGCATTCCATAGCAGTCCTGGGACCGAATAAATAAACTCCAGTCGCCAGAAGCGCTGCCATGGGTTGTAATTAAAGCTGCGTGCGGCCTCATCCAGCTCATGCGGAATGATGCGTAATGTCTGATACAGCGTCAACATCATGTTCCAGGCCTGGCCGGTGAATACCGCAAAGATGGCGGTACATTCCAATCCCATTACGCTGTGCGGATAGAGATTGAGGAAATACACCGTGGTGAAGGTTAAGAAACCCACCAGGGGGACTGACTCCATAAAGTTGACGAAGGGCAGGATCACCCGGCGGAGGGGGACATAGCGGGCTGCCAGTACCGCAAAGACGATAGAAAACAGTAATGACCAGGCCATGCCGATGATAAAACGCATGCTGGTTCTCAGCGAATAATAAAAAAGGTTCCAGGCATCGAGACTCATTGCCGGGGTATTCTTCTCATTAAATCCACTGTGCATATCACCCCAGGCTCGGATGAAGAAGGCTATAAATAACATCCCGATGGCGATGACGATAATGTCGTTTAAATAGTACTTCTTAAAAATAGATATACCCTGGTTATTTTGCATAATGCAGACCCTTTATTTTCCCAAAAATCCGGTTTTTGACATGGTGAATACGCCATTGCTGGGAGAGAAAGACGGCTGTAGCCATTTTTATTGTGTTTTTTTAATCGTGGACGATCCGCTTTTGGGACGTTTGATGGGCAATTTATCAGTTTTAAATCATTGGCATAGCAGGATGCCATCGATGAAAAACCGAGTGTCTGCCGCATTCTGCTTCTTTCAGAATGCAGCGTAGAGGGCATTACTGAAAGATACTCAATAGCGTTAGGCTGACATTAAATATGTCATCGTCCACTGGCCCTCCCTTGATGGAAAAATACAGGGAGAGGGTAAGGTTTTTAGTTAATGGAAATCAATTGAGTGTCGTATATTTTTATAATATATATGTAACAGGATGAAAATTCATTTTATAACGGATGTATTCATTAATTAAATATAAGTGACAGGTATACCGCTGATATTCATCTCAGCGGTATATACGCAGAATGGAAGGCGGCTTTCACGAAAAGTCAGTACGCCGCGGAAGGCAAAGATTAATAGAGTTTTCGGGTGTTAATCCCGGCCGGGAAGATGCCAGCAGTGAAGATGTGCCCGTTAACCTGCCACTGGTCATCAGGCAGCATTTCTACCGGATAGTCGTTGGCCAGATAATTGAGGAAGTTGTTGCGATCGTCGAGTGCCTGAAAGCCGATCAGATCATAGAAAAGCAGCGACTCGATTAAACCGTGATGCTCGGGGATCTGCCTGAGCAACGTCGCCGACGGGAAGGGTAAATGGAAGAAAAATGCGCAGGGGTTCAGCAACCCCTGTTCTTTCAGCGCCTGGCCGCAGGGCAGCAGTTGGTAATCATCAATGCAGATGATGTCGTTTGGGCACACATATTCGCAGGCTATATCGGCGAAATGCTGGTTGAGTTGCCGGTATGCGCAGTAGTTCTCCGGCGTGAAATGCGCTTTCTCCGGGCGGTTGTGGAACACCGGCCACAGGCCATCGTGATAGTAGCCCTGATAGTGAAAGTGAAACTCCTCGGTAGACAGCGGAAAGGTCACCTGTTCATAGCCGCTGCGGTGCTGATAGCTGATCGGGCGGCGCGTTGCTGCGCCAAAATTTTGCACGTCGCCGTTCCAGCCCAGCCACAACCCTTGACTGTCATCACTGGTGGTGTCAGGCGATAAGGCCTGGGTGGCGCAGGCCAGATCCTTGCTGTCACACTGTTTATTCGAGATCAAAACCAAACGAGACATGGTGCGTTCCTTGTTTAGTGTACGGACGGGGCGGTGTGAAGCGTGCCGGGTTGCTGATAGATATCAGGCCGGGTAAGCGTCCACACCCGGTCCGGCTGGTTGACAGGCTCAAGACCCGCCCGGGCATACAGCCAAGGCGCCTGGCTGGTATAGAGCATGATGCGGCGCAATCCGGCCATCAGCGGGTGATCCAGGCAGCTTTGCACCAGCCACAAGCCCAGCCCATTGCCGCGGTATTCGGCGGTGATGAACACATCGCTCAGGTAGGCGAAGGTGGCGTGGTCTGTGATCAATCGGGCAAAGCCGAGCTGACGGTTTTTGCGGTACAGGCCAAAACACAGGCTGTGGCGAAGGGCGTTTTCCAGCGTAGTGCGGTCGATATCCTGCGCCCAATGTGAATGGCTGAGAAAACGATGAATAAAATCCATGTCCAGCCGCTGGCGATCGGTGCTGATATGAAAAGCGCCTTTATGCCAGATAAATACGTGCCCATGATCTAACACGATGGGTTGATCGGTATTTTCAGCCAATGCTGAATATTGCTGATATTTCATGGTGGTCCTCTTTCCCGGTACACGTCGTGTTTAAGCCGACGGCATGGTGGTTCATTGGGAGTGTCCCGGCTAACGTGGGCGCAGCATGCCGTTAAAGCATCCAGCTCACTTCCGCTGCGGTGACCTGCCCTTCAAAGCGGCGCAGTTCTGCGGTCTTGCAGGTGTGCCACAGCGCAGTAAATGCCGGACCAAGGCTGTCGCGCAGCCCCGGACATTGTTGGAATAGGGTCAACGCTTCCTGCTGGCTGAGCGGCAGCACTGCCGCGTCGTCATTTTCATAACCGTTGCCACAGGCTGGCGGGGGCAGTGGCAGCGCATGTTCCAGCCCGTACAGCATGCCGCTCAGCATTACCGCTACCGCCAGATAAGGGTTGGCGTCGGCACCGGCAAGCCGGTATTCGATGCGTTGGTTGGCACTGTCGGCACAGGGCAGGCGCAACGCTACCGTGCGGTTGTTGTGCCCCCATGACGCGCGTAATGGCACATGCATGCCCGGACGGAAACGACGAAACGCGTTGATGTTTGGCGCGAGTATCGCCATTGAAGCCGGCATTAGCGCCAGCATCCCGGCTATCACCTGCGTCATGGTGGTACTCAGCGCGCCCGGCGCGCTGGCCAGCAGATTGTTGCCCTGTTCGTCTTGCAGGCTGATATGAAAATGCAAACCGCTGCCCGCTGCCTGCGCGCAGGGTTTTGCCATAAAGCAGGCGTGCTGATGGTGTTTCTCTGCTATCTGGCGGGTGAGGCGCTTCAACGCCAGCACCTGGTCGCAGGCTTCCAGCACTCGTGCGCTGTGGTGCAGGTTCAGCTCATATTGGCCGGAGGCCGCCTCGGCGACGATGCCGGTTAGCGGCAGCGCTTGTAATCGGGCCTGATGTTCGATGTCATTGAGCAGCGCATGGTGGCGCTCTGGTGCATCGACAGAAAAACTCTGCGTTGGGCACTGGCTGGCGCCAGCAGGCTGTTGCAGCGGGTCATGCAGATAAAACTCCAACTCTGCCGCGACCACAGGGTAATACCCCTTGGCCTGCAGACGTTTGAGTACCTGTTGCAGCACCACGCGCGGTTCAAGTTCGCAGGCGTCGCCGTCGGTATTTTTCATGGTTAGCAGCAGTTGTGCGTGGTGCTGCGGATCGCGGGCACAGGGCCGTAGCGTGCCGGGTACCGGCAGGCACAGCCGGTCGGGTTCGCCCGCCTGCTGGCCCAGCCCGCTTTCTTCAATCACCTGGCCAGCAAGATCCATGGCGTAGATCGACAGCGGGAAATAACAGCCCTTATCCAGCGCGAACAATTCGGCGACCGGCAGCCGCTTGCCACGGAATTGGCCGTTCAGATCGTTAAGATAAATATCGACGTGTTCGGTATCTGGATAACGCTGTAAATACTGCTCGACGTCTTTGCGGAATGAACGCGCCTGCGAGGCAGGTATTTCCGCCAGCAACGGGTTAAAGCCAATAATATTAGAATACATGGTGGCCCCCGGATTTAATAAAAACAGTGGGGGAAATCATCATCAGGGCAGGGGATAAACACATGAGGCATCCGTCTCGTGAGGCCATATCGGCGATGTAATGATGTTATCCGTGCCCCTGAAAACTGTCTGTAAAAACGCCGTAACGTTATTTATGTCTGGAATAAAAAAGCTGTAAATAATCGGCTTGGGTCTGATGGCTGAATAATAAATGGCTGCATATACTGCGGGTGACCCCCTTATTCAGGAGAGATATCCATGTTCAGAGTCTTTATTGTGTTTGTCGCCGCCATTACGGCCTTCAACGCGACGGCGTCGTCCGAAGCCGCCTGGGCCAACGGCGACAAAGCATTGCAAACGGCCTGCCTGAAGGCCAGTGGGTTAACAGGCGCCAAAGCCGCCGGCAACATTATTCATTACGGCGACGACGTCGGTTACTCCGCACTGCTGATCACCGGCCGATACCCGCAGCCTTTTATGCATAACAAAGCGGGCAAAGCGCTGTGCCTTTACCAACGTGCAACCAAAAAAGCGGTGGTTCAGGAAGCTGACGGGCTGCTGGGTAAGGTGTAGCAATTTGGCTATCAATGGCTAAAAATTCAGCAATGGCGTTGTGTTTATAGATTATAGTCTATATCTTTTTTATAGACCGTAGCCTATAAAAAGGGAATGCCATGTGGACGGTAATAACAACGGAAGCGTTTGATCGATGGTTTACATCGCAAGATGAACCCGCGCAAGAGAAGGTTCTTGCTGCACTGGTGATGCTCGAACGGAGTGGCCCCAATCTATCACGTCCGTTTGTCGACTCGCTGAAGGGGTCACTGTATCCCAATATGAAAGAGTTGCGGATTCAGCATCGGGGGCGGCCAATTCGTGCTTTCTTTGCATTTGATCCGAAACGTAAGGCTATCGTTTTGTGTGCGGGCGACAAGACAGGCAATGAGAAACGGTTTTACAAAGTCATGCTACCTATTGCAGATGCGCAATTTACCCAGCATTTGAATCTTAATTTTGAGGAGTAACCAATGGGTACATTAAAAGACATGCTAGCTTCGCGTACCCCAGAGAGCAGGCAACGGATTGAGGAAATGGCAGAAGAGATGCTGCTGGAGACGCGTTTGTACGAGTTGCGTGAAACGCTGAATATTTCGCAGCAGGCGTTGGCGAATAGTCTTGGTATCTCACAACCCTCCGTCGCGGCGATCGAGCAGCGTGGTAATGAGCTGAAGATTTCCACCTTAAAACGTTATGTAGAAGCCATGGGGGGGACGTTGCGACTGGATATCGAACTGCCAGATGGCAAGCATGTTGGGTTTAGGGTTTAACCTATAAAAAGGGCGCCTGGGCGCCCTGATGTTTTTATTTCAACGCAATACGGATCACATCGTCCGGTGCGGACGCTTCTTTCTCGCGGCTGGAAGCTTGCTTAACGCTGACGTACAACGTTTGGCCATCCGGTGACAGCGCCAGGCTGTTCGGGTGGGTTGGCGTTTTGATGGTTTGCAGCAGCTTGTAGCTCTTGGCGTCGATCACGCTGACTTCACCGGCCTGGCGATGGGTCACGTAGACTTCATTACGTGCCGGGTTGAACAGCACGGCCAGGGATTCCGGCACGTCGATTTTGCTCAGGATCTTGCCGTCGCGGGTATCGACAACCAATACCTGTGCCTGCTTGGAATCGGTGATAAAGGCACGGTGGCTGGCTGGATCCAGGCTGATGTTCAGGAAGAAGTGCTCTTTGGACTCATCGAGCTTCTTGCGACTGACAATTTTGTTGGTTTTGGTGTCGATGGTCACCAGTTCGCCGTCGGCGTTGGTCACATACAGGCGGTTTGCGGCAGCGTCCAGCGCCAGGCCGGTACCGTATTTACCGGTTTCGGTGATGGTGGTGCGCAGCGTCAGGTCTTTACCGTCCACCACCCACACCACGCTGGATTCACCCAGCCCGGTGATGTACAGGGTATCGGTGGTGGCATCAGCGACCAGCTCACGCGGCGCCAGCGGTTTTACCGTCTCGGAGCGTTTACGCGCATCCAGCACCAGGCGGCCTTTCACTTCACCGGTTTTGCCGTCGATGGCGGTCACCGAGTTATTGACGGTGTTGCCGAAGAACAGCGTATCGGTTTTGCTGTTAATGGCTGCGCCGAACGGCTTGATATCATTGTGAATAATCTGGGTGATGTCCAGCGTCTGCGGATCCAAACGATACACCACGCCGCCTTTATCCAGCTTACGGCTTTGCGACGTGGCCAGATACAGCGCGTTCTCGCCCTGGCTGTACACCATTTCATAGGCGCCTTTGCCGACGGGTTTGCGCAGCAGTTCTGGCTCACCCTGCGCGAACAGCGGGGCGGAGAACAGCATTGAAGTGAGAAGCATCAGTGGGAAAGCTGTACGTCCGCCGAAACGACGGTTGCGAGTTGTTGCAGAGTTCATAACCTCTCCATGGAGTTAAAAAGCCTATCGTCACAGGGCCGTTGCTCTGGGACCAAGAAAGCTCATCATCGAATTGAAGGTAAAGTCCTGCCGGTCGCGTCGTGGCGCACCGGGTCTTTTATGTTTGCGAATAGTAATCATTATTTATTGAGAATGGGAGTTATTTCAATCTGGAGTTGAGTGAAAATCACAGTGTGGAGGGCCGGAGGGGGTTGCTGGCAAGGGCCCGACTGCCTCGGGCACCTCAATTGCCATACTGCTGCGTATTACATGACGATCCCGGCGCCCTGTGCCCGATCGGCCGCGTTTTTCTCTGCCAAATAACGCGCCGGTGGCTTGCCAACCGCTTTGCGGAACATGGTGACAAAACCGCTGGCGCTTTCGTAGCCCAGATCCAGCGCCACCCGTTGCACGCTGTCGCCCTGGGTCAGCCGCTGTAGCGCCAGCACCACGTGCAGTTGTCGCCGCCAGTGGCCAAAGCTCATGCCCATTTGCTGTTGCAAAGTGCGGTTGAGCGAACGTTCGCTCATGCCGATACGCTGCGCCCATTGGCCGAGGGTTGCCTTGTCCGCCGGGTTGGCCAGCAGGCGCTCCGTTAACTGGCGAATGCGCGCGTCGTTGGAAACCGGCAGGTGCAGGTTCTCAACAGGTGCTTTGACGAGTTGATCCAACAACACACTGGCTAATCGTCCTTCCGGGCCCTGTTGGTCGTACAACTGTTCGAACCCGCTAGCCTGGAACAGCAGTTCACGCAGCAGTGGGGACACCGCCAGCGTACAGCAGTGGGTTGGCAATCCTGCGATAGCATCCTGATCGACAAACAGGCAGTAGCATTCGCTGGCACTGGCCCCCTGGGCGTTATGCAGCACATTGCTGGGCATCCATAGCGCACACTGTGGTGGTACCAGCCACAGGCCGTTTTCCACCTCGCAACGGATCATGCCGCGCACCGTATAAATCAGCTGTGCCTTGCGGTGCCGGTGATGGGTGATCTCCCAATCTTTGCCAATGGTGGAGCCCTGCACGGCAAAAATGGCGCGCGGGACCTGATCGATATCGAAACGCGGTTCGGTGATAAAGGTCATGAGAATAATTCTCAATTTGGCGGAATTGAAAAACATTATGTCCTGATTGTGCAATGTGGTCTAGCACCCTGGTCGATAAAGTAAGCGCTCGTTTTAGCACTCTCAGGAGACACACCATGTCATTAGACTCCGCCACCTTCCCGCTGGTGTGGATGCGTCAGCCAACGGCAGGACAACCGCACGACACCGCTGCCGAGTTTGCCGAGTTCAGCCGCTTATTGCAGCGCGAGCAGCCCTTCGTGCTGCTGTGCGACCGGCGTATGGATCAGAACGACGAGCACGATCGTGATGAGCGCACCCAAATCGCACTCTGGAAGCGTGATCACCGTGAGGCGCTGGCACGCTGGGTGAAAGGCATGGTGCTGATTGAACCGGACGACGTGCGGCGGAAGGCTGCGGAAGAATTTGTCGATTTCGCCAGCCGTTTCTGGGGCTACCCGGTACAGGTGGTTGCCAGCGAGCATCTGGCTCATGAACTGGCGCAACGTTTGCTGACGCAATGACGCAATGACGCAATGACGCAATAAGGGGGGGCGATGTATCAACAACAGGTTATTACGGCACTGCTTGCCTGGATCGAGCAAAACCTTGAGCAGCCATTGTCACTGGACGACATTGCCACTAAGTCAGGCTATTCCAAATGGCACCTGCAACGGTTATTTAAAGCGTTAACCGGCGAGATCCTGGGGACTTACGCCCGGCGCAGGAGGCTGACCGCCGCCGCACGTGAACTGCGGCTGACCAGCCACGGCGTGGCCTTTATCGCCGACAAGTATCAGTTTGATTCCCAGCAGACCTTCACCCGCTGTTTCAAAAAGCAGTTTGGCATGCCACCGGCCTGTTATCGTCGCAGTGCGGACTGGTCAGGGCAGGGGATGCAGCCTCCACTGCGGCCGATGGATGCGCCGTTGCCGCAGGCGGAGATCATTACGTTACCGGCGATGCAATTGATTGGCTGTACTCAGCACCGCAGTTGTACGTTGGGGCAGCTGTTGCATTCGAAAAACGCGCTGCGTCAGCACGCCTGGCGTCAGATGATGCCGAAGGAAGCCGAAACCTCAACAGTGGTATACGGCCTTACCAGCCTGGAGGCCGACAGCCGACAGCGCGGCGGGCAACGGATGGCTTATACTCTGGCGCTGGCGGACGAGCGAGCCGAGGGCGAAAGGGTACTGATCGAGCCGGGCGACTACGCCAGCTTTACCTATCAGGGGCAAGTTGAAGAGTTACAAAACTTTGTCGCCCGCCTGTATGACACCGCGATCCCCATGATGAAAGCGATACGGCGGCCAGGACAGGACATCGAGCGGTTTTATTCCATGCCGAGCGGCATTTGTAACGCAGATGGCGCGGCGATCCGCTGCGAATATCTGATTCCTATTCGTCGTATCTCACCGCCAGCCGCCGCACTTTAGCGGCGGTTTTCACACAAATGCCCCTTCGTGCTGCACCAGGTTACAAAAAAGTTCGATATTGCGCCGGTAATGTTTCACACTTAGGTTGATGTGCACATATAATGCGCATCCGGTCATATACCCTATGCCTTTCAAACTGCAGCGTTGTTGGCTGTGTGCGTACAGCTCGTCCACTTACCTGAGTAAGCGTCCGAGCATTCGCGCATTTGCCGCCGGGCCGCAACCAGAATTTCTTTGGGTACAGAGGGCCGAGTTAACCTATATCTATAATTGCCAGTGGCCACAACCAACACGAAGATGAAAATGAGCATTCGCGCGTTACTAACCCTGTTTACGGCACTGGTGGTATTCAGCCAAGCTGCCTTCGCCGTTGTCTATCCTTTGCCTGCCAAAGACAGTCGTCTGGTGGGTGAAAACATCCAAATCACCGTACCGGAAGACAGCAAGTTGCCGCTGGAGAGCTTTGCCGCTCAATACCAGATGGGCCTGAGCAACATGCTGGAAGCCAACCCAGGTGTGGATCCCTTCCTGCCGAAGGCCGGCAGTACACTGACTATTCCACAACAGTTGATCCTGCCGGACGCACCGCGTGAAGGCATCATCATCAACAGCGCAGAGATGCGTCTGTACTACTACCCGAAAGGCACCAACACGGTGATCGTGCTGCCGATTGGTATCGGCCAACTGGGTAAAGACACCCCGTTGAACTGGACTACCACGGTACAGCGTAAGAAAGACGGCCCAACCTGGACGCCAACTGCCAAGATGCGCGCAGAATATGCCGCGGATGGCGAGATCCTGCCTGCGGTATTCCCTGCAGGCCCGGACAACCCAATGGGCCTGTATGCGCTGTACGTCGGTCGTCTGTATGCGATCCACGGCACCAACGCCAACTTCGGTATCGGTCTGCGCGTGAGCCACGGCTGTGTGCGTCTGCGTGCTGATGACATCAAGTTCCTGTTCGAAAACGTGCCGGTCGGTACGCGCGTGCAGTTCATCAATGAGCCGATCAAAGCCAGCGTTGAACCGGACGGTTCCCGTTACATTGAAGTGCATAACCCACTTTCTGCTAACGAAGAACAGCTGAAGTCGAAAGACCCTGTGCCGTTGACCATCTCTGCGCCTGTGGGCAAAGTGATGATGGATCCTGCGGTTAACCAGAGCGCAGTGGATGCGGCGATCAAAGCCCGTTCCGGTATGCCGGTTAAAGTGAACTGATTGATTGAATCGCTGTGAGAAAGGCGCCCTCGGGCGTCTTTTTTTTGGCTGAAAAACGCTTCTGGGGAGACAATACGGCCGGAGGCCATGCGGTAAATTGTCATAATAATCACAACCCATCCACCTTGGTCATCGCGTCCAGAAATGGCCACTTCGTTATTATTCCATTAAAAATCATCGCTGATTAATACGTTATATAACCCCTCTGACCCATTCCCGGTTGAAAGAATTCTCTCAAAATATGTGTGCTGTGAAAATAAGATCACACAAGCGTAACAAAAGGTAAACATAGGCTCTCTATATTGGCTGCTTTGCTTTTGGGAGGGAGTGCCATGCGTAACTGGAACGAGCCGAAAAAGAACAAGGCGCACATCGAATTGATCCCGATGATCGACGTGATGATGTTTTTGCTGGTGTTTTTTGTGTTGATTAGCCTGAACGTGATCCCGGCCCTTGGGCTGAAGACCCAACTGCCGTCCGCCGGCAGTGCGCAGCAATTGAAACCGCAGAAGAAGGCGATCATCACGCTGGGCGCAGAGGATCAATTGCAGCTCGACGGCCAACCGGTCGCACTGAGCGCGCTGGTCAGCACGCTGAAGCAACAGCAGCAGGAAAACCAGACCACCACCATTATCGTCAACAGTGACAAAGGCGTGGCGGTGGAACGGCTGGTGGCGGTGATGGATAACCTGCGTCAGGGCGGCTTCTACTCCGTCTCTATCGCCACACGGAAGCTGTGACATGTATCTGCTTTATCGTTCACGTCACCTTTTCAGCTGGTTACCGGCGCTGATCGTCGCGGGCTGTGTGCTGTTCGCCAGCCAGCAGGCGGCACTGAAAATTCAGCCGCGCTATGACGAAACTGCCATGGAGCTGGCCTTGGTCGAGCCGGAGCCTCAGACACAGCCGGAACCCCCGGTGGAAACGCCGCCGCAACCCGAACCCCCGCCGCCAGAGCCGGAACCGATTCCTGAACCGGTCGTGCCGGCCCCAGAGCCGATTATCGAGGCTAAGCCGGTGCCAAAACCGCAGCCGAAACCGAAACCGGTGAAAGAAAAAGCCAAACCGGTGGAGAAGGCCAAACCTGTCGCAGCACCTGCCGCGCCAAGAGCATTCGTCAGCAAACCGGCGGCAGTACCCGCTCCGGTCGCCCCGGCCGCGCCAAAGGTGAACACCCAGGCGATCGAAAACGGGTATCTGCAGGCACTACGCCACGAACTGGAACAGCGCAAGCGCTACCCCAGCGGACGGCAGGCCTCTCTCGAACGGCCTCAAGGCAACGTAGAGGTGTGGCTGGAGGTTGACCGCAGCGGCCGAGTGCTCTCGTCCGGCATCACGAATAAGGCCACCAGCATGCTGCTCAACCGTGCGGCGCTGAGCAGCCTGCAAAGCATCAGCCAGGTGAAGCCGTTTCCAAGCGACGCTTTCAACGGGCAAACAACAAAACGATTTTCAGCCACGTTCAATTATCAGGCGCCTTGACGCCTGGCATAACAGTTTGATCTTTATGGGATGGAAACAATGAAATCTTTTAATCGTTCTGGGATTTATCTGGCAGTGATGTCGGCGATGTTGCCGGGCGCGGTGCTGGCGGCGGACTCGACCGACGTCGGTACCATCAGTGTAAAAGGGCAGTCGCTGGGCGGTGGCATGATGGTGCAGGACGACAGCGCCAAGTCACGCTCCACCGTCACCAAAGAAGCCATGGATAAAATGCCGGCGGCGGCCAACGCCATCGACAAATTGAAATATACCCCCGGCTTGAACGTCAACAGTAACGACGCCAGCGGCCTGAGCGGCGTCGATTACACCATGCGGGGTATGAACTCCGATCAAATCGGTCTGTCGATGGACGGTATCCCGATCAACGACTCCGGTAACTATGCGGTGTACCCGAACTTGCTGGGCGATTCGGAGAACCTGGAAGAGATATTCGTTACTCAGGGGTCCTCAGAAGTTGATGGCCCGCATATCGGCTCCAGCGGCGGCAACATCGGGATGGTGACGCGCCGTCCGTCGAAGGACTTTGGCGGCTTTGTCAAACAGACGCTGGGCAGCAACAACCTGAGCAAAACCTTTGCGCGTCTGGAGACCGGTGAGTACAACGGCTTCAGCAACTGGCTCTCTTACTCGCACACCGAAGCGAAAAAGTGGCGCGGTGAAGGGCGCAACTATTCCGACAAATTTGAGATGAACTCGCTGTACGAAGACGGCAACGGTAACAGCAGCAACTTGGTGATGAAGTACAACCGCCAGAATAACATCAACTACAACACCCTGAGCAAGGCGCAGTTTGACAAGGACGGCCGTTATGCCAACGACTACTCTGCTACACCGGAGTACAACAGTAAGGGCCAGTTGAACAAGTACTACAAACTCAACCGTAACCCGTTTGATACCTTCACCCTGTCGTTCACCCAGAAACTGCAACTGCGTGACAACCTGGCGTTGACGGTACAACCTTATTACTACTGGGGTAACGGCGGCAGCTTCAACGGGCAAACCGCTTCCGTGCTGTCCAACACCTCAGATAAGGCCGGCCAGTACGATCTCAGCAATCTGAAATCCAACACCTATTACCGCCCGTCATGGACCCAGACCTGGCGCCCGGGTATCACCACCAAGCTGAAGTGGGACATCAACGATCAGCACAGCCTGGATATCGGCTACTGGTATGAACGTGCGCGTCAGTCACAGACCCAACCCTTTATCGGCATCAAGGACGACGGCAACCCGGAGCAAATTTCGGGTAAACCGGGCGGTTCCGATCAGGTGAAGGATGCCAACGGCAAAACCGTGCAGGGGCGTAACCAGTACACCATCACGCCGGCACAGAAAGTGTGGCTGCAGGATACCTGGTTTGCTACGCCGGACTTGACCTTCGTCGGCGGGCTGGCCTATCAGTACGTTGAACGCAATGGGGACAATAAAGGCAGCCTGTATAACGTGCCGGAAAAGCGCGATGCCAGATACCATGAATTCCTGCCGAACTTCAGCGCCAGCTACAAGCTGAACCCGGAAAACCAGGTGTTCTATAACCTGACGCGTAACATGCGTACCCCGCCAAACTACGTGTTGTACAACGTGGGGGATTCGATCAGCACCAAGCCGGAACTGAGCTGGAACCATGAGTTGGGCTGGCGTTTCGAGCGGCAAGACATGTTGATGAGTGCCACGTTGTTCTACATGCGCTACAGCGATCGCCAGATCTCTACCACCAACCCGGCGGGCGACTACGAGATGATGAACATCGGCAACGTAGAGAACAAAGGGCTGGAGCTGGAGTGGAGCGGCCAATTGCCGCATAACTTCAACTACTACACCTCTTACACTTACACCGAGTCCAAGCAGAAGAGCGACATTGTCAGCAACGGCGGTCTGCCGCTGCCAACCAGCGGCAAAGAGGTGCCGAACGTACCGAAAAACCTGCTTAACATGACGCTGGGTTATGACGACGGTTTGTACTACAGCAGCGTCAGTGGCAAATACGTCGGTTCCTTCTATGGCGACCTGACCAATGACGAGAAGATCGGCGGCCGCACGGTATTCGATCTGGCTGCGGGCGTGCATCTGCCGGTGGACAAAAAGATCGTCAAGAGCGCGGCATTACGCTTTGGTATCAGCAACCTGTTTGACAAGGAGTACCTGACGTCGGTGCGTACCACCACCTTTAACGCAGCGCCTTATGGCGGTGTGAGGGCCAGCACGCCGTACTACAACGTCGGGGAAGAACGTACCTTCAGCGTCTCGCTGGAAGCCACCTTTTAACTAATTAAACGTCATGTCCTTCACGTTGTGGCCGACAAGGCCGCAGCGTGAAGGACGATGAACAAGAGGACTGAGCGATGAATGCCAACCTGTTACACGACATTATTTTCTACGTGATGTATGCCGCACTGGCGATTGCGCTGGTGATCATTGTCGAGCGTGCGCTGTATTTCGCTTACACCCAACGTCAGGCGCGTCGGCTGGAGCAGGCGCTGACGCTGGACGTGCGTCGCACCGCCGATTTGCCGGATGAACTGACCCAACGCAACAGCCTGCCGCTGGCGGTTATTTCACCAGTGTTGGAGCAAAAGCACCGTGCCGGCGACCGTGAGGCGATCGGCGATCTGATCGACGCGCAGTACCTGTTGAGTAAACCACTGATGGCGCGTGGCCTGTGGCTGCTGGAAACCATCGTGACGGCCGCACCGTTGTTGGGGCTGTTGGGCACGGTCATGGGGATTATCGAAACCTTTAAGGCGCTGGCTGCCTCTGGCGTGTCTGAGCCGAGCCTGGTTTCTGCCGGTATGGGTACGGCGTTGTACGCCACCGGGCTGGGTATCGCCATCGCGCTGCTGTGCCTGGTCGGGAACAACTATCTGCAAAGCCGCATGGAACGGATAAACGAACTGTTGAAAGTGCTGTTGATCCGCGCCGGTGCGCCGACCAGCCGCCCGGAAAACGGCAGCCGTGAGCAATGGGTTGACAGTGAGGCACCACGCTATGCCTAATGGCCGTCAACCACGGCGGCCGCTGGGCCGCCTTTACACTGCGTTATGGGGTAGCTGTCTGTTGATGTTGAGCCAGAGTGCGGCGGCACGTTTTGAGATCCCCGGCTACGAGCTGGTGTATACCGCGCCGGTAGAAACTGCGTTGCAGGCAGATGACCTGCGCAACACTGCGCAAGTGTGGCAGCAGATGTTTGATGCGGCGAAAACCCGTATCGATCTGGGCCAGTTCTACGTGGCGAATGAACAGGGATCGTTGTTGGACGGTGTATTGCAGCACCTGAAAGCCGCGGGCGAACGCGGGGTGAAAATCCGTTTTCTGATGGAAGAGAAGGGCATTCGCATTTCCACCCCTGAGACGCTGGAGCAGCTTAAGGCGATCCCGAACCTGGAACTGCGCATTATCCCTTATCAGCGCCTGAGCGGCGGTATTTTGCATGCTAAATACCTGCTGGTGGACGGTGAACAGGCATTTGTCGGCAGCCAAAACTTTGACTGGCGGGCGCTGGCGCATATCCACGAAACGGGATTGCGCATCAGCGATGCCGGGGTTGTTGGGCAAATCCAGGCGATCTTCGAGCAGGACTGGCAAGCACAGGCCTTGTTGGCCGCGGATAAACCAGTGCCGCCACTGCCGTACCAGCCCAATGCCGACACGCCGCAGGGCAACTATTTGGTTGCCAGCCCACGCGCTTACAATCCGGCTGGCGTGATTGACTCGCAGGTTGAGCTGCCGCGCCTGTTGGCGACCGCCAAGCAGCAGGTTCGGGTGCAGGTGATGGATTATGCGCCGCTGTCCTATGGCCCGGAGCGCAGCCGGCCTTACTATGCCGTGATCGACAACGCCCTGCGCAGTGCCGCTGCACGCGGCGTGAAGATCGAGCTGATGGTTGCCAACTGGAACACCAAAAAACCGGATATTGCCTGGCTGAAAAGTTTGTCCGTGGTGCCGAATGTGCAGATAAAGATCGTCACGATCCCCCCGGCAAGCAGCGGGTTCATTCCGTTTGCACGGGTGATCCACAGCAAGATCATGACCATCGACGGCGAAACGGCGTGGATCGGCACCAGCAACTGGACCGGCGGTTATTTGGATAACTCGCGTAATCTGGAACTGGTGTTGCACAACCCGCTGATGAGTCAGCGCGTGGATAAGCTCTACAGCCAGCTGTGGAACAGCGTTTACGCCGAACCGCTTAAACTGGATTACGACTACCCGGCGCCCAAACCGGGCGGCGAGTCCTGAGATTGCCGACCGGCTCACGTCGTGTTAAATCGGGTCGACCAGGGTGGACCCGATTTAACGCTTTGATTCTGGCATTGGGCGCAGTATGCAGTGCCTCTGGCCTTATTTCCGCCAGCCGCTTTCTTCCAATGCCGTCAGCAATTGCTCCGCGCTCAACCCTTCTGCCCGGTGGCCATTGCCCGAAACGGTATTGGCCGCCAGCAGGGCGTTGATAATCGCTTCTTCCACCGCCTCCGCCGCTGCCTCAAACAACTCAGAAATGTAATCGTTATTGACCATGCGCATTGGGGTGGTGAATGTCCCTTTGTTGGCGTAGTCGGCAGGCGGCAGCCCGTCGTTGCCCGTGGCGAAAGCGATAAAGATATCGCCGCTGGAGTCTTCGGTGCCGCCGCCGGTGCGGGCAATGCCGATGCTGGCACGCTGGGCCAATCGTGTACATTGGTGCGGCAACAACGGCGCATCGGTCGCGAGCGTAACAACGATCGATCCCATGCCGGGATGTGGCAGTTGCGGCGTGAATGGCGAGTGAATATGCCCGAGATGGCGACCCACCGGGTATCCGCCCACTAACAGCGACGCGCGTTTGCCGTGGTTGGCCTGCACGATGGCACCCACCGTCCAACCCCCGCTATCGGCGGGCAGGCGACGGGATGCCGTACCGCTTCCCCCTTTGAACTCATGACAAATCATGCCGCTGCCGCCACCGACCGCACCTTCCTGAGGTAATCCGCTGTGCGCCGCTTGCAGTGCCTGCCGTACGTGCTCCGGCTTGACGTGAAATCCGTTAATGTCGTTGAGCAGGCCGTCGAAGGTTTCCATCACTACCGGCATATTCCAATACACCGCATTGTCGCCGGCGGGCAGGGCTTCGCGTTCCAGGGCAATCAGGCTGTCACGCACTATCCCGACGCTGTGGGTATTGGTGAAGGCAATTGGGCTGGTGAGCAGACCGGCTTCGCGGATCCATTCCAACCCCGTGGCGTCACCGTTGCCGTTGAGGACATGCACACCGGCAAAGCAGGGGGATTGCCGGGCCTGGCCGGCACGGGGTTCAATCACCGTAACGCCGGTGCGCACGCTGCGGCCGTCGGCCAGATCGGCGTGGATGCTGGCGTGGCCAACGCGGACGCCGGGCACATCGGTAATGGCGTTCAGCGGGCCGGCAACGCCGTGGCCGATCTTAATGCCCAAATCCTGAGCGCGCTGCGACATGGTTATTCTCCTTCAATTGAGGGTTCTACGAGCGGGACGGTTTGACGGGTGTGCATGTAGCTCAGCACCAGGCCAAAACAGAGGATACCGGCAATGATAATAAAGTCTTTCAGGCTGCTGGCGATCAAAATTGTCCACAGCACGTACAGGCAGCCAAGCAGTGCAATCACTACCGGCAATGGCCACAGTGGCATTAGGTACGGGTGATGGAAATGCACCCGGCGGCGGCTGATCAGCGCGGCGATGGCCATGATGATGTACACCAGCAACAGAAGGATCACGGTAAAGGAGGTCAGATCGCCGAGGTTGGAGCAAAAGGCCAGTAGCGCGGAGGGAATGCCGAACAGCAGGGTGGCGATCCACGGGGTACCAAAACGCGGGTGGATCTTTTTCAGTGCCCGGTTTATCTGCGGTAGCCAGAAACCGTCACGCCCACTGGAGAACATCATCCGGCTGAACTGTGCCACGATGGCGATGATGGCGTTAAACACGGAGAGGTAAATTGCCCCGCTGACCACCCGCGCCAGCGTCGGCCCGCCCAACTGGCTGACCACGTAGCCGACGGGATCGGCCTGTTTGGCCATTTCAACCAAAGACGGTGCGCCGATCAACAGCGCGGTGAAGGGCAGCAATTCGACCAGCACCACGATGACCAGCGTTAACATGATGGCGGTCGCCATCGGTTTGCCCTGTTCACGCATGTCCTCTGCCATGTATACCGCCGCGCCATAGCCGTTGTAGGAAAACAGCGCGACGCCGACCATGGTGACGATCAACGGCACGGAGACCGGCGACAGCCCCCCTTCGGGGTTGAGTATCACCGGTGCGGTGAGTATGTCTGCGCTTTGGTGCGGATTGCTGAATCCCAGCCAGGCGATTAAGCCCAACACCGCGATCTCGACCACCAGAAAGGTGCCGGTCAGCAGGGCATTGGCCTTGATATTGAAAATGGCGCAGGCACCGCCGATCAGGATGGTGATCATACCTGCCGTAGAGGCGTCAAATTGCGTACCCAGTGCGGTATTTAAATAGGGCACCGCGCCAGTGGCCAGCACTGCCGGGACAAACAGCGCGGCGCTGAGGATAAACAGGTAAGTTTGGAGCCCACACAGGGTGCCAAACAGCCGCTTGATGATGCTGTATTCGCCGCCTGCGCTGGGGTGCGCTGCACCCAGCTCGGCGTAGCACAACGCAATGGTGGCGGCGATAAAGGCGGCGATCAGGAATGAAATAAAGGCACCGCTGCCGGCGCTGGCAATCGCCAGTGGGGCAATGACAAAGATAGAGCTGGCCGGTGTGACGCCGGAGGCAGTGATCATCACCACGTCGAGGACGCTGAGATTGCCTTTGAATTTATGTTCTGGTGTGGGCTCTTTCATTCAATACCCCATGAACAACGCGTAAGTGAGTGATGTTGCGGGCGGCGATTCATGCAGTAGATCATTGCGATGGCATGTCGTCGCCCGGGCCTGATTAAATGGAACGCGTGGAAAAAGAGGGCGAATGTCTTCGCCCCTGTAACATATTTATTTCTATAGTGAATTTACCCTTGCCCGGACGGGAAGCTGAAGCTGGCATATTGGGCGTCATGGGACGAAGGCCAGCGCTGGGTAATGGTTTTGCGCTTGGTGTAAAACCTGACGGCATCCGGGCCGTAAGCGTGTAAGTCGCCAAACAGTGAACGTTTCCAGCCCCCAAATGAGTGGTACGCCACCGGTACCGGCAGTGCAACGTTGATCCCCACCATGCCGACCTGAATATGGCTGGAGAAGTAACGCGCCGCCTCGCCGTCACGGGTGAACAGACAGGTGCCGTTACCGTATTCATGGGCGTCAATCATTGCCATCGCGTCTTTCAATGAGCCGACCCGCACAACGCCTAACACGGGGCCGAAGATCTCTTCCTGATAAATCCGCATCCCCGGTTGCACGTGGTCAAACAGCGTTGGGCCGAGGAAATAACCCTGGCTCAATTGCCCGTCGTCGCCTTGTACCTTCAGTTCACGGCCGTCGACCACCAGGCGGGCGCCTTCTTCAACACCCTGATCGATGTAGCTTTTTACCTTTTGAAAATGTTGCTGGGTAACCAAAGGCCCCATATCGTTGCGGTTATCATTACCCGCGCCAATTCGCATGTTGGCCATTTGCTGTTGCAAGCCGGCGATCAGGGCGTCGGCGGTATCATCCCCCACCGCGACAACCAGCGGGATTGCCATGCAACGTTGCCCACAGGAGCCGAATGCCGCGCCCATCAGTGCGCTGACGCTACCGGCGATGTCAGCATCCGGCAACACTACAGCGTGGTTTTTCGCGCCGCCCAACGCCTGTACCCGCTTATTCTGGCCACAGCCGGTATGATAGATGTGTTCAGCCACGGGCGTGGAGCCGACAAAGCTCACCGCCTTAACGCGTGGATCGTGCAGCAGAGTGTCTACGGCTTCGCGGTCGCCGTTGACCAGATTCAGTACGCCGGGGGGTAAGCCGGCCTCCGATGCCAGTTGAGCGATATACAGCGTGGAGGAAGGCACGCGTTCTGACGGCTTCAATACAAAGGTGTTGCCGCATACCACGGCCATTGGCCACATCCACAAGGGGACCATCGCCGGGAAGTTAAAGGGGGTGATACCGGCCACCACACCCAGTGGCTGAAACTCACTCCAGCTGTCGATACCTGGTCCGGCGTCCTTGCTGTGTTCGCCTTTCAGCAGTTCCGGTGCATAGCTGGCGTACTCAATATTTTCGATCCCGCGTTGGAGTTCACCCATGGCGTCGCTGAGGACTTTGCCGTGTTCGGCGGTAATCAGTTGGCAGATGTGATCGGCGTGCTGTTCCAGCAGCGCTTTAAGACGAATCATGATCCTGGCCCGCTTCAACGGCGGGGTATCTCGCCAGGCTGGATAGGCCCGTTCGGCGGCGTCTATGGCACTTTCCACGGTGGCGCGGTCAGCCAGCAAGACCGCCTGATGTGACAGCCCGGTCGCCGGATCGAAGACCGGTTGGCTGCGAGTACCGCCAGTGGCGGACTGGCCGTTGATCCAATGTGCAATTGGCATGGTATTCGTTCCTTATTCGGTGGCGTTGATGGCGTCGCCCAAGGCGTTGATTAACGAATCAATCTGCGCTTCGCTGCTGATAAACGGCGGTGCCAGTTGCAGGGTGTCGCCGCCGTAGCGGACATAAAACCCACTTTCCCAACAGCGCATCGCCACTTCATATGGCCTGCGTGCCGCTTCGCCCGGTCGTGCCGCCAGCGTGATGCCCGCCGCCAGGCCAAAATTGCGAATGTCGGTAACGTGGCGGCAGCTTTGCAATCCGTGCACGGCCTGCTCAAAATACGGCGTCAGCGCCTGAACCTGCTCAATCATCTGCTCGCGCTCAATGATATCCAGCGTCGCCAACCCGACGGCACAGCTAACCGGGTGGGCGGAATAGGTGTAGCCGTGCGGGAATTCGAGCAAATACTCGGGGTCATCGGTGGCCATAAAGGCCTGATAAATCTCTGGGCGAACCACGACTGCGCCCATGGGTTGCGCACCGTTGGTCACCTGTTTGGCGATATTCATCATATCTGGCGTGACACCGAAGGCTTCAGCGCCGGTCAATGCGCCGCAACGACCGAAGGCGGTGATCACTTCGTCAAAGATCAGCAGAATATTGTGTTGGGTGCAGATCTCACGGATACGTTGCAGATAGCCGACCGGGGGGACAATAACGCCAGCGGAACCGGAAAAGGGTTCGATAATGACGGCAGCGATGGTCGACGCATCACGCAGCGCGATGATCCGGTTCAGTTCTTCCGCCAGATCGGCACCTTGCGCAGGCATCCCGCGCGAAAAGGCGTTTTCCGCCAGCAAGGTATGCGGCAGGTGGTCTGCCTCGGCACTGGTGCCAAAGGCTTTGCGGTTACCGGCAATCCCGCCCACGGCAATCCCGCCAAAGTTGACGCCGTGATAGCCTTTTTCGCGGCCGATAAAGCAGGTTTTCCCTGCCTGACCTTTGGCTCGCCAATAGGCCCGCGCCATTTTTAATGACGTGTCTGCCGCTTCGGAGCCGGAGCCGGTGAAAAAGACATAATCCAGCCCGGCCGGTGTCATGGCTTTAATTTTATTCGCCAACTCGAATGATAAGGCATGGCCGAATTGGAATGCCGGGGAGTAATCCAGTTGGGAAAGTTGTTTATAGGCCGCGTCGGCTATTTCCTGACGGCCATGACCTAATCCGCAGCACCATAACCCGGATAAACCGTCAAAGATTTTACGCCCATCCTGGCTGGTATAATAAACGCCTTCAGCGTGGCTGATGATTCGCGGGTTGGCTTTAAAATTACGGTTACCGGTAAACGGCATCCAATGTGCTTCTAACCATTCACGTTCGGGCTTATTTTCAGGGTGATTTAAATCAGCCATTTTTCCCTCCGGGGGGAGAATAGGTAGGTTTATTAAATTATCTGACGTGTTAATGAATTGTTGCTTGAAATTGACTATGTTCTGCTTCTTCACTAATGTGAATAATCATATATCGAAACTTACTTAAGGTTTTATGCAAGTAAAAAAGCGCGCACTTTTGGGGCAGTTAGCGGATATGGATTTACGGTTGCTGCGAGTGTTTAAGGCCGTGGTTGACTGCGGCGGCATGAGTGCGGCTGAGCTGGAACTGAATATCAGCCTGTCGACCATCAGCAAGCATATCAAGGATCTGGAGCAGCGTTTGGGGCTGACGCTCTGCCATCGCGGGCGTGAGGGGTTTGCAGTCACTGACGAAGGGCTGTTGATTTATCAGGAAACCATCAATCTCTTGGCGGCGACCGAAGCTTTCCGCCGTGGGGTGGATGATGTGCACCAGCGTTTGGGGGGGCAACTGCATGTGGCGATATTTGATCACACCGTCAGTAATCCTCAGGCACACATCGGCCGGGCGATTGCATTATTTAGCGAGCAGGCACCGGACGTGTCTTTGCAAATGTATGTGGAACCAATAAATACCATTGAGCGTGGCGTTATTGATGGCCAATTCCAGGTGGGTATTATTCCCATGCACCGTAGTGCAGAAAGTTTATCTTATAGTTCGTTATTTAATGAGAGGATGTTCTTATATTGTGGTGCGCAGCATGAATTATTTTCTGTTAATCATGAAACGCTGAATTGGGATCTGTTGCACCATTATGCCTTTGCCGGTTTAGGCTACCATTCACCGAATATGGAGCTGAGCCTGCAACAGCATTTGCAGCGTAAAGCGACCGGATTTGCTCAGGAGTCGATCGCGACGTTGATCCTTTCCGGCAAGTACGTCGGTTTTCTTCCCGACCACTATGCGGCATTTTTTGTCGCGCAGAATATGATGCGGGCGATCAAACCGTCGCTGTTCTGTTACCACTGTGAGTATTCCAGCGTATTACGGCGTTCACCCAGCCCGCAACGGGTCGTGAAGCTGTTCCACGAGTGCCTGCTGGCGGCTCATGGAACAGCTTGATGTTACTGATCTTTCTTCTTGCTGAAAATTTTGAGCAGCACACCGACCAGTATGCCAATCGCGATGCCGGTGAAAATCCAGCTGATGATACCCATTTCCGATCCCCCGCTATTACGTTGATCTCATTCTATAATCATTCGACGCGGAATGCGCCTTCGATCATCAGCTGACGCTGCGGCGCACTGTAGTCGATCAGCGCGTTCTTGCTGTTGGATTTAGCCAGCGTCACGGCCAGTTCGTCGGCGGACAGGGGCAGATCGTCCTGCCAAAACGTGGCGATGGCGTTGCGGGTAATGAAGTCGATCAGGTAGCGTTCCGGGCTGTCATGTTGTTCGGGGAACAGGCGAGTGGCGAGGTCGGCCATCAGTGCCCGCTGCTGCGGTTGTTCACTTTGAGCCAGCAGCTCGAGGAAAGGCAGCAGCAGACGGCCGCAGACCTGTCCGTGGTGATAATCGCGCAATGCGCCAATCTCACCTGCAATACCGTGGATCACACCCAGCCCCGCGGCACTCAGCGTCAGCCCACCTAAGTAGGAAGCCTGCATGATGTCCTCACGTGCCTGATCGCTGCGGTTGAGCCTGGGCCAGGCTTGCAGGAAGTGGCGGATACCGGTCAATGACATCTCTCGCGTCATGGCATTGGCGGTTTTGGACAGGTAGGCCTCGAACAAATGGGTGAAGGCATCGATGGCGCAGTAAGCCAGGACCTTATCCGGCGCACCCTGCAGCAGTTGCGGGTCCAGAATAGCGGTATGAGGGACAAAATTGTTATGCCGCAGCGAGGCTTTCACCTTACTGAACTGGGTATCTGTGATGACCGCATTCTGGGTGACTTCGCTGCCGGTACCGGCCGTGGTCGGGATGGCAATCAGCGGCAAGGTGGCCCCACTGATTTTAGTGTCGCCGATTTTTTCCATATAGCGCAGGGTTGGCAGTGGGTGCTCAACCAGGGCGGCAAAGGCCTTGGCGGCATCCAGCACGCTGCCGCCGCCGATCGCCACCACCCGCTGAACCTTGCCGCGCCAGCGCGCTACCCAGGCGTCGATCTCGTGCGGTGACGCCTCGTGGCTGACGATCTCAGTGCCGATAAGCAGCGGCGTCAACGTGTCCGCCAGCGAAGAATACACCGCGCCATTGAGAAATGAGCGGCAGCTAAACAGCAGCGTCGGCTGCGGTTCTGCGTTCAGTAGCGGGATCAGTTGGCTGATACTGCCGTGGCCGAACCAGGTATGGCGGTTGGCGATCGTCAGGCTGGTTGTCATAGTCTCTCCTTGGCGCACGAAAACCACAGCATAAGCCAGCCTCAGCGGCCGAACCACTGCTTTTCACTGCCTGAATGACATTCCATTAATATGTTAACCCAGCATGATTGTGGCAGGGCGCAATAATCTTGCGAAGGTGTGATTTGTTTAACATGTAAACAATTCAGGGATTGCATTTGGCGCCATTGAGTGTTTTTTATAACAAGCAGGCCAGGATGAAGCCGGAGCACAGTAATTGTTAATTTATTAATGATGGCGGGCAGAGATGACTATTCAGGTCGAACGATTATCAGCGGTGATCGACGCGGTGGCGACCCCAGGCTTTTATCCTGGCTTGTTGGCCTGGCTGGAAGGCTTTTTCGCTTTTGATAATGCCATTGTCTACGCTTTTGAACGCGGCCAGGCGCCGCGCTGCCTGATAAAAACCGAGAAGGAAAACAGCGACGCGGTTAACCAACTTTACCAACAGGGCGCCTACCTCCAGGATCCGTTTTATCAGGCGCTGAACGGCGGCGCTGGGGGCGACGTGCTAACGCTGCGCCAGCTCGCGCCCTGCGGTTTCTACCATACTGATTATTACCGTAATTTTTACCGCAAGACCGGCTGGCATGACGAAGCTGGCGTGCTGCTGCCCCTGACGGCGGAACGCGGGCTGGGGGTGTTCTTCGGGTCGGCGCGTCAATCGGTCGGGGTACGTTCCCCCCAACTGGCGGATTTACGCGATGCGCTGACGCTATTGAAAAGCGTCGCTCGTCTGCATGGGGAAGTGATTGCCGCCCCCGCTACGCCGGAAAAGGTAATGGACAAGGCCGTGCAGGCGCGTTATCTGCTGACGCCCCGCGAACGCGAGATTGTGGATCTGATCCTTGAGGGTTGCGGCTCACAGCAGATTGCCGACCGGCTGTTTATTAGCTTGGGCACGGTGAAAAATCACCGCAAGAACATCTACAGCAAGCTGAATATCGGCTCACAGGCTGAATTGTTCAGCTTGCTGTTAGCCACCCCGCTGCGTCGCAGCGCCTGAGTGTTAATTATTTGTTGCGAATGTCCCTAAGGGGATATGGTGGCCGCCGGGTCGCTTGCCGATAATCCGATGATAGAGCCAAGGTCATCGGGAGTGCGGCAGTGAATAATAATATCGAATCCTTAACCTACTACGCGGCAACCAAAAAGTACGATCTGCGCTTCCCGACGTTGGAAGAAGATCTGGACGTTGACGTCGTCATCATCGGTGGCGGCTTCTCCGGCATTAATACTGCCCTGGAGCTGGCGGAGCGGGGCATCACCAATATCGCCATTCTTGAAGGACGTCATCTGGGCTACGGTGGCACCGGCCGCAACGGTGGGCAGGTGATGGCGGGGATCGGCCATGACCTGGAAAAGATCAAACGCCACGTCGGTCCTGCCGGGCTGGAAACCATTTTTAAAATCAGCAACCTCGGTGCCGGGATTATTCGCGAACGCATCAAAAAATACCAAATCGACGCCGATTTTTGCTTTGGCTACGGCTACCTCGGCAGCAACGCGCGCCAGGAAAAAACCCTGCGCAGCTGGCTGAAGGAATTTAAAGCGGTATCGCCTGACGAAGAGATCGAACTTTATACCGGTGCGGAAGTGAAGCAGGTGGTGGGATCGGACGCTTATACCTGCGCGTTGAAACACATGGGCGGTGGGCATGTGCATTCACTTAACCTGCTGCTGGGCGAGGCCAAAGCGCTGAGCGACTACGGTGTGAAAATTTTCGAGAACAGCAGCGTGCTGGGCGTGGAGTACGGTTCGCGCATTAAGGTACGCACCGCCATGGGATCGGTACGCGCCAATAAGATGCTGTGGGCCTGCAACGGTTTTCTCAACGGCATGGAGCCGTTCATCTACAACAAAACCATCAATACCTATGCTTTCCAATTGGCGACCGAACCGCTCCCTGACGCGTTGATCCGGCAGATCAGCCCGATCCGCGGCGCCTACAGCGATATTCGCCCGGTGATCGACTACTACCGGGTGACCAATGAAAACCGGCTGCTGTTCGGCAGTGCGACCCGGTTGATCGAATACATTCCGGCAGATCTCAAAGCCTGGAACCGTAATCTGATGTTGAAGGTGTTCCCCTATCTGCATGACGTCAAAATTGACCTGGCCTGGGGCGGCCCGCTGTGCTGTAGCGCCAACCTGTTCCCGCAGATTGGTACCTTGCCACAGCACGATAACGTGTTCTACGTACAGGGTTACTCCGGCTTTGGCGTCACGCCGAGTCATATCGTCTGCAAGGTGCTGGCGGAGGGCATGAGCGAAGGATCGGATCGTTACGATCTGATGAGTTCGATTCCGCACGTCAATATCTTCGGCAAGGACAAACTGCGGCGGGTGATGACCACTGCCGGCAAAGTTTGGCACCAGACATCCGGCTACTGGAAAGGCCGCCGTTAATTCTTATGAGAGGAGAGAGACATGAAACCATTACTGCTTAAGCAACCGCTGCCTGAATTGCTGGAAATTGGCAGCGTCAGCAACCTGGGTGCCAAGGTGATCGCCGGGGAGCCGAACGTGGGCGTCGCGACTATTTTCGGTGAGCCAACCGATAACCTGAACTGCGGCATTTTTAGCTGTACGCGCGGTACCTTCGTGATGGAATACCCGTTCGCCGAACATGCCACCGTATGGGAAGGCACGGCCACGCTGACTGATGAGAACACCGGTAAATCTGTGCAGTACCAGGCTGGTGACTCGTGGTTTGTCGAGAAGGGCACGCCGGTTCGCTGGGAAATCACCTCCGATCGTTTTGTAAAACACTATCTGGCCATTGTCGAAGGCTGATCCTATTGCAATCCCCTCTCCTGCAGGAGAGGGGAAACCGCTTATCCCAGCACCCGCTCAATAAAACTGCCGATCCGCCTCAGGATCTGATCTTTGTTGGTTTCGTTAAAGCTCTCATGACGCCCACCTGGGTTCACCATAGATTCAAAATCGTTGCCCTTCAGCATGTTGATGGCGGTTTGCGACTGTGCCATGAGCACCAGCCGGTCGTCATCACCGTGTATCCATAACGTGGGTAAGGCACCAAAGCCCGGCCCGGCGTTGATTTTGGCCAGCATGTGCTGCATGCCATGCAGCGTCGGGCGTTTGAATGGGCCGTGCCACACCAGCGGGTCGGCCTGGTAGGCAACGCCGACGGCCGGATCGCGCGACAGCGTCGCGGTATCAAGTGGCGTGTCCGGGATCTTCGGTAAATTCAGCAGATCGGAAATCTGGGTTCTTTCGCCAATCAACGGGCCGGAAAGCACCAGCGCACGCACGTTATCACCATAGCGTTGAACGTAGCGGGTGGCGATCATGCCGCCCATGGAATGGCCAATAATCACCAGGGGTACCCCCGGATGCCGTTGCTGGAAATGTGCCGCCACGTGGTGAACGTCGTCGACGACGGCGTCATAATCTTCAATTAATACGCGCTCACCCTGCGACAAACCGTGGCCAATGTGGTCGGGGCCAAAGACTCGCGCACCTTGCGCCTCCAGCGTGCGCGCGACGTACTGATAGCGACCGAGATGCTCACCGTAACCGTGTACCAACAGCGCCAGAAAGCGCGGCCGGTCATGGCCCCAATCATGTACCGCGATATCGCCCTGGACACCTTTGATAAAGGTAATTTTCTGTTCAGACATATTATTTTTCTCATCGGTAGGGATAAACGGAAACCCTATTGAGCGTAGCGGCAAAGCGAGGAATTGGTAGGGGCGCAAGATGCTGCACCCCGAGGCGATTAGCGAATGAACTGCTGTGCCAGGCGATCGATAGCCTGGCGCTGGAACTGGTTGAAGGCTTCACGCGGCTGCTGTTGTTGGATAAAGGCCAGCAGAGGATCCTGTACCTCGGTACGGATACCGCTGAGCTCTTCCATCACCGCCAGGCCGCAGAAGGGGACGTAGGATTCGGCATAACCGCCTTCATGTACCATCACCAATTTGCCACCGCACAGGCGATCGGCGGCGTTCTGCACCAACGCCGTCATGTGACGGAAACTGTCGCTGTGCAGCTGCATACGCGCCAGCGGATCGAGGGCATTAGCATCGTAACCGCAGGCGACAATGATCATTTCTGGTTGGAATTGTTCCAGTGCCGGAATGACAATTTGGCGCATGGCATGCAGATAACCGTCGTCACCGGCCCCGGCCAGCAACGGAATATTGATGTTATAGCCTTCGCCCGCACCGGCCCCGCGATCCTGCTCACCGGAGTATCCTGCAGGGAAGCAACCATCCTGGTGCAGCGACAGCGTTAACACGTCGTCCCGCTGCCAGTAGATATGCTGGGTACCATTGCCGTGATGAACGTCCCAGTCGAGCACCGCCACCTTGCCCAGACCGTATTTCGCTTTGGCACGTTCTATGGCTATGGGGATATTGGCCAAAAAGCAAAAGCCCATCGACTGATCCGGCAGACAGTGGTGGCCCGGTGGGCGTGACAGTGCGTAGGCGTTGTCCAGATCGCCCTGCAGCACCGCCTCGACTGCCGCGCAGGCTAGCCCGGCGGACAACTTGGCGATCTCGTAACTGCCGGGGCCGAGCGGCGCCTCCTCACCCAGCATGCCGCCGCCGTTGTCGCTTAACTGTTTGAAGCGTTGTAAATAGTGGGCCGGATGAATGCGCAGCAGGTCTTCATCCGACGCCAGTTCCGCGCTCAGCAGGGTGAGCTGGCGCGACAGACCTGACACGTCCATCAGGTTTTTCATGCGCCGTTTGGTTTCCGGCGATTCGGCATGGCCCGCCCCCGAGGGGGGTTGTACCCAACCGCCGACCGGTAGCGTGGTGGCGTGCAGGCCGGTGCTGTGCCAGAAACAGCGTTCATCAAACAAGAAACCGGTTTTTCTTTTCACCTTTTTACTCCTGTTAAACGGCGCGGCGAACGCGCTGTGAAGCCAACAAAATCAACAGCAGCGACAGCAGCGCACTGCCCAGTGCGCCGACCAACAGTGCGTCGAAGCCGCCGAAAGATTCGATCAGATAACCGGCCAGCGTTGGGCCTATCGCCATACCACCGCCAATCACCAGATTGATGTTGTTCATGAGTTTGCCGTTGTTATCCAGGCCGGCAACGCGGGCCAAAATAAACGGCAGTACAAAGGTCCAGGTGAACTTGAACAGCACGGCGGCCGCAGCAAAACGCAGCAATAGGGGTTCCCTGAACAACAGCCCAATACCGGCGATCAACAACGCGTAGCCCAGCCAAATCAGTACATTGCCGCTACGGCGCGCACTGATTAACGCGGCACCGCCGGCACCGGCGATGCCAAACAGCGTGGCGGCAGCCAGTACCTGACCGCTGTTGACCGGCGAAAGCCCGGCAGCGGCGGCGATGCTGCCGATAAAGGTCCAGACTGCGCTCAGGCTGATATAAAAGGTCAGCACGGACAGTACGGCGAAGGCTTTACGGATCCAGGGAATCGCTGCGGATTGGGTTGTGGTTTGCGCCGGGTGAAACCCGCTGGGGAAGGCGCGGATCAGTGGCAGGCAACACAGCATGATGGCTGCCAGGATCAGATAAACCGCCATCAGGCCAACATGGGCGAACAGCGGCGGCAGTACCAGCAGCCCGACGGTTCCCAGTACCAGTTGGCCCAGCACCCACAGGGCGTAGACTCGGCTGGGGTTGGCGGTGCCGGCGGCGCAGGTGATACACAGGATCATCAGCGTACCGCCCGCCAACGAAGCGACAAAGCGTAGCCCCAATAACAGGCTAAAATCACTGACCAGCGCTGAGGCCAGATTCCCGGCAATAAATACGGCTGCCGCCAGCGCCGCGATCTGGCGCCAGTTAACGCGCCCAATCCACCACCAGGCGGGCAGCGTCGCCAGGCTCATTGCGCCCAGTTCGGTGGAAAACAAATGCCCGATTTGTGCCGGGGTGAGGTGCCATTGGCTGGCCAATTGCGCCGCTACCGCTGGGGCTGTCATCAGGATGCCCGGCGCAATGGCGGCAAAGATAATAATGGCAGTCAACAGCCGTGGCGGGCAGGGGAGAGCCGCCCCGGCAGCGGGCACAGAAACGGAATCACTGGACATAATAATTATCCCCGCAGGTTAAGTCTGAATCAGATATAGCCGCGATGCCGGATTTTAGGCAGGCGGGCACCGCGCCAAGGATGGCGAATAATTAACGCGTTGTATGACCAACGCTATAACTCCTTGCTATGACTCGATTTATTTATTAGCCGTGGGCAATAAAGCTGCTGGCGACTAATTCGGTACGATTTACCACGTCGGTTTTGGCAAATATATTCCGCATGTGGGTTTTCACGGTTGAAAGTGAAATGCCTAATTTCAGCGCAATGCGTTTATTGCTGGCTCCTTCGCGTACCATATTCACGATTTCTTGCTCTTTGGCCGTCAGTAATTGGGCTTCCCCCTCGGGCAGCAGATCGCGGGTCGCCAGTTCGATCAACGGCATGACCGCCCGCAAGCGACCACGCTCCAATTCAGTAAAGGGGGTATCGCGGATCAGCGACACGCCAGCGACGATGCGTTTACGTTGCCGGATAAAAATCTCGGTCATGTCGCGCATGTCATTGGGCAGCATAAAATCATGATAATAATGACGATTATTGGCTATCGCCATCGGGCTCATCCCGACCATATTGATATCCTGATGGTGGAAATTGGCCGGTTTGAGCGGATCGATCTGCTGAAAATGGTTCAAATACTGCTGGTGGGTTTTATCGGAAATGCCATGCAAAATATAGTGATCTGGCCGCAGATCGGAATTCACTAAATAAAATACCCCAGCGGACACCGGGATCAGGTGCGCGATGGTGGCCAGGCAGCTAGTGATAAAGGCATCAGGTGGTGCAGTGTGCATGATTCATTTCCTCCCTTTACCCGTCGTCTTTAAACCGCAGCGTGATGAGCGGCAACGTTAAATTCACTGGGTATGTCATTCTGGTACTGGGACGGTACGCGCATCTGTATACAATATGAACGATACAAGCATAGTTGTAGCAATTTCGCAACACAATAAAAACATATTAACAACGTGAGCCTGATTGCAATAAAATACATAAATAACAAGATGCCACTTGGCTCCTCATCCTTGCCTGCACTCGATTTCTAGCCTGTTTCATTAATACATTAATGAAATCTTTATGACGTTTTGCCGCTGAATTTACAGCGGTTTTCGCGCTTTCCGTGGCGCGGACAGTTTTGCGTTCTGCGTGCTACATCTCGGCTTCTTCGTTGCGGCGCCTCGTTCTTAAGAACGATAGCCAGGCTTTTCCATTGCTTCCTACACTGCAAAAAACCGCTCTGGCTATGCCTTGAAGATAACGGCAGCCGGCGGCAAAAGGATAAGACGAAAAAACTATGACCTTTCTCGGGCTGAGGCGTTTGGTTGTTCAACCCGAATGACAATGCAGGGGATGAGGTGATGATGAAGAAGAAAACGCTGGCGGTGGCGCTGGGTAGCGCATTGTCGGGGATGGCACATGCGGCAGACGCCGAACGCCCCAACGTGCTGATCATTCTGGTGGATGACATGGGCTATTCCGACATCAGCCCGTTCGGCAGTGAGATCCCCACGCCCAACCTGCAGGCGCTGGCCGAGCGAGGGGTGCGCATGAGCCAGTATTATACTTCGCCGATGTCTGCCCCGGCGCGATCGATGCTGATGACGGGCAACACCAACCAACAGGCCGGCATGGGTGGCATGTGGTGGTACGAAAGTACGGCGGCGCAGCCGGGTTACGAAATGCGCCTGACCGACCGGGTGACCACGATGCCTGAACGTTTCCGGGACGCTGGCTATGCCACCATGATGGCGGGTAAATGGCACCTGGGCTATGCCGAGGGGTCGAAACCGACCGATCGCGGTTTCGAACGCGCTTTTGCCTTTATGGGGGGCGGTACCAGCCATTTCGACGATGCAAAACCGCTGGGGACGGTCGAGGCCTTCCATACTTTCTACACCCTGAACGGCAAGCGCGTCTCGCTGCCACAGGATTTCTATTCCAGCAAGGCCTACGCTACCCAAATGGCGCAGTGGATCAGCGATACGCCGAAGGATAAGCCTATCTTCGCCTACCTGGCTTTCACCGCACCGCACGATCCCTTGCAGGCACCGGACGACTGGATCGCAAAATTTGACGGCAAGTATGATGCTGGTTACCAGCAGGCCTATCAGCAACGCATTCAGCGGCTGAAGGCATTGGGGATCATTTCTGATAACACGCCCATGCCGACGTTGGCGCTCGATAAAGCCTGGCAGGACATGACGCCGGAGCAACAGAAATACGCGGCAAAAACCATGCAGGTGTATGCGGCGATGATCGCCTATATGGACGATCAGGTCGGTGGGGTGCTAAAGACGCTAAAACAGACCGGGCGTGATAAAAACACGGTGATCATTTTTGCCACCGACAATGGCGCTAACCCGGCCAGCGGCTTTTACTACGGATCTAAGCCGGAGTATTGGCAGCAGTTTGATAACAGTTACGCCAATATTGGCCGCAAAGGGTCCTTTATCTCTTACGGCCCACACTGGGCTAACGTCAGCAATGCGCCGTACGCTAACCACCATAAAACCACCAGCGCGCAGGGGGGGATCAATACTGATTTCATCATCTCTGCGCCGCAGTTAAAAGGCCGGGGCGGCATCGATAAAACGCCCATGGCGGTGTATGACATCGCACCGACGCTGTACGACTACGCCGGTATTGATGCCCGTAAGCAACTGAAGGGAAAACCGACGTTGCCGATGGTTGGCGTCAGCTTCAAGCGGTATTTCAGCGGCGATGCCGACAGCGTGCCGCGCTCAACCTACGGCGTTGAGCTGCACAATCAGGCCGCCTACGTGGATGGCATCTGGAAGCTGCGACGGCTGGTGAAAGCCGGGCCGACGGCGCAAATGGCACCCTGGGGGCTGTTCAATCTGCAGGACGATCCCCTCGAAACACAGGATGTGGCTGCCGCCAACCCCGAGCGGGTTAAGCAGCTGAGTAAGGAATACCAGGAGTACGCTGACAAAGGCATGGTGATAGAAGCCAAAGGCGAAGCGATTGATTACCTTGGGGTGGACGGCAAAACCGGCAACTATATTGGCCTCGATCCCATTACCCATAAGCCCTTGCCGCAGGCGGCAGAATGAACCTGACTCAGCTGCGCGCGCAGCAGATCCCGGTTGATGTCGAACCGCGTGCCGCGGTGCCTTTCCATCTGTTGGTCAAACCTATCGGGGCTGGCTGTAATCTGGCCTGCAACTATTGCTATTACCCGCAGCGACAGGGCGAGCGACCGCAAAAAATGGACGACGGGCTGCTGGAGGATTTTATCCGTCGCTATATCGCCGCCCAGCCGCGCTACAGCCGCGAGATCAACTTTGTTTGGCAGGGGGGCGAGCCGTTGCTGGCAGGTATCGGTTTTTACAAGCGAGCGCTGGCGCTGCAACAAAAATATGCGCCACCGGGCGTTAGGATCAGCAACAGTCTTCAGACCAACGGCACGTTGCTGAACGCCGCCTGGTGCCGGTGGTTCAAACAGCATGATTTCATTATTGGCGTCAGCCTTGACGGCGACCGGCAGATCCAGGACGCACACCGTCCGGATAAGCGGGGTGGCAGTAGCTATGACGATGCGCTGCGCGGTATTGCGCTGCTGCATCAGCATCACATCGCGTTCAACCTGCTGGTGGTGGTGCATGACGGTGTGGTGGATCGAGCGCAGGCGATGTACGACCATTTTGTTGCGCTCGGTGCACGTTACCTGCAATTTCAGCCCCTGATGCTGGAAGGTGACGCCCCGGATGCCGGCTACGGATTGAGCGCCGCCAACTGGGGGCGCTTTATGCTAGCGATTTACCGTCGCTGGCGCGCACAGGGGCATTGGGGCAAGGTGTTTGTGATGAACATCGAACATGTTTACGCGCAGTACTTCACCCAGGTCAGCCCCAGCTGCGTGCATGCCGAACGCTGCGGCGGCAATTTGGTGATGGAGCCGGATGGTCGGCTCTACGCCTGCGATCATCTGATGGACGCGCAGCATTATCTGGGGCATTTCGATCAACATACGCCCTTCGCGGACGCGGTATCGGCGGCAACGGCCATGGACTTCGGCAGGGTCAAAAGCCTGCGCCGCGAATGCCAGAGCTGCAGCGTGAAAACTGTCTGCCAGGGCGGCTGCCCGGCGCACATCGGTGCGGATCGCTATAACCGGCTGTGTGCGGGCTATTACGCCTTCTTTTCTGCGCTGCTTGAACCGCTGCGTGCTTACCCGCGTAGCCCCCAGGGCGCCATGCAATGGCGCAGTGCTGTGAGCGGCAGCACAGCTTGAGCCCCTCTCGTCCTTTAGGACGATAGTCAGCATTTTCGATTCCTCTCTATAGTGATATTGCCGCCACTGGCGACGTAAAACCTGCAAATGCACCATCAGGGCAAAACGATAAAACTATAAGAGGAAATAACCATGAACCTGTCGTCGCGGCTTCACGCCCACCTTGAGCGGGGTAAGGTCGGATTCCCCACCACGCTGGCCAGCTCGGTCGGGGTGATTATGGCCAGTCCGGTGATCCTCACTGTCACCAGTGGTTTTGGTATCGGCGGCGACACCTTCGCGCTGGCGATGCTGATCGCTTTTATTATGATGCAGGCCCAGCTCACCACGTTCTCCGAGGCGGCGGCGATATTGCCGACGTCCGGCTCGGTATATGACTATATCGCCTGTGGCATGGGGCGCTTTTTTGCCATCACCGGCGCGCTGTCAGCCTACCTGATCGTGCATATCTTTGCCGGTACTGCAGAAACCATTCTGTCCGGCATTATGGCGCTGGTGAATTTTGAACACCTTAACACCCTGATGGAAACCCATAATGCGTCCTGGATGGTGGGGGTGGGGTTGGTGATTGTGTTCGGGTTGCTTAACGCATTCGGTATTGAGGCGTTCGGCAAAGCGGAAATCGTGCTGACCTTCGCGATGTGGAGCACGCTGGTGATCTTTGGCATTGCGGGGCTGCTGTCGCCGCATGCGGTTCCTCTGGAAGGCTGGTTTGGCAGCACGTTGAGTCTAAGCGATCCGTTCGCGGTATTTAGCCTGATTGGCATGGCGATGTTCATGTTCGTCGGCTGTGAGTTGGTCACGCCGATGGCGCCGGAGATCAAACGTTCCGCCAGTGTGATCCCGCGTGCAATGTCGCTGGGGTTGTGCGGCGTGGCGGTTTGCATGGCGCTATACGGTGCGGCACTCAGTCATCAGGTGGAAAACGTGGTCGTGGATGCCGCCAATGGCGTTCACCTGCTGGATACGCCGATGGCGATCCCGGCCTTTGCCGGCCAGGTAATGGGGGAGTTCGGCAAATACTGGCTGGGCGTCGGGCTGTTGCTGGCCGGCGCGGCCACCATTAATACGCTGATGGCGGCGGTACCGCGCATTCTTTACGGCATGGCGCTGGACGGCGCACTGCCGCGTATCTTCGCCTATCTGCACCCGCGTTTTAAAACCCCGGTGGTGGGGATTTTGGTGGCGGTGCTGATCCCCTGTATTCACGCCTTTGCCATTCAGGGCAATCTCGATCGCATTATTCCCTTGGTGCTGGCAGCGGTCTGCGCCTGGGGCGTGGCTTACCTGCTGGTGACCTGTTCGGTGGTGATCCTGCGTATTCGTCGTCCAGACTTGCCACGCGCGTATAAATCGCCGTGGTTCCCGCTGCCACAAATCATTTCCAGTGTGGGCATCGTGCTGGCGATTATCTATATCACCCCGCCGGGTATGAACCCGCGAGCCGTCTACATTCCTTTCAGCATCATGATTGGCCTGACTGCGGCCTATGCGCTGTTCTGGACCCTGTGCGTGCAGAAGGTTAACCCGTTCAAGCCCGTGCCGGTTGAACAGGTGCTGGAAACTGCCTTTGCGAAAGCAGAAAACGAGGAGGCGCAGTTTGATCGGCTTACTTCCCTCACTTAACCGCCTTTGGCAGCGCGCGCCAGCCGGCTATCAGCCTGGGGTAACCCTGAGCCGCCTGGCAAACAACCTGCAGCCTTATGCCTGTGAGCGTCTGTCGCCCTGTTTGCTGCGCCTGACCTTGCCGCAGGGGCCGGTGATCGACATCAGCGAACAGGTTAGCGCGTTGTTTATGGCGCATATCGTCAGCCACCGTTTTCTGTTGCAGGGTGATTGCACGCTGAAGGCGCCGCTGACGCTACGTATCACCACAGGGGGTTGGCTACGTCGACGCGGCGTGGTGTACCGCACCCGCCGAGAAGATGCCGTGGCGCAACAGGTGATTGCTGCCCTGCAGCGTTATCCGCAAATAGGTCAAACGCTGGAACAGCTTGATTTTCGTCGTATTCAACTGACGGCGGTCGCTGGCCGTTGGCGGTTGGAGATCGAGCATTTTGCCGCTTCGGAAGTGGTCAGCCGGTTGCCGGCAGGTCGCCGCTATCTGCGGCTGGAGCCGGAACAGCGGCGGCTGCTGTTGAGCAGTTTGCTGATGATCGGCCAATTGATGGAGAAACTGGATGAGTAGAGTCGTAGTGATTACCGGTGGTGGCACCGGTGTTGGCGCCGCCTGTGCCCGATTGCTGGCGGGCAACGGCGACCGCGTGTTCATCATCGGCCGTCGTCGTGAACCCCTGATGGCGCTGGCAGACGACATTGGCGCACAGGCTTTAGTGGGCGACGCGTCAAGCGGGGACTGTTGGAAAACCGTGCTGCTGCCGGCCATTTTGCAGCAGGCTGGGCGCATCGACTGCCTGATAGGAAGCGCGGGCGGCATGGGGTTGGGGCGCATTACCGAGATGAGCGATGACCACTGGCGCCACGCGTTGGACAGCAATCTCAATAGTGCGTTTGCCAGCGCCCGTGCTTGCCTGCCGGAGCTGGTTAAAACCGGCGGTAATCTGTTGTTTGTCGCGTCTATCGCCTCGCTGGCCGCCGGGCCGGAGGTCTGCGGCTATGTCACCGCCAAACACGCGTTGATCGGGCTGATGCGATCCATCGCCCGCGATTATGGCCCACAAGGCGTGCGTGCCAATGCCGTCTGCCCGGGGTGGGTCACGACACCGATGGCGGATGAAGAAATGCAGCCGTTGATGGCAGCGCACCAACTTACGCTGGAACAGGCCTACCAGCATGTCTGCCGTGACGTGCCGCTGCGCCGCCCGGCCAGCGCCGAAGAAATTGCCGGCATCTGTCGTTTTCTCTGTTCGGCGGAAGCGTCAATCATTACCGGCGCGGCGCTTGTGGCGGACGGCGGTTCAACCATTGTTGACGTACCGACATTGGCTTTCACTTCTCTTTAAGGAGCATCAAATGAGTTCAGAAGCGGTATTTATTCAGGTTGGCGCGTTGGCGGAAGGTTTTGCCCCACACAGCAATACGCTGGAGCAACAGCACGGATTGAGCGGCAGCACGCTGGTATTGCGCTTTACCGACGGGGAAATGCTGAGCTGTCATTTTGTGGACGAGCAGACGCTGAGCTGGGGCGAGTACCGGGGCATTGCTTATCGGGCTACCAGTATTCGTCCCGGCATTTTGTTTATCGATTTTCTCGATCCCGCACAGGATAACGCCAGTATCACGCTGGTGTGCGATCGCAACCAGGGCAATTTCACTGCGGTGTACGGCCAGTTGCCGAGTGAGGAGCAAACCCGTCTGGATGCCTTCAGCCGCGTTGAGCAGGGGCTGCCGTTAACGGCGGTCAACGTCGAGTTCCAATTTGGCACCTTGGATGATGCCAAGGTTACGCCGCCGCATTTCACCGACGAGTTGATCGGTATGCGCAATATGTACACCTATAGCCCGACAGAACGGTACGAACATATCTACCTGAACGACAATTTCTACGCCTGGCAGTGTCTGGACGGTGTGGAGAAAGGGTTGGCGGATGTCGATCGCTGCCACTACGTGAAAGTGGCTGAAAAACTCTACTTGTTCGTCTGGCGCGAGAAAATCGTACCAACGTTAGGGGTGGTAATGATCGATCTGCAAGGGATGCGAACTGACGGCAAGATCCTCGGTTATCAGGGCAGCGATTTCAGTGCGCTAAGCAATTTTGCGGTGGGTGCCCATGCGCAAGTGCTCAATACGACCCGCCATCCACGGGGATAAGCCGATGAAGACGACGTATGCGGACGATGCCTTCAGCGGCAAGGTCGTGCTGGTAACCGGCGGTGCACAGGGCATTGGGCTGGCGATTGTCAGCGCTTTTGCCCAGTTGGGTGCGACGGTAGTGGTGGCGGATCTGCAGCGACAAAAGGCACAAGCAGCGGCTGAGACGCTGCAACAGCAGGGCTGGCAGGTGCAGGCGATGGCCTGCGATTTGGCGGACCCTGGGCAGATTGCAGAATGGGTGGCGGCAGTGGGGCAACGTTATCAGCGGCTGGACGTCGTGGTCCACAATGCGGCGTATTTCCCGCTGACGCCGTTTGCCGAAATCGATGCTGAGCTGTTGCAACGCACGCTGAGCGTCAATCTGATGGCTCCGTTCTTTCTGGCGCAGGCGGCGTTACCCTGGATGCAGCGCCAGGGCGGCGGTAGCATTCTGGTGACCTCATCGGTGACGGGCCCACGGGTGGCTTATCCGGGGTTGGCGCATTATGCCGCCTCCAAGGCCGGGGTTAACGGTTTTATTCGCGCGGCAGCGCTGGAGCTGGCAGAGGCAGGCGTGCGGGTGAACGGCGTGGAGCCGGGGATGATCCGCACACCGGCGATGGCCAACCTGGGTGGTGCCACGGTCAATCAGGCCATTGCCGCCGCAGTGCCACTCGGGCGGCTGGGGGAACCTGAAGACATTGCTGCGGCGATGGTGTTCCTGGCCTCACCGGCGGCGGCCTATATTACCGGGCAGACGCTGGTGGTGGATGGCGGCGCATTATTACCCGAGGCCCATCCTCTTCTTGCCTGAAGTTGCAGCGTTGTTGGCTGCCTACGCTCACCGCAGGGGGCGAATATATTCGGACCGGCTAACAGGGCGCAGCACGCAGCGCCCCTACCGCCCGCCAAGCGGCAACGCCAATTCATTGAGGATGAGAGCCGGGAGGATCATTTCTTTGTGGGATGGGCGGTTACGTTGGCGGGCAATTTATCCCCCAGAGTGATCAGCTCGTCCAGCAGTGCCATTAGTTGGTCCATCTTCTGCTGCGAGAATGCGGCTTCGATCTCACCGTACCCCTGTTCGACCTGATGACGTGCCACCTCATACAATTCCTGACCTTGCTGGGTCAGTGAAACGTAGAGCTTGCGCTGATCGTTAACCGGTTTCAGGCGGAAAATCAGCTTATCGCGCTCCATACGCGACAAGATGCCGGTCAGGCTGGGACGCAAGATACAGGTTTCCGCCGCCAGTTCATGGAACTCAATGGAGCGGCTATTGGCCAGCACGCGAATGATGCGCCACTGCTGTTCCGTCAGATTATGGCTTTTCAGGATTGGGCGGAAAAACCCCATGGCGGTTTCACGTGCCTGCAGCAGGGCAATAGTTAAGGATTCATGCATAGGTTTAGCCTTTGCTATCAAGGTGTTTGTTATTCCGGCACCGATCGCAGAGAACGCAATGTACTGCCTGGATTTATTAATAACTTAATAGTAGCCAAGTTTACCTTACCGGATAAAGCGAAAACGTACCTGTGGGTGGAAAAATCGCCTAAAAATGATTAATACGTTGAATAATCACGCTAATGTTCACTGGTTGTGAATATTTTGTTATCACGATCACAAATCAACCCTCCCGCGTTGCGTAAAAGCTGAACAGCGTATAAAAGTAATCATTAACATATTAATGAATGCCGGTTGTCATGTTCTGTCATTGAAAGGAGTTTGCATGAAAGGCACCGTATTTTCCGTCGCGCTAAACCACCGCAGCCAAATTGACGCCTGGGATCAGGCATTCCATGAGCTACCTTATAAAACCCCGCCGAAAACCCCAGTGTGGTTTATCAAGCCGCGTAATACCCACCTCGCCAACGGCGGGGCGATCCCGTTTCCTGCCGGTGAACAGGTACAGAGCGGCGCAACCTTGGCGGTAGTGATCGGCGACACCGCGCGTAAGGTGCCGGCCGAGCGTGTGGCTGATTATCTGGCCGGTTATGCCCTGGCCAATGACATCAGCCTGCCGGAAAGCAGCTTCTATCGGCCGGCAATCAAAGCGAAATGCCGCGACGGCTTTTGTCCGTTAGGCGATATCGGCCAGTTGGCGACCTCGGCAAAGCTGGAAATCATCACCGAAATCAATGGCGTGGAGCGGGATCGTTGGTCAACGGCCGATCTGGTGCGTTCGGTGCCGGAGCTGATTGCGGCCATCAGCGATTTTATTACCTTGCAGCCGGGTGACGCGGTATTGATCGGCACACCACACCAACGTGTGGAGATCATGCCGGGGGATGAAGTCAGGGTACGCGCAGCCGGCTTGCCGACCTTGACCAACCCTGTGACGCAGGCAGGAGAAGCATCATGAGACACGCCCGTATTCGCCATCACGGCAAAATTGTTAACGTCAGCGTCGATGAACAATTACGCGTTACCCTGCCGGACGGCAACGTTCTGAACGAGCTGGAGGCCGAGTGGTTGCCGCCTGCACAGGGCACGGTGTTCGCGCTGGGTCTGAACTACGCCGATCACGCCAGCGAGCTGGAGTTCAAGGCACCGGAAGAACCCTTGGTGTTCCTGAAAGCGCCAAACACCCTGACCGGGCACCGCCAGGTGTCGGTGCGCCCGGCTGACGTCGAGTATATGCACTACGAAGCCGAGCTGGTGGCGGTGATCGGCAAGACTGCGCGCAATGTCAGCCGTGAAAACGCCATGGACTATGTTGCGGGTTACACCCTGTGCAACGACTACGCCATTCGCGATTACCTGGAAAACTACTACCGCCCGAATCTGCGGGTAAAAAGCCGCGACACGCTGACGCCGATTGGGCCGTACATCGTGGATCGTGACGATATTGCCGATCCGCACCGCCTGGCGCTCAGCACCTACGTCAACGGCGAGCTGCGCCAGCGCGGCAGCACCGCCGATATGATTTTCGATATTCCGTACCTGATCAGTTACCTGAGCGAATTTATGACGCTGCAGCCGGGCGACATGATCGCCACCGGCACGCCGAAAGGGCTGGCTGACGTGCTGCCGGGTGACGAAGTGGTGGTGGAGATCGAGGGCATTGGCCGTTTGGTTAACCACATCATCAGTGAAAAAGATTACGAGGAAAGCCTGCGATGAAAACCATCAACCATTGGATTAACGGTAAGAATGTAGCCAGCAAAGCGTATTTCACCACCACCAACCCGGCCAACGGCGAGGTGCTGGCAGAAGTGGCGTCTGGCGGGCAGTTGGAGATCGATCAGGCGGTGGCCGCCGCCAAAGAGGCTTTCCCGAAATGGGCCAATACGCCAATGAAAGAGCGCGCACGCCTGATGCGTCGCTTGGGTGAATTGATCGACGAGAATGTCCCGCAGATAGCGGAGATGGAAACCGCCGATACCGGTCTGCCTATCCACCAAACCAAAAACGTGTTGATTCCACGCGCATCGCACAACTTTGAGTTTTTCGCCGAGATCTGCCAGCAGATGAATGGTCGCACCTATCCGGTGGACGACAAGATGCTCAACTACACGTTGATCCAGCCGGTGGGGGTGTGTGCGCTTGTTTCGCCGTGGAACGTGCCATTCATGACGGCCACCTGGAAAACTGCGCCCTGCCTGGCATTGGGCAACACCGCAGTGCTGAAAATGTCCGAGCTGTCGCCGCTGACCGCCGATCGTCTGGGGGAACTGGCGCTGGAAGCGGGCATCCCGGCCGGGGTGCTCAATGTGGTGCAGGGCTACGGTGCGACTGCCGGGGATGCCTTGGTACGCCATAAAGATGTGCGTGCCGTGTCCTTTACCGGCGGTACCGCCACCGGTCGACGCATTATTGAAAGCGCAGGGCTGAAGAAGTTTTCCATGGAGCTGGGCGGCAAGTCGCCGGTGCTGATTTTTGAAGATGCGGACATCGAACGTGCCCTGGATGCTGCGCTGTTTACCATTTTCTCGATCAATGGTGAACGCTGCACGGCCGGTTCGCGCATCTTCATTCAAGAGAGCATTTATCCGGAATTCGTCAAACGCTTCGCCGAGCGTGCCAACCGCCTGCGCGTGGGTGATCCGCAGGATCCCAACACCCAGGTGGGGGCGCTGATCAGCCCACAGCACTGGGAAAAAGTCTCTGGCTATATTCGCCTTGGGCTGGAAGAGGGCGCCACCTTGCTGGCAGGCGGCCCGGACAAACCGGCTGGCTTGAGCCACGGCAACTTCCTGCGCCCGACGGTGCTGGCTGATGTCGATAACCGTATGCGCATCGCGCAGGAGGAGATTTTTGGGCCAGTGGCCTGCCTGCTGCCGTTCAAATCAGAAGAAGACGGCCTGCGTATGGCCAACGACGTGGAGTACGGCCTGGCGTCGTATATCTGGACGCAGGATGTGAGCAAGGTGCTGCGTCTGGCCCGCAATATTGAAGCGGGTATGGTTTTCGTTAACACCCAAAACGTACGTGATTTGCGCCAGCCCTTTGGCGGCGTGAAATCGTCCGGCACCGGCCGAGAAGGCGGGGAATACAGCTTCGAAGTGTTCGCCGAGATGAAGAACGTGTGTATTTCCATGGGTGATCACCCGATCCCACGTTGGGGCGTTTAAGTCCGCCCCGGCACTGTTTCACGGAATCATTTTTGTTTCATGTGAGGTTGTATGGGTAAGTTAGCGTTAGCCGCCAAGATTACACATGTTCCATCGATGTATCTGTCGGAAATTCCTGGAAAAAACTTTGGTTGCCGCCAGTCGGCGATCGACGGCCACAAAGAGATCAGCGCGCGCTGCCGTGAAATGGGTGTCGACACCATTATTGTGTTCGACACCCACTGGCTGGTGAACAGCGCTTATCACATCAATTGCAGCCCGCACTTCGAGGGGCTCTACACCAGTAATGAACTGCCGCACTTCATCCGCGACATGACCTACGAATACGAAGGTAATCCTCCGTTGGGTCAGTTGATTGCCGCCGAAGCCTGCGCACTCGGAGTGCGCGCTAAAGCGCATGAGATCCCAAGCCTGAAGCTGGAATACGGCACGCTGGTGCCGATGCGCTATATGAACAGCGATAAGCATTTCAAGGTGATATCGATCTCTGCGTTCTGCACCGTGCATGACTTTGCCGACAGCCGCCGTTTGGGTGAAGCGATCAAAACCGCGATTGATAAATACGATGGCACGGTGGCGGTACTGGCCAGCGGGTCGCTTTCTCACCGTTTTATTGACGACCAGCGCGCTGAAGAAGGCATGAACAGTTACACGCGTCAGTTCGACCAGCAAATGGACGAACGGGTCGTCAAGCTGTGGGAGGAAGGGCGCTTCCGCGAGTTTTGCGAAATGCTGCCGGAGTACGCCGATTACTGCTACGGCGAAGGCAACATGCATGACACCGTGATGCTGCTCGGCTTGCTGGGGTGGGATAAATATGACGGCAAGGTGGAGTTCATTACGCCGCTGTTCGCCAGTTCCGGCACCGGGCAGGTCAATGCCGTGTTCCCGCTGCCAGCCGAAGCCTGAGGAGTCGCCATGCCCCATTTTTACGCTGAATGTACCGACAATATCCGCCGTGAGGCGGATTTGCCCACGCTGTTCGCCAAGGTCAACCAGGCACTGGCGGACACCGGCATTTTCCCGTTGGCCGGGGTGCGCAGCCGCGCTATTTGGCTGGATACCTGGCAGATGGCTGACGGCAAGCAGGATTACGCCTTCGTACACATGACGCTGAAGATTGGTCATGGCCGCAGCCTGGAAAGTCGTGAACAGGTAGGGGAAATGTTGTTCGCGCTGATCACCGAGCACTTTGCTGCGCTGATGGCCAGCCGCTATTTGGCGCTGTCCTTCACCATGGAAGAGCTGGATCCGGTGTTGAACTACAAACAAAACAATGTCCACGCGCTATTCCGCAAAGAGTAAGGGGCCGTCAATGTTGGATAAAGAACTGGTTAGCCGTGCCGTGCAGCGTTTGCATCAGGCGGAGCAGAGCCGTGAACAGATCCGCGCGTTATCACTGGATCATCCCGAGATCACCATTGAAGACGCTTACGCCATTCAGCGGCAGTGGGTGGCGCTAAAGGTTGCAGAAGGCCGCACATTAAAGGGCCATAAGATCGGCCTGACGTCGCGTGCTATGCAGGTCAGTTCGCAGATTACGGAACCGGATTTCGGTGCCTTGCTCGATGACATGTTTTTCAATGACGGCAGCGACATTCCCATCGATCGTTTTATCGTGCCACGGGTTGAGGTTGAGCTGGCGTTTGTGCTGGCCAAGCCTCTGCGCGGGCCAAACTGCACATTGTTTGATGTCTACAACGCCACTGATTATATCATTCCGGCGCTGGAGATCATCGATGCACGCAGCCATAACGTCGATCCCGAAACGCAGCGTCCCCGCAAGGTATTCGACACCATTTCCGATAACGCCGCCAACGCCGGTGTGGTGATGGGCGGCAGACCGATCAAACCGGATGCACTGGATCTACGTTGGATCAGTGCGTTGTTGTACCGCAATGGCGTCATCGAAGAGTCTGGCGTCGCGGCGGCGGTGCTGAACCATCCGGCCAATGGCGTCGCCTGGTTGGCCAACAAGCTGTTCCCGTATGACGTGGAGCTGGAAGCGGGACAGGTGATCCTTGGCGGTTCCTTCACCCGGCCGGTCGCCGCCCGGCGCGGTGATACCTTCCATGCGGATTATGGCCCGATGGGCTGCATTAGCTGCCGATTTGTGTAATCAGCGGGTTCGGCAGGCCGAACCTTAAGCGTGTCCGGGCGCTGCTGGCTGCGCCCGTTAATCAGGGAGAATGCGATGTTAACCAACTCTTTTAAGAAGGCGTTGCAGGAAAAGCGCCCGCAGATTGGCCTCTGGCTGGGGTTATGCAGCAGTTACAGCGCAGAACTGCTGGCCGGTTCTGGCTTCGATTGGCTGTTGATCGACGGTGAGCACGCGCCTAACAACGTGCAAACGGTGCTGGGACAGTTGCAGGCGATCGCACCTTACCCGAGCCAGCCGGTGGTCCGCCCGGCGTGGAATGACGCGGTGATGATTAAGCAACTGCTGGATATTGGCGCGCAAACGCTGCTGATCCCGATGATTCAAAACGCCGAACAGGCGCGTGATGCGGTGCGAGCCACGCGTTATCCACCGAGCGGTATACGCGGTGTTGGCAGTGCGTTGGCGCGTGCATCGCGCTGGAATCGGGTGCCGGATTATCTGCAACAGGCCGACGCGCAGATGTGCGTGTTAGTGCAGATCGAAACGCGTGAGGCGGTGAAAAATCTGGACGAGATCCTGCAGGTCGACGGGGTCGACGGGGTATTCATCGGCCCGGCGGATTTGAGTGCAGATATGGGGTTTGCCGGTAATCCGCAGCAGCCGGAGGTGCAGCGCACCATCGACGACGCCATTGCGCGTATCAGCGCAGCTGGCAAGGCACCGGGCATTTTGACGGCGAATCCGGAACTGGCGCAGCATTACCTGGCGTCCGGCGCACTGTTTGTCGCGGTGGGGGTGGATACCACTCTGCTGGCGCGGGCAGCGGAAACGCTGGCAGGCCGCTTTAAACACGCGCAAGCCCCCGTGCAATCCCCGAGCGTTTATTAGGTTGTATACCCAATAGATTTCACGCTGCAGGCAACACCCCTGCGATGTGAAAGATAAAGGTATAGGTGCAATCTTATTGGAGACACCATGAGCAACGTCGATTCGCTGCCACCGGCCAACCCGGCGCAGCAACATAAAGCGTTAACCGCCGCCGAGCAATCGGTGATTAAAAAGTTATTTCGGCGACTGATTATTTTCCTGTTTGTGCTGTTTGTTTTCTCTTTCCTCGACCGCATCAATATCGGTTTCGCCGGGCTGACGATGGGTAAGGATCTTGGCCTCAGCTCGACCATGTTTGGTTTGGCAGCGACCTTGTTCTACGTCACCTATGTGATTTTTGGTATTCCGAGCAACATTATGCTGGGGATCGTGGGGGCACGGCGCTGGATCGCCACCATCATGGTGCTGTGGGGGATCGCCTCAACCTGCACCCTGTTTGCCACCGGGCCGACCAGCTTGTATGTGCTACGGATGATCGTCGGCATCACCGAAGCCGGTTTTCTGCCGGGTATTTTGGTTTATCTCACCTATTGGTTCCCGGCGTTTTACCGCGCCCGTGCCAACGCGCTGTTTATGATCGCCATGCCGGTGACCATGGCGATCGGTTCACTGGTATCCGGCTATATTTTGGCGCTGGACGGCTTGATGAACCTTAAGGGTTGGCAATGGCTGTTCCTGTTGGAGGGGATTCCTTCAGTGCTGCTGGGTGTGGTGGTGTGGTTCTATCTGGACGATACCCCGGCCAAAGCCAAATGGCTGACCGATGAAGAAAAAAGCAGCCTGAAAGCGATGATGGATGCCGACAAGCTGCAACTGGTGCAGCCTAATGGGCCAGGTAGCCACCGGGCGATGCAGCAGCGCAGCCTGTGGCGGGAAGTGTTCACGCCAATTGTGCTGATGTATACGCTGGCCTATTTCTGCCTGACCAATACGCTGAGCGCCATCAACATCTGGACGCCACAGATCTTGCAGAGCTTTAACCAGGGCAGCAGCAACATTGTGATCGGTATTCTGGCGGCGATCCCGCAGATCTGTACCATTGCCGGGATGATTTGGTGGAGTAAACGATCGGATCGATTGCAGGAGCGAAAACACCATACGGCACTGCCGTATCTGTTTGCCGCGGCCGGTTGGTTGCTGGCTTCGGCGACCGATCACAGCATGATCCAATTGCTGGGGATCGTGATGGCATCGGTGGGGTCCTTCACCGCTATGGCGATCTTCTGGACCACGCCGGATCAATCGATCAGTCTGGAGGCGCGGGCGATTGGGATCGCGGTGATCAACGCCACCGGCAATATTGGATCGGCGGTCAGTCCGTTGTTGATCGGCTGGTTTAAGGATCTGACCGGGAGCTTTAACTCTGGGCTGTACTTCGTTTCGGCATTGTTGATCATCGGTGCGTTACTTGTCTGGCGTATCCCAATGCAGGGCTCGCGCCCACGGGCCACGCCGTAATGGACGGGCCCAGCATGCTGGGCCCCTACCGAACACCTGTAGGGGTTGAGCACGCTCAACCCGTTTTCGGGGAGAGTGAGGACAATAATGCAGAAAAGTACCGGTTTTATCGCCAATATCGATATCTGTAAAGAATACGATGCGCGTTACGCTACGGATGAAGTGCACTACGAAACCTTCGCCGGGCTGGCGGCATTTTTTGGCCGCGATATGCAGGTGCACTGGCATGACCGTTTCTTCCAGGTACATTTCCTGGAGACCGGTAAGATTGAGTTGCAGTTGGACAGCCAGCACTATTCGGTGCAGGCCCCGCTGTTTATCCTGACGCCGCCCTCGGTACCGCACGCGTTCTTTACTGAACCGGACAGCGACGGCCACGTACTGACGGTGCGTCAGGAGTTGATATGGCCGCTGCTGGAGCGCTTGTACCCCGGCAGCAATCTTGCATTGGATATGCCAGGTATCTGTTTGTCGATGGCAGACGCACCGCAGGAATTAACGGCGCTCAGTCATTACTGGGCGCTGATTCGCCGTGAGTTCAGCCAAGGGTTGGCCGGCCGCGAGCAGACGCTGGCGCTGCTCGCGCAGGCGGTATTGACCCTGTTGCTACGCAATGCCGCACTGGAAGATTCCGCGACCAGCGGCGTGCGCGGCGAGCTCAAGTTGTTCCAGCGTTTCAACAAGATGGTCGATGAACGTTTCCGCGATCACCTGCCGGTACCGGACTACGCTCAGGCGCTGGGGGTGACTGAATCACGGTTGAACGATCTGTGCCGGCGCTTTGCCAATCAGCCCCCCAAGCGGCTGATATTTGATCGCGTATTGCGTGAAGCCAAGCGGATGCTGCTGTTCAGCGCCTGCACGGTGCATGAAACCGCTTATAGCCTCGGCTTTAAGGATCCCGCCTATTTCGCGCGTTTTTTCAACCGGCTGGAAGGGTGCTCTCCCTCAAGTTACCGCGCTGCACAACATTCCCTTTCGTAACGGCCGGATACGGCCTGGATCACAGTTTGCCGCGAAAGCGGCAAACCCACCTGAAAAGTACCCGCGATTGCCGCAAAAGTCTCTTCTCGAAATCGGCGTTGGGAGCTTCAATTAAGCAACCAAAAGAAAACATTATTTTAACAAGTGGCCGAATACACGGCCCATAAAATGCCGATTACGAGGAAGACAACGAATGAAACCAGAAGACTTTCGTGCTGACAGCAAACGCCCGTTCACCGGTGCCGAATACCTGAAAAGTTTGCAGGATGGCCGTGAAATCTACATTTATGGCGAGCGAGTGAAAGATGTTACCACTCATCCGGCGTTCCGTAACGCGGCGGCGTCAGTCGGCCAACTGTATGACGCATTGCACGATCCGATCGGTCAGGATCGCCTGTGCTGGAATACCGATACCGGCAACGGTGGTTACACGCACAAATTCTTCCGCTACGCCCGCAGCCCTGAAGAGATGCGCCAGCAGCGCGATGCTATCGCCGACTGGTCGCGCCAGAGCTACGGTTGGATGGGGCGTACCCCAGATTACAAAGCGGCGTTTGGCTGCGCACTGGGCGCCAATCCCGAATTTTATGGTCAGTTTGCCGACAACGCACGCCATTGGTACAAACGCATCCAGGAAACCGGTCTGTACTTTAACCACGCTATCGTCAACCCGCCTATTGATCGTCACAAGCCGGTTAACGAAGTGAAAGACGTGTTCATTAAGGTGGAGAAAGAGACGGACGCCGGCATCATTGTCAGCGGTGCCAAAGTGGTGGCGACCAACTCGGCGTTGACGCACTACAACTTTATCGGCTTTGGCTCCGCGCAGGTGATGGGCGATAACCCGGACTTCGCACTGATGTTTGTCGCACCGATGGACGCTGAAGGGGTGAAGCTGATCTCTCGTGCTTCTTATGAATTGGTCGCAGGTGCCACGGGATCGCCGTTTGATTATCCGCTATCGAGCCGTTTTGATGAGAACGATGCGATCCTGATTATGGATCATGTGTTGATCCCGTGGGAAAACGTCCTGATCTACCGTGATTTCGATCGTTGCCGCCGTTGGAGTACCGAAGGTGGTTTTGCCCGGCTATTCCCGTTACAGGCGTGCGTACGCTTGGCGGTGAAGATGGACTTCATTACCGCACTGCTGCAAAAAAGCCTGTCTTGTACCGGGGTGCTTGAGTTCCGCGGCGTGCAGGCCGATCTCGGCGAAGTGGTTGCCTGGCGTAATCTGTTCTGGTCGTTGAGCGATGCCATGTGCGCTGAAGCCACCAAGTGGGAAAACGGCGCTTATTTGCCAGATTCCGCCGCGATTCAGACCTATCGCGTGATGGCGCCGATGGCCTATGCCAAGGTGAAGAACATCATCGAAAAGAACGTTACCAGCGGTTTGATCTACCTGCCGTCGAGTGTCCGTGACATGAACAACCCAGAGATCGACAAGTATCTGTCGCGCTATGTGCGTGGATCTGACGGCATGGATCATGTTGAACGTATCAAGATCCTCAAGTTGATGTGGGACGCGATCGGCAGTGAATTCGGCGGTCGTCACGAGTTGTATGAGATTAACTATGCCGGCAGCCAAGATGAGATCCGCCTGCAATGTCTGCGCCATGCGCAAGGATCCGGCACCATGGGCAAGATGATGGAAATGGTCGACAAATGCCTGTCCGACTACGACCAGCACGGCTGGAAAGTACCGCATCTGCATAACAATGATGATATTAATCAACTGGATAAACTGCTTAAGTGATCCGGTAGGAGGTTTGTATGTCTCAGGAAAATGAACACCGTCTGCTGTTTCGCGACGCGATGGCCAGCCTGTCAGCGGCGGTAAATATCGTGACGACCGATGGCCCGGCAGGGCGCTGTGGTATCACCGCCACTGCGGTGTGCTCGGTGACGGATACACCGCCGACGCTGCTGGTGTGTATCAACCGCAATAGCGCGATGAATCCGGTTTTCCAGGCGAATCAGCGGCTGTGCGTCAACGTGTTGAACCACGAACAAGAGCTGATGGCGCGCCACTTTGCCGGTATGACGGAGGTGAGCATGGAGGAGCGCTTCCGACTGGATGCGTGGCAAAATGGTGCGTTGGGCCAACCGGTGTTGCGTAATACGCTGGCGAGCCTGGAAGGCGAGATCGAGCAGATCCAGAGTATTGGCACCCATCAGGTGTATCTGGTGCAGATCCGCCAGATCGTGGTAAGTGCGGCAGGGAACGGTTTGATCTACTTCAAGCGTAACTTCCATCCGGTCATGCACGAGATGAGTTTAGCCTGAGATTAACGGGGGGGCAGCGGCAAGCTGCCCCCTTAAACTTAGCTTTTGTTGGCGGCTAACTCGCCCACCAGCCGGTTAACCGGATCGCTCATGTTGGTGAATTTGCTCAGTTCTGAGCGAGTGACCACCACAAATACGCCGACATTTTTCTGCGGAATCATTGCCATATAGGTAATAAAGCCGCCGCCACCGCCCGTTTTCTGAATAATCCCCGGCAGCTCACCGTTCGGTGCCATATACACCCAACCCAGACCCAGTGCGCTGGCTTCGCCCGGTACGTCCATCCCTTTCAGCGAGACCAGATCGTTACGCTGGAAGTACATGGTTTGCTCGCTGGCGGCGGTCGATTTGCGTGAGCCTGAGACGTTAGAGGTAAGGAACTGTTGCATCCAGCGCTGCATGTCGCGTGGGGTAGAGTAAACACCACCGCTGCCGCCTGCCGCCGTCGTGTCGCGGCAGGCGCTCGGCCCGGCCGAGGCCACCATCAGGCGTGAACACTGTTCGGCACTTGGGGTGAGGGTGGTGTCTACCATGCCGAGCGGCGCGGTGATTTTTTCCTTCAACAGCGCGCTGTAGGGTTTGCCTGCTGCCCGTGACAGTGCATCGGCCAGCAGGTCATACGCCAGGTTGGAATAAGACGCACGTACGCCGGGTGGCACGGTGACGTTGGCATGCTCCAGCCATTGCCAGCGTTGCGCTTTGGTCGGCCAGGTAAAGACGGGCGTTTTTGGCGGCTTCTTGCCCGGCTGTTCGCGCGGCAGTGCGCTGGTGTGGGTTGCCAGGTTCAGCAGCGTGATAGGTTGGCGCGTATTATACGCCGGCACGTAAGCGCCCTGCGGGGCATATTTACGCAAGGGATCATTGAGCTTAACCCGGCCTTCTGCCGCCATCTTGACCATGACTTCACTGGTCATCAGCTTGGTGATCGAGGCGATGCGGATCAGTGAGTCCGGCCGTGGGCGCAGGTTATTCCCGGGTTTGGTGTCACCAAAGCTGCGGTTAACCACCTGATTCCCGTCGATCACCACCAGCGCCATACCGGTGGCACCGCTGTTGTAGAAAATATGTTCGGCATACTGGTCGACGATTTGCGAAGCCAGTTGCGGGGCGGCGGCCTGCGCAGCCAGCGGCGCGGCACACAGGCACAGCGCCAGCAATGAAGTGGAGAAAGAGTTCTTCAACGGTCGTTATCCATTTAAAAAGGCAGCAGAGAAAGGCCCAAACCGTGGCATAGCCCGGTCTTGTCTGCTGTCAGTGTAATGTGCCTCGGCCTTGGCTGCATGTGGAAAAAAGAGCGGTTTGATAAATAATTTATCACCGCCCCGATGACGCCTGATGGGTCTACTGCGCGCGGGTGAAAATGGCGATGACTTCATCCAGATGGGCTTTCATTGCCTTGCGCGCTCCGCGTACGTCACGGGCTTCAATCGCCGCCAGAATCTCCCGGTGTTCTTGCTCGGAACGGTGTGGCATATCGTCAGGCGTGTAGTGGCGTTGCAGCACGCGGAACATGCTTCCGTAACGGTGGCCGAGCAGATGGCCGATGATAAAGGCATAAGCCGGGTTACCGCTGGCCTGGGCGATACGAATATGAAATAGCCGATCGCCGGGGTGGGTGGCCGATCCCGCGCGGTTGTCGCGGCAGTTTTGCTCGTAGGCCTCGCGGATGCCCGCCAGTTCTTGATCGGTGGCATGGCGTGCCGCCAACGCGGCGGTTTCTGGCTCGATCAACAGGCGGGTTTGCAACAGGGAGAATGGCGGCAGCTCGGCGTTAAAATCCAGCTCGATATTCAACTCATCATCGATTTCCGCCCACTGATCGCGCCCGGCTTGCGCCATGACCGGTTCTTGCGACGCCATCACCGGCGTTTGGGCCCGGACAATCACCCCGTTGCCGACTTTGACATCCACCAGCCCAATCACTTCCAGCGCAATCAGCGCCTCACGGACGGAAGCACGGCTGACCTGTAATTGCTGGGCCAGATCCCGTTCGGAGGGCAGGCGGCTGCCGGGAGGAAATTCATTATTATCGATAAGCCGTTTCAATTGGTCGGCTATCTGCCTGTAAATCCTTGGGTTTTCCAGTCTTGTGATCGGCATATATTACCTTAGGCTGTTCGGGTAAAAGTGATTCAGCGCACAATTATTAGTCAAGCTGCTTGAGTAATGGTTAATCAAGTGTAAAAAGTTGGTTAATCAAAATGCTGTTTTAAACGAGTCTTATAACATTATCACCAAACCATAACGCGAACAGCGTCTTTTGTCATGTTAAAGGCCTGACCTTTAATCGCCTTTAGTGGCCTGACCATTAGACCTTTAAGCCAAGGGAGCGAAAATGAATTTAACCGGAAAACGCGTGCTGATCACCGCAGCTGGGCAGGGCATTGGCTTGAGCACCGCCAGGCTTTTTGCCGAGGCAGGCGCTGATGTCATTGCCACCGATATCAACACCGAGCAACTACAGGGATTGTCCGGCATTCAGCCGATGACCCTGAACGTGACCGATCCGGCGGCGATCGCCGCAGCGGCAGAAACGCTCGGGCCGATCGACGTGTTATTCAACTGTGCGGGCGTGGTGCACAGCGGTTCGATCCTGGAATGCAGTGAAGAACAGTGGGCATTCGCCGTCGATCTTAATGTGACGGCGATGTTCCGCATGATCCGCGCCTTTTTGCCCGGCATGTTGGCGCGCAAAAACGGCTCGATTATCAACATGTCTTCAGTTGCCTCCAGTGTGAAAGGGGTGCCGAACCGCTTTGCCTACAGCGCGACCAAAGCCGCCGTGATCGGCCTGACGCGCTCCGTCGCGGCGGATTACGTCACGCAGGGTATTCGTTGCAATGCCATTTGCCCCGGAACGGTAGAGTCGCCGTCGTTGCGTCAACGAATTGCCGAGCAGGCACGCGAGCAGGGGCGCAGCGAAGAAGAGGTGTATCAGGCATTTGTTGCCCGCCAACCGATTGGCCGCATCGGCACCACCGGCGAGATAGCCCAGCTGGCGCTGTATCTGGCTTCTGACGCCAGTTCCTACACCACAGGTACGGTGCAGATTATTGATGGTGGCTGGAGCAACTGAGGAATGGGCGATCGGGCCGTTGCGCCTGTCATTTCACGCTTGGGCAGTACTCGGACTCCTCATCTACGCCGTGTACGTTCACAACGCCCGCTGACCCAGACCTCCACTTTCTTGGAGAGGATTGAATGAAACTTTTACGCTATGGCGCACCGGGGCAGGAACGCCCAGGGATATTGGATGCAGACGGACAGATCCGCGACCTTTCGCAGCATATTGCCGACCTGAGCGGTGAGGCGTTGCTGCCAGCCGCGCTCGACAAGCTGCGCACGCTGGACATCAACCAATTGCCGCGAGTCGAAGGTCAGCCGCGGCTTGGCCCCTGCGTCGGCAGCATCGGCAAGTTTATCTGCATCGGCCTGAACTACGCCGATCACGCCGCGGAGACCGGTGCGGCGATCCCGTCTGAACCCGTGGTGTTCAACAAATGGACCAGCGCGGTGGTCGGGCCGAACGATGAAGTGCAAATCCCGCGCGACTCGCTAAAGACCGACTGGGAAGTGGAACTGGGCGTGATTATCGGCCAGGGAGGACGCTATATCAGCGAGCAGGACGCGATGCGCCACGTTGCTGGTTACTGTGTGATTAACGACGTTTCTGAGCGTGAATTCCAGATTGAACGCGGCGGTACCTGGGACAAGGGGAAAGGGTGCGACACTTTTGGCCCCACAGGCCCCTGGCTGGTGACGGCCGACGAAATTGCCGATCCCCACAGCCTGAATCTGTGGCTGGAAGTCGATGGCAAACGCTATCAGGACGGTAACACCAGCACCATGATTTTCCGCATTCCGTACATCATCAGCTATTTGAGCCGTTTTATGAGTCTGCAGCCGGGCGATGTGATCTCTACCGGTACGCCGCCAGGCGTCGGCATGGGACAAAAACCGCAGCCCATCTACCTGAAAGCCGGGCAGACCATGCGCCTGGGCATTGAAGGATTGGGTGAACAGCGTCAAACAACCGTACAAGCCTGATGAGGAGCATTGCCATGACGACGATTACCGCACTGCGGGTTGAAGATATTCGTTTCCCGACCTCGCTTGCGCTGGACGGTTCCGACGCGATGAACCCGGATCCGGACTACTCCGCTGCGTATGTGATTCTGGAAACCGATCGCGCCGATCTTAACGGCCACGGATTGACCTTTACCATTGGTCGCGGCAACGAGATTTGCTGTGCCGCGATCCGCGCATTGGAGCACCAGATCGTCGGCGTCCGGCTTGAGGAGATCACTGCCGACATGGGGGCCTTCTGGCGGCGCTTCACCGGCGACAGCCAGCTGCGTTGGATTGGGCCGGACAAGGGGGCGATTCACCTGGCGACCGGAGCGGTGATCAACGCGGTGTGGGATCTGTGGGCCAAAGCAGAAGGCAAGCCAGTGTGGCGACTGGTGGCAGAGATGACACCCGAAGAACTGGTGCGCTGCATCGATTTTCGTTACATCACCGACTGCATTACGCCGCAGGAAGCGCTCAGCTTGCTCAAGCAGCGGGCCGAAGGCAAAGCGCAGCGCCTGGAGCGCCTACTGCAGGAGGGTTACCCCTGTTACACCACGTCTGCCGGCTGGCTGGGTTATCCGGACGACAAACTGCGTCGGTTGTGTCAGGAAGCGGTCGACGCGGGCTTCTCCTACCTGAAACTGAAGGTGGGGCGCGATCTGGAAGACGATATCCGTCGGGTGCGCATCGCGCGCGAGGTCATCGGCCCCGATCGTCAATTGATGATTGACGCGAATCAGGTGTGGGAAGTTAACGACGCTATTCCCTGGGTAAAGCATCTGGCCTTCGCCAAACCCTGGTTTATCGAAGAACCGACCAGTCCGGACGACGTGGAAGGGCATCGCCGCATCCGCGAAGGCGTTTACCCGGTGAAGGTTGCCACCGGCGAGATGTGCCAAAACCGCATCCTATTCAAACAGTTCATCATGCGTGAGGCGATTGACGTGGTGCAGATCGACGCTTGTCGCCTTGGTGGCGTTAACGAAGTCCTGGCAGTGATGTTGATGGCCGCCAAGTACAACCTGCCGGTATGTCCGCATGCGGGCGGCGTGGGGTTGTGCGAATACGTCCAGCATCTATCGATGATTGACTATCTGTGCATTGCCGGTACCCACGACGGCCGGGTAATTGAATACGTCGATCATCTGCATGAACATTTTGTCCACCCCTGTGACATCAAGGGGGCGGCATACATGCCACCACTCAATCCCGGTTATTCGATCGAAATGCATGCATCGTCGCTTGAACAGTACCGGTTCCGCGGTTGAACGGGAAACAGCCCATGCTACGCATCGACGCCCACCAACATTACTGGCATTACCATCCGCAACGCTATCCGTGGATCAGCGAACAGATGGCAGTGTTACGGCAAGATTTTGGCCCGGAAGAGCTTGAGCCCTTGCTGAAACGCCACGGTTTTGACGGTGCGCTGGTGGTACAGGCCCGTCACTGCGAGCAGGAAACCCAGACGCTATTGACGCAGGCGCAGCGGAGCCGTGGCGTATGTGGCGTGGTGGGTTGGCTGGACATGACCGCACCGCAGCTGGCGCAGCGGCTCGATGTACTGCGCCAACAACCTTTGCTGCGGGGTTTTCGTCATCAAGTGCAGGACGAACCTGCGCCGGACGTGTGGTTGGCACGACCGGAAGTGCGGCGTGGCATGCAGGCGTTGCAGCGACAGGGTTATACCTACGACATTTTGGTCACCCACCGGCATTTGGCCGCGGCAGCGCAGTTTGCCGCGGAGCACGACGATTACTGGCTGGTGCTGGATCATCTCGGCAAGCCGGATATTGCGCAGGGGGCTAAACACTGGGCGCAGCAAATCAAACCCCTGGCGGCGTTGGGGCACGTGGTTTGCAAGCTGTCCGGGCTGATCACGGAAGCACCCGGCGGGCAGTGGCAGGCGTCGCAGCTGCTCCCGTTTTTTGAGGCGGCGCTGGAGGCATTCGGGCCACAGCGGCTGATGTTCGGATCTGACTGGCCGGTGTGCCTGTTGGCGGGTGAATACAGCCAGGTTTATCAACTGAATGAGCAGGCGATCGCCACGCTGAGTCCTTCGCAGCAGGCGGAAATTTGGGGCGGCACCGCCTGCCGAATTTATGGGTTAACGGAGTCTGGTTATGGATCTGTATCTGAAAGATAAGGTGGTGATTGTTACCGGTGGCGGTTCTGGCATCGGCGCAGCCATCTCTCAATTGTTGGCGGAAGAAGGGGCGATCCCGGTGATTGTCACTAACGCCATGCCGGAGGGGGAGTTTCTGGCAACGCTGCGCCGCTTGCAGCCGCAGAGCACCGTGATCATCACCGATTTGTGTGAAGAACAAGCCTGTCGGCGGGCTGTGGCACAAACGCAGGAAACCTTTGGTCGTATCGATGCGGTGGTGAATAACGCGGGTGTTAACGACGGGGTGGGATTGGACGCCGGACGTGAAGCCTTTGTCGGCTCGCTGGAGAAAAACCTGATTCATTACTACTTGATGGCGCACCTGTGCCAGCAAGCCTTGCAAAAGAGCAAGGGGGCCATCGTCAACATTGCGTCCAAGACCGCGCTCAGTGGGCAGGGCGGGACCAGCGGCTATACCGCTGCCAAAGGCGCCGTGCTGGCGTTGACGCGTGAGTGGGCGGTGTCGCTGCGGCATGAGGGCGTACGGGTGAATGCGGTGGTACCGGCAGAAGTGATCACGCCGCAGTATGAGCGCTGGATTAACACCTTCGCGGAGCCGGAACAGCAGCGTGAGAAAATTACTGCGCGTATTCCTTTAGAACAGCGGATGACCACGCCACAGGAAATTGCCAATACCGTGGTGTTCTTGATCTCTTCGCGGTCGTCGCACACCACCGGGCAATGGCTGTCGGTGGACGGCGGTTACCTGCATCTTGATCGGGCAATCACATGAACGGCACAGCGGGGCAGCGCTTTTGTCAGGCGTTAGATCTGGTCGACTCACCGGCGCTGATCGAGGAATACCTGAGCCATCACCGGCAGATCTGGCCAGAAATCGCCGCTCATCTACGTGAGCACGGCATCCTGGATATGGAGATTTATCGGCTGGGTACCCGGCTGTTCATGATCGTTGAGGTCAGTTCCGAGTTCGATGCTGCGCGGTTTGATGCCGCCAGCCTGAGCAATCCCCACGTGCAGCGCTGGGAAGCCCTGATGTGGCACTACCAGGTCGCCACCCCCTGGACGCCGCAGGGCGATAAATGGGTGGTGATGGAGCGGATATTCTCTTTGCAACAACAATAACCTACCCTACCGAGGATATATCAATGCTTGCTGAAAAAACTGTGGCCCCACCTCAGGCGGGCGCCAGGGCGACTGCCAATCTGCGTTGGGCGTTTATCTTGGTCACCAGCCTGTTTTTCATGTGGGGGCTGTCGTATGGCCTGTTGGACGTATTGAATAAACATTTTCAAGAAACGTTGCACGTTACCAAGGCGCAATCGGGATTATTGCAGGCCGCGTATTTCGGCGCCTATTTCCTGGTGGCGCTGCCTGCCGGCTATTTTATGGATAAAAAAGGTTACAAGGCCGGAATCCTGATTGGGTTGTGTTTGTATGCGCTGGGGGCATTGCTGTTTGTGCCGGCGGCGTCTGCCAACAGCTTTGCCATGTTCCTGTTCGCGCTGTTTGTTATTGCCTGTGGGTTGGGCTGTTTGGAAACGGCCGCTAACCCGTATGCAACGGTGCTGGGGGATGCGCAGGGCGCTGAACGGCGGCTGAATCTTTCCCAGTCGTTTAACGGTCTGGGGCAGTTTATCGGTCCGATGATCGGCGGCACGCTGTTTTTCTCTGCCACTCAGGGCGCAAGTAGCGGTGACCAGGGGGCAGTGAAGATGACCTACGTGGCAATTGCCGTGTTGGTGCTGCTGATTGCCTTTTTGTTCAGTCGTACACGGCTGCCGGATATTCGTGAAGAAGAACAGCCTGAGCACGGTCAAATCGCTCAAGGCTTGTGGCAACACAAGCACTTTGTCGGGGGGGTGATTACCCAGTTCTTCTATGTGGCGGCACAGGTCGGCGTCGGTGCGTTCTTTATTAACTATGCCACTGAGCACTGGCGCGACGTTTCCAACCAAAGCGCATCCTACTTGCTTTCTATCGCCATGATTTGCTTTATGGTGGGACGTTTTTTCAGTACCTGGCTGATGGGCAGAGTCAAAGCGGCCACGTTGTTGATGTTTTACTCGCTGATTAACATGGTGTTGTGTGGCGTGGTGATGCTCAGCATGGACGGGGTTTCGGTGGTGGCGTTGATCGCCGTGTTCTTCTTCATGTCGATTATGTTCCCAACCATTTTTGCCCTGGGCGTGAAAAACATGGGTAAACACACCAAGCGTGCCAGTTCCTTTATGATCATGGCGATCGTTGGGGGCGCCATCATGCCTTACTTTATGGGGGCGTTGGCGGACAAGTACAGTACGGCGCTGTCCTATGTGCTGCCGTTGCTGTGCTTCGGCGTGGTGTTTGCTTACGGTTTGCAGCAGCGCCGCCGCTAAGCACCAGGCCCGCCGGCTCAGACAGCGGCGGGCTGCACGTTTGGCGCCACTTGAATATTGTTACGGCCATTGTTTTTCGCCTGATACAGTGCGGCGTCGGCGGCCCGGATCGCTGCAGACACGTCAAGTTTATCCAATGCGGATATCCCGGCGCTGAGCGTCACGGTCGTGCTTTCCAACTGGTTGAAGCGGTGTGGGATTTTTAATTCCTGCACCCGCTGCCGTACTCTTTCGGCCAACAGAGTGGCATATTCCTCGCTCACATTGGTCAACAGCACCAGAAACTCTTCCCCACCATAGCGCACCACAATATCGCGCGAACGGACCGAATCACGGATGGTGATCGCCACCTGCACCAACGCCTGGTCACCCATGGTGTGACCATAATTATCGTTATAAGCCTTAAAGTGGTCGATATCGAGTAACACAACGAAATGGCAACCCGACGGCGAGGCACTCAGCATATTGATTTTATTTTCCAGGCCACGGCGGTTATAAAGCCCGGTTAGCGGATCGATCATGCTTAAATTGCTGAACCTGTCCCGTTCGTTATACAGATTAGCCACCAGCGTTTGCGTAAAGATCTCACTGCGTTTGAGCATCAAGTGGTGGATAGAGAAAGCGATAATCGGCAATACCGTGGTGAATACGATCCGTACGGTATTGTGCATCCCATCCAGTAATAGAATGACCAATGCGGAAGGCACGGCATGCAGGCAGAAAGCGATAAAGTTATCCGTTAGGGCAATAGCACTTATAAAAAACATACTGAACAGACTAATTAATAGAAAACTTTGATTGTTCGGCGCACAGTACTGACTTTTAAGGTAAATATGTGCCGCCCACAGCAAACCAATAACAAAGGAAAATAGATTCAATTTTTTTACGTATAACCGCGGAGACTGCAAGGTGAATAACAGTGCTGCCATACAAAATAGCGGTATCCCTAATAAAGGCAGGGTAAAAGCGGGCTTGTTATTAAACGGAACCAATAATGTAAATAGGGAAGACGCGACGTTCATCAACAAAAATAAAAATAATGATAAGCGGTGCTTGCTATTTAGCAGTTCCTGATAAGAACGCGCGTTCATACGGAGTTCACTCTTTACAATATCGATCTGTCGAAAAATGAAGGTGGCGAAAAATTCTTTCGGTATGAATTAAGCATTCGCATTGTATGATTTTTGATTGTGATTATTAACATGCGAATAAGACTAAGAATTTTCTTATGGCAAACTATCATTTTTCCACCGTTATGTCATCCGTGTTTGGTCGTCGGGGTGAAAATGATGCGCAGTGAAAAAAAGTGGTATATGATATTGGTTATCATTATCACTTAAAGGGTAGGGTTATCATGATTGCAGCCATGATTACCGCATGCGGATTGTGGGGCGTCAGCTGGTGCCTGGGCAACCGTTTGGCCAGCGCCTGGGGCGTTTTGTTGCCATGCGCTTTAATGCCGTTACTGGCATTGATCAACCTGGATATGATGCAACTGCGTACGCTCATTGTGATCGCGATGCTGGCCACATTGGTGATGCTGTTTAACAGCCGCTGGCGTCACTACTTGCTGCTGCCGTCTTGCATGGCGTTAGCGGGGGGATTGGCGGCTATCGGTCTGAACTTCAACCTGGGCTGAAAACGCAAAACCACGCTTTCGCGTGTTCTTTATCGTTTCAATGGGATGCTTCTTTGGGGATGTTACCGGAGAGAGTTATCGATTGGTGCGAAGAGAGGGACTTGAACCCTCACGTCCGTAAGAACACTAACACCTGAAGCTAGCGCGTCTACCAATTCCGCCACCTTCGCACAGTCGATACTGTCATTTTGCTTTCGATTTATATCACCAGCTTGGTGCGAAGAGAGGGACTTGAACCCTCACGTCCGTAAGAACACTAACACCTGAAGCTAGCGCGTCTACCAATTCCGCCACCTTCGCATTGATGCTGTGCAATATAAATCATGTGGTTATTTGGTGCGAAGAGAGGGACTTGAACCCTCACGTCCGTAAGGACACTAACACCTGAAGCTAGCGCGTCTACCAATTCCGCCACCTTCGCATACCAGAAACATTACCGGAGTAACGCTACCACGGAGGCGAATTCTAGAGATTTTGGCGGGTACGTCAATAGTTATTTCCCCTGTTTGCTGGTGTTTGCTGGAAATATAGCCATATCACTACTTTTGCCGTGCTCAAACAGCCAAATCAGCCAGTCAATCAACACCCTGACCCGTGGTGCAAGGAAACGACCGGGAGGATACATGATGTAAATGGGCATCGGCGGGGGCGGTGTTTCTGCCAATACTTCCACCAATTCCCCATTTTGCAGCCAGGGCGTCAACGAATAGCGAGAAGCTTGTATGAGCCCCAGGCCGGCGCGACAGCCGCTGGTGTAGGCATCTGCGCCACTGACGTTTAGCCGGGTGGGGAGTTCGCGTAATTCCACTTTGCCATTCCGGCAAAATTCCAGCGGGTAATTGCGGTTGCTGGCGAGGGAAAAGTAACCCATCGCCTGGTGCGGTTGTAATTGATCAATCGACTGCGGCACGCCGAACGTCGCCAGATAGCCGGGTGACGCACAGGTTAGCTGCGGCATCATGGCTATGCGTCGTGCCACCAGACTGTCGTCCTCGGTTTCCCATGCGCGCAGTACGCAATCCACGCCCTCACGCAGCAAGTCGACGTGGGTGTCATTGGCCCCCAGCGACAGGGTGAGCTCTGGATAGCGCTGATAAAAGTCACCCAACGCGGGAATAACGATTTCGCGAGCCAGCGAATGCGGCATATCGATACGTATGTTGCCGGAAGGCTTCAGTTTATGGTGGCTAAACAGTGTGTCCGCTTCTTCCAATGCCCCTAGCAATTGCACGCAGCGTTGGTAATAAAGCGTGCCTTCGCTGGTCACCTGTACCTGGCGGGTGGTGCGGATCAGCAGGCGTACGCCGAGGCGTTGTTCCAGTCGCTTGAGCACATTACTGACGGTGGCTCGTGGCAATTGCAGACGCTCGGCTGCCCGACTGAAGCTGCCCAACTCGACGATACGGGTAAAAATGCGCATGGCCTGGATCTGATCCATTAGCTTCTCCGTATTGTTAGCGATTTATGAACAGTGATGAGCCATTCGCATTATTTATCTTTGCAGGGTAAACAACCAGACTTTGTTGCGTTATCAATCCACGGTATGAGGGCAACACAATGCAACAACGTCAATTAGGCCCCAATGGCCCGACTGTTTCTGCTCTGGGCTTGGGCTGCATGGGGATGAGTGACTTTTACTCAACCGGCAGCGATCAACAGGAAGCCATCGCCACCTTGCATCGGGCGCTCGAACTGGGCGTCACCCTGCTGGATACCGCCGACATGTACGGCCCACACACGAACGAGCAACTGGTGGGGAAGGCAATCAAGGGCAAGCGGCAGCAGGTGTTTTTAGCGACGAAGTTCGGTATTTTGCGCGATCCCACCGATCCCGCCGCGCGTGGCGTCAGCAGCCGGCCGGAATACATTCGCCGGTCGGTTGAAGGCAGCCTGAAACGACTGGGGGTCGATGAAATAGACCTTTATTACCAGCACCGGGTCGATCCGCAGGTGCCCATTGAGGATGTCGTGGGTACCATGGCGGATCTGATCCGTGAAGGGAAGATCCGCCACATTGGGCTTAGCGAAGCGTCGGTTGCTACGCTTGAGCGTGCGCATAAGGTGCATCCGATTACCGCGTTGCAGACCGAGTATTCGCTATGGACGCGTGATGCCGAGCAAGGCGTATTGGCCGCCTGTGAGCGTCTGGGCATCGGTTTTGTTCCTTACAGTCCGCTGGGGAGAGGTTTCCTGACTGGGGCGATCCAGCGGCCGGAGGACCTGGATGCCGACGATTTCCGCCGTAGCAATCCGCGCTTCCAGGGCGATAACTTTGCCCGCAATCTGGCCCTGGTGGCGAAAGTGACCGAGCTGGCGAAACTGAAAGGCGTGGCACCGTCGCAGTTGGCGTTGGCCTGGGTGTTAGCGCAAGGCAAGCATATTGTGCCGATTCCGGGTACCAAACGGCGTCGTTATCTGGAGGAGAACATGGCGGCAGCGGAACTGACATTGAGCCAGGCGGATCTGGCGGCAATCGAGGCCGTGTTCCCGGTGGAGGCAGTGGCGGGCAATCGCTACAGTGCGGAGTCGATGACGTATATTAACGGTTAAATAAAAAGGGCGCCGCGTATGAACGCGGCGCCCTGATACCCGGGGTTAACGGGCGAAATCCGACTTATTTCTTCTTCTTGGTATCGCGTGGCGCACGGGCTACGGTTGCCTGATAAACCTTGAAGCGGCCGTTTTGTGCCAGCACTTCATGGCTGCCAAAGGTGGCGTCCAGAATGTCCGGGTACGGCAGGAAGGCGTTGGCCACGATGCGCAGGCGGCCACCAATCGGCAGGTGTTTCAATGCGCCGCGGATCAAGGTTTCGGCCGCTGTCAGGCTGGTTTGCAGGCCATCATGGAACGGCGGGTTGGAGATGATCAAATCAAAGCGGCCGGTAATGTCGGAATAGACGTTACTGACGATGACTTCACCTTCAATGCCGTTGGCAGCCAGGGTTGCACGGCTGGATTCAATAGCGGCTGCGTTGACGTCGCTGAGGGTCAGCTTCATCTTTGGTGACATTTTGGACAACACTGACGCCATGACACCGGCACCGCAACCCACGTCCAGCACTTTGCCTTTCATGTGTTTATCCAGAGTAGACAGCAGCAGCGAACTCCCAACGTCCAGGCCGTCACGGCTGAACACGCCCGGCAGTGTTTTCACTTCCAGATCGTGTAATTGATAGCTTTCCCACCAGTCTTCCAGTGCGAATTCGGACTGCGTATCCAGACGACCGTGATACAGGCCACAGCGGCGAGCGCTGTCGATTTTAACCAGTGTGGTGTTGTCTTCGAGCATCTGGTCCGCGCTGCGAACACCGCTGCGGTTCTCGCCGACGACGAACACATCAGCGCCTACGGGCAGCAATGCCAGAATGTTGCACAACTGGAATTGGGCTTCCTGCTTGCTCTTCGGCCAGTAGTAGATCAGCGTATCGCACTCGGCGACGAACGCGGCATCCACGGTCAGACCGAACTGCACGTTGTCACCCATCGCCCGGTTCAGTAACTGCCAGTGATGGTACTGCTGGGTATGGACACGCACATCCGCGGCCTCGAATTGGGCCGGCAGGGCGTCCTGCAGGTCACCGGCAAACAGAACGCGGCGTTCGATAAACTCATCACTGTGGCGCAGCATAACTTCACTGGCGGGGGTTAATGCAGACATCAGGTTTTGGCTCCTAGAAATTAGACCGGGGATTATAGAGCTTTGTGGCGATATGTTCGACGGGTTTATATACCCGTCATCTTTCAAATCGCAGGTGTGTTGGCTGCGCGACCTCACCCCAGTCACTTACTTGAGTAAGCTGCTGGGGATTCACTCGCTTGCCGCCTTCCTGCAATTTGAAAGCTATTGGGTATAAAGAGTACCGTTAAGATGAAAGATGACGGGATGTTGGCGCAGGCCGTGCGGGTTTGTTAGCATAGCGCGGCGCATGGCAGGCATGGCGCACCACAACAGGTAGATCCTGACAGGAATCGGCATGGCATCAAAACGCGACTGGCTGTTACAACAACTGGGTATTACGCAGTGGACATTGCGCCGCCCGGGCGTGTTGCAGGGCGAAGTCGCGGTCAGCCTGCCACCCGAGGTGCGCTTGCTGGTTGTGGCGCAGACCTTGCCTGAGCATAACGATCCGCTGTTTTGCGACGTGCTGCGCAGCCTGGGATTGACCCCGGCGCAAACCTACGGCCTGACGCCGGATCAGGTGGCTATGCTGCCTGAGGACACCGAATGCAACAGTTGGCGGTTGGGCGTTGCGGAGCCACTTGCGGTGGCCGGCGCGCAGCTATATAGCCCGGCATTGGCCGAGCTCTCTCTCGATGCGAGTGCCAAACGCGCACTCTGGCAGCAGATTTGTCATCATGAACACTATTTCTACCCTGAACGCGGCCGATCTGGCCACAGCCTTCAAGATTGAGCAAGCCAGCCACGCCTTTCCCTGGACACAGGCCACCTTTACCAGCAATCAGGGCGACCGCTATCTGAATCTGAAGCTGGAATCCGACGGGCAGATGGCCGGTTTTGCCATTACCCAGATCGTGCTGGATGAAGCTACGTTGTTCAACATTGCCATTCATCCAGACTGGCAACGTCGGGGGTTCGGCCGCCAGCTGCTGGAGGCGCTCATTGCCCAATTGGAAACCCGTGGCGTAGTGACGTTGTGGCTGGAAGTCCGCGCTTCTAACCGTGCTGCCATCGCGTTGTACGAAGATCTCGGCTTCAACGAAGTGACCATCCGCCGGAATTACTACCCAGGCACCCATGGCCGTGAAGATGCGATTGTGATGGCGCTGCCGCTAGGTTAGCGGGTAGCCCGCTTCTAACTTCTCCGCCGGGAAAAGCATTGATTGTCACCGGTTGACAAATCAGCGAAAATACCCGGCTATTATCTTTTATTTACCGCTTTGCCTGGCGCCGCGATCGGCGCGTTCTGATGCTTTCGCAGGGCGGACTAACTGTAGAATCTGAAAAACATGTCTCCTAGTGAATTTGCCCGCGAAGTCTCGAAAAGAAGAACTTTCGCCATCATCTCGCACCCCGATGCCGGTAAAACCACCATTACCGAAAAGGTGTTGTTATTCGGACAGGCGATACAAACCGCCGGTACGGTAAAAGGCCGCGGTTCAAACCAGCATGCCAAATCCGACTGGATGGAGATGGAAAAACAACGTGGTATTTCCATTACGACCTCGGTGATGCAATTCCCGTATCGCGAATGCTTGGTTAACCTGCTCGATACCCCGGGACACGAAGACTTCTCCGAAGATACTTATCGTACCCTGACCGCTGTCGACTGCTGTTTGATGGTGATTGACGCGGCGAAAGGGGTTGAGGATCGTACCCGTAAACTGATGGAAGTTACCCGTCTGCGCGATACCCCGATCCTGACCTTCATGAACAAACTGGACCGCGATATCCGTGATCCAATGGAAGTCATGGACGAAGTTGAGCGTGAGCTGAAAATCGCCTGCTCACCGATCACCTGGCCTATCGGCTGCGGCAAGCTGTTTAAAGGGGTTTACCACCTGTATAAGGATGAAACCTACCTTTATCAGACCGGTAAAGGCCACACCATTCAAGAAGTGCGCATTGTCAAAGGGTTGGACAACCCAGAACTGGACGCTGCCGTCGGTGAGGATCTGGCTGCGCAGTTGCGTGAAGAGCTGGAGCTGGTGCAGGGCGCATCCCACGAGTTTGATCAAGATGCTTTCCTCAGCGGTGATTTGACGCCGGTATTCTTTGGTACCGCACTGGGTAACTTCGGTGTGGACCATATGCTTGACGGTCTGGTTGCCTGGGCCCCTGCGCCGATGCCGCGCCAAAGCAGCACCCGTGAAGTGGTCGCTGCCGAAGAGAAGTTCACCGGTTTTGTCTTTAAGATTCAGGCCAATATGGATCCTAAACACCGTGACCGCGTTGCCTTTATGCGTGTGGTCTCCGGCCGCTATGAAAAAGGCATGAAGCTGCGTCAGGTACGTACCGGTAAAGACGTCGTAATCTCTGATGCACTGACCTTCATGGCGGGCGACCGTTCGCACGTGGAAGAAGCCTATCCTGGCGATATCATTGGGTTGCATAACCACGGCACCATTCAGATTGGCGATACCTTCACCCAGGGTGAAGATATGAAGTTCACCGGTATTCCAAACTTTGCACCGGAACTGTTCCGCCGCATTCGTCTGCGTGATCCGCTGAAGCAAAAACAATTGTTGAAAGGTCTGGTTCAGCTATCTGAAGAAGGGGCTGTACAGGTCTTCCGTCCGATTGCCAACAACGATTTGATCGTTGGCGCGGTGGGTGTGCTGCAGTTCGACGTGGTGGTAGCGCGTCTGAAAAGCGAATACAACGTTGAAGCCTTGTACGAGTCCGTCAACGTGTCGACCGCCCGCTGGGTTGAATGCAGTGACGTGAAGAAGTTTGAAGAATTTAAACGTAAGTGTGAACTTAACCTGGCATTGGACGGCGGAGACAACCTGTCTTACATCGCGCCAACCATGGTTAACCTGAACATCACACAGGAACGTTACCCTGAAGTGGTGTTCCGCAAAACGCGCGAGCACTAACAGAACAGCAGGGCGCCTTAGGGCGCCCTGCTGCTATTGAATTCCCTCTCAGCCTGCTAATTAGTAAATTCCCCTCATCAGTTCATTCTCTCTTGTCATCATCAGCAATTTCCCGGCCTTACCTGCTTTTTTTGTCATATGGTCTATATTTAACAGGGCGCTAACTGTTGGGTAAGCGTAATTCACTGAATTTGCTTATAACTGTAGCGAGTTGTTCGGTACTGTTGCCAATTAGAGACAGTATGATGTTATAAATATCAATAACATAGCGATAACATCGATTTTACGGGCAGAGGTTGTCGTTAATAGACGACAGTTTTTAGTTTGAAAAGTAAGCGGTTTTTGTTTTGTTATTGATTTTAAAGTTAATTTTAAAGTTGGCACAGCCGTTGCAACAGTCCAAATGTGGCAACAATCGTTTTACGTGAATATTTGATCGTATAGAAATTGTGAAGTATTTACTGAATGGGCCGCGTTATGGCGGCTGAAGAATCCGTCACCATTTTGGGTTCACAACCAAAGGAAGAGATCGATGAAAAATACTAAATTTGCACAATCACTGATGGCTGTTGTTTTGGGTTCCGTTCTGGTTAGTGGCAGCGCGCTGGCTGAAGATACGCTGCTCAATAAAGCGTCGAGTGCCGCTGATAGTGCGGGTGCCAAAATCGATAGCTCCATGAAAAAAGTTGACGGCTACATGGATGACAGCGCAACAACGGCTAAAGTTAAAAGTGCGTTGGTGGATGATAAAACCATCACCAGCAGCGATATCTCGGTGAAAACCGAGAAAGGGACCGTCACCCTGAGCGGGTTTGTCGGTAGCCAAGCGCAGGCCGAGCATGCGGTAGAAGTGGCCGGTAAGGTTGAAGGCGTTAAATCCGTCAGCGACAAGCTGCACGTGAAAGATGAAAGCAAGCAATCCATGAAAGCCTATGCCGGTGATACTGCGACCACCAGCGAACTGAAAGCTAAACTGCTGGCCGATGACATCGTGCCTTCGCGTAACGTGAAAGTGGAAACCACCGACGGTGTCGTGCAGCTTTCCGGTGAAGTGAAAAGCCAGGCGCAGTCTGAGCGTGCTGAAAGCATCGCCAAGGCTATCGACGGCGTGAAAAGCGTTAAGAACGACCTGGTCGTTAAACCATAAATTTTTAGAACACGTGACAACAAGCACCAAATCCTGGGTTGGTCGTGAGGTTAACCCAGGATGCACCATCAAAAAAAGAAACTGACCTGTAACCTGAGAGAGCCTGACAAGGGCACAGGCTGCGATGTGTTTTTTCACTATGGTAAGGAGAAGCTTATGTTTCGTTGGGGCATTATCTTTTTAGTCATTGCATTGATTGCTGCGGCGTTGGGTTTTGGGACGCTGGCGGGTACCGCCGCTTGGGCAGCAAAAATCGTCTTCGTCGTTGGGATCATTCTGTTCCTGGTCAGCCTGTTTACCGGCCGCCGACGTCCTTAGCTTCTTAAGACAAAGTGTAACAAAGCTTAATCCGTTTTCTCGCAGTAGGGAGGCCAGTCATGAACAGCGATATCATTCTCGGACGCTGGAAACAGTTGAAGGGCCGGGCCTGCCAAGCATTGGCAGAGTGGTCCGACAATGACTGCATTTGGCTGATGGGAAGCAATGACTGCCTCTCTGGTGTACTGCAAGAGGATTACGGAAGAGAGCAAGACGAGGTATCCTCGGGTAAAACGTCTCACTGAGGATTCAGGGTTGGGATACAGAATACCCATCACGCTCGGCAATATAGAACCGCTGGCGTATAAACCTTACCGGCCCGGTAAAATGGCGTTGGTATGTGAAGGGGGCGGGCAGCGCGGTATTTTTACCGCCGGCGTACTGGACGAGTTTCAGCGTGCCCGCTTTAATCCTTTTGATCTGATGATCGGCACTTCTGCCGGCGCGCAAAATCTCTCGGCTTTTATTTGTGGCCAGATGGGTTACGCCCGGCGAGTGATCACGCGTTATACCACCTCTGCTGAATTCTTCAATCCGCTGCGTTTTGTGCGCGGCGGGCATTTGATTGATCTTGACTGGCTCATCGACACTACGTCGCAACAGCTGCCGCTGGCAATGGACGTGGCGGAAAAGCACCTGATCGATGGCCGTGAACTCCTGATGTGCGCTTGCCGCAGCGATGATTTTGAGCCCACCTACCTGTCTGCACAGCGCGAAAACTGGTTGCCAGCCATCAAGGCATCCAGCGCCATCCCTGGTTTTTACCGGATGGGGGTGGAACTCGATGGCGTGAGCTATCAGGATGGCGGTATCAGTGACGCGATTCCGGTTGAAGAGGCCTATCGCCGCGGCGCAGACACCATTGTGGTGATACGCACCGTGCCGTCACAGATGTACTACACGCCGCAGTGGATGAAGCGCATGGAGCACTGGCTGAGCGAGAGTAGCCTGCAACAGATGGTGCGCATCCTGCAACACCATGAGCAAAGCTATCACCGCATCCAGCAGTTTATTGAGAAACCGCCCGGCAAGCTGCGTATCTTTGAAATTTTCCCACCAAAGCCGTTGGCCAGTAATGCCTTGGGCAGCCGTTTGACGTCACTTAATCAGGACTATCACTTGGGTCGCCGTTGTGGACGTTACTTCCTGGCAACCGTCGGTCACTGGTTGGTTCAACAGGATAAGCTGGATGGCATGAAGGTGAAAAAGGTATTGTCGCGCCGTTTGATCCAACCGGAAAACGTTGTCATGCCTTCACCGATCATTACCGACGTCACACACCCGCGCGATCTTGCGGCACAACCGGAAGCCAAGTTGGCTGCGATGGATATTATCCTGCCGGGCGACGTGCCGCCGGGCGAAGGGGGACAGTTGTGAGTCACGACTTCACCGACACACACTGCCATTTTGATTTTCCGCCGTTTTACGGCCATGAGCCAGAAAGCCTGGCTCTTGCCGAACAGGCGGGCGTGCGACGGATCATCGTGCCGACGGTGACCGCCGATCGCTTTGCCCGGGTTCTGAAGCTGGCGCGCGAATACCCACCGCTGTTTGCCGCTCTGGGGCTGCATCCGCTGTATATTGCCCAGCATCAGGAGCCTGAACTCGAGCAACTGGCGGCATTCCTGGCAAGCCAACCTCCGAAGCTGGTCGCCGTGGGGGAGATCGGCCTCGATTTGTATATGGAAAACCCGCAGTTTGAACGGCAGCAGCGGGTGTTGGCGGCCCAATTGGCGCTGGCTAAACAATACGATTTGCCGGTGATCCTGCATTCTCGTCGTAGCCACGATCAGTTGGCTGCACTGTTACGCCGTACCCCGGTGCCGCGTTGTGGCGTGGTGCATGGCTTTGCCGGCAGCTTGTCGCAAGCGCAAGCGTTCATTCGTCTGGGGTATTACATCGGCGTCGGGGGCACCATCAGTTATGAGCGGGCGCAGAAAACCCGCAACGTCATGGCCCAACTGCCGCTAACTTCTTTACTGCTGGAAACCGATGCGCCGGATATGCCGCTAGCCGGTTATCAAGGCCAGGCCAACCGCCCTGAGCGTGCCGCAGAGGTATTTAAGGTGTTATGCCAACTGCGTGCTGAATCTCCCGATGATATTGCGGCCCATCTGCAACACAACACTCACACCCTGTTTAAGCTCTGAGATGTAAACCCGTCATAAATGTGATGCCCATCACGTTATAAGATTTTCATTTGCTTCCTGTTGTATACATTTGTGACATAAATCGGTGCGGGTGCGGCTTCGCTCCGTATAATCGCATCCCGAAATCACTCATAAGCAACCCTCGCGGTATTACCGGACAGGGATGCATTTCTTTTTTTCGCAACAGGGATACTTTGCATGCAACTCATCATGAGCCTGGTCGGTATGGCGGCGCTGATCGCCATTGCCGTGCTGCTCTCCAGCAACCGCCGCGCGATTAAATTGCGCACCGTTGTCTGGGCATTTGTTATTCAGGTCGCCATCGGCGCGCTGGTGCTGTATGTCCCGGTTGGCCGAGCCATTCTTGGCGGTATGTCGGCGGGTGTCGCTAACGTCATCGCTTATGGCAACCAAGGGATTTCATTTATCTTTGGCGGCTTGGTTTCCGACAAGATGTTTGAAGTCTTCGGCGGCGGCGGTTTTGTTTTCGCACTGCGCGTGCTGCCGGTAATCGTGTTCTTCTCCTCGCTGATTGCGGTGCTTTATTACCTCGGCATCATGCAACTGGTGATTCGTATTTTGGGGGGTGGTTTGCAAAAACTGCTGGGTACTTCACGTACCGAGTCGCTGTCTGCAACCGCCAACATCTTCGTTGGCCAGACCGAAGCCCCGCTAGTGGTACGTCCCTATATCGCTACCATGACCCAGTCTGAATTGTTCACCGTGATGTGTGGTGGCCTGGCCTCGGTCGCCGGTTCAGTGCTGGCGGGTTACGCCCAGATGGGTGTGCCGCTGGAATACCTGATTGCCGCGTCGTTCATGGCAGCGCCGGGTGGATTGCTGTTTGCCAAGCTGATGGTGCCAGAAACCGAAAAAACCCACGATAAAGACGATGCGATGAAGCTGATCGCCGAAGAGGATCGCCCGGCTAACGTGATCGATGCGGCGGCTTCCGGTGCGGCTTCGGGCATGCAATTGGCGCTGAACGTCGGTGCGATGCTGTTGGCGTTTATCGCATTGATTGCGTTGTTGAACGGTATTCTCGGCGGTATTGGCGGTTGGTTCGACTATCCGCAACTGTCGCTGGAACTGATTCTGGGTTGGGTATTCTCACCGATCGCCTTCCTGATTGGTGTGCCATGGCATGAAGCGATGACTGCCGGTTCGTTTATCGGCCAGAAGATTATCGTGAATGAATTTGTCGCCTACATGAACTTTGGCGCTTACCTGCGTCCAGACGATGTGGTTGCGGCTGACGGGCTGCAGGTGCTGTCTATGCATACCAAGGCCATCATTTCCTTTGCACTGTGCGGCTTCGCCAACCTGTCATCGGTGGCGATCTTGCTGGGTGGCTTAGGCAGCATGGCGCCAAACCGTCGTCACGATATTGCGCGTTTCGGTCTGAAAGCCGTGGCTGCCGGTACGCTCTCCAACTTAATGAGCGCAACCATTGCCGGGTTCTTCTTGGCACTGTAAGCCAGGTTCTGTCTTGCCCTGGCGCAACATGCTCTATGGCAGGACTCCGCCTATACTCTAAGACGGGCACAGATGCTGTGCCCGTTGTCTTTGTCCGTTTCTTTAGCGAATTTGTGAACGATATCGCGTTATTTTGTGATGCTCTTCACATATAATTCCGGCCTGTTACAGTGTTATTTCATATAGTGTGACTGTGAGCGCGAATCGCCCCGGGCGATCGTGTTCAAATAGCTATTACTGACCCTACACGAAACGAAGGGTCATGCGCGGTGAGAAGGATCTCAGTGGCCGCCGTGGGAGCTCTGTTCCCCAGCGCTGTCTTCAAGGAACCAAGTCCGCTCGCCAACATCCAGGTTCTCAGTTGGAGAGTTTTATGACCGAACTAACCGCAGCAGCGCAACGTGCGCTGACCTTAATGGATTTAACCACGCTGAACGATGATGACACCGACGAGAAGGTGATCGCGTTGTGTCATCAGGCGAACAGCCCGGCAGGCCATACGGCGGCCATCTGTATTTACCCGCGTTTTATCCCTATAGCGCGTAAAACGTTGCGCGAACAGGGGACGCCGGATATCCGCATTGCGACTGTAACCAATTTCCCGCATGGCAACGACGATATCGACATCGCGCTGGCGGAAACCCGTGCGGCTATCGCCTACGGTGCTGATGAAGTGGATGTGGTATTCCCTTATCGCGCGTTGCTCGCCGGTAATGAGCAAGTGGGATTTGAACTGGTAAAACAGTGCAAACAGGTCTGTCAGGCGGCTAATGTCCTGCTGAAAGTGATCATCGAAACCGGTGAGCTAAAGCAGGCGAATCTGATTCGTAAGGCGTCGGAGATTGCCATCAAGGCCGGTGCTGACTTTATCAAAACCTCTACCGGTAAAGTGCCCGTCAACGCGACGCTGGAAAGTGCTGAGCTAATGATGTCGGTGATCCGCGATATGAATGTCGCCAAAACCGTGGGCTTTAAGCCGGCCGGTGGTGTTCGTACGGCGGAAGATGCGCTGCATTATCTGCAACTTGCCGATCGTATTCTGGGTGAAGGCTGGGCCGATGCGCGTCATTTCCGCTTCGGGGCGTCCAGCTTGTTAGCCAGCCTGCTGACGACGCTGGGCCACAGTGCCGAGACGTCCGGTAGCGGTTACTGATCGATTACGTCGGCAAGGCGCGATACGGCGCCTGCCTGCACCCTACATTCGCTAAAACAGGGGGATGCCTTGTTCCTGGCACAAGAAATTATTCGTAAGAAACGTGACGGTCAGCCGTTGAGCGAAGCGGAAATCCGCTTTTTCATCAATGGGATCCGTGACAATGTGGTTTCCGAAGGTCAGATCGCCGCGCTGGCGATGACCATTTATTTCCACGATATGACCATGCCGGAGCGCGTGGCGCTTACCATGGCAATGCGTGATTCCGGCACCGTGCTGGACTGGAAAAGTCTGTCGCTGAATGGACCTTTAGTCGACAAGCATTCCACAGGCGGTGTGGGCGATGTGACGTCGCTGATGCTCGGTCCCATGGTCGCCGCATGTGGCGGTTATGTCCCAATGATTTCTGGCCGTGGTTTGGGCCATACCGGTGGGACATTGGACAAGCTGGAGGCCATCCCGGGCTTTAATATTTTCCCGGACGACAATGCCTTCCGTAAGATTATTCAGGACGTAGGCGTTGCGATTATCGGCCAAACCAGCTCGCTGGCACCGGCGGACAAGCGTTTCTACGCGACCCGTGACATTACCGCGACCGTGGATTCTATCCCGCTGATCACCGCGTCTATTCTGGCGAAAAAGCTGGCAGAAGGCCTGGATGCCTTGGTGATGGACGTTAAAGTCGGTTCTGGTGCCTTTATGCCAACTTACGCGTTGTCGGCTGACTTGGCACAGGCGATTGTTGGCGTGGCCAACGGTGCGGGCTGCAAAACCACGGCATTGCTGACAGACATGAACCAGGTACTGGCTTCGAGCGCGGGTAATGCGGTGGAAGTGCGTGAAGCGGTGCGCTTCCTTACCGGTGAATACCGCAACCCACGCCTGTTGGAAGTGACCATGGCGTTGTGCGTGGAGATGTTGCTTTCCGGTGGGCTGGCGAAAGACGACGCCGATGCGCGTGCCAAGCTCCAGGCGGTATTGGACAATGGTAAGGCAGCAGAGGTGTTTGGTCGGATGGTGGCTGCACAACAAGGCCCGACCGATTTCGTTGAGCGTTACGACAGCTATCTGCCTGCGGCAACCCTGAGCAAGCCCGTTTATGCCGAGAAGCAGGGCATTATCAGCGCGATGGATACCCGCGCGCTGGGCATGGCTGTCGTGTCACTGGGCGGTGGCCGTCGTCGTGCGACCGACAGTATTGATTACAGCGTGGGCCTGACTGGCATGGCACGTCTGGGCGACAAAGTGGATACTCAGCAGCCGCTGGCGGTGATCCATGCCAACGACGAAGAAACTTGGCAGCAGGCGGCCGAAGCGGTCCGCAGTGCCATGACGCTAAGCGACAAAGCACCGGAAGAGACGCCGGTAGTTTACAAACGCATTTCGGAATAAGTATTACCTTTACAACATTTATAGCGGTAGCCAAACTCGCTGCCGCTATACCCAATGAATTTCAAGGTGCAGGTAGGCGGCAACGGAAGGAATCCCAGGAGCTTGGTAAATCCAGTGACTGGGGTGAGTGAAGGCAACCCACACACCTGCGGCTTGAAAGACGACGGGTATACAGGAGAGCATGATGAAACGCACATTTATTATGGTATTAGACTCATTCGGTATTGGCGCAAGCGAAGATGCTGAGAAATTTGGCGATCAGGGTTCCGATACGCTGGGCCATATTGCCGATGTTTGCGCGCGCGGTGAAGCCAACGTTGGCCGTCAGGGCCCGTTGACACTGCCTAACCTGAGCCGTTTGGGCTTGGGTAAAGCGGCGGAAGAGTCCACTGGCACCTTCCCGCAAGGGCTGGATCGCAATGCGGATATCATTGGTGCCTACGGTTATGCCAGCGAGCTTTCTTCTGGTAAAGATACGCCGTCAGGCCACTGGGAAATCGCCGGTGTGCCGGTCTTGTTCGACTGGGGCTATTTCAGCGACGAGCACAACAGCTTCCCACAAGAACTGCTGGACAAACTGGTTGAACGTGCCAATTTGCCCGGCTATCTCGGCAACTGCCACTCATCCGGCACTGTGATCCTCGACCAACTGGGTGAAGAGCACATGAAAACCGGCAAGCCGATTTTCTACACCTCTGCTGACTCAGTGTTCCAGATTGCCTGCCATGAAGAAACTTTCGGCCTGGACCGTCTGTATGAGCTGTGTGAAATCGCCCGTGAAGAGCTGACGGAAGGCGGTTACAACATCGGCCGCGTGATTGCGCGTCCTTTCCTGGGCGACAAGCCGGGCAACTTCCAGCGTACCGGTAACCGCCATGATCTGGCAGTAGAACCACCTGCCCCTACCGTGCTGAAAAAGCTGGTGGACGAGAAGGGTGGTGAAGTGGTGTCGATCGGTAAAATTGCCGATATCTACGCTAACGTGGGCATCACCAAGAAGGTCAAGGCGACCGGTATCGACGCGTTGTTTGATGCAACCCTGATCGAAATGGAAAAAGCCGGTGACAACACCATTGTGTTCACCAACTTTGTTGATTTTGACTCCTCTTACGGCCACCGCCGTGACGTTGCAGGCTATGCCGCAGCATTGGAGCTGTTCGACCGCCGCCTGCCTGAGCTGTTAAAATTGGTTAAAGATGAAGACATCATTATCTTCACCGCTGACCACGGTTGCGATCCAACTTGGCCGGGCACCGACCATACCCGTGAGCACATTCCGGTATTGGTTTACGGTCCGAAAGTAAAACCAGGCTCATTGGGTCACCGTGAGACCTTCGCCGACATCGGCCAGACGGTCGCCAGCTACTTTGGCGTGTCACCGATGGATTACGGTAAATCCATGCTCTAAGCCCCCTATTTCAAGCTGCAGCGTTATTAGCTTTATGCGTGGGCCCCAGTGACTGACTCAAGTCAGTGGCTGGGGACTCGCCCGCGAGTGAGAACACTGCGGTTTGGCGTTCAATGGTTTGGATGTTTGACGTTTTTATTCAATACGATTTCTAAAGGAAGACAATTATGGCTACGCCGCATATTAATGCTGAAATGGGTGATTTCGCTGACGTAGTACTGATGCCGGGCGATCCGCTGCGTGCAAAATACATCGCGGAAACTTTCCTGGAAGGCGCGGTGGAAGTGAATAACGTGCGCGGTATGCTGGGCTTCACCGGGACTTACAAAGGTCGTAAGATCTCTGTCATGGGCCACGGTATGGGGATCCCATCTTGCTCCATTTATGCGCGTGAACTGATTGCCGAATTCGGCGTGAAGAAAATCATCCGTGTGGGTTCCTGTGGCGCGGTTCGTGACGATGTCAAACTGCGTGACGTGGTGATCGGTATGGGTGCTTGCACCGATTCCAAAGTGAACCGCATGCGTTTCAAGGATCATGACTATGCGGCGATTGCCGATTTTGACATGGTGCGTAACGCAGTAGACGCAGCGGCAGCGCAGGGTATCCCGGCGCGCGTGGGTAACATCTTCTCTGCTGATTTGTTCTACACGCCAGATCCAGACATGTTCCAGGTGATGAAGAAGTACGGCATCCTGGGTGTGGAAATGGAAGCCGCCGGCATCTACGGTGTGGCTGCGGAGATGTACGAAGAGTTCGGCTGTAAAGCACTGACCATTTGTACCGTTTCAGACCACATTCTGCGTCATGAAGCGACCACCGCGGCAGAGCGTCAGACCACCTTTAACGAAATGATCGTTATCGCGCTGGAATCTGTACTGCTGGGTGACAAAGCGTAATAACACTGCGGGCGCGGCACCCTGCCGCGCCTCGGATAAATCTATTCATCCTGCCCCACTTATTATTTGAAAAACTTTACCTTATAGGTAATTAGCGCTATTAATCTATTCATCAATCTATTCACCAATCTATTCAATTATGACTACCCTTGAGCAGGTTCTGCGGAATGGCCCGGCTGCGTCAAAAGTGCTTACCGATGCGTTGGGCATTAGCCAACCAACGTTGTCGCGCCGTATTCGCGACCTGGCGGGCAGGGTATTGGCCGTTGGCAAAGGTCGCGCCACCCGCTATGCATTGTGCCGGGTTGTGGGAGGGGAGTCGTATTTTCCGCTGTATCAGGTGGATGAACTGGGCAAGGTTTCTAAGCTGCTCACACTTTATCCTGTCTATCCGGCGGGCTGCTATGCCGTTCAGCATGAGCAAAATGGCGAGTGGCATCTTTATGACGGTTTGCCTTGGTACCTAAACGATCTGCGACCGATAGGCTTTCTTGGACGAGCCTGGGGGAAAGCCGTCTCGCAAGTACTGCGTTTGCCGGAAGATACGCAGCTCTGGAATGAAGATCAGCGCCTATTGGCGCTTTGCCACTTTGGTGACGACATGAGCGGCAACCTACTGCCCGGCAATGGCAGCTATCAACGCTGGTTGGTAAGGGGTCCAGAGAGCGCTGTACCGGTATTGGATAAAAATACTCGTTACGCGGAACTGGCTAAGCAGGCGTTGGCGGGGGAACTGGTTGGATCGTCTGCCGGTGGCGAGCAACCCAAGTTTATCGCTTATGCTGAACTGAAGGGCGGCCGATGTCGTCATGTGCTGGTTAAGTTCAGTTCGGTTCCGACAAACCCTAATGCTCAGCGTTGGAGCGACTTGCTTATTGCAGAGTCACTGGCGTTGCAGGTCGTGGCGGAGGCGGGGTTGCCTGCGGCACAAAGTGACATCTTGCTGGGTGAAGATCGGCAGTGTTTTCTGGAAATTGAACGGTTCGATCGCATCGGTCCCTTTGGTCGGGTGGCGATGGTTTCGTTGGAAGCATTGGATGCCGAGTTTAGCGGTAGTGGTAATGCCAATTGGGCCACGGCGGCTGAAGGGTTATTGAAACAGGGTGTGATAGATCGCCATACCTGTCAGAGAATGGCTCTGTATTGGGCATTTGGCAGGTTGATTGCCAATAGCGATATGCATCAGGGTAACTTGTCGTTTCTACGCCCCGAACAGCGGCCAGTGGTTTTAGCACCTTTGTATGATATGTTGCCAATGGCATTTGCACCAACCAGCAGCGGTAACATGCGTCATCAAGCGGTGGAGATCCGACTGGGCCATGAGGTCAAAGGTGCTGTTTGGCGGCAGGCCGAATTGATGGCGCTGGAGTTTTGGCAACGTGTGTCACAACATGAACCGATCAGCGAAGCGTTCCGCGATATTGCCAAGCAGATGCTGAAACAGGTTCAGGGGCTGAACGAACACATCCAGCGCATGGCTTAAACTGGCTGTCTGCCGGTTTAAGGCTTCCTCTCTTCTTTCTTTTCTTCCGGCTGTTCGTCATCGTCATTTTCCACCGTGTTACCCTCATCCAAAGGGGTATTGGCGGTCAGGAGATACGGTGACTGTTGCCAGCGGCTGCGACGGTGTTGCAGTAAGGTTCGGGCCAGAATAATGCCGATCGCCAACGCCAGCAGGATCATCAGGCGCAGCAGGTTGGTGGTGTTGTCCACCTGTTTGGATTCAGTTGCCAGCACGTGGGTATCGAGCGTGATGCGGATAAAGCCAATCGGGCCGTCTTTGCTCTGAATAGACTCCACCAGTTGGTGGTTGAAGTAACTCCCGGCGCGTTTGCCATCAAGCGACAGGCGATCGCGTATACTTATTTGTTCACCGGCATGGGAAATCAATGTGCCGTCAAGCTGATAGACGCTGGCGTCCAGAATACGGCTGTGATCGGTGAGCTGTTTGAGAATGGCATTGATGCGCTGATTGTCGACATCACTGTCGTCGTCCATCAGGGGAGCAAGGCTCGACGCCACCTGTTTGGTCAGCGTTTGGGCCAGTTCTTCCACCTGTTCGGATCGCGCCAACTGGTGACTCAGGCTAAAATAGGACGCACCCTGCATCAACAAAACCAGTAAAGCCAGGCAAATCAGGATAATAGCAGTGCGGTGCAGGCGAAATTTCAGTTTAGCGCGAGCCATGCAGGTTCCTTGGGCATCTTGGACACTTTATGTTGCCAGAAGCAATAGCGATAGGATAGCTTGATGCGTCGTTTTATCATGCAGTGTTTTTTCAGGAGTTAAGGATGTCGAATAGTCTGACCTATTGCGATCTCCCGGCAGAGATCTCTCAATGGCCGGGTCTTCCCCTTTCGCTGAGCGGTGACGAAGTGATGCCGCTGGATTATCGGGCGGGTCATACCGGTTGGCTATTATATGGCAGAGAACTGAACAAAACGCGTATCACCGATTTCCAGCGTAAGTTGGGTGCGGCGATGGTGATCGTGACCGCCTGGTGTGTTGAGGATTATCAGGTTGTGCGTCTGGCCGGTACGTTGACGGCGCGCGCCAAGCTGCTGGCGGCAGAGAGCGGGCTGGATGTGGCGCCGCTCGGCAAGATCCCGCATCTGCGCACTCCAGGGTTGCTGGTGATGGATATGGATTCGACCGCAATTGAGATTGAATGCATTGACGAGATAGCCAAACTGGCAGGCGTGGGCGAGCAAGTGTCGGAAGTCACCGAACGTGCGATGCGAGGCGAATTGGACTTTACTGCCAGCCTGCGCCAGCGCGTAGGTGCGCTTAAAGGTGCCGACGCCAATATTCTCAAGCAGGTGCGTGATGAGTTGCCGTTGATGCCTGGATTGATCAGCCTGGTGCGTAAGTTACAGGCAATGGACTGGCATGTGGCGATTGCTTCTGGTGGTTTCACTTATTATGCCGAGTACCTGCGCGACAAACTGAAATTGGTCGCGGTGGCGGCCAATGAGCTGGAAATCCGTGACGGCAAGCTGACCGGTGACGTTTTGGGGCCGATAGTCGACGCGCAGTTCAAAGCGGATACGTTAGTTGCATTGGCCGAAAAGCTGGGCATCCCAATACAGCAAACTGTCGCCATCGGCGACGGTGCCAACGATTTGAAAATGATGCAGGTTGCCGGATTAGGCATCGCCTATCACGCCAAACCGAAAGTGTATGAGAAGGCGCAGGTGTCGATTCGCCATGCTGACCTTATCGGTGTGCTGTGTGTACTGACCGGCAGCCTGAAACACGAAGTTCGCTAAACCCGTCATACTTGAAGCTGCCTCCGCGTTAGCTGCGTGCGCTCACCCCAGTCACTTACCTAAGTAAGCTCCTGAGGATTCCCGCACTGGCTGCCTTGATGCAACTCCAATTATCTAGGGTATAAAAAATGATTGAGGTAATACGTGGCAAAAGCAGCAAAACGGGCGTTTGTATGTAATGAGTGTGGGGCTGATTATCCGCGCTGGCAGGGGCAGTGCAGCGCTTGTCACGCCTGGAACAGCATTACAGAAGTGCGCCTGGCTGCCGTGTCTTCTTCTTCTCGCAACGAGCGCCTTAGCGGTTATGCCGGCGATGCTGGCATCAGCAAAGTGCAAAAGTTGTCGGATATCAGTCTCGAAGAGTTGCCGCGTTTCTCTACCGGTTTTCTTGAGTTTGACCGCGTGCTGGGTGGGGGCGTGGTGCCGGGCAGCGCGATCCTGATTGGCGGTAATCCCGGTGCCGGTAAGAGTACGTTGCTATTACAAGTATTGTGCAAACTGTCCGAACAAATGAAGACCCTGTACGTTACCGGTGAGGAATCCTTACAACAGGTTGCCATGCGTGCCCACCGTCTCGGTTTGCCGACGGGGGGCCTGAATATGCTGTCGGAAACCAGTATCGAACAGATCTGCCTGATCGCCGAGCAGGAGCAGCCAAAGCTGATGGTGATTGACTCCATCCAGGTGATGCACATGGCGGATATTCAGTCTTCGCCGGGCAGTGTGGCACAGGTGCGTGAAACTGCCGCTTATCTGACGCGCTTTGCCAAAACACGCGGTGTGGCGATAGTGATGGTTGGCCACGTGACCAAAGACGGTTCTCTGGCCGGGCCGAAAGTCTTGGAGCACTGTATCGACTGCTCGGTACTGCTGGACGGCGATGCCGATTCGCGTTTTCGTACCTTGCGCAGCCACAAAAACCGCTTCGGTGCGGTGAATGAACTGGGCGTGTTCGCCATGACCGAACAAGGTCTGCGTGAGGTCAGCAACCCGTCGGCCATCTTCCTGAGCCGGGGTGATGAGGTGACCTCAGGCAGTTCGGTTATGGTGGTCTGGGAGGGCACAAGGCCGTTACTGGTAGAGATCCAGGCGCTGGTCGATCATTCCATGATGTCCAACCCGCGGCGGGTGGCGGTTGGCCTGGAGCAAAACCGCCTGGCTATCTTGCTGGCGGTGTTGCACCGCCACGGTGGCTTGCAGATGTCCGATCAAGACGTCTTTGTTAACGTCGTCGGCGGGGTGAAAGTGAGTGAAACCAGCGCCGACTTGGCGTTGCTGATGTCGCTGGTATCCAGTCTGCGAGATCGCCCGCTGCCAAACGATCTGGTGGTGTTTGGTGAGGTCGGTCTTGCGGGAGAAATCCGTCCGGTGCCCAGTGGTCAGGAGCGTATTTCTGAGGCGGCCAAGCATGGCTTCAAACGGGCTATCGTACCGCACGCCAACGTACCGAAAAAACCGCCGGCCAACATGCAGGTGTTCGGCGTGAAGAAGCTGGCGGATGCACTTGACGTGCTGGAACAGTTTTATTAATTGCCACGCGGGGTGAAGATTATGCTATTTTGTTTAGCATACTAAACGGAGGGGCTATGCGGCAATTTGATTACCTGAAGGCGTCGATTAAGCAGAAGAACTGTACCCTGCAACAGGTGGCAGATGCCAGTGGCATGACCAAAGGCTATCTTAGCCAGCTGTTAAACGACAAAATCAAAAGCCCGAGCGCCCAGAAACTGGAAGCGCTACACCGTTATCTGGGTCTGGAGTTTCCGCGTCGTGAGAAAAAGGTCGGTGTGGTGTTTGGTAAATTTTACCCTCTGCATACTGGCCATATTTACCTGATTCAACGTGCCTGCAGCCAGGTAGATGAACTGCACGTGATCCTGTGCCACGACGAACCGCGCGATCGGGAGCTGTTCGACAATAGCTCGATGTCGCAGCAGCCGACGGTCAGCGATCGTCTGCGCTGGCTACTGCAAACCTTCAAGTACCAGAAAAACATCCATATTCATTCATTCGACGAGCAGGGTATTGAACCCTACCCGCACGGCTGGAATGTATGGAGCGACGGGATGAAAGCTTTTCTGGAACAGAAAGCCATCGTGCCGAGTTTTATCTATTCCAGCGAGGCGCAGGACGCCCCGCGTTATCGCGAACATTTGGCGATTGAAACCATCCTGATCGATCCAGAACGTTCATTTATGAATATCAGCGGCAGCCAGATCCGCCAGGATCCGTTCCGCTATTGGGACTATATCCCGACCGAAGTGAAACCCTTCTTTGTCCGCACCGTGGCGATTCTCGGCGGTGAGTCGAGTGGCAAATCGACGTTGGTGAATAAGCTGGCGAACATTTTTAATACCACCAGCGCCTGGGAATATGGCCGCGACTATGTGTTCTCGCACCTGGGTGGTGATGAAATGGCGTTGCAGTATTCTGACTATGACAAGATCGCGTTGGGTCAGGCTCAATACGTTGATTTCGCGGTTAAATATGCCAATAAAGTGGCGTTTATCGATACTGACTTTGTTACCACCCAGGCATTCTGCAAGAAGTACGAAGGCAGGGAGCACCCCTTTGTGCAGGCGCTGATTGATGAGTATCGGTTTGATCTGGTGATACTCTTGGAAAATAACACCCCATGGGTGGCGGACGGCCTGCGGAGCCTCGGCAATCCCAACGATCGCAAAGCCTTCCAGCAGTTGTTGGAGGAGATGCTGCGCGCCAATAATATCGAGTACGTGCACGTAGAATCCAGCGGCTATGACGAGCGTTTCCTGCGCTGTGTCGACTTGGTAAAACAGCTGTTGGCGGCCGACGCCAGCCGTTTGATAGCGGCACCTGAAAATCAGCACGTCATTGGTTGATGTCGCCCAATGTGTGATCACCTGGGCAAAATTAGCCGTTAAACGCTGGATTTCACTGTTGTTTAGTTAAGGTTCATTAATCATTTATTAGGTTAAGCGTTTCGTCGAAACAAATGCCGTAGAGACTATGACGTATCGCTTACTTGCTATCTGGTTACTGTTCTATGCCGCTGCCTGGACACTGCTGACTGTTCACCTCGATCCAACCGTGCCTTACGATGCTGTCGAAGCCGTAAACTGGGGCATCAATGCAGAGTGGGGCTCGCCGAAAAACCCGTGGCTAGTGGGTGTAGCGATGCACCCGGTGATTTGGTTGCCCTGGTTGCCGTTAAATATCTATTGGTATGCGAGCCACTTTGTGGCACTCGCCATAGGTATGCTGGGGGTATGGCTTCTGGCGCGGCACCTGAGTGGCAGCACCCGGCTGGCTTGGTTGGCACTGTTGACGCTGAACCTCTCAGGCATCATTAATTTCGATATTATCCCCTATAACGACAACTATTTGCTGGTGATGCTGTGGCCCTGGATGATGCTGTGCTTTCATCTGGCGATCACCCGTTCCGCTAACTGGTGGCTGGCGTTTGCCGTCACGGCGGGTTTGGCGACGATGGCGAAGTACTCAACCTTTGCATTTGTTTATTTCGCTTTCCTGTCGACGCTGTTTATACCCCATATTCGCCGCTGCTACAGACAGCCTCAGTTTTACCTCGCAGTTGCTGCTTGGCTGGCTATTGTCGTGCCAAACCTGGTTTGGCTGTGGCAGCATGACTTTGCCGCATTCAAGTGGGTCGACTCGCAAGTCAAAATGCAGTTAAACCTGGATATGCTGCAATCGCTGCTGTTGGTGTTTTATCCGTCATTGTTCCTGTGGCTGATTTTGCGACGTGCGGGAGCGGTGCTGGCCTGGCCTGACGATCCTTCGATGCGGGTGCTGTTAGGCATCTATCTGTTGCCGCTGGGCATTATTACTTTCTGGTTTTCCTTCAATGTGGGGGGCCGATTGACTGAGTGGCTGCAACCTTTCTTTGTGTTGGCTCCCGCGTTGTTGGTGGGTTGTGTAAAACAACCGCCTCACCGTTCGTTGCGCAGTGCTGTCGTGGGGATGATGTGCGCAGCGCTGGTGATTTATTTGGGTTATGCCGCCATCATGGTCGGCAACGTGCGTAATGCCGGGCAAAAGATGGTGGGGATCAAGGCGTTCAGTGCTGGAGTTGAACAGCGTTGGTTGCAACATTACGGAATGGAATTAAATTATGTCGGTGGCGCTTATTTATCACAATGGATGACGGTGTATGCCGCTTCGCGCCCGGAGACGATTACGCGTTGGTCCAATCATGAGCGGCCGAACATTTATAACGCCCATGTCAGTTATGCGCAGATTGCGCAGCACGGGGCCGTGCTGTTTGGTCACTTGGGGGAGTCCTGTGAGCAAACGGATTTCGATGGCGCTCTGGCCAGTTGGCCCAAGATACGCATTGACGTGCAGCAAAGCCTGCCGTTCCAAGCCGATCCTAAAGCTGCGCCGCAACCGGTGTGCATTGCTTTTGTGCGGCCGGAAAAGGCGCGTGACGCCATAACGCCACGCGCTTTGCCTCATCAGTAAACAATCACCAATTTGCCCTGCATATGGCCGTCGCGCAGTTTTTCATGCGCGGCGGTCAGGTTGTCTACCGTCAACCCATGCAGCGTCTCACTCAGGGTGGTGCTTAACTTCCCTTCGTCGAGCAGCTGCGCGACGTGCTTGAGGATCTCACCTTGCTGGGCAATGTCCGGCGTGTTGAACATGCTGCGGGTAAACATTAATTCCCAGTGCAGTGCCGCACTTTTCAACTTCAGGGCGCTCTGGTCCAGCGGTTGCGCATTTTCTACGATGGTGCAGATGTGGCCCATCGGCGCGATCAAGTCAGACATTGCTTTCCAGTGACCGTCGGTGTCGTTCAGGCAAAGAATATAATCCACGTTCTCAATGCCTTGCTGTGCAAGGTTGCCTTTCAGATCGTGATAATCAACGATCAGATCGGCGCCGCGCTCCAGGCACCAGGCTGCTGATTCCGGGCGTGAGGCGGTTGCAATCACCTTCACCTGGCTGCGCTGTGCGGCAAAGGGGATCGCCAGCGAACCCACGCCACCGGCACCGCCAATAATCAACAGGGTTTTCCCTGCTGCCGCGTCCTGAATTTTCAGGTGTTCGAACAAAGCCTCCCAGGCGGTCAGGGCAGTCAGCGGCATGGCGGCGGACTCTGCCCAGTTCAGGCTGCGCGGCTTGTGGGCCGTGATACGAGAGTCAATCAACTGAAGGGTGCTGTTGCTGCCTGGACGAGTGATATCGCCGGCGTACCAGACCTCGTCGCCGGGTTTGAAGCCGCTGACGCTGCTGCCCACGTCAACCACGATACCGCTGGCATCCCAGCCGAGGATGCGCGGCTGTTGCAGGCCACTTTTTTGCAGGCCAGCGTGGACCTTGGTGTCCACCGGATTGACCGACACCGCTTTAACGTCCACCAACAGATCGTATTGACCGGGAGTGGGCTTTTCCGGGGTGATCTCAATGAAGGCTGCGGGGTTTTTTGGGTCTACGGCAATGGCTTTAATCGGCATGACTGTGCTCCTTTCGAATGAATAGCCACAGTGTAGACCTCTTGATGGGGAGTGATAAGATGGACAATAACTAACTAAGTGTTCGTTTGAGGTGAACAATGCGGTTTAAACAGTTACAGGACATGGCGCTGTTTGCGCTGGTGGCCGAGTGCGGCAGTTTTACCGCCGCCGCCAAACGCGCCGCTTTGCCAAAATCCAGCGTCAGCCAGCGGATTAGCCAATTGGAACAAACGCTGGGCCTGCGGTTACTGAATCGCACCACCCGTCAGCTCAACCTGACCTTTGCCGGTGAGCGTTATTTGGAACACTGTCAGGAAATGCTCACCGCCGCCGAACGGGCAGACCTGGCGCTGCAACGGTTGCGTGATAATCCCAGCGGCCGGTTACGTATATCGACCCCCGCAGGCTTAGGCGCAACCTTGTTACCGCGGCTGACTGCGGATTTTCAACGCCAATATCCAGATGTCTCACTGGAAGTGTCGGTGTCTGATGCGATGGTAGATATGGTGCAGGAAGGGTATGACGCAGCGCTGCGGACCGGCAAGCCACAGGACTCTTCACTGATTGGCCGCCGTTTGGGCCATGCGCCACGTTATTTACTGGCCTCATCGGCTTATTTGGCGCAGCACTCACCGATCCTTCACCCGCAGCAGTTGCAGCAGCATCGGTGTATTGCACACAGTTCCTGGCCGGCCTGGAACCTGCGCCGGGGGGATGAATATTTCCGTTGGCAGCTGCCGACGCGGCATATTACCGATAACCTGCTGTACGCGCGTGAATGTGCCATTGCCGGGGCCGGGATAACCCTCTTGCCGGCATTTCTTAGCCGTGAGGTGGTCGCGCAGAAGCAGTTGGTAGAAGTGCTGCCGGAATGGCAGGCAGAAGGTAATGAGCTGTATTTGGTCTATCCGAGCCGCAAGCTGAATTCGCCGGCGCTGGCCTGTTTTATTGACGTTGTGCTGCAACACCCGGTATTTGACGATTACGCCCGCGAGCTGGCGCGGGATTAAAAAAGGCGCCGCATGCGGCGCCTTTCGGATTACTTGGCGATTCTTTTGTACTTGATACGATGTGGCTCAAGCGCTTCAGCGCCCAGCGTACGTTTCTTGTACTCTTCGTATTCGGTGAAGTTGCCTTCGAAGAATTCGACGTTGCCTTCATCCTGGTAATCCAGAATGTGGGTGGCGATACGGTCAAGGAACCAACGGTCGTGCGAGATAACCATCGCGCAGCCTGGGAATTCCAGCAGGGCGTTTTCCAACGCGCGCAGGGTTTCGATGTCCAGGTCGTTGGTCGGTTCGTCGAGCAGCAGCACGTTGCCGCCAACCTGCAGCAGCTTGGCCAGGTGCAAGCGGCCACGCTCACCACCGGACAGCTCGCCTACGCGTTTGCCCTGATCGACGCCCTTGAAGTTAAAGCGGCCGACGTAGGCACGGCTTGGCATTTCAGTGTTGCCGATACGCATGATGTCCTGACCGCCGGAGACTTCTTCCCAGACGGTTTTGGCATTGTCCATGCTGTCGCGGAACTGATCGACCGAGGCCAGCTTAACGGTATCGCCCAACACGATGCTGCCGGAATCAGGCTGTTCCTGACCGGACATCATGCGGAACAACGTCGATTTACCGGCGCCGTTCGGGCCGATAATGCCGACAATCGCGCCCTTAGGTACTGCGAAGGTGAGATCGTCAATCAGCACGCGGTCGCCGTAAGACTTACGCAGGTTGCTGACTTCAACGACTTTATCCCCCAGGCGTGCGCCAGGTGGGATAAACAGTTCGTTGGTCTCGTTACGCTTTTGGTATTCAGTGCTGTTCAGCTCTTCAAAGCGCGCCAAACGGGCCTTGCCTTTAGACTGACGGCCCTTAGCGCCCTGACGAACCCACTCCAGCTCTTTCTCAATGGATTTACGACGAGCGGCTTCAGAAGAGGCTTCCTGTGCCAGGCGAGCGTCTTTTTGTTCCAACCAGGAAGAGTAGTTACCTTCCCATGGAATACCTTCACCACGGTCAAGCTCGAGGATCCAGCCGGCCACGTTGTCGAGGAAGTAACGGTCGTGCGTGATCGCCACAACGGTACCTTCGAAGTCGTGCAGGAAGCGTTCCAGCCAAGCCACGGATTCAGCATCCAGGTGGTTAGTTGGTTCGTCGAGCAGTAGCATGTCCGGTTTTTCCAGCAACAGGCGGCACAGCGCTACGCGTCGACGCTCACCACCGGAAAGGTTGGCGATTTTCGCGTCCCATTCTGGCAGGCGTAACGCATCGGCGGCACGCTCAAGCTGGGTATTCAGATTGTGGCCATCATGAGCCTGAATGATCTCTTCCAGGCGGCCCTGTTCAGCGGCCAGCTTGTCAAAGTCAGCGCCTTCTTCAGCGTACAGCGCGTACACCTCATCCAGGCGTTTCAGAGCACCAACCACTTCCGCCAGCGCCTCTTCGACCGACTCGCGGACGGTATGCTCCAGGTTCAGTTGCGGTTCCTGTGGCAGGTAGCCGATTTTAATCCCTGGCTGCGGGCGAGCTTCACCTTCGATATCGGTATCGATGCCAGCCATGATGCGCAGCAGGGTGGATTTACCCGAGCCGTTCAGACCCAGCACACCAATTTTGGCGCCAGGGAAGAAGCTCAGAGAGATATTTTTCAAGATGTGACGCTTCGGCGGAACCACTTTGCCGACGCGATGCATGGTATAGACGTATTGAGCCACGTTGCTCTAGCCTCTCTATATCAGTTTTTATACCCGTCATACTTGGTGCTGCATCTTAGTTGGCTGCCTGCATTTACCCCTGTCACGGACTACGCGTACGCTCCGGGGATGCATTTAGTTGCCGTCGCGATGCAACGCCAATTATTTGGGGTAGATAGGATGTCTGGCTGCGGAGTGTAGCCCGTTTCGAAAGCGGATCCCAGACATCACTCCGCGATCGCCAAGTATAACTCTTTATGCGCCCGTGAAGGCGCATATTGGTTGCTTAAGGCGTGACGACGATCGCGACGCGGCGGTTTTCCGCACGACCGCTGGAAGTGCGGTTATCGGCTACAGGATCGCGCTTGCCCATACCCCGCGTTTCAATATTGGCGCGAGGAATGCCTACGCTGGCCAGCAAGTCGGCGACGGCATCGGCACGGCGCAGCGACAGCTGATCGTTATAGCTGTCTTCACCGTAATTGTCGGTATGCCCGTCCAGACGGAATTGGGTGATGCCAACGCTCATCAGTGCGCGACCCATTTTTTGTACCGTTTCGGTGCTTTCCGGGTTCAGCTTGCCGACGTTATTACCAAACAGTACTTTGTCGGACAGTCCAAATTCCCAGCCGTTATCCGTCAGTTTGAATCCCTGTGACTGCAACAGCGCAATTTGCTCAGGGGTTAAGCCCTGCGGTTTGCTCTGGCAGCCGGCAAGGGCTAACAAGGCGATAAACATCATCGTCAGCAGTGAAAAACGGCGTTTTAGTGTTTGCTGTATCATAATCAAATCCCTAGTTTTATTTTATATACCCGTCATTCTTGATGCTGCATCTGTGTTGGCTGCGAGCGCTCGCCCCAATCACTGACTTCAGTCAGTGCTTTGGGTCTGACGTTCTGGCCGCCTTGATGCAACGCCAATGATGTTGGGTATCGCCGGGGCTTTATTTCTGTATTGCTAGCCGCCAGCCTCCGTTATAACGATGTTTTGCCTGGTACATGGCATCGTCAGCTTCGTGCAAGAGCCCCTGAGGCGTTACCGCATGTTCAGGGTAAAGCGCAATACCGATACTCAGAGAGGAAATCACCGTCTCGTTGTTCGGCAAAATTACCGGTTGGGTCATGCAGTCGATAATGTTATCGGCAATTTGCAGCACATCTTCCGTAGTGTGGACCGGCGCCAACAATACGGCGAACTCATCACCTCCTAAACGTGCCACCAGATCGCTTTCACGCAGTTGCGCGCGAATACGCCCGGCAATGGTGGTCAGTACTACGTCGCCGGCGGCGTGCCCGTAGCTGTCGTTAACTTCCTTGAAGCGGTCGCCGTCTATAAACAGCACCGCCAGTTTTTCTTTTGGCTTAATGTCTCCTAACGCACGGCTCAGTCGGCCTTCAAAGAACGCGCGGTTTGGCAAACCGGTAAGGCTGTCATGGGTCGCCCGGTGCGTCAGTGAGTCATTTTCCTGTTTCAGATGCGCTTGCCAGGCTTCCAGCTCGTCGAGCAGGCCGTTAAAGTCACTGCTCAACTCATGCAGTTCGGCAATGGGGGCAGAAGGCACCCGCAGACCAAATGTACGATCGCGTCGCACCGCATGTGCCACGTTAGCAATATCGTCCAATGAGCTGACAATCCCTAGCAACATGCGGCGGGAAAGAACCAATGAGCACAGCGTACTGAGCACCAGACAGGCGAGCATCCCCACCATACCACGCAGCAGGAAGCGCAGTAGGCTACCCCCATGCCCGCTAAGCCACACTTTACCGACCACTTTGCCTTCATGTGTAATCGGCAGGATCACCGGTTCCGGTAGCGCCCAGTGAGCGACGACTTGCTCCATACCGTGTAAAGGACCGTCTTTAGGATGACGCCAACTGGCGAGCACCTTGCCGTTATTGTTCAGGATTTTTGCTTCTGACACTTCCTCATTGGAGGCGATCAGCACCAGCGCTTCGCGTGCGGCGGTGCGGTCTTCAAACACGACAGCAGCTTCGACGGTATAGCTGATGGAGCGCGCGATCAGGTGCAAGTTGTGGTTGGCATAGGCACGTAGCGCAAACAGCGCGACCAACGTCAGGAAAATCCCGGCGGTGCCGACAGCAATCAACGCCAGTGCAAGATGTACGCGTTGCAACACCCCGCCCAGCGTAGGTCGTGATTGACCCGATCTGTTCTTGCGCAACCACTTCATAACGGAGGCGCCTGTTTGCGTGCCAGTTGAAGCACGTTAGGGTGAACACGTACGCCGCTGCGTGCCAGTGCGTCAAGGTTCACTTTAAAGCTGGCGGTGTCACCTTCGATCTGCAGGCAAAACGCGCTGCCGGCAGAACATTCACCGTCGTTCTCACTGATGCTGAGAATGGAACGTCCGCTAATGCGTTGCATAAAGTTCTGTTTTTGGCTGGCGCTGACATTACCCAGATAGATCACATCACAGCCGGTGCTCAGCAGTGGACTATCGAAGGGAATACGCTCAGTTTTGATTGGCCGAGGGGCGCTCAGTAGAATGGGATCGAACAGGCCCTTGTCATACTGGGTTGGCGCCGTCACGCATAACCGTATCGGGTTGGGTTCACTGTTCCAGCGTGCGTAGCTGATAATGCCAACGACCACGGTGGTAACAGCATGGGTGCGATTTTTATAGGGATCGGCCGTCTCGGGGCTGGCTAAACTGGGAAAGACCAGCAGTGTGGCAAGAAGCAGCGACAATAAGCGACCATAATTTAGACGTGCGCAAATGAAACTCATAAATGAGTTTTTTGCGCAGGTTGCCAATAACGCGGCATTATTCGCCATCTTCATCTGCCATTCCTGCCCACGTCCGCGCACTGTTGCGGCAACGTAACAATGAGAAGCCTGACCCGGTTGAAGGGATAATTATCTTACTGAAAACTGTCAATCGCACTGCCTGATGAACACTATCTAACCCATAATTGGCGCGGATTGTATTATAAGATATCTCGGTTGCGCGCTTTATGTGCCGTTTTCTCGGAATTATCTTATCTTTTTTTAACAGTATAAAAACGTGCACCCGAGTTTGCCAGGCGTTTTCAGCAAAGTTGGTGCAGCAGGTCAGGGATTCAGCGGTTTGCGCAACATCGTTCTTTCGTTGTTCCGACAGTGGAATTCTATGGTGGCTAATAATTTCAAATGACTTCATCTTATTATCGACGTCGTCATTAATAATGGCTGAGCGCGTCATTTTTCAGTGATAACACCTGGCCAAAATGATTAATACGGCAGAAATTGCCGCCGGCTTTATTTTATTTGTCAGCGACGGTAAACCTTTTTTACCTATGGCCCATCGTGACGATAAACTTCTTCTACAGTAGTGAATGGATAAGCAATCGTGCTGTCTATGATAGATGGCTGAGCCGGTCGCTTAGCGCACCCTTTTGTTCTGGCGTGATGACGGTGATTTTCCACGACAGGACGTGAAACACTCGGAGAGCCGATTTCCCCGTCCGTTGACTGCTGGCGTAGCGCGGCAGCGGGGGGCGTCGTCTCTGGCAACACATAAGCATTAGCGAGGAAAGAGTCAGTATGGTCAAGGTAGACAAGTGGCGGTTTTGGGCTGTGGGCCTGTGTCTGACGGCATTTTCGGGCGCGGCATTGGCGGATTCCCTGGATGCCCAGCGTCAACGTTACCTGCAGATTAAGCAGGCGTGGGACAGTAATCAAATGGGTGTCGTGGCACAACTGATGCCGACGTTGCGCGATTATCCACTTTACCCTTACCTGGAGTACCGCGAGCTGACGCAAGATCTCAGCCAGGCGGGGTTCTCTGAGGTGAATGACTTTATTAAGCAGCACCCGACACTGCCGCCTGCCAAATCGTTAGCTCCGCGCTTTGTTAATGAGCTGGCACGGCGTGAAGACTGGCGCAGTCTGTTGGCTTTCAGTCCACAGGCGCCGAAACCTATTGCTGCGCGTTGTAATTATTACTACGCCAAATGGGCCACGGGCGATCAGCAGGCGGCCTGGAGTGGTGCAAGCGACGTTTGGATGAGCGGCAAATCGTTGCCGGGCGCCTGTGACAAGCTGTTCAGCGTTTGGCAGGGGGCGGGTAAGCAAACGCCGTCGCTTATCCTGGAGCGTATGAAGCTGGCACTGAAAGAAGGGAACAGCGGATTGGTGAACAGCCTTTACCGCCAGTTACCCTCAGATTATCAGACAATGGGCGACGCACTGGTACGGCTGCAAAATGATCCGACGACGGTGGAGTCCTTTGCTCGGAGCGTGGGGCCGACTGACTTTACCCGGGCGGCGACCAGCATCGCTTTCGAACGTCTGGCGCGTCAGGATGTCGAAAACGCCCGCGCGATGATCCCAACGCTCGCTCGCCTGCAAAAAATGAGTGACAGCGAACGACTGGGGTTGGAAGAAGCGGTGGCGTGGCGTCTGATGGGCAGTGACGCCACCTTTGAACAGACACAATGGCGCGATAAGGTGATCCTGCGCAGCCAATCCCCCACGCTACTGGAACGCCGTGTGCGCATGGCGCTGGGTAATGGCGATCGCCAAGGCGTAACGACCTGGTTGGCTCGCCTGCCAGAAGAGTCACGTAATAAAGATGAATGGCGCTATTGGCGTGCGAGTATTTTGCTGGACGAGGGCAAACGCAGTGAAGGTGAAGAGATCCTGCGTCGCCTGATGACTGAACGCGGCTTTTATCCCATGGTAGCGGCGCAAAAGCTGAATACGACTTACCCGGTTATGGTCGCTGTGGCGGCGAAACCTCGCGCGTCGCTGGTGGACGGGCCGGAAATTGCCCGTGTGCGTGAGTTGATGTATTGGAATATGGACAATCTGGCGCGCAGCGAGTGGACTTCCTTTGTGGCCAGTCGCAGTCGTCCAGAACAGGAAGCGCTGGCGCGTTATGCTTTCGAGCAGAAATGGGCCGATCTTAGCGTGCAGGCGACCATCGTCGGTAAGTTGTGGGATCACCTGGAAGAGCGTTTCCCGGTGGCCTGGCCGCAAGAGTTCCGTGCTGCGACCGACGACAAGGGGATAACGCCGAGCTATGCCATGGCGATTGCCCGCCAAGAGAGTGCCTGGAATCCAAAAGCGCAATCCCCGGTGGGGGCGAGCGGCCTGATGCAGGTTATGCCGCGAACCGCGCAGCATACCGTTGAAATGTACAATATTCCGGGTTACTCAAGCCCAAGCCAATTACTTGACCCGCGGGTCAACATTACCATCGGCACCAGTTATCTGGAGTACGTTTACCAGCAGTTTGGGCGAAACCGTATTCTGTCGTCGGCGGCTTATAACGCTGGCCCATCCCGCGTAAACACCTGGTTGGGCAACAGTGAAGGGCGAGTCGATGCGGTGGCGTTTGTCGAAAGCATCCCGTTCTCGGAAACCCGTTCTTACGTGAAGAACGTGTTGGCTTACGATGCATTTTATCGCTATCTCATGCACCGACCAGCCAAAGTGCTGACCGATGCGGAGTGGCAGAGGCGTTATTGATTTTGACGGTGCTATGGTATGCTGCTGTACTAGTTAAATAGTATGGTGGCTTGCCATGACGCAATTATCACTTAACGACCCGGCTCTTTCAGAACAAGGTAATGAGGATTGGCTGCGCTTTGTTGCGCTGCTGCAAAACGCGTTTGCACAAGAACTGCATCAGCCTCTGATGCAACTGCTGCTGACGCCAGATGAACGCACGGCGTTAGGCACGCGGGTACGGATCATCCAGGAACTGATGCGCGGTGAGATGAGCCAGCGTGAGCTGAAAAATGAACTGGGGGCAGGCATTGCCACTATCACCCGGGGTTCGAACAGCCTGAAGGCGGCGACACCGGCGCTGAAGCAATGGCTGGAACAGCAGTTGTTGGGCGATACGCAGTAGCGTAACGCCCAACAGGGCTACTTCTGCGGCGCGTTATTGTGGTTTTGGTAGATTGAATTGTGGAAGGGCACCAACGCCAGCAACAGCGCCTGATGGTAAACGCTGGTGCGGCTTAACCGCCCATCGGTAAAGATGCCGATAGCGCCGCCCTGGCGTTTCAATTCAGCATTGCCGGTGATGGCCGCCATCTCGCTCCCCAATTCGCGACCAGCGCGAATTCCCTGTAAAATTGTCTCTGGTAACATCAGGCTGGCTGAGCGCGATTCGCCGCGGGTGTGTGGGTTTTCGACCGTCATCCAGGCGAAAGTCATATTCTCTTCGATGCCTGCTTCCACGCCGACCCAAAAGTCGGCTTCTGGGCGTACTTGCCGCGCTTCCATTACACGCTGGCGTGCCCCGGTGCGGGTTTCGAGATTACCTATGGGTTGCAGTGAGACGCCGCTGGCGACGTCGACTGATTCAATACGGCATTGGCCTGCGCCAAAGGTGTCATCAAAAGCCAACTGAATAGCCTTGATCTTTGCCGGGTTGGTAGTGGCAGCGACAACATGATACATAACGGGTTTGGCATCCTTAAGCTAAGAGCCTATTCAAACGTCAGGCATGTGCGAAAGCGGTTTCTGACGAAGATAAACTCAGGTTTCACGCAGTATAACGGAAAAGCAAAATGTTACAGGTATACCTCGTTCGCCACGGCGAAACGGAATGGAATGCGGCTCGCCGTATCCAAGGCCAGTCCGACAGCCCGTTAACCGCCAACGGTGAACATCAGGCTCGTCTGGTTGCCCAGCGTGTCAGCAAACAAGGCATTACGCATGTGATTACCAGCGATCTCGGGCGCACCCGACGCACTGCACAAATCATCGCAGAGGCTTGCGGCTGCGAGGTGATTAACGATCCACGTTTGCGTGAGTTGCATATGGGGGTGCTGGAAGAGCGCTTGATCGACAGCCTGACGCCGCAGGAAGAACAGTGGCGCAAGCAGATGGTCGATGGTACTGCGGACGGGCGCATCCCTCAAGGCGAATCCATGAGTGAGTTGGGCGAACGTATGCGTGCGGCATTGGAAAGCTGCCTGATGTTGCCTGAGGGCAGCAAACCGCTGATCGTCAGCCACGGTATCGCTTTGGGGTGTTTGATCAGCACCGTACTCGGATTGCCGGCTTATGCTGAACGCCGCCTGCGCCTGCGTAACTGTTCGCTGTCGCGTGTCGACTATCAGCAGAGCCCATGGCTGGCTTCTGGCTGGATCGTTGAAACCGCGGGCGATGTCACGCATTTGGACATGCCCGCGTTGGACGAACTGCAACGCTAACGACGGATCGGGATCAAGTAGTCGCAGTTGATCTCGGTTGGCGGTTGAGGTGGCCTACGGTCACCTTTTGGATAAAAGCGCTCAATGTCGTGCCCTTTACGGCGCGTGAGTTTGAGTGCTGGCAGGCAGGTGCCATACAGGGTCAGAATAAAGTCTTGTAGGCCTGAAGCCGGGCCTTCGTAGCTGAACATGGCATATTCGCCGCCTTGCAGTACGAGCGGCTGGCCTGCCTGTATTTTTGCCGGCACGTGATCAGGCTCCAGCGCTGTGGTGTACAGCACTTCCTGCTCGTCATCCTTTTCCTGGCTTGGGCGCGAATGATGCAACCCGTACAACACCGGTGGCAGCGTGTCTGCTTCGCCCAGATATTGGCGCCAGAACTGGGAACGCAGCTCGGTACGGAAGTTGGATATTTGCTCAAGTGTGCAGGAATAGCTTTGCGTCAGGCCAATCAGATGCTGTTCCGGCAGAGAGATAAACTCAGGCTGCGGCAGGGTAAAGGCACCCAGGCGAATTGGCGGGCAAATGCCGAATGCGCTCCAGTCTTCTGCACGGCGATATAGCGCTGGCGTTTGCGCAAACTGTTTTTTAAATGCGCGTGTGAATGTCTGCTGCGAGTCGAAGCGATACTGTAAGGCGATATCCAGAATAGGTCGGCTGGTTAAACGCAGCGCCACCGCAGCTTTGGATAATCTCCTTGCCCGGATATAAGCGCCGATGGCGTTACCGGTAATATCTTTGAACATCCGTTGTAAATGCCACTTGGAGTAACCCGCTTTAGCCGCCACGTTGTCTAGCGACAAGGGTTGGTCCAGATGGCTTTCCAGCCAGCTAAGCAGATCACGAATGATACCGGCTTGATCCATAGATCTTCCTCGTAGAGCTTTAGGGTAAGGACCCGAACTGTTTATTCATTACGCTGGTGCTTTGCGCTATCAGACCAATCCATGAGCCATTTTGCGTAGCACTCTTTACCTCTTGCTGCGGGTTGCGCAAGAGTTGGATAGGGGCACACCTTAAACGGGCGAAAAGAAATAACGACGCCGCATAATAGCAATTTTTTTCCTCCGAGACTCCCAAAGATTTTTTTCACGCTCTGTGCTAAAAAGATCGGTGCGGACCAGAAGAAAACCTATTCTGTGACCTAAAACATAAACAATATTGATTGCCAGCGCCTATTTCTTTAGGTTCTGGCTATTGGAGTTAAGTGAATGAAAAAAGGATGGATATTTTTGTTTGGTTTAGTTTGCGCAACAGTAAATACGGCGCAGGCTGAACAGGTTGGGTCAGTCGACACGGTATTCAAACTCTTTGGTCCAGACCACAAAATTGTCGTGGAAGCGTTCGACGATCCTGATGTCAAAAATGTAACTTGTTATATCAGCCGGGCAAAAACCGGTGGCATTAAAGGCGGGCTGGGATTAGCGGAAGACACTGCGGATGCGGCCATTTCTTGCCAGCAGGTTGGGCCCATTGAGCTGAACGATAAAATTAAGAATGGCAAGGCGGAAGGTACCGTCGTGTTCCAGAAACGAACATCGTTGGTGTTTAAGAAGCTGCAGGTCGTGCGTTTCTACGATGCGACACGCAATGCGTTGATTTATCTGAGCTATTCAGACCGAGTGGTGGATGGTTCACCGAAGAACGCGTTGAGTGCGGTGCCGATCATCCCTTGGGGTGAGGCAAAATAAGATTTGGGGTTCGAGGGAACCCCAACTATTTAACGCGGGAGACTTACTCTTCCAGATCGCCGCAGAAACGGTAACCTTCACCGTGAATGGTGGCGATAATTTCTGGTGTGTCAGGCGTTGATTCGAAGTGCTTGCGGATGCGACGGATGGTCACGTCCACGGTACGGTCATGCGGCTTCAGCTCACGGCCGGTCATTTTCTTCAGCAGTTCGCCACGGGATTGGATCTTGCCCGGGTTTTCGCAGAAGTGCAGCATGGCGCGGAATTCACTGCGCGGCAGTTTGTACTGTTCGCCAGCTGGGCTGATCAGTGAGCGGCTATTGATGTCCAGCTCCCAACCGTTGAATTTATAGCTTTCAACCAGGCGGCGTTCTTCGCCGACGCTGCCCAGGTTCATGGTACGAGACAGCAGGTTGCGTGCGCGAATGGTCAGTTCACGCGGGTTGAACGGCTTGGTGATATAGTCATCAGCGCCGATTTCCAATCCGAGGATCTTATCAACTTCGTTATCACGACCGGTCAGGAACATCAGCGCGACGCTAGCCTGTTCACGCAGTTCGCGCGCCAGCAGCAGGCCGTTTTTGCCTGGCAGATTGATGTCCATGATAACCAGATTGATATCATTTTCAGACAGGATGTTGTGCATTTCTGCACCATCATTGGCTTCATGAACAACGTAGCCTTCCGCCTCGAAAATGCTCTTCAGGGTGTTACGAGTGACTAACTCGTCTTCGACAATCAGAATGTGCGGGGTCTGCATATTTGCTACCTAAAATTGCCAACAAAATAGAAAATAGGAAGTACAGAAGTCTTTGTTTTCTTGGCGGAGGGCAGAGATTAGCGCTCACGTTCCCTCTTAACAAATGACTACAGTACGTAAACTCGTTCTTGATGCACTTTCCATCTCATGTCAACAAGATCGCTAGCTTGGTGGGGGTGCTATTCCCTACAACCCCAAAGGTGCCAAAACGGCGCATATCCTAACCCTATTAACAGCAATATAACAGTGCGTACCGAATTCATCACCCAACAAAACTAAGCTTTGTTGACATATATCAAATTCAATTGTAGCACGTTAACAGTTTTGTGAAAAACACTTACAGAAATGCCAGTTTAAGTCACAGAAGCATAAATTCTGTGTACGATTCAGCATTGTCGCGCCTAATGGGGTAGAATTATCGGCTTATTGATAAAGGGGGGCTTTTAACACTTTGATTTATAATGGTAGTAAATCATAAGCAGCAATAATATGTATTACACTCTCTTTATCAGGCCAATAACGCATTTAACCCTATCTATCGTGGCTGTCGGGATTATTGTTGCACGCTTGTAAATATAATCAGACTATCCTGAACAGTCAAAAACTCGCAATCCCTCATTCTGTGGAGTATTGATGCAGCTTCATATTGTTTTAGTGGCTCCGGCACGGCCGGAAAACGTCGGCGCTGCGGCGCGGGCGATGAAAACCATGGGCTTTACTTCGTTACGTATTGTCGATAGCGACGCGCACTTGCAGCCGGCGGCGCGCTGGGTCGCCCATGGGGCAGGGGATATCCTTGACGGCGTGCAAACTTTTTCAACGCTCGAGCAGGCGCTGGCGGATGTTGATTTCACGGTAGCGACCACCGCTCGCAGCCGCGCACGCTTCCACTATTACTGTACGCCCCAGCAGTTACTGGGTCAGTTGGACGAACGCCGTGAGTGGGTAGGCCAGGCTGCGCTGGTGTTTGGTCGTGAAGATTCCGGTTTGACCAACGAAGAATTGGAATTGGCCGATCTGCTCACCGGTGTGCCAATGAAGGCGGATTACCCCTCCTTGAATCTTGGCCAGGCGGTGATGGTGTATTGCTACCAACTGTCAGCGCTGATGGACGTTAGTGCACCACAGGAGCCGGTGGCTAACGAAGGCCAACTTAAGGCGCTGCGTCAGCGTGCCGAAGGTTTACTCGGCGCATTAGGGGTCAGTGATGACCAAAAATTGCGAGACTGGCTGCATCAACGGCTCGGTGCTTTGCAGCAGCGGGACACGGCGATGCTGCATACGTTGTTGCACGACATCGAAAAAAAACTGACAAAGTGACACCCACAAACATGGCTTATTATGCAGTGTGATCCACTGCAAAATTGCTTGCTGTCTGTGTTTTTATTCTGTCATTTGGCTTTTCAGCTCTCTCATTGCTCAATGGCCCCTTTGGGGAATAAATAAGCAAAAATAAGAAATAATTTGACTTGGGATAGCGATTGCTTTAACCAATAGAGGGGACAGAGTATTTAATGAGACAGACAGAAAAAATGCGAAACATCAGCCTGAACACAACAATTATTACCACCACCGATACCACAGGTAACGGGGCGGGCTGACGCGTACAGGAAACAAAAGAAAAAAGCCCGCACCTAACCAGTGCGGGCTTTTTTTTCGGCTTAAATTCGGGAGAGATAAGAAATGCGAGTGCTGAAATTTGGCGGAACCTCGGTAGCGAATGCAGAACGTTTTCTGCGCGTCGCCGACATCATGGAAAGTAACGCACGTCAGGGACAGGTGGCCACGGTATTGTCCGCTCCGGCTAAAATCACCAACCACTTGGTGGCGATGATTGACAAAACGGTAGCAGGGCAAGACATTCTGCCAAATATGAGCGATGCAGAACGCATTTTCGCTGACTTGCTGAGCGGTTTGACACAGGCATTACCTGGCTTTGAATATGATCGTCTCAAGACCTTGGTCGATCATGAGTTCGCTCAACTCAAGCAGGTACTGCACGGCGTTGCACTGCTCGGACAATGCCCGGACAGCGTGAATGCGGCTATCATCTGCCGCGGTGAGAAGCTCTCCATCGCTATCATGGAAGGCGTGTTTCGTGCCAAAGGTTTCCCGGTCACGGTGATCAACCCGGTAGAGAAATTGCTGGCCCAGGGGCACTATCTGGAATCTACGGTGGACATCGCCGAATCCACACTGCGCATTGCGGCGTCGGCGATTCCTGCGGATCACATTGTGCTGATGGCCGGTTTCACCGCCGGTAATGATAAAGGTGAACTGGTGGTGCTTGGCCGTAACGGTTCTGATTACTCTGCTGCGGTGCTGGCTGCTTGTCTGCGTGCCGACTGTTGTGAGATCTGGACTGACGTCGATGGTGTCTACACCTGCGATCCACGCACCGTGCCGGACGCCAGGTTATTGAAGTCGATGTCGTATCAGGAAGCGATGGAGCTTTCCTACTTCGGCGCCAGCGTACTTCACCCCCGCACTATTGCCCCGATTGCCCAGTTCCAAATCCCTTGTCTGATTAAAAATACCGCCAACCCGCAAGCCCCAGGCACGTTAATCGGCGGTGAAAATCTGGATACAGATACCCCGGTTAAAGGCATCACCAATCTGAACAACATGGCGATGATCAACGTTTCCGGGCCAGGGATGAAGGGCATGGTCGGCATGGCTGCGCGGGTGTTCGCCGTGATGTCGCGTGCAGGTATTTCGGTGGTGCTGATTACCCAGTCCTCTTCCGAATACAGCATCAGCTTCTGTGTGCCGCAAAATGAACTGCAGCGTGCGCGTCGAGCACTGGAGGACGAGTTCTATCTTGAATTGAAAGATGGGCTGCTGGAGCCGCTGGACGTCATGGAGAAACTGGCGATTATTTCGGTAGTCGGCGATGGCATGCGTACTCTCCGGGGGATTTCGGCCAGTTTCTTCTCGGCACTGGCGCGCGCCAATATTAACATTGTCGCTATTGCCCAAGGGTCTTCAGAACGTTCTATTTCGGTTGTGGTGAGCAATGATTCCGCGACGACCGGTGTTCGTGTCTGCCACCAGATGTTGTTCAACACCGATCAGGTGATTGAGGTCTTTGTCATCGGTGTCGGTGGCGTGGGTGGCGCATTGATCGAGCAGATTTACCGCCAGCAGCCGTGGTTAAAACAAAAGCATATCGATCTGCGCGTGTGCGGGATCGCCAATTCCCGCGCCATGTTAACCAACGTACACGGCATCGCTTTGGAAAGCTGGCGCGACGAGCTGGCCGGTGCACAGGAGCCGTTCAATCTTGGCCGTTTGATTCGTCTGGTGAAGGAGTATCACCTGCTGAACCCGGTGATTGTTGACTGTACCTCCAGCCAGGCGGTTGCCGACCAATATGCGGATTTCCTCGCCGACGGTTTCCACGTAGTGACGCCGAACAAAAAGGCCAATACCTCGTCGATGAACTACTACCAGCAATTGCGCACCGCTGCAGCCGGTTCGCGCCGCAAGTTCCTGTACGATACCAACGTCGGTGCGGGCCTGCCGGTGATCGAGAACTTGCAGAACCTGTTGAACGCGGGTGACGAACTGACGCGTTTCTCCGGTATTCTCTCCGGTTCACTGTCCTTTATTTTTGGTAAGTTGGATGAAGGGATGTCGTTGTCGGCGGCGACTCAACAGGCTAAGGAAAAAGGGTACACCGAACCGGATCCGCGGGATGACCTGTCCGGTATGGATGTCGCGCGCAAGTTGCTGATCCTGGCGCGCGAAGCGGGCTACAAACTGGAGTTGGCGGATATCGACGTAGAGTCGGTGTTGCCGCCGTCCTTTGACGCTTCTGGCGATGTGGATGCTTTTATGGCGCGCCTGCCGGAGCTGGATAACGAGTACGCTCGCAACGTGGCCAATGCCACCGAACAGGGCAAGGTATTGCGCTATGTCGGCGTGATCGAAAATGGCCGCTGTCAGGTACGTATAGATGCGGTAGACGGCAACGATCCGTTGTATAAAGTGAAGAACGGCGAGAACGCCTTGGCTTTCTACAGCCGTTACTATCAGCCGTTGCCGTTGGTGCTGCGTGGCTATGGCGCCGGTAACGATGTGACCGCAGCGGGTGTCTTTGCTGACTTGCTGCGCACACTGTCATGGAAGTTGGGAGTTTAATATGGTTAAGGTGTATGCGCCGGCCTCAATTGGCAACGTGAGCGTCGGTTTCGACGTCCTGGGCGCCGCGGTATCCCCGATCGACGGGACTTTGCTGGGCGATTGCGTCAGCGTAGAGGCCGCCGAAACGTTCAGTTTGCAGAATGCCGGCCGTTTCGTCAGCAAGCTGCCGGACGACCCGAAAGAGAATATCGTTTACCAATGCTGGGAGCGTTTCTGCCAGGAGATGGGTCAACAGATCCCGGTGGCGATGCGACTTGAGAAGAATATGCCGATAGGTTCCGGGTTGGGCTCAAGTGCCTGCTCAGTGGTTGCAGGATTGATGGCGATGAACGAATTCTGCAACCGCCCATTGGATAGAATGACCCTGCTGGGCCTGATGGGCGAGCTGGAAGGCCGTATCTCCGGCAGCGTGCATTACGATAATGTGGCGCCTTGCTACCTTGGCGGCCTGCAGTTGATGCTGGAAGAAGAAGGCTTCATCAGCCAGGAAGTGCCATGCTTTAAAGACTGGCTGTGGGTGATGGCCTATCCAGGCATCAAGGTATCCACCGCCGAAGCGCGTGCGATCTTGCCCGCGCAGTATCGTCGTCAGGACTGCATCAGCCACGGCCGTTATCTGGCGGGTTTTATCCATGCCTGCCACACCCAACAACCGCAGCTGGCCGCCAAACTGATGCAGGATGTGATTGCCGAACCGTATCGCACCCGCCTGTTGCCGGGCTTTGCCGAGGCGCGCAAGGCTGCGCAGGATATCGGCGCGTTGGCCTGCGGTATTTCCGGCTCAGGCCCGACGCTGTTTGCCGTTTGCAACGACAGCGCGACCGCGCAACGCATGGCCGACTGGCTGACTCATCACTATCTGCAAAACGACGAAGGTTTTGTTCATATTTGCCGTCTGGATACCGCAGGCGCACGACTACTGGGATAACGCATGAAACTGTACAACCTTAAGGATCACAACGAGCAGGTCAGCTTCGCACAGGCGATCAAACAGGGCCTGGGTAAACAGCAAGGGCTGTTTTTCCCGCTGGAGCTGCCGGAATTTGAGCTGACGGAAATCGACCAGTTGCTGGAACAGGATTTTGTCACGCGCAGCAGCCGTATTCTGTCGGCGTTTATTGGTGATGAAGTTTCTGAAGAAGCATTGCATAAGCGTGTGGCGGCGGCCTTTGAGTTCCCAGCGCCGGTCGCGCAAGTCGAAGATGACATTGCCTGTCTGGAACTGTTCCATGGCCCAACGCTGGCGTTCAAAGACTTCGGCGGCCGCTTTATGGCGCAAATGTTGGCGGAAGTCGCGGGCGATCAGCCTGTGACTATTTTGACCGCGACGTCTGGCGATACGGGGGCCGCGGTAGCGCATGCGTTCTATGGCCTGAAGAATGTGCGCGTAGTGATTCTGTATCCGCAGGGCAAAATCAGCCCGCTGCAGGAAAAGTTGTTCTGTACCCTGGGTGGCAACATCCATACCGTGGCGATCGACGGCGACTTCGATGCTTGCCAGGCACTGGTGAAGCAGGCATTTGACGATCAGGAATTGAAAGACGCTCTGCATTTGAACTCGGCTAACTCTATTAATATCAGCCGGCTGCTGGCGCAGATTTGTTATTACTTCGAAGCGGTAGCGCAACTGCCGCAAGAAGCACGCAATCAGTTGGTTGTCTCGGTGCCTAGCGGCAACTTCGGTGATTTGACTGCCGGTTTGCTGGCAAAATCGTTGGGCCTGCCGGTGAAGCGTTTTATCGCAGCGACCAATGCCAATGATACTGTGCCGCGTTTCCTGACTCACGGGCAGTGGCAGCCGCACGCCACCGTGGCGACGCTGTCGAATGCGATGGATGTTAGCCAGCCGAACAACTGGCCGCGGGTAGAGGAACTGTTCCGTCGTAAGATCTGGCAACTGAAAGAGCTGGGTCACGCAACGGTCAGTGACGAGACCACCAAGGACAGCATGCGTGAGCTGGCGCAATTGGGCTATCTCTCCGAACCTCATGCGGCAATTGCGTACCGCGCATTGCGCGACCAGTTGCAGGACGGTGAGTTTGGTCTGTTCCTGGGGACCGCGCATCCAGCCAAGTTTAAAGAGAGCGTAGAGGAGATTCTGGGTCAGGAACTGCCATTGCCAAAAGCATTGGCACTGCGTGCCGATTTGCCGTTGCTGTCTCATAACCTGCCAGCTGGGTTCAGCGAACTGCGTAAGTTCCTGATGGCCTTACCAGCCTGATTCTGATGAGCTCATAAAATCAAAAAGCCGTCATTACGACGGCTTTTTTGTGGGCGAGGTTTATTACTGCTCTGGGCGTTTGAACACCAGTTCGTTGCCCTTGGAGCCGGCTTCATCAAAGGCGTAGCCTTCGAGGTTGAAGCCAAGTAGCTGTTCGCGCTGGGTCAGGCGGTTTTTGATGATATAGCGGCTCATCAACCCACGCGCCTTCTTGGCGTAGAAGCTGATCACTTTGTATTTGCCGTTCTTCTCGTCGAGGAACACCGGTTTAATCAGTGTGCCGTGCAGTTTGGCTGGTTTCACGGATTTGAAGTATTCGTCTGACGCCAGGTTGACTACCACGTCGTCCCCCTGTTGTTCCAATGCCTCGTTGAGCTTTTTAGTAATTTGCTCGCCCCAGAAACTGTACAGATCTTTGCCCTTGGCGTTTTCCAGCTTGATGCCCATCTCCAGACGGTAAGGCATCATCAGGTCGAGCGGACGCAGCACGCCGTACAGCCCGGACAGCATGCGCAGATGCTGTTGGGCAAAATCAAAGTCGTCTTCGCTAAAGTCTTGTGCGTGCAAGCCAGTATAGACATCGCCTTTAAAAGCCAGCAGTGCCTGGCGGGCATTGTCGGGGGTAAATTTTGGCTGCCAGTCACCAAAGCGAGCGGCGTTCAGCCCGGCCAGTTTGTCGCTGATGCCCATCAACGTAGAAATTTGTACCGGCGTGAGGTCACGGCAGATTTTGATCAACTGCTTAGATTTATCCAGCAGCTCCGGCTGTGTGAAGCGTTCTGTCGCCAGCGGGCTTTCGTAATCAAGAGTTTTTGCAGGTGAAATAATAACGAGCATGGCCAGATCCTGTTTATCCAAGAACGAGTACTGTAGCAAAAAGCGCGGAAAAAAGGGGCAATGGGTGTGATAGGCAGGGCGCGTGCCAGACGCGCCCGCAAAAAATTAATGCTTGTCCCACACGCCCGGTTCAAGCTGGGATTTCAGTTCGGGGAAGCGATTGGCGTCGAACGTGGGCAATTGCCCCAGCGTTCGCTGACGGTGGTAATCATTCGCCAGCTTCAGCGCTACCCGTGACAGCAGCAAGATTGCTGTCAGGTTGGTAATGGCCATCAACGCCATTGAGGTATCTGCCATTTTCCATACCACAGGCAGTTCTGCCAGCGCGCCAAACATCACCATGCCTAGCGCGGCGCAACGGAAAATCAGCAGACCCGCCGGATGATTGCGTTCCAGAAAAACCAGATTGCTCTCGGCATAGGCATAGTTGGCAATAATAGAGGTAAAGGCGAAAAAGAAAATGGCGATGGCCACAAACGGCGAGCCCCAACTGCCGACGGCGGCGGAGAGTGCCCGCTGTGTCATGTCGATACCACTGATGTTGGCTACCGGTTGGTCCAATACGCCAGAGGACAGAATGATTGCGGCGGTCGCGCTGCAAATCACGATGGTATCAATAAATACCCCGAGCATTTGTACATAACCCTGAGAAGCAGGGTGCGGAGGATAGGGGGAAGCGGAAGCCGCCGCATTGGGGGCAGAACCCATGCCGGCCTCGTTGGAAAACAGGCCGCGCTGAACGCCCTGAGTCATTGCCTGCGAAATACCGTAACCGACGGCACCTGCTGCCGCTTCCTGTAGCCCGAAAGCGCTTTTGACCACCAGTGACAGGATAGCCGGCATATGCTCAATGTTATGACCAATCACCCAGAACGCCAGCAGCAGGTAAGCGGCCGCCATCAAGGGGACGATCAACTCAGCCACGCGGGCGACGGAACGGATGCCGCCAAAGATCACTGCGCCGCTCAGGATCACCAGGCCGATACCGACATACAGAGGTTCTATATGGAAGGCGACGGCGGAAGCCTGAGCGATGGAGTTGGCTTGCACGGCGTTGAATACCAGGCCAAAGGCAATGATCAAAAAGATTGAGAACAATACGCCCATCCAGCGCATGCCCAGACCTTTCTCCATATAATAAGCCGGACCGCCACGGTAGTTACCCTGGTCGTCTTTGGTTTTGTAGAGCTGCGCCAGGCTACTTTCTACAAAGGACGTGGCCATGCCGATAAATGCCACAACCCACATCCAGAAGATGGCACCAGGGCCACCGGCGGTGAGGGCGATCGCTACTCCCGTCAGGTTACCGGTGCCAACACGGGCCGCGAGGGTAGTACAGAGCGCTTGAAAGGAGGAAATGCCAGCACTGTCGCTCTTGTTGCTGTGTTTCAGTATCGAGAACATATGGCTGAAATGGCGGACCTGAATAAAGCGGGTGCGCAGCGTGAAATAAATGCCTGTACCCAACAGCAAATAAATCAGTACCGAACCCCACAAGATATTATTGATAAAATTCATTAGGTCCGTCACGGATCCCTCCTTGTTGAAATTTGTTGCGCACCACGCCGTATCCACCGCGGGTGAAAAGACATTGATTGAATTTTTACAAGAGCTTAGCTGAGATCAGCCGGAGTCTGAGCAATTGAGATTTTTCTCAGATTTTGTCACCCATTGCACTAATTTTCGCGAATTTAACATAATTTATTCAATCGATAGCACGTTATTGCCTTTTCATCAGCTCGGGAATGGCGAAAGATAGTGGCGTAAACGGTTGCTCGCTCAAGGATAAAACGGGCGTCGCCAGGCCGTGATTTTCCAGCCTTGCACCGGGCCTTGCGCATGTTATTATCAGGGCAGGGCATGGTTGAACGATGCCAAAAGTTCATGCACACACGATGAGATAATGCCAACATGACCGATAAATTAACTTCCCTGCGCCAACTGACTACCGTGGTTGCAGATACGGGCGATATCGCGGCAATGAAGCTGTATCAACCGCAAGATGCTACGACCAACCCTTCGCTGATCCTCAATGCAGCCCAAATTCCTGAATACCGCAAACTGATTGACGAAGCCATTGCCTGGGCACGTGAGCAGAGCAGCGATCGCGAACAGCAGATTGCCGATGCCGCCGACAAGCTGGCAGTCAACATCGGTCTGGAGATCCTGAAACTGGTGCCGGGCCGTATCTCCACTGAAGTGGACGCGCGTTTGTCTTACGACACTGAAGCCAGCGTTGCCAAAGCCAAGCGACTGATCAAACTGTACAACGATGCCGGTATCAGCAACGATCGTATCTTGATCAAACTGGCTTCTACCTGGCAGGGCATCCGCGCCGCGGAGCAGCTGGAAAAAGCAGGCATCAACTGTAACCTGACACTGCTGTTCTCCTTCGCTCAGGCGCGTGCCTGTGCTGAAGCTGGCGTGTTCCTGATTTCTCCGTTTGTTGGCCGTATCCTCGACTGGTACAAAGCGAATGGCGACAAGAAAGAGTTCGCGCCAAACGAAGATCCAGGTGTGGTTTCCGTTACTGAGATTTACCAGTATTACAAAGAGCACGGTTACAAAACCGTGGTGATGGGCGCGAGCTTCCGTAACGTCGGCGAAATCATCGAACTGGCTGGCTGTGACCGTCTGACCATCGCCCCTGCGCTGCTGAAAGAGCTGGCAGAAAGCGAAGGCACGCTGGAGCGTAAACTGTCCTACACGGGCGAAGTGAAAGCGCGTCCTACAGCGTTGACTGAGCCTGAGTTCTACTGGCAGCACAACCAGGATCCAATGGCCGTTGAGAAACTGACCGACGGTATCCGCAAGTTTGCTGTAGACCAGGGTAAGCTCGAAAAAATGATCGCCGATCTGCTGTAATTTTCGCAATCAGCGCAGAAAAAGGTGGCTTAGGCCGCCTTTTTTTATGCCCGCAGATCCCGGTAGCGGGCAGACACTTTATACTCTCTGGATTCATAACAGGGCAGGAAATGAACCCGCCCGAACCCCATCAGGCTGTAGAGGTTACGCATGGACATATTACGTATTGGTTTGGTTTCCGTTTCTGACCGCGCTTCTGGCGGCGTTTACCAGGATAAAGGCATACCGGCGCTGGAAGAATGGCTGGCCACAGCGCTGGCGACGCCGTTCAAAGTGGAAACCAGGCTGATCCCCGATGAGCAAACGTTGATCGAACAAACCCTGTGTGAGCTGGTGGATGAAATGGGCTGCCATTTGGTGCTGACGACCGGCGGTACCGGCCCGGCACGCCGTGATGTGACCCCCGATGCCACGTTGGCGATTGCCGATCGCGTGATGCCCGGCTTCGGCGAGCAAATGCGTCAAATCAGCCTACACTATGTGCCAACGGCAATTCTTTCGCGTCAGGTGGGGGCGATCCGCAAGCAGGCGTTGATCATCAATCTGCCGGGGCAACCCAAGTCGATCAAGGAAACGCTGGAAGGGGTTAAGGATGAGCAGGGTAAGGTGGTTGTGCACGGTATTTTCGCCAGCGTGCCGTACTGCATACAGCTGCTTGAAGGACCTTATGTGGAAACGCATGCCGCGGTGGTAGCAGCATTTCGTCCTAAGAATGCGCGTCGCGAGATAAACCTCTAAATTTCAGCGATATGTGGGATAAATCCCAGCCGATCTGGTGTGAAATAAATTTGCCGTTATAGTAAGGATTCGTTTACAGAAAGCCTCTGGCTTTTATTTTAACAGTCTCCTCCGACGGTACTCTATGCCTCTCGATAATAATCGCCGGTTAAACCGGCAAGACTACAAAACTCTGACGTTAGCCGCCTTGGGCGGTGCGTTAGAGTTCTATGACTTCATCATTTTTGTCTTCTTTGCCGCGGTTATGGGTGAGCTATTCTTCCCGGCAGATATGCCGGAATGGCTACGCCAGGTACAGACCTTCGGCATCTTTGCCGCAGGCTATCTGGCGCGCCCGCTGGGTGGCATCGTGATGGCGCACTTTGGCGATCGGGTCGGCCGCAAAAAAATGTTCAGCCTGAGTATTTTACTGATGGCGTTGCCTACGTTGGGCATGGGTCTGTTACCGACCTACGCCAGTATTGGCATTGCCGCACCACTGCTGCTGCTGCTGATGCGCGTACTGCAAGGGGCGGCTATCGGTGGTGAGGTCCCCGGCGCATGGGTGTTTGTTGCCGAGCACGTGCCGCGCCGCCGTATTGGTTTTGCCTGCGGTACGCTGACTGCCGGTCTGACCGTCGGTATTTTGCTGGGGTCGTTGGTGGCGACGGTAATCAATACCACGCTCAGTCAACAGACCATTATTGACGGCGGCTGGCGCCTGCCGTTCCTGCTGGGCGGTATTTTCGGTCTGGTGGCAATGTATCTGCGCCGTTGGTTACAGGAAACGCCAATATTTATCGAGATGCAGGCGCGGAAAGCCTTGGCGGAGGAGCTGCCGCTGAAATCGGTGGTACTTAACCATCGCAAAGAGGTTGTGGTGTCAATGCTGCTGACCTGGCTGTTGTCCGCCGGCATTGTGGTGGTGATCCTGATGACGCCGACCTATTTGCAAAAACAGTTCGGCATCGCCCCGGCGCTGTCACTGCAAGCTAACAGTATCGCCACCATTATGCTGATTGCCGGTTGTATTATTGCGGGGTTGTCGGCGGATCGTTTCGGCGCTAGCAAAACCTTTATCGTTGGCAGCTTGCTGTTGGCTGGCTGCAGCTGGCTGTTTTATCGGACGGTGGGAGAGCACCCGGAAATGCTGTTCGCCTGCTATGCGCTGGTAGGTTTCAGCGTGGGTGTCGTCGGGGCTGTACCCTATGTCATGGTGCGGGCTTTCCCAGCGGAAGTGCGGTTTACCGGGATTTCGTTCTCATATAATGTTGCATACGCTATTTTCGGGGGTTTAACCCCAGTATTTGTGACGTTGATCATGAAGTTAACCCCGTTAGCGCCTGCTTACTATGTACTGGCGCTGTCAGGTATCGGGTTGCTGCTGGGAATGTACCTGCACCGTGACCTGAACAGTGAGACCAAGGCGCAGCGTGCCCGCTCTTACAGCTAAAAAAAAGCCCTGCAATAAGTGCAGGGCTTTTTGTTTCAGACGGCGGTGATTATGCCGCTGCCCGAATGGGTTCTACATTGTTGACGTCGGGTTCGCCAATCGGCAGAACCTTACGGCCAAATTGCTCGTTGAGCACTTCTGCCATTGCCAGGTAAATGGCACTGGCACCGCAGATAATGCCTTCATAACCAGCAACGTTCAGCAGGGCATGATTGCCCGTGATATTGCCGATCGCCAGCAAGGCGAACAGCAGCGTCAGGCTGCCGAACACAAACTGCAGCACGCGGTTAGCGCGCAACGTGCCGAAGAACATGAACAGAGTGAAGACACCCCACAGCGCCAGATAAATACCCAGTACGCTGGCGTCGGTCGGTTCTGCCAGACCCAGGCGCGGCAGCAGCAGCAGGCCCACCAGGCTCAGCCAGAAGCTGCCATAAGAGATAAAGGCAGTCATGCCGAAGGTGTTTCCCTTCTTGTATTCCAGCAGGCCGGCCATAATTTGGGCCAACCCACCGAAGAAAATCCCCATGCTGATAATGGCGGAATTCAATGGGAAAAAGCCCGCGTTGTGCAGGTTCAGCAAGACGGTGGTCATCCCGAAGCCCATCAGGCCGAGAGGGCCGGGATTCGCCAACTTGTTGGTGTGCATAAGTCCTCTGCAATAACAGAAAATTAACGGAAATAGCGAAGTAAATACATAAATGTTCTGAATGGCCGAAAAATCGATAACTTCCATCAGAGTGCGCGGCATCATAATGATCCCCGGAACAGGAAACAATGATCTGAGTGACGATAAAAAAGAAATTTTTTTCGCCTTGCCCCTTGATGCTGAGTTGGATGGCCCCATCTTATTTGCAACCGCAGTTGCTGACCGCGGCTAAGACTGAAATGTTGGGCAGTTGAAAAACAAAAATTTGCCCGCATATAGGTTAGCAACCTGACCGAATATGAATTTATTAGTGGAGACGTTTAGATGGGCAAAATTATTGGTATCGACCTGGGTACTACCAACTCTTGTGTAGCTATTATGGATGGTGGTAAAGCGCGCGTGCTGGAGAACAGCGAAGGCGACCGTACTACACCTTCGATCATCGCATATACCCAGGATGGTGAAATTCTGGTTGGCCAGCCTGCTAAGCGTCAGGCTGTTACTAACCCACAAAACACCCTGTTTGCGATCAAGCGCCTGATTGGCCGTCGCTTCCAGGATGAAGAAGCACAGCGTGATAAAGACATCATGCCGTACAAAATTGTGGCTGCTGATAACGGCGACGCATGGGTTGAAGTGAAAGGCCAGCGTGTAGCACCACCGCAGATCTCTGCTGAAGTGCTGAAGAAAATGAAGAAAACGGCGGAAGATTACCTGGGTGAACCGGTAACTGAAGCGGTTATCACTGTTCCTGCATACTTCAACGACGCACAGCGTCAGGCGACTAAAGACGCCGGTCGTATCGCAGGTCTGGAAGTAAAACGTATCATCAACGAACCGACTGCTGCTGCCCTGGCTTACGGCCTGGACAAAGAAGTTGGCAACCGTACCATCGCGGTTTATGACCTGGGTGGCGGTACTTTCGATATCTCTATTATCGAAATCGACGAAGTTGACGGCGAAAAAACCTTCGAAGTTCTGGCAACCAACGGTGATACCCACCTGGGTGGTGAAGACTTCGACAGCCGCCTGATCAACTACCTGGTGGAAGAGTTCAAGAAAGAACAAGGTTTCGATCTGCGCAACGATCCGTTGGCGATGCAGCGTCTGAAAGAAGCCGCTGAGAAAGCGAAGATCGAACTGTCTTCCGCTCAGCAGACCGACGTTAACCTGCCGTACATCACTGCAGATGCGAGCGGTCCAAAACACATGAACATCAAAGTGACCCGTGCAAAACTCGAGTCGCTGGTTGAAGATCTGGTAGCGCGTTCTATCGAGCCGCTGAAAGTGGCACTGAAAGACGCAGGCCTGTCGGTTTCCGACATCCAGGACGTGATCCTGGTGGGCGGCCAGACCCGTATGCCAATGGTTCAGAAGAAAGTTGCTGACTTCTTCGGTAAAGAACCACGTAAAGACGTTAACCCGGACGAAGCCGTTGCGGTGGGTGCTGCGGTACAGGGCGGCGTGTTGGCCGGTGATGTGAAGGACGTTCTGCTGCTGGACGTTACCCCGCTGTCGCTGGGTATCGAAACCATGGGCAGCGTGATGACTCCGTTGATCACCAAAAACACCACGATCCCGACCAAGCACAGCCAGGTGTTCTCTACCGCTGAAGACAACCAGTCTGCGGTAACCATCCACGTGCTGCAGGGTGAGCGTAAACGCGCTAACGATAACAAGTCACTGGGTCAGTTCAATTTGGACGGTATCCAGGCTGCTCCGCGCGGTATGGCGCAGATCGAAGTGACCTTCGACATCGACGCCGACGGTATTCTGCATGTGTCTGCTAAAGACAAGAATACTGGCCGTGAGCAGAAAATCACCATCAAGGCTTCTTCTGGTCTGAACGAAGAAGAAATCCAGAAAATGGTGCGTGATGCTGAACTGAACGCCGAAGCGGACCGTAAGTTCGAAGAGCTGGTGCAGACCCGTAACCAGGCTGACCACCTGATCCACGGTACCCGTAAGCAGTTGGAAGAAGCGGGCGACAAACTGCCAGCAGAAGACAAAACGGCTATCGAAGCGGCGCTGAAAGATCTGGAAACTGCGGTTAAAGGCGAAGATAAAGCCGATATCGAAGCGAAGACCCAGGCTCTGGTGCAGGTTTCTGGCAAACTGCTGGAAATGGCTCAGGCGCAGCAGGCACAGCAAGGTGCTGATGCTGGTGCTGACAACGCGGCGCAGAAAGACGACGACGTGGTTGACGCTGAGTTCGAAGAAGTTAAAGACAAAAAATAATCGCCCTTAAGCGGGCACGTAACGGCCGAGAGGCCGTTACTGGAAACCAGCACGGGCGTCGAGGCAACTCTGCGCCCGTGCACGCATGTTAAGGGTTACAGAAATAATGGCGAAGAAAGACTATTACGAGATTCTCGGCGTCTCCAAGACGGCGGAAGAGCGTGACATAAAAAAGGCGTATAAGCGCCTGGCGATGAAATACCATCCTGACCGTAACCAGGATCAAGACGCCGAAGCCAAGTTTAAAGAGATCAAGGAAGCGTACGAAGTCCTGACCGACGATCAAAAGCGTGCAGCTTACGATCAGTATGGCCACGCCGCTTTTGAACAAGGCGGTATGGGTGGTGGCGGTGGGTTTGGCGGTGGCGGTGCCGATTTCAGCGACATCTTTGGCGACGTTTTCGGCGATATCTTTGGTGGTGGCCGCCGTCAGCGTGCCAGCCGCGGTTCTGATCTACGTTACAACATGGAGCTGTCCCTTGAGGAAGCGGTTCGTGGCGTAACCAAAGAGATCCGTATCCCGACGCTGGAAGAGTGTGGCGTTTGCCACGGTAGCGGTGCAAAACCAGGCAGTTCGCCAGTGACTTGCCCAACCTGTCACGGCCAAGGCCAGGTGCAAATGCGCCAGGGCTTCTTTACCGTGCAGCAGGCCTGTCCGCATTGCCATGGCCGCGGCCAAATTATCAAAGACCCGTGCAACAGCTGCCATGGCCACGGCCGGGTAGAGAAAGCCAAAACGCTGTCGGTGAAAATCCCGGCCGGCGTTGATACTGGCGACCGCATCCGCTTGGCGGGTGAGGGGGAAGCCGGTGAACATGGCGCACCAGCAGGCGATCTGTACGTTCAGGTTCAGGTGAAAGCGCACCCGATCTTCGAACGCGAAGGGAATAACCTGTACTGTGAAGTGCCGATCAACTTCGCGATGGCAGCATTGGGCGGTGAGATTGAAGTGCCAACGCTGGATGGCCGCGTGAAGCTGAAAGTCCCGTCAGAAACCCAGACGGGCAAACTGTTCCGCATGCGCGGCAAGGGTGTTAAATCGGTGCGTGGTGGCAGCCAGGGTGACCTGTTGTGCCGCGTGGTGGTGGAAACCCCGGTTAACCTGAACGACAAGCAGAAGCAATTGCTGAAGGAACTGGAAGAGAGCCTGGGTGGCCCTTCTGGTGATAAAAACAGCCCACGTTCGAAGAGCTTCTTCGACGGTGTGAAAAAGTTTTTTGATGACCTGACGCGTTAAGCTGTTGTTCTGTTAGCGTACTGCATAACCCCGGCGTCAAAACCGGGGTTTTTTATTGGCCGTGGACGGCTAATAACCCTACAAAAAATGTGACACCTGTCGTATATAGATCGGTTTTTACGATCATTAAAGCATTTATAAACGTATTTTATCGAGCTAAATCGCCGTCTATACTCATTCCATTACTTTGTTTGCGGAGCTGTTTCTACTTCGCGCATCTCTGGAGAGACGTATTGTGACCAATATCATTCGTCAATTTTTACGTCAGGAAGCCGCAGGCGGCATTATCCTGATCGTAGCCGCGATTATCGCGTTGATCATGGCCAATACCCCAGCCCAGGGGATTTATCATGCTTTTCTCAATTTACCGGTCATGGTGAAAGTGTCCTCACTGGACATTGCCAAGCCGCTCCTGCTGTGGATCAACGACGGCCTGATGGCGATCTTTTTCTTGGTGGTCGGGTTGGAGGTCAAGCGTGAACTGATGCAGGGTTCACTGGCCGGGCGTGATAAGGCGGTGTTTCCCGCTATTGCTGCGTTGGGCGGCATGTTGGCACCGGCACTTATTTACCTGCTGTTTAACGGTGCCGATGAGGTTACCCGTCAGGGCTGGGCGATCCCGGCGGCAACGGACATTGCGTTTGCCCTTGGGGTGATGGCGTTGTTGGGGAACCGCGTACCAACCAGCCTGAAAGTGTTCCTGCTGGCGCTGGCGATTATCGATGACCTGGGTGTGATCGTGATTATCGCACTGTTCTATACCCACGAAGTGTCGATGGCGGCTTTAGGTGTAGCAGCCGCGTCTGTTGTGGTGCTGGCATTTATGAACTGGCGTGGCGTGGGCAAAACGTCGCTTTACATGATTGTCGGCCTGGTGCTGTGGGTGGCTATCCTCAAGTCCGGGGTACATGCGACCCTAGCCGGGGTAATTATTGGCTTTATGATCCCGTTGAACGTGAAGAAAGGCCCGTCACCGTCGGAGACTCTGGAGCACGAGCTTCACCCATGGGTGGCGTTCCTGATACTGCCGCTGTTCGCTTTCGCCAATGCGGGTGTTTCATTGCAGGGCGTGTCACTGAGTGGCCTGACCTCACTGCTCCCGGTCGGTATCGCAGCGGGTCTGTTCATCGGTAAGCCGTTGGGTATCTTCATATTTAGCCTGCTGGCGGTGAAGTTGGGCATTGCCAAGCTGCCTGAAGGAATTGGTTTCAAACAGGTGTTTGCCGTTTCTGTGCTCTGTGGTATTGGTTTCACCATGTCAATTTTCATCGCTTCGCTGGCGTTTGGCGATGCGGATGTCGTACTAAGCACTTATTCGCGGCTGGGTATCCTGATTGGGTCAACCACGGCGGCGGTGGTTGGATACGGTCTGTTGCGCATGTCGTTGCCACGGGTCAGATAACCCCTTTAGGGGATCCTCTGTTCGTAAGTACCGATTACAATAGCTGGTCGGAGCTGTGCAGTATGAAATATGTGCAGCTTCGGCCATTCTGTTTGGGACGAATGCAGCAACAGGTTGTCTGAAACAGGGAAAGGACATTAGTCGCTCGTCAGGGTCTATCGTTTAGCCTGACGAAATGTTAAGGAGAGCACCTCGTGAGGATGTCGCATATTAACTTTAATCACCTTTACTACTTCTGGCAGGTCTGCAAGGAAGGTTCGGTGGTCGGCGCCGCTGAAGCACTGTTTCTGACGCCGCAGACCATCACCGGCCAGATCAAAGCGCTGGAAGAACGTTTGGACGGTAAGCTGTTCAAGCGTCAGGGGCGTGGGCTGGTGCCTTCTGAATTGGGGCAGCTGGTTTTCCGCTACGCCGACAAAATGTTTATGCTCAGCCAGGAAATGCTGGATATCGTCAATTATCGCAAGGAATCTAACCTGCTGTTCGACGTCGGGGTCGCGGATGCGCTGTCCAAACGCTTGGTGAGTCAGGTTCTGGAGACCGCGGTGGTGGTGGATAATGAACAAATCCATCTGCGCTGCTTTGAGTCGACGCACGAGATGCTACTGGAACAGCTCAGCCAACATAAGCTCGACATGATTTTGTCAGATTGCCCGGTGGACTCCAGTCAGCAGGAAGGGTTGTTTTCACTCAAGCTGGGTGAATGCGGCATCAGTTTCTTTTGCCGTCAGCCCGCGCCGGACTTGCCGTTTCCCGCTTGTCTTGAACAGCGTAAGCTGCTCATTCCAGGCCGGCGTTCGATGCTGGGGCGTAAGCTGCTTAACTGGTTTAACACGCAAGGTATTCAGGTAGAGATCTTGGGCGAGTTCGATGATGCGGCCCTGATGAAGACCTTTGGCATGTACCACAACGCGATCTTCGTTGCGCCGACGCTGTATGCGCAGGATACCTATAACGATGATGACGTGGTGGAGATTGGGCGTATTGATAGCGTACAGGAAGAGTACTACATCATTTTTGCCGAACGAATGATCCAGCATCCAGCGGTACAACGGGTATGCAACAAGGATTTTTCCGCGCTGTTTACTTACTAACGCGGTGAAAACTGCAGACGTAAAAAAACCGGCCTGAGCCGGTTTTTTTATCAAGCAGACAACGTAATGCTTATTGCATTGCGTTGATACGCGCAGTCAGATTTGACTTATGGCGTGCTGCTTTGTTTTTGTGGATCAGGCCTTTAGCTGCCTTGCGGTCCACGATTGGTTGCATCACGAGGAATGCGTTTTTTGCAGCTTCTTTATCGCCAGTTGCGATAGCAACTTCTACTTTCTTGATGTAGGTACGCATCATAGAGCGGCCGCTAGCGTTGTGCTTACGACGTTTCTCAGACTGTACGGCGCGTTTCTTAGCTGATTTGATATTAGCCAAGGTCCAACTCCCAAATATATTCTATTGAGGACAATTCGAAGGCCGAGGAATATCCCCTTTTAGTCTTCGTTTGTCAACGGATTTGTGCAAATAAGCGCCGTTTGTACGGGCGGCACTTGCTACGTTGTGATGGGGCAGGATTTTACCAGCTTCGGTCATGGGAATACAGTGTTTCGCGAGAAAATTCGCCAATGAATTGCTGTATTGGCTGCAAGCTGTTGGTCGTGGTCGATAATCAGCGGCATGTTGCCGGATAAACTGCGGTTGGGGCGTTTCACCTGCAGATTATCTCCGGTATGGTATGTCTATTACACAAAGGCACCAATCGCGGGTTAACCTTAACCGCTGTACAAGGTATAATCCGGCGATTTCCACTGTTTTGAGCCAGCTATGGAGCTAATTCGCGGCATTCACAATATCCGGGCACGCCACCATGGTTGTGTGCTCACCATCGGCAACTTTGACGGCGTACACCGCGGTCACCAAGCGTTGCTGGAGCAGCTGAAACAAGAGGGGCAACGCCTCGGGCTGCCAGTGATGGTCATGATCTTTGAGCCGCAACCGCTGGAAATGTTTGCAGCGGACAAGGCACCGGCCCGACTCACGCGCTTGCGTGATAAAGCCAAATATCTGGCGCAGGCGGGCGTTGACTACCTGCTGTGCGTCAAGTTTGACCCGCGTTTCGCCGCCAACACGGCACAGGCGTTCGTTGCCGAGTTGCTGGTGGAAAAACTGGGTGTGAAATTCCTGATGGTCGGGGATGATTTTCGCTTTGGCGCGACGCGTCAGGGCGATTTTCCGCTATTGCAAAAAGCCGGGATAGAATACGGCTTTGAAGTGATCAGCACGCCGACCTTCCGTGAAGGCGATCAACGTATCAGCAGTACGGCGATTCGCAATGCACTGCGCGATGATGATCTGGCACAGGCTGAAACGCTGTTGGGTCATCCGTACAGTATTTCAGGCCGAGTAGTACACGGTGATGAACTGGGCCGCACCATCGGCTTCCCCACGGCCAACCTGCCGCTGAAACGCCTGGTTGCTCCGGTCAAAGGTGTTTATGCGGTGGAGGTGTATGGCCTGGGGCCTGAACCGCTGCCTGGCGTAGCCAATATTGGTACGCGACCAACCGTTGCCGGCGTGCGCCAACAGCTGGAAGTCCATCTGTTGGATGTCACAATGGATCTTTACGGGCGCCATATTGACGTGGTGCTCCGCGCGAAATTGCGCAATGAACAGCGTTTTGCTTCGCTCGATGCCCTGAAGCAGCAAATCGCCAATGATGTGGTGACGGCCCGGAAGTTCTTCGGGTTAAAAACACTGGTTTAATCGTTTACCCTAAGTAATTCGAGCCGCATCGCGGCGGCAACCGCACGAATCCCGATGGGCTTGCACAGGCAAGTGATTCGGATAAGAAAGGGCGGCCCACAAAGATGTGGCTTGAAGTGCGACGGGTAAATAGCCGAAAACGGAAACGAGAATCTCATGAGTGACTACAAGAATACCCTGAACTTGCCGGAAACAGGGTTCCCGATGCGTGGCGATCTGGCCAAGCGTGAACCTGGCATGCTGCAACGTTGGTATGAACAGGATCTGTACGGGATCATTCGTACTGCCAAAAAGGGCAAAAAATCCTTCATTTTGCATGACGGCCCTCCGTATGCGAACGGCAGCATTCACATTGGTCACTCGGTTAACAAGATTCTCAAAGACATTATTATCAAGTCAAAAGGGATGTCCGGTTTCGATTCGCCTTATGTTCCAGGTTGGGACTGTCATGGTCTGCCGATCGAACTGAAAGTCGAGCAGCTGTACGGTAAGCCGGGCGAGAAACTCACCGCGGCGGAGTTCCGTGTGAAATGCCGTGAGTATGCCGCTGAACAAGTTGAAGGCCAGAAAAAAGACTTCATCCGTCTTGGCGTGCTGGGTGACTGGGATCACCCGTACTTGACCATGGACTTCAAAACCGAAGCCAATATCATTCGTGCGCTGGGTAAAATCATCGACAACGGTCACCTGCTGAAAGGTGCCAAGCCGGTGCACTGGTGTACCGATTGCCGCTCTTCACTGGCGGAAGCGGAAGTCGAATATTACGACAAGACGTCGCCGTCTATCGATGTGGCTTTCCACGCGGTTGACGCGGCTGCCGTGGCGGCCAAGTTTGGCGTCACCAGCTTCAATGGCCCGGTCTCTTTGGTTATCTGGACCACCACGCCGTGGACCTTACCGGCTAACCGCGCTATCTCTCTGCACCCGGAATTTGCTTATCAGCTGGTGCAGGTCGACGGCCAATGCCTGATCCTGGCGGCTGAACTGGTAGAAAGCGTGATGAAACGCGCCGGTATCAGCGCGTGGACCGTGCTGGGCAGTTGCAAGGGTGCCGATCTGGAGCTGATGCGTTTTGAACACCCGTTCATGGGCTTCGACGTACCGGCGATCATGGGTGAGCACGTCACGCTGGACGCGGGTACCGGTGCAGTACACACCGCCGGTGGCCACGGCCCGGATGACTTTGTCATCAGCCAGAAATACGGTTTGGAAATTGCCAACCCGGTGGGGCCGAACGGTTGCTATCTACCGGGCACTCATCCACTGCTGGATGGCAAGTTTGTGTTTAAGGCCAACGATCTGATTGTTGATCTGCTGCGTGAGAAAGGTGCATTGCTGCACGTGGAGAAACTGGTTCACAGTTATCCCTGCTGCTGGCGTCACAAAACGCCGATCATCTTCCGTGCAACGCCTCAGTGGTTCATCAGCATGGATCAAAAAGGCCTGCGCAAGCAGTCGCTGGAAGAGATCAAAGGCGTACAGTGGATCCCTGAATGGGGCCAGGCACGCATCGAAACCATGGTCGCTAACCGCCCGGATTGGTGTATCTCACGCCAGCGTACCTGGGGAGTGCCAATGTCGCTGTTTGTGCATAAAGACACGGAGCAACTGCACCCACGCAGCGTAGAGCTGATGGAAGAAGTGGCCAAACGTGTTGAGCAGGACGGTATTCAGGCATGGTGGGATCTGGACGCCGCTGACATTCTTGGCGCGGAAGCTGCCGACTATGTCAAAGTGCCCGATACCCTGGACGTGTGGTTCGACTCCGGTTCGACCCATTCTTCCGTGGTTGATGTTCGTCCTGAGTTCAATGGTCATGGCGCTGACATGTACCTGGAAGGCTCCGACCAACACCGTGGCTGGTTCATGTCATCACTGATGATCTCCACCGCCATGAAGGGCAAAGCACCCTATAAAGAAGTACTGACTCACGGTTTCACCGTTGACGGTCAGGGCCGCAAGATGTCCAAGTCCATCGGCAACACCATCAGTCCGCAAGACGTGATGAACAAGCTGGGGGGGGACATCCTGCGTCTGTGGGTGGCTTCTACGGATTACACCGGTGAGATCGCGGTATCTGACGAGATCTTGAAACGTTCTGCCGATTCCTATCGCCGCATCCGTAACACCGCGCGCTTCCTGCTGGCGAACCTGAACGGGTTCGAACCAAGCACGGATTGTGTGGCTCCGGAAGATATGGTGGTACTGGATCGCTGGGCCGTGGGTCGTGCTCTGGCGGCACAACAGGATATCGAGCAGGCATACGCCAACTACGATTTCCATGAAGTGGTACAACGCCTGATGCAGTTCTGTTCTGTCGAGATGGGGTCCTTCTACCTGGATATCATCAAAGATCGCCAGTACACCGCGAAGAGCGACAGCGTCGCCCGCCGCAGCTGCCAGACTGCGCTGTTCCATATCGCAGAGGCATTGGTGCGCTGGATGGCACCGATCATGTCGTTCACCGCTGATGAAATCTGGGCTTTCCTGCCGGGCAAACGCGCGCAGTACGTGTTCACTGAAGAGTGGTACGACGGCCTGTTCGGTCTGGCCGAAGGCGAAGGCATGAACGACGCCTTCTGGGCTGAGCTGCTGAAAGTGCGTGGCGAAGTGAACAAGGTGCTGGAACAGGCTCGTGCTGACAAACGTCTCGGTGGCTCGTTGGAAGCCGCGGTAACGTTGTATGCCGATAGCGAACTGGCTGAACGTCTCAACAGCCTGCAGGATGAGCTGCGCTTTGTGTTGCTGACCTCCGGCGCTCGCGTTGCACCTTTGGCTGATGCGCCAGCGGATGCACTGACGTCAGAACTGGTGAAGGGCCTGAAAATCGCCTTCAGCACTGCAGAAGGTGAGAAGTGTCCGCGCTGCTGGCATTACACCACCGATATTGGTTTGGTGGCGGAGCATGCAGATCTCTGCGGCCGCTGTGTTATCAACGTAGCCGGCGACGGCGAAAAGCGTAAGTTTGCCTAATGAGTAAACCAATCTGTTCGACTGGCCTGCGCTGGCTGTGGCTGGTAGTAGTCGTGTTGGTACTGGATTTTGCCAGCAAGCAGTGGATCCTCGGTAACTTTGTGCTGGGCCAGTCCCAGCCGCTGATCCCGTCGTTCAATCTGTTCTATGCGCGTAACTACGGTGCTGCGTTCAGTTTCCTGGCCGATCATGGCGGCTGGCAGCGTTGGTTCTTCGCCGGTATTGCGGTGGCTATCGTGGCGGTGCTGCTGGTGATGATGTACCGCAGTCAGGCGCAGCAGAAGCTGAACAACATTGCCTATGCTTTTATCATCGGTGGTGCGCTCGGTAACCTGTTCGATCGCTTATGGCACGGTTTTGTCGTCGATTTTATCGACTTCTACGTAGGCGATTGGCATTACCCGACCTTCAACCTTGCAGATAGTTTTATTTGCGTAGGGGCGGCGATGATAGTGCTGGAAGGCTTCTTGTCGCCGGCGAACAAAAGCGCAAAGAGCAAAGGTGAGTAATATGACGGCTCAGGTTAACGGCAGCAGTGAAGTGTTGGTACACTTCACGCTGAAACTGGAAGACGGTTCGACCGCAGAGTCTACCCGCAGCAGTGGCAAACCGGCGCTGTTCCGTCTGGGTGACGGCAGTTTGTCCGAACCGCTGGAAGCACAACTGCTTGGTTTGAGTGCGGGCGACAAATGTGCTTTTACCTTACAGCCGGAAGCGGCATTCGGTGCAGAGAACCCGGATCTAGTCCAGTTCTTCTCACGTCGTGATTTCGCGGAAACCGGGGTACCGGACGTCGGCACAATTATGCTGTTTACCGCCGTTGACGGTAGCGAAATGCCAGGCGTGGTACGTGAAGTGGCGGAAGATTCGATTACCGTTGATTTCAACCATCCGCTGGCGGGCCATCCGGTAACCTTCGATATCGAAGTGCTGGAGATCGATCCGCAGCAGGAGGAGACGCATGCAAATATTGCTGGCTAACCCACGCGGCTTCTGTGCTGGGGTTGATCGTGCGATCAGTATCGTTGAACGTGCGCTGGAAATTTATGGCGCACCTATCTATGTGCGCCACGAAGTGGTGCATAACCGCTATGTGGTAGATAGCCTGCGCGAGCGCGGGGCGGTATTTATCGAGGAAATTACTGAAGTGCCGGATGGGTCGATTTTGATCTTCTCGGCGCACGGTGTTTCTCAGGCGGTACGAGCAGAAGCCAAAGCGCGTGATTTGACCATGCTGTTTGATGCCACTTGCCCACTGGTGACCAAAGTGCATATGGAGGTGGCGCGAGCCAGCCGCCGTGGTACCGAGGCGATCCTGATAGGCCATGCGGGCCATCCAGAAGTGGAAGGCACCATGGGCCAGTACAGTAACCCTAAAGGGGGCATGTACCTGGTCGAGTCGCCAGATGATGTGTGGAAGCTGCAGGTGAAAGATGAGAGCAACCTGTGCTTTATGACGCAAACCACATTGTCGGTGGATGACACGTCTGACGTGATTGATGCTTTGCGCAAGCGCTTCCCGAGCATTATCGGCCCGCGTAAGGACGATATCTGCTATGCCACCACTAACCGCCAGGAAGCGGTACGCAACCTGGCGGGTGATGCAGATGTGGTTTTGGTTGTGGGGTCGAAAAACTCCTCTAACTCTAACCGGTTGGCAGAGCTGGCTCAGCGTGTAGGCAAGCCGGCATATCTGATCGACTCTGCGGCTGACATTCAGGAAGCCTGGCTGAAAGATGCCCGTAATATCGGTGTCACTGCCGGCGCATCCGCACCTGACGTACTGGTTCAGGATGTGATCAGCCGCCTGAAGGCGCTGGGGGGTGTCAACGTGCAGGAAGTCAGCGGCCGCGAAGAGAACATTGTGTTTGAAGTGCCGAAAGAGCTGCGGGTTGATATCAAGCAGGTTGAATAAGCCTCAACGACAAATAAGATAACGGGGAGCCTAGGCTCCCCGTTTTTCGTTTGGGAGCGAGAGCCAAGAAATAGATGAATTGAGTTTTGGGTAGGGAAAGGGAACTGATTCAAATTTTATGTTATTCAAAGTCAAATTCGTTCTGATAATTTGAATTAAAGATGAGAAATTACTTATATAGAAAGTCAGGGAGTTATTAAGGATAATATCATTAGTCTGCAATCTAAATTAACTCTGGTGCTGGTCAGCAATATGCCGAAAAGTTAAATAACTAAATTAAGTGACGTTACGGATACTTCTTATTTTATTAAGTTCTGAACTGATCTAAGGAATGCTTCTCGTTTTTCTGTAAATAGATTTTCATATGCTCTAATAAGCGGCGAACTTTTAATGGTTGGCTGTCCCTTCTTGGCATAATCGCATAACAATTAATGTCGGGTAATCGCCACTCGGGTAACACCTCCACCAAATCACCGTTGTGTAATTCACGCTCAACGTTGACAAAAAAATTCCGGATGATTCCTTTGCCGGCCAGTGCCAATTCTTTCATCGCCATGCCGTTATTGGTAAATAAACGTCCGGTCATTCGTAACCTGTGCTCTGCGCCATCCTGATGGAGCAGGCGGACAAACTGCGGGTTGCCCAAGGGGGTAAAAGTAACCCATTGGTGGTGAGTCAGTGACTGCGGGCTATCGGGTATGCCGTGGTTGGCAAGATAGACTGGAGAAGCGCACAGGACTTCGCGAAAGCGCGCCAGCCGGGTCGATACGTAGCTGGAGTCGGCCAATACGCCACCGCGGATGGCCAGATCAATGCGTTGGCCTATCAGGTCGATTTTTTCGTCATGAATTTCTAATCTCAGTGTGATTCGCGGGTGATCATCAAGGAAGCTTTGCAGCGCCGGCACCAGATAATGGGTGGCAAATTCCGTGGAGGTGGCGACACGCAATTCCCCTGCCAGTTCGCCGCGCAAAGCAGCGATACGCTGCTGGCCCCGTTCGGCTGCATGGATCATCAGTACACAATCCTCATAAAAACACAGCCCGGCCTCGGTCAGGCTCAGTGAACGCGTAGAACGTAGAAGTAATTGAATGCCCAGTTCGTTTTCCAGCAAGCGGATATGCTGACTGACGGCGGAGGTAGTAATGCCTAATTCTTTGGCTGCCATGCTGAATGCGCCGCAATCGACAACTTTAGAAAAAATGGCCATGCGTTTTAGAATATTACTCATAGTTTGTTAAGTTCAACTTAACCAAGATTGTGAATTATACGGGCTAATAATATAGCAGTTTCTCTTCTATATTGCCTGAAGCAGATAAATCGTGAGGGTAAGACTTATTTCCCGATCGTCATCTCTATTTTTGATAAGTCTTATTGCGTTTGCGAATAAATTGCCTGCGCCACATCTGAACAGGAGTTAATTGTGGATAGTGTTCGTATTGAAACAATATCGTTAAAAATCCTTCATGAGCTATTGCAATACCGACGTCGATTCCCAGGAATGGAAACGTCAAACGCTGAGGAAGAACATGCCGTTTCTCAGGTACAATTACCGCGTATCCGGGCATTTATTGAAAACCAACAACGCATTGAATTTGTACTCCCCGCCTTCCCAACAAAATCACCTAATACTAATAAGGTAATTGGTTCGGTGCCCGATATGGCAGAACGGCTGTCACTGATATTCCTTAATTCTCTCTGCCAGCGTATTCAGCTTTATTACCCGCCAGGGGCGCATATCGTCATCTGTTCTGACGGCCATGTCTTTGGCGATTTGATCCGCGTCAGCGATGACGCCATTAATCACTATCAGCGCGAAATCGAAAACTTGTTACATGAGGTGGGGGCAACTCACCTGAGCGTGTTCAACCTGGGCGATGTGGAAGGCCTGGCCGAGCATACCGGCGATTACGATCTCCTGCGTCAGCTGCTGGTCGACGGTTATGCCGAATCGGAAACGGCGATCAAACAACAGTTGATGCAGGATGAGCAGGGGTTACAGCTGTATCGCGCCATCACCCGCTTCTTGTATGAAGACAGTCAGCTTCCTGATTACGTTGGTTCCAACGCGGCACTGCAAAAAGATGCCAAACAGCGTGCCTGTGGCGTGATACAGCGTAGCTGGGCCTGGGGCAATTTGTTGGCCCAGCATTTCCCATCGGCGATACGTTTGTCTATCCACCCGCAGCCTGCGGACAGCCTGAAAATGGGTATTCATATGATGCCGACCAAAGATGATTGGCTGACCCCGTGGCACGGGGTGGCGGCTAACATCAACGGACAGTTTGTCCTGATGAAGCGCAAGGATGCCCAGCAGTTGGCGGGTGAACTGGTGACGATCCGCGGAACACCCAGCCATTACCTGATCGAACAACCTCAAATGGCGTAATTGGCCACATTGCGCCCGCAATCTTGGTGGGCGTCTTTTAACGGTACGGTTGCCGTGTGAGCAGCAAATTCGATTCAAGGAGAGTTACTGATGGACAATCAAACACTGAACTGCCGCATTGAACTGAATACCCCCTTTGGTGCGGTACTGACCCCTATGCACCCTGGGCAACACATCAGCGAACTGCCCGTGGCTGCACTGCGGGCATTGGCGCAGCAGCATCACCTGTTGGTGTTGCGCGGCTTTGGCTCCGGTTTTACCGATCCACAGGTACTGACGCATTATGCCGAGGGGTGGGGAGACATCATGATGTGGCCGTTCGGTGCGGTGCTGGACGTGAAAGAACACCCGGACGCCAAGGACCACATTTTCGATAGCAGCTATGTGCCACTGCATTGGGATGGTATGTACAAACCGACCATTCCTGAGTTTCAGCTGTTCCACTGCGTCGCGGCACCTTCACAGGATGAAGGCGGACGGACGACCTTTGTGGATACCACGCGGTTGTTGGCCAATGCCGATGAATCACTGTTGGCCCAGTGGCTGACGGTATCGATCTCCTACCGTATTAAGCAGGTGGTGCATTATGGCGGTGAGGTGTGCTCGCCGCTGGTGGTGACGCATCCAAGCGGCCACGGGCAGATCATGCGCTATAACGAGCCGCCGACCGAAGGCAAGAAATTCCTGAACCAGCACGCCCTGGAATACCACGGTGTGCCGCAAGATCAACAAGAGGCTTTCCATCAGACGCTGCAGCAGCATTTGTACGATCCGCGCCACTATTATGCCCATCAATGGCAGCAGGGCGACGTCGTCATTGCGGACAACTTCTCGTTATTGCACGGCCGTGAAGGGTTCACTGCCCGTTCCGCACGTCATTTGCAGCGCGTGCATATTCAGAGTAACCCGGTGTGTGCCAATTTGGCGCTGAAGCCGGCTAACGCAGAGGCTTAACCCGTTATGGCACGTATTCTGATGACCGCGGTGGCAACGCCGGGTCATGTTTATCCGATGCTGAGCATTGCTCGATACCTGATTGCGCAAGGGCATCAGGTTCGGGTGATGACCGGTGCCCTGTTTCGTGAACGTGCAGAAGCGGCTGGCGCACAATTTATCGCCTTTGATGAGCGGGTAGATTTTGATTACCGCTATCTTGAGCAGCACTTTCCAGAGCGCGCTGCGCTGCCCCCGGGTAATGCGCAGATGGCGTTGGCGCTGAAAGATTTTTTTGCTGCGCCGATCCCGCTGTTGGATCAGCAATTGCGCGCCGCGATCGCGGCTGAGGCCACGGATTTGTTGATGGTGGAAAACTGCTTCTATGGCGTGTTACCACTGCTGCAAAGGGTGGACCGTCCTCCGGTGATCGGCATCGGCGTGACACCTTTGTCGTACTCTTCAACGGATTCGATCTTCTACGGGCCGCGAATACCCCCCGGGTTATTGCCACGCGATTTGCTGCGTGAGCAACTGGTGGATGACGCGACCCGTTTGCTCATCGATGAAGTGCACCAGCGTTTTGATGTTGCGATGGCACAATCCGGCGGTAAACCGCTGCAACAGGCGTTTACTGATGCACTGATTGGCGGTTGCGATCGATTCTTGCAACTGGCTACCCCGGCGCTGGAATATCCCCGTGACGATTTGCCTGACAGCGTGCGTTTTATTGGCCCGTTGCGCAGTGCCGCGGCGGCGGATAAGACACCAGACCTGTGGGATGAGGCCGACCGTCGTCCGCTGGTGATCGTCTCGCAGGGCACGCTGGCGAATGTCGATCTGCACCAGTTGATAGTCCCAACGTTGAAGGCGCTGGCGCAGTTACCTGTGCGAGTTTTAGCGACCACCGGTGGGCGTTCAGTTGAAGCCTTGCAGGCACTTTTGCCTGCTAATGCCAGGGTGCAGGCGTTTATCTCTTTTGATCACTGGTTGCCGCAGGCGGCGTTGTTGATCACCAACGGCGGTTACGGTTCGATCAACGCCGCGTTGGATCACGGCGTACCCTTGATTGTAGCCGGTACGGGCGAAGATAAACTCGAGGCCGCTACGCGGGTGGTCGCTGCGGGATGTGGGATAAACCTGCATACCAGCACTCCAGATGAAGCACAGCTGAGGCAGGCCGTACAACAGATCCTGGCACAGCCGCTGTATCGACAGCGTGCGGCGCTGGTCCAGGCCGACTATGCGCGCCATGATACGCTGGCGGCAATCGCCGAGGAAGTGGCGGCCTTAACCGGTTAAGCAGCCCGTCTTATCACCTCTTAGGCACCCTTCGTGGTGCCTTTTTTTATGCAGATTCAACCGGTCAAAACTGCATGATTATGTATCACCCTGAATTGGCGTGTATTGCAGCGAATGTTAACCTATTGACAGCATTACTGATGAAAAGCAGCCAATATCATAATTTTCTAATTATGAAATGAATCCTCTGGTGGTGATAAGGTGTGGCAGTTAACCTGAACCCATATCCCCATCATATTTGAAGTGGCATCTGTGTTGGCTGCGTTCGATCACCCGTAAGAGTACGTTCATCGGGAAACGCGCCTTTGCGGCCTGGGTGTCGCTCTGAATTATCTCGGGTGCTGATATCACAATGACAAGAGAGCATGTATGACTGATTCACAAATCCGCATTGCGATTGCGGGTTCCGGCGGCCGCATGGGCCGTCAATTGATCCAGGCGGTACAACAGGTGCCTGGCGTGGTACTGGGTGCGGCGATTTCACGCCCGGGTTCAAGTCTGATCGGTGTTGATGCGGGTGAGCTGGCAGGCATAGGCAAGTTGGGCGTGGCCGTGAGCGACAGCCTGGAAAGCGTTGTCGGTGATTTTGATATTCTGATCGACTTCACTCGTCCGGAAAGCTCCCTGGCGTATCTGGCTTTCTGTGTCGAACACAAAAAAGCTATCGTGATAGGCACCACCGGTTTTGATGATGCGGGCAAAGATGCCATCCGCGCCGCTGGCGAGCAGATTGGCATCGTGTTTGCCGCTAACTTCAGCGTGGGCGTTAATCTGGTGCTGAAACTGTTGGAAAAAGCAGCCCAGGTGATGGGGGATTATACCGACATTGAAATTGTTGAAGCGCATCATCGCCACAAGGTGGATGCCCCGTCGGGGACTGCGTTGGCGATGGGGGAGGCGATTGCCGGTGCGCTGGGGCGTGATCTTAAAGAGTGCGCCGTGTATGCACGTGAAGGTTATACCGGCGAACGTGACCCAAAAAGCATCGGCTTTGCCACTATCCGCGCTGGCGACATTGTCGGTGAACACACTGCCATGTTTGCCGACATTGGCGAGCGGGTAGAAATTACCCACAAAGCCTCCAGTCGTATGACTTTTGCCAGTGGAGCAGTTAAGGCCGCTATTTGGTTAAGTAAGCGTGATAAAGGCCTGTTTGATATGCGTGATGTACTGGGTCTTGACCAGTTGTAATTAATTTATACACCATCGTGATGTGGTTGTATTAATCATAATTATATGATTAAAGGACAATAATTTTATTGTCCTTTTTTTTAACACTGAAAATGATGGTTTCGATTATTTCTGTGTTCTTGATGTGTTTTTATGTGTGTTTTAATGAGTTATTTCATCCATAACAGGCTTTGATGATGTTTTAAACCCCGTATTTTAGCGTCGCTAGTGCAATTTTTTGTCATCCCATCCCGCAACCGTTTACCAGCCCGAGTTTAGCGGTGTTTTTATGGCTGCTGGGGCTATTAAACGCCGAGAAGTGCAAAAATAAGAGAAAAAATGGCGCTTTGGGTAGACAAGCGGAGCACTCATCATTAAAATGCGCCCAATTTGCCAAAAATTGACCTTGAGGGCGGTTTTTGCATTGATTTAGATCGCGATATCTGAATTAATATGCAAATATTGTGATTGATTATTCCTTGGAGGGTGTTTTGATTAAGTCAGCGCTATTGGTTCTCGAAGACGGAACCCAATTCCACGGTCGGGCCATCGGGGCAGAGGGTACGGCAGTGGGGGAAGTGGTCTTCAATACGTCGATGACCGGTTATCAAGAAATCCTCACTGATCCTTCCTACTCCCGCCAGATCGTTACTCTTACTTATCCCCATATCGGCAATGTCGGCACCAATGCTTCCGACGAAGAATCCTCCGCAGTACACGCCCAAGGCCTCGTCATTCGTGACCTCCCACTGATTGCCAGCAACTACCGCAACGAAGAAGGTCTGTCTGATTACCTGAAGCGCCATAACATTGTGGCGATTGCCGATATTGATACCCGCAAGCTGACTCGCCTGCTGCGTGAAAAGGGTGCACAGAACGGTTGCATCATCGCCGCTGACACGCCGGATGCCGCTCTGGCATTAGCGAAGGCCAAAGCCTTCCCGGGTCTAAAAGGCATGGATCTGGCCAAAGAAGTGACCACTCAGGAAGCTTACAGCTGGCAGCAGGGGAGCTGGACACTGGAAGGCGAACTGCCGGAAGCCAAAGCAGCCTCTGAACTGCCATTCCACGTCGTGGCATATGATTACGGCGCCAAGCGTAACATCCTGCGCATGCTGGTGGATCGCGGTTGCCGCCTGACGGTAGTACCTGCACAGACGCCGGCAGATGAAGTCTTGAAGATGAATCCGGACGGCATTTTCTTGTCCAACGGCCCTGGCGACCCAGAGCCATGTGATTACGCTATCACTGCGATTAAACAGTTCCTGGAGACCGACATTCCGGTGTTCGGCATCTGCCTCGGTCATCAGTTGCTGGCACTGGCGAGCGGCGCAAAAACCGTGAAGATGAAGCTTGGTCACCACGGCGGCAACCACCCGGTGAAAGACCTGGATAACGACTGCGTCATGATTACCGCCCAGAACCACGGTTTTGCAGTGGACGAAAATAACTTGCCGGCCGAACTGCGCATCACGCACAAATCCTTGTTTGACCACACGGTGCAGGGCATTCACCGCACCGATAAAGCAGCGTTTAGCTTCCAGGGTCACCCTGAAGCCAGCCCGGGCCCACACGATGCCGCGCCGCTGTTCGATCACTTTATCGAATTGATCGAGACTTACCGTTCTAACGCCAAATAATCAGGAGCAAAAAAATGCCAAAACGTACTGATATAAAAAGCATCCTGATCCTCGGCGCTGGCCCGATTGTTATCGGTCAGGCGTGTGAGTTCGACTACTCGGGTGCTCAGGCGTGTAAAGCGCTGCGCGAAGAGGGTTACCGGGTCATTCTGGTGAACTCCAACCCGGCCACGATCATGACTGACCCGGAAATGGCTGATGCGACCTACATCGAGCCAATTCACTGGGAAGTGGTGCGTAAAATTATCGAGAAAGAGCGTCCAGACGCCGTGCTGCCGACCATGGGCGGCCAGACTGCACTGAACTGTGCGCTGGAGCTGGAACGTCAAGGCGTACTGGCCGAGTTTGGCGTGACCATGATTGGCGCGACCGCTGATGCGATCGATAAAGCGGAAGACCGTCGCCGTTTTGACGTGGCAATGAAGAAAATCGGTCTGGACACCGCGCGTTCAGGCATCGCACACAACATGGAAGAAGCGCTGGCGGTTGCCGCTGACGTTGGCTTCCCATGCATCATCCGCCCTTCCTTTACTATGGGTGGCACCGGTGGCGGCATCGCTTATAACCGTGAAGAGTTCGAAGAGATCTGCGAACGCGGTCTGGACTTGTCACCGACCAAAGAACTGTTGATTGACGAATCGCTGATCGGCTGGAAAGAGTACGAGATGGAGGTGGTGCGCGATAAGAACGATAACTGCATCATCGTCTGTTCGATCGAAAACTTCGACGCCATGGGTATCCATACCGGCGACTCCATCACCGTGGCGCCAGCACAGACATTGACCGACAAAGAATACCAAATCATGCGTAACGCCTCGATGGCGGTGCTGCGTGAAATTGGCGTCGAAACCGGTGGTTCCAACGTGCAGTTCTCGGTTAACCCGAAAACCGGCCGCTTGATCGTCATCGAAATGAACCCGCGCGTATCCCGCTCCTCGGCGCTGGCGTCAAAAGCCACCGGCTTCCCGATTGCCAAAATCGCCGCCAAGCTGGCGGTGGGCTACACCCTCGATGAGCTGATGAACGACATCACCGGTGGCCGTACCCCGGCTTCGTTTGAACCGTCAATCGACTACGTTGTGACTAAAATTCCTCGTTTCAACTTCGAGAAATTTGCCGGTGCCAATGACCGCCTGACCACCCAAATGAAATCGGTCGGCGAAGTGATGGCCATTGGCCGCACCCAGCAAGAGTCACTGCAAAAAGCGCTGCGCGGCCTGGAAGTGGGCGCGACCGGTTTTGACCCGAAAGTGAGCCTGGATGACCCGGAAGCCTTGACCAAAATTCGTCGTGAGCTGAAAGATGCTGGCTCCGATCGTATCTGGTACATCGCTGACGCCTTCCGTGCCGGCCTGTCAGTTGATGGCGTATTCAACCTGACCAACGTTGACCGCTGGTTCCTGGTACAGATTGAAGAGTTGGTGCGTCTGGAAGAGCAGGTTGCCGAAACCGGCATCAACGGCCTGACTCAAGAGTTCCTGCGCACCCTGAAGCGTAAAGGCTTCGCTGATGCGCGTTTGGCGACTTTGGCTGGCGTCGCCGAAAGCGAAATCCGCAAACTGCGTCACGGTTATGGCCTGCACCCGGTATACAAACGTGTGGATACCTGCGCAGCGGAGTTCGCTACCGATACCGCTTATATGTACTCCACCTATGAAGAAGAGTGCGAGTCCAACCCGACCAATGACCGTCCGAAAGTGATGGTGCTGGGCGGCGGTCCGAACCGTATTGGCCAAGGTATTGAGTTCGACTACTGCTGCGTGCACGCCTCGCTGGCACTGCGTGAAGATGGTTACGAAACCATTATGGTCAACTGTAACCCGGAAACCGTGTCTACCGACTACGACACCTCCGACCGCCTGTACTTCGAGCCGGTGACGCTGGAAGACGTGCTGGAAATCGTGCGCATCGAGAAGCCTAAAGGCGTGATCGTGCAGTACGGTGGCCAGACCCCGTTGAAGTTGGCACGTGAGCTGGAAGCTGCCGGTGTGCCGATTATCGGCACCAGCCCGGATGCGATTGACCGTGCCGAAGACCGTGAGCGTTTCCAACAGGCGGTGAACCGTCTGGGCCTGAAACAGCCTGCTAATGCTACCGTTGCCACTATCGAACAAGCGGTAGAGAAAGCGGCCGGTATCGGTTATCCGTTGGTGGTGCGTCCTTCCTATGTGCTGGGCGGGCGTGCGATGGAAATCGTTTATGACGACATCGACCTGCGTCGCTACTTCCAAAACGCGGTTAGCGTATCCAACGACGCCCCGGTACTGCTGGACCGCTTCCTGGATGACGCGGTAGAAGTGGACGTCGACGCCATTTGCGACGGTGAGCGGGTGCTGATTGGCGGCATTATGGAACACATTGAACAGGCTGGCGTACACTCCGGTGACTCCGCGTGCTCACTGCCGGCGTACACCCTGAGCAAAGAAATTCAGGACGTGATGCGTCAACAGGTTGAGAAACTGGCGTTTGAGCTGCAGGTTCGTGGCCTGATGAACGTGCAGTTTGCCGTGAAGAACAACGAAGTCTACCTGATTGAAGTCAACCCACGTGCTGCACGTACCGTGCCGTTTGTCTCCAAGGCTACTGGCGTGCCGCTGGCCAAGGTGGCTGCGCGTGTGATGGCAGGTAAAACACTGGCTGAGCAGGGTGTAACGGAAGAAGTTATCCCGCCGTACTACTCGGTGAAAGAAGTGGTATTGCCGTTCAACAAATTCCCAGGCGTTGACCCGATTTTAGGGCCAGAAATGCGCTCTACCGGGGAAGTGATGGGCGTTGGCCGCACCTTCGCAGAGGCTTTCTCCAAAGCGATGCTCGGCAGCCAGTCAGGCATGAAAAAACAGGGCCGCGCACTGCTCTCTGTGCGTGAAGGCGATAAAGCCCGCGTGGTGGACCTGGCCGCAAGCCTGTTGAAACAGGGCTTCGAGCTGGATGCCACTCACGGTACCGCCGTGGTGCTGGGCGAGGCGGGAATTAACCCGCGCCTGGTCAACAAAGTGCATGAAGGCCGTCCGCACATTCAGGACCGTATCAAGAATGGCGAATATACCTACATCGTTAACACCACGGCCGGTCGTCAGGCGATTGAAGACTCCAAGCTGATTCGCCGCAGCGCACTGCAGTACAAAGTGCATTACGACACAACCCTGAACGGCGGCTTTGCCACTGCGATGGCGCTGAAGGCAGATCCGACCGAGCAAGTGACGTCGGTGCAGGAGCTGCACGCACGCATCGGCAAGTAATTCAATAATGCCGTAAGCCTCAGGGCGCTGCAGCTGCAGCGCCCTTATTTTTTTAACTTGTTCAGGGAATTTGTTGTCTTGAATTAGAAATTTCCGCTATCAATCATTCAGCAAACTGTCACCCTGTGTGATTGGTATATGCTTGATGTATTGGCATGGAACGAAGGAACGACGACAACATGATTCTCATTATTTACGCCCATCCCTATCCCCGGCATTCGCATGCCAATCACCGTCTGCTACAGGCAGTGAAGGATATTCCTGAGGTGGAGGTGCGCTCGTTGTACGAGCTGTATCCCGACTTCAATATCGATATCAATGCCGAGCAGCAAGCCTTGGAGCGCGCCGATCTGGTGGTGTTGCAACACCCGATGCAGTGGTACAGCCAACCGCCGTTACTGAAACTGTGGATCGATAAAGTGCTGGAACATGGCTGGGCTTATGGCCATGAAGGCAATGCCTTGGTGGGTAAAGATGTGCTGTGGGCAGTAACCAGCGGTGGCGATGAACACCATTTCGAGCTGGGCGATTACCCCAACTTTGCAGCACTGGCACAACCGTTGCAGGCGACCGCATTGTATTGCGGCATGAATTGGCTGCCGTATTTTGCCGTGCATAACACCTTTACCTGCAATGAGCCGGCGTTGATGGCCGCTGGGGAAGCCTATCGCCAAAGGCTGATAACGTATCTGATGGAACACAGCGAACCCGTTGAGCAGGGAGTCGAAAATGGATAATCACCAGATGATGATTGAGGGGCTGATCTATTTAGGATCGGCCGCATTGTTTGTGCCGATCGCAGTGCGGCTTGGACTGGGCTCTGTGCTGGGCTACCTGATTGCTGGCTGCATTATTGGTCCCTGGGGGCTGAAGCTGGTTTCCGACGCTGAGTCGATCCTCACCTTTGCCGAGATCGGCGTGGTGCTGATGTTGTTTATCATCGGCCTGGAGTTGGATCCGAAACGGCTTTGGACGTTGCGGGCATCGGTGTTTGGCGGCGGTATTATTCAGATGGCGTCGTGCGGGCTGGCGCTGAGCGCGTTTTGTTATTTCCTCGGACTGGACTGGAAGGTGGCGCTGCTGATCGGTCTGACTCTGGCATTGTCTTCCACCGCGATTGCCATGCAGGCCATGAGTGAGCGTAACCTGACGCCATCGCCGATTGGTCGCAGCGCGTTTGCGGCGTTGTTATTCCAGGATATCGCGGCGATCCCTTTGGTCGCGATGATTCCGCTATTGGCCAGCAGCGGTACTGCGACCACGTTGGCATCATTCGCCCTGTCGGCTGCCAAGGTGGTTGGGGCATTGGCGACGGTGGTACTGCTTGGTCGCTATGTCACTCGACCGTTGCTGCATTTTGTCGCCCGTTCCGGTATGCGCGAAGTCTTCAGCGCCGTAGCACTGTTCCTGGTCTTTGGTTTTGGCATTCTGCTGGAAATGGCCGGGCTGTCGATGGCGATGGGGGCTTTCCTCGCTGGGGTGATGTTGGCGAGTTCTGAATACCGCCACGCATTGGAAAGCGATATTCAGCCATTCAAAGGGCTGTTACTCGGGCTGTTCTTCATCGGTGTCGGCATGTCTATCGACTTCGGCACCCTGTTCCACCACCCGTTGCTGATCGCGTCGCTACTGCTGGGCTTTATGCTGATTAAAGCAGCGTTACTGTGGCTGATTGGGCCGTGGCTGGGGGTGCCAAAACGTCAGCGTGGCATGTTTGCCATCTTGTTAGGTCAGGGCAGTGAGTTTGCTTTTGTGATCTTTGCGGCTGCGCAACTGGCTGGGGTCTTGCCGCCAGAATGGGCTAAGTCATTGACGCTGTCAGTGGCCCTGTCGATGGCGATGACCCCCTTGTTGTTGGTCGTGGCCGCCCGGCTTGAGAAGAACGCGCCGAAAGATGAACGTCCGGCGGATGAGATTGACGATGAGAATGCCAGTGTAATCATTGCCGGGTTTGGTCGCTTCGGCCAGATTGCCGGCCGTTTATTGCTGGCCAATGGTGTGCATACCGTGGTGTTGGATCACGACCCAGACCATATTGAAACTCTGCGCAAGTTCGACACGAAAGTATTTTATGGCGATGCCACCCGTGCCGATCTGCTGGAAGCTGCGGGGGCTGAGCACGCCAAGGTGCTGATTAATGCTATCGACGACGTAGAGGCCAACTTGCAACTGACCGAACTGGCCAAGCGGCATTTCCCGCATCTGAAGGTGGTGGCGCGTGCACGTGACGTTGATCACTGGTATCAGCTGCGGCAGTTGGGGGTGGAAAGCCCGGAACGTGAAACCTTTGAAAGTTCACTGCGTATCGGTCGTGAAGCACTGGAGCTGCTGGGGCTGGATGCCTACGAGGCACGTGAGAAAGCCGATACCTTCCGGCGTTATAACCAGAAAATGCTGGAGGAAACGCTGGAGAATTACCAGGATACAGAATTCCGCATTGCCAGCTTGCAGCGGGCCAAAGAGATGCTCAGCGCTGCTATCGAGCAGGACCAAAATCGGCTGGCGAGAGTACAGCAAAGTGGTTGGCGTGGCAGTATTGACGGTAAGGCACCGGAGGATGAGGTGGTAGAAGCCAAGGGATAATCATGCTGATATTGACCCAAAGTACGGGATGTTGCGGTTAAGCGGCAAGTCCATGAATCCCCGGGAGCTTGGTGAGCCAAGTGACCGGGGTAAATGTATGCCGTCAACAACGCGGCAGCGACAGGTAAGAAGGGGCAATTAACTGAGCGCGACCTTGATACCCAAGGCAATCAGCATGCCGCCCAGCACTTTGTCGACGATCTTCTGGGTCTTTTCCAGCCCACGGCGTACCGGCCCGCTTTGTATCAGGAATACCAACGCCGGCCACCAGAGGGCGGACAGCCCAAGAATAATCCCCGCGTACCAGAGTTTTTCGCCCAGCCCAGAGTTGATCTGCAGTACCTGAGTGAAGACCGCCAGGAAGAATAACGTGGCTTTTGGGTTAAGCAGATTACACAGATACCCTTGTACAAAGGCGCTTTTCAGGCTCACCTGCTGTTGCGGCAGATTACTGACATTCATCTTGCTGCCACCGCGTGACAGTAACGCCTGAATACCAACCCAAATCAGGTATACCGCTCCCGCGTATTTCAGCACATTAAACAACCAAGGGGTGGTTGTGATCACCACCGCCAAGCCGGCGACACAGTAAGACATATGGGTCGCGACACCGCAGAACACACCGAAGGCGGTCATCATGGCAGCCAGCCGCGGATAACGGGCCGCGTTTTTGATCACCAGGAAAAAATCCGGACCTGGCGATAGCATCCCTAAAGCGGCAATACCGGCAACGAACAGCGAAGTTTCAAGCATGATTTGACTCTCTGCACAAAAGGCCCAATTGCGCTGATAATAACGCCGCTTCTCCTGATGCGCATCAACCAAATGAGGTAATGTTTGACTCTATGATAAACATTCCTGCCCGCCGTCTTTCAAGCCGCAGTAGTGAAAGCCAGAGGGTCTACTCAGCGCGAACCCCGGGACATTATGCAACAGCCGACAACGACAGACATCCCGCCGCCACAGCGGCAACAACGTGAAATCACTCGGCTGTGCATTCAGTGTGCTTTGCTGCTGTTACAACATGGCGCTGAAAGCACGGTAGTGGAGCAGTTATCGACTCGGCTGGGGATGGCGCTGGGGATGGACAGCGTGGAAAGTTCGATCTCGGCCAATGCGGTCGTGCTGACGACGCTCAGTAAAGGTGAATGCCTGACCACGACACGCAAGAATGTTGACCGCGGCATCAATATGCAGATGGTGACCGAGGTACAACACATCGTCATTTTGGCGGAGCATCGGCTCGCCGATGCGCATGACGTAGCCCGGCGTTTCGAGAAAATCCGTCCGCTGCGTTACCCACGCTGGTTGGTCGTGTTGATGGTGGCGCTGTCTTGCGGCTGCTTCAGCGTATTGAACGGTGGTGATCAAAAAGCATTTGCAGTCACCTTTATCGCCAGTGGCCTGGCGATGTCTGTGCGCCAAATGTTGACGGCTCGTCATATGAATCCGCTGATTAACTTTTGCCTGACGGCGTTTGTCGCTACATCGGTTTCCGGCCTGCTACTGCGATTGCCGGTGTTTAGTCAAACCTCCACGGTGGCGATGGCGGCCAGCGTACTGCTGCTGGTGCCCGGATTCCCGCTGATTAACGCGGTCGCCGATATGTTCAAGGGGCACATTAATACTGGTTTGGCGCGTTGGGCGATGGCGAGCTTGCTGACGTTGGCCACCTGTATCGGTGTAGTGATGGCGATGGCGCTATGGGATCTGCGGGGGTGGTCATGAGTTTGCTTTGGGCCTTACTGCAGGACATGTTGCTGGCGGCGGTGCCGGCGCTGGGCTTTGCCATGGTATTCAACGTGCCGCTGCGTGCCTTGCGTTATTGCGCATTGTTGGGCGCGGTGGGCCACGGTTCCCGTATGCTGATGATGCACGCAGGAATGAACATCGAATGGGCGTCGCTGCTGGCAGCTATTTTGATTGGCATCATCGGCATTTATTGGTCTCGCTGGCTGCTGGCACACCCAAAGGTGTTTACCGTGGCAGCCGTGATCCCGATGTTCCCCGGTATCTCCGCGTATACCGCGATGATCTCAGTGGTTGAGATTTCGCATTTGGGTTATAGCGAGGCGCTGATGGCCACGATGATGAGTAATTTTCTCAAGGCCTGTTTTATCGTCGGCGCGTTATCGATCGGGCTGTCATTGCCTGGGCTTTGGTTGTATCGCAAACGTCCCGGCGTCTGAGGATTTACGGGCAAGAAAATATGGGTATTAGTTATGCTGATAAGAGCTATCTTATATATTCATATTGCTTGATTAGCCTATCGACGGCAGATAGGGCTTTACGTATAGTGTGAGCAATTTTGCTGCCTACACAGGGTTTAACAATGATTATCAGCCTGATCGCTGCCTTGGCGGCGGATCGCGTTATTGGTATGGAAAACGCCATGCCGTGGCACCTGCCAGCAGATTTAGCGTGGTTTAAACGTAACACGCTGAATAAACCGGTTATTATGGGCCGTAAAACTTTCGAGTCCATTGGTCGCCCGTTGCCGGGGCGCCATAATATCGTTTTAAGCAGCCGTCCTGGCAGTGAAACCGGGGTGACCTGGGCGACGTCACTGGACGAAGCACTGGCCGCTGCTGGCGATGTCGAAGAAGTCATGGTGATGGGGGGGGGGCGTATTTATACCCAATTCCTGCCACGCGCCAACCGCATGTACCTGACGCATATCGATGCCGAAGTCGGTGGTGACACCCATTTCCCGGACTATGAGCCGGACGAATGGGAAACTTCGTTCAGTGAGTTCCACGATGCTGACGAGCTGAATTCTCACAGCTATTGCTTTGAGATTTTAGAACACCGCTAATCACCGGGTGTTAACCATATCCTCCAAAGGGCGCAAGAGATTGCGTCCTTTGTCGTTTCTGCGGCAAAAGGTTTTCTGACTTTTAGCTGTAACATTTTCGTCACATTTCCTGATTAGTATGAAGCCCAACTCTGAGCGCCCGGCAACTCTGGTGAATCTTGATCGCGGCGCCATATTAAAAAAGGAAATAAACCTATGACGACTAAAATTGAGCAATTAGATGCCGATCGCCTGACCGACCCCACCCGCCGCAAGTTACTGCTGGGCAGCGCAGGTGCCGTTGGCCTGGCCGGTTTCCTCGGCGGCGGTATTTGGACCCTATCCGCCGACGCATTGGCAGAAGATTTACCGCCAAACAAGCTGTTGGGCTTCAAGGGCATTGCAGCCTCAACCGCGGATGAGGTGGCGATTGCACCGGGATATCGCGCGGAGGTGCTGATCTCTTGGGGGGAACCGTTGGTTGAGGGCGCTGCCGCTTTTGACCCGCAGGGCAACAACAGCGCTGCCGACCAGGAAAAGCAGTTTGGTGATAACAACGATGGCATGAGTTTCTTCCCGATTGATGACAATCACGGCGCGATGGCCATCAACAACGAATACGTTAATGAGCAGTATCTCTTTGCCCATGGTGGCACCAAAGCCACCAGCCTGGAGGACGTGCGTAAATCACAAGCCGCACATGGTGTTTCCATTGTTGCGGTGCGCCGCGACGGTGACAGCCAACGCTGGGAAGTAGAGCGTCCGTCACGCTATAACCGCCGTATCACGGCCAATACCGAAATGCAGTTCAGCGGCCCGGCTGCCGGCCACCCGTTGTTGCAGACGGCGGCTGATCCTAGCGGACGCAAGGTGTTGGGCACCTTCGGCAACTGTGCTAACGGGAAAACGCCCTGGGGCACTTACCTGACCTGCGAAGAGAATTTTGATACTTATTTTGGTACTCACCAGGCGGATTACAAGACGACGGCAGAACAGAAACGCTACACGCTGAAAGTGAGCGAACCGGAGCGTAACTGGCCGGATTATGACGAGCGTTTTGATGTGGCGAAAAATCCAAACGAATTCAACCGCCACGGTTGGATTGTCGAAATCGACCCAATGAATCCAACGTCGACACCGATCAAACACACCGCTCTGGGGCGCTTCAAGCATGAAAATGCTGCCGTTACTGTCGCAAAGGATGGCCGCCTGGTTGTTTACATGGGGGACGATGAGCGCGGTGAGCACATTTATAAATACGTTTCCAAGGGTGTGGTTGACGTGGCTAACCCTGCCAATAATCGTACCCTGTTGGACGAAGGCACGCTGTATGTGGCGCAGTTTGATGGCGATGCCGCCGGTACGCCGTTGAAGGGCACAGGGCGTTGGATTGCCCTGGAGTTCGGCAAGAATGGGCTGACACCGGAAAATGGCTTCCGTGACGAGGCTGAAGTGCTGATCTTCGCCCGTAAAGCGGCGGCGCAGGTTGGGGCAACCAAAATGGACCGCCCGGAATGGATCGCGGTCAATCCTCACGATGGTCGAGCCTATTGCACGTTAACCAATAACAGTAAGCGTGGCGAAGAGGGCATGCCGCTGAACGCGGCGAACCCGCGCCCGAATAATGTCTACGGTCAGATTATCCGTTGGGATGAAGGTGGCGATGCCACGGCGGCGTCATTCACCTGGGATATTTATGCATTGTGCGGCAACCCTATTGCGCACCCGGAAGGGGTGAATCGCGGTACGCCCAATATTACTGCGGACAATACCTTCAATAGCCCGGATGGCTTGGGCTTTGATAAATCCGGTCGCCTGTGGATCCTCACTGACGGTAAATACAGTAATAAGGGCGACTATGCTGGGCAAGGGAACAACCAGATGTTGGTGGGGGATCCACTCAGTGGTGAGATTCGTCGCTTTATGGTCGGCCCGAAATCCTGCGAATTGACCGGTATTACCTTCACTCCGGATTACAAGACGATGTTTGTCAACGTACAGCACCCGGGCGAAGAAGGCGATTCCCATTTCCCGAACAACAGTCCGCGCCCGCGTTCGTCAGTATTGATGATTACGCGTGAAGACGGTGGTGTTATCGGGGCTTAAGGCGAAAACAGTGGGGCGGCTTTAACCGCCCCACTCTAATTATGACGCGACCTGTTGGTGCACGCTGTCCTGAGAATCACGGCGGTGAGCCGGTTGGGTAAAGTACTGCTGGTCTTCCCAACGTAGCATGGTCAGATCGCCCCCCCAACAGCAGCCGGTATCAAGGCCAATAACGCCTGCGGGTGTGCCCTTACCTTCCAGTGATGCCCAGTGACCAAAGATAATGGTGTAATCGGCATCAACCAATCGCGGTAATTCAAACCAAGGCTTGAGCGGGGCAGGCGCTGTGCCTGGCGCATCTTTGCAGATCATATCAAGCTGGCCGTTCGGGAAGCAGTAACGCATGCGTGTCAGGGCATTGGTACTGAACCGCAGGCGAGCCAATCCGCTCAGCTCTGGGCTCCAGTTGTTCGGCATATCACCGTACATGGCGTCGAGGAACAGCGGATAGCTGTCGCTGCTCAATACGGCCTCGACTTCACGGGCGCAGATTTGTGCCGTTTCAATGTCCCATTGCGGAGTGATCCCGGCATGTGCCATCACCAGTTTGAGTTGCTCATCCACTTGCAGCACCGGTTGGCGGCGTAGCCAGTTGATAAGCTCATCAGCGTCAGGGGCTTCCAGCAACTGAGTGATGCGGTCTTTGGGCTTATTACGACTGATGCCGGCATAGACAGCCAACAGGTGCAGATCGTGGTTGCCCAGGACCATACGTACCGCAGGGCCGAGTGAACGCACGTAGCGCAGCACGTCCAACGAGCCGGGGCCGCGGGCAACCAAATCGCCGGTCAGCCACAGGCGGTCATGCAGAGGATCGAAAGCAACTTGGGCCAATAGCGACTGCAGTTCATCAAAACAGCCATGAACATCGCCGATGAGATATGTCGACATAGAATTAGTGAATCAGTGTTGGGATAGCTAAGCGGAACACGGGAATAGCGGTCTGGAACGGTTGACCCTGATGATCAACCATTTCGTAATGGCCTTCCATGGTACCCAGTGGCGTTTCAAGGATAGCGCCGCTGGTGTATTGGAATTCTCCCCCAGGTGGAATGAGGGGTTGTTCGCCAACCACGCCTTCACCCTGAACTTCAGTCTGACGGCCATTACTGTTGGTAATCAACCAGTAACGCCCAAGCAGTTGCACGTTGAAACGCCCCAAATTGCGGATGGTGATGGTATAAGCGAAGACGTAACGTTCTTCCTCAGGTATCGATTGTGATTCCACATAGACACTTTGTACCTGAATACATACACGGGGCGAATCAATCATGACCACTACTCCTTATTGCTGCGGCGCGGGATTGGCTGAAAGCCAGTTAGCCAGCTTACAGTATTGCGCCACAGAAATATTCTCTGCTCTAAGTACCGGATCGATACCCAATTCCGTCAGTTGCTCTGGCGTGAACAGATCACCCAGGCTGTTGCGGACCGTCTTCCGGCGCTGGTTGAACGCCTGAGTTGTAATCCGGCTTAGCATACGTACGTCACCCACCGGGTTCGGGTTCACAAGGTGCGGAACCAGACGTACCACAGCGGAATCCACTTTTGGCGCCGGGGTGAAAGAGGTCGGTGGCACTTCCAGCACCGGGATGACATTGCAGTAGTACTGCGCCATTACGGTTAAACGCCCGTAGGCTTTGCTGTTTGGCCCAGCAACCAGACGATTGACGACTTCTTTCTGCAACATAAAGTGCATGTCGCGGATGGCCTGAGTATAGCTGAAAAGGTGGAACATCAGCGGCGTCGAAATGTTATACGGCAGGTTACCAAACACGCGCAGCGGTTGGCCAGCCTGCTCGGCCATTTCGGCAAAGTTTACCGTCATGGCGTCTTGCTGGTGGATGGTCAGTTTGTCTTTCAGCTGTGGGTGATTCGCCAGGCGAGCCGCCAGATCGCGGTCCAGCTCAATCACTGTCATGCGGTCCATGCGTGCGCCAACCGGCTCGGTCAATGCACCCAAGCCGGGGCCGATTTCAACCACCGCTTCACCCGGCATGGGATGAATGGCGGAGACAATGCTATCGATGACAAACTGATCGGTTAAAAAGTTCTGTCCAAAGCGTTTGCGGGCAAAGTGCCCTTGGTGGACTTTATTATTCATTACAATTAATTATCATTTTAATGGCGAGATTCAAGGCCGTTTTGAAACTGCCTGCATCGGCGGTGCCGGTGCCTGCAAGTTCTAAAGCGGTACCGTGGTCGACCGAGGTACGGATAAAAGGCAAACCGAGGGTAATATTTACCGCCCGGCCGAACCCTTGGTATTTTAGCACTGGCAGACCCTGATCGTGATACATCGCCAGCACAGCATCGGCATGTTGCAGATACTTGGGCTGGAACAGGGTGTCTGCCGGCAGTGGGCCAATAAGATGGATACCTTCAGCACGCAGCGCGTCGAGCGCCGGGATAATGGTATCGATCTCTTCGCGGCCCATATGGCCACCTTCTCCGGCATGCGGATTCAGGCCACAGACATAAATTTGTGGTTGTGCAAGGCCAAATTTGGTTTTCAGGTCATGGTCGAGAATATGGATGACTTCATGCAGACTTTGCTGGGTGATAGCGCCAGGCACAGCCAATAAAGGCAGGTGAGTGGTCGCCAACGCCACGCGCAGCTCTTCCGTTGCCAGCATCATCACGACACGATCGCAGCCGCTGCGATCGGCAAAGAATTCGGTATGGCCAATAAAGGAGACACCGGCATCATTGATCACGCCCTTGTTCACCGGGCCGGTGATCAGTGCGGCGAATTCGCCATTCAGACAGCCGTCGCAGGCGCGTGCCAGCGTTTCTACGACGTAGGCGCTATTGCCCACGTTCAATTCACCTGCTACGACCGCATGAGCGAGCGCGACGGGTAATACCGTCAGCGTACCGGCTCGCTGTGGCTGGGCAGGCTGTTGAGCTTGATAGTCGCGCAGTTGCAACGGCAGGTTTAACTGCCGGGCGCGCTCAAGCAACAAGGCCGGATCCGCGCACACCACCAGTTCAACAGGCCAATCCTGTTGTGCCAGCACTGCCACTAAATCCGGCCCAACCCCGGCAGGCTCGCCGGGGGTGATTACGATGCGATTATTGTTGTGCATTACCGTCAAGGATCTTCACGTAAGCCTGAGCACGTTGTTCCTGCATCCAGGTTTGCGCTTCTTCTGCAAACTTGCGGTTGAACAGCATGCGGTAAGCACGGTCTTTCTGCGCCGCGTCGGTTTTATCCACCTGACGCGTATCCAGCAACTGAATCAGGTGCCAGCCGAAGGAAGAGTGCACTGGTTGGCTGATTTCGCCTTTACTCAGTTTCATTAAAGCATCGCGGAAAGCAGGATCGTAGATGTCTGGAGAAGCCCAGCCCAAATCACCACCCTGAAGTGCAGAACCTGGATCCTGAGAAAGCTGTTTGGCTTCGTCAGCAAACTTGGCGCGGCCGCTCTTAATTTCTTCAGCAACGGCTTGCAGTTTTGCACGAGCCTGATCGTCGGTCAGCACCACGGAAGGCTTCAGCAGAATATGGCGTGCATGAACCTCGGTGACGGATACCGACTGGTTGGCGCCGCGGATATCGTTCACTTTCAGAATGTGGAAGCCGACACCGGAACGGATTGGGCCGACCACATCGCCTTTTTTGGCGTTAACCAGTCTTTCAGCGAACAGCGTAGGGATTTCCTGCAGCTTGCCCCAGCCCATGTTGCCGCCTTTCAGCGCCTGGGAGTCCGCGGAGTAGGCGATCGCCAGCTTGCCGAAGTCGGCACCGCCGTTGATTTCACCCATCAGTTTTTTCGCCAAGGCTTCTGCGTCGTCAACCTGTGCCTGCGACGGGTTTTCCGGCAGCGGGATCAGGATGTGACTGATGTTCATTTCAGTATCGCTACCGTTCTGAGCGCCAACCTGCGTTGCCAGTGAGTCCACTTCCTGAGGCAGGATGGTGACGCGTCGGCGAACTTCGTTGTTACGCACTTCAGAAATCAGCATTTCCTTACGGATCTGCGAACGGTAAGTGTTGTAGTTCAAGCCTTCATACGCCAGACGGCTGCGCATCTGATCGATGCTCATTTTGTTCTGTGCAGCGATGTTACTGATGGCTTTGTCCAGATCGGCATCGGAAACGGTAATGCCCATTTTCTTGGCCATCTGCAGCTGGATGTTATCCATAATCAGGCGTTCAAGGATTTGGTGACGCAGTGTCTTGTCATCCGGCAATTGTTGCCCGGCTTGCTGCGCATTAAGTTTCACCGACTGCAACAGGGTGTTTACGTCGCTCTCAAGCACAACGCCGTTATCCACGACGGCGGCGACTTTATCCACTTCTTGGGGTGCTGCGAACGCGGTATTGGCGCAAACCACCAATCCGAGAATAAGCGTTCTCCAGTTCTTCATACATTTCCCATTATGTAATCCGCAAATGCGGGTGAAAGTTCTCGTTTTCAAAGTGTTACAAAGCATCAAAATGCACGCTGATAAGGCAGAATGCCGGAACGCAACATTTCCGCGGAGCCCAGACTGTGATCGCTGCTCAGGCCACGCAGTTCGACGTTGAATGAAACTTTGTTGTCATAAACGCTGGTATTGTTACTGTTATTCCAGTCGGTGATCTTGCGCTCATAGCCCAAGGTTACCGCCCAACAGCAGGTGTTGTACTTCACGCCGAGCAGCTGATCGGCTGATTGTTTTGCACGGGTGTCGTAGTAATAAGCCCCTACAACTGCCCAGCGATCGGCAATCGGCCAACTGCCGGTGACGCCCACTTGCGAAATACCGTCCTGATAAGCCGGAACCTGCGTGGTATTCAATGCCGTCTCAATATACTCCGGCGTAGCGTAACGGTAGTTCAACTGCAGTACGCGTTCAGAATCCTGACGGTATTCCAGTACGCCATTACCCAATGAGATGCTATTGAGACGCGTGTCGTACTGCAGACCGCCACGGAGACCCCAACGATCGTCAATCTTCCAATAGCTATCGCCAGCCCAAGCCAGGCTGCCGGTATCGTCATTGTTGTCGTAACGCGTAGTCTGGTCACCGGTACGGGAACGGCTGAAGTAGTAGATTTGACCAACGGAAACATTAAAACGTTCAACCAGCGCGTCATCATAAATACGCGAGGTCAAACCGGTTGAAACACGGTTTTGTGACGCGATGCGATCCAGGCCACTGTATGTGCGGTCACGGAACAGGCCTGAGTAGTCGGTTTGCAGCAACGTGGTGTCGTAGGTATAGATGTTGCTTTGGTCACGATACGGCACATACAAATACTGTACGCGCGGTTCGAGGGTTTGCGTATAGCCCTCAGACCAGTTCATTGGGCGATCGAACACCATCTTGCCGTCGACTTTGAACTGCGGCAGCACGCGGTTGACCGAGTCTTCCAGGCCTGGGGCGTTGTTGCCAGTGCGGTTCTTGTAGTTGGTGGCAAAACCGTCAGGAATATCCTGCTGATAGTGGGTTGCCAGCAGTTTGGCTTCGGTGTTCAGGCTGCCCCAACCGTTGGTCAGCGGCAGGCTTAGCGTCGGTTCCATATGCAGACGGGTCGCGTCAGGGCTGTATGGGTTAACGCTAATGAACTTGGCTGCCTGGCCGTAAATGTGGAAATCGAACGGCCCGATATCGTCCTTGTAGTAGTTCAGGTCCAACTGTGGTTGAACTTTATAAGAGTCCGATTGGCTGCGGTCGGTATCGTCGTAGATCTGGAACTGTTTGGAGCTTAAGGTGGCGTCCCAGTTATCAATGGCGTAGCCGACGCTGAATTTCTGCGTCGCGTAACCGTCGGTGGTGGAACCGTATTTAGAGTCCAAATCGGTAAAGTATTTGGAGTCGCTGACCTTGGTGTAGTCGACGTTGAAACGCCACACCTTGTCCATCACGCCATTATGGTTCCAGTAGAACAACCAACGCTTGCTGTCGTCAGGGTTGTCCTTGCTGTATTCCTTGTCGTTCGGCAACCAGTCGAATTCCATCAGGCCCAAACCAGGCTGCACCAGATAACGGAATTCGTTCTGCAACTGCAGACCACGCCGGGACATATAGTGCGGTGTGATGGTGGCGTCGAAGTTCGGCGCAATGTTCCAGTAATACGGCAGCAAGAACTCAAAACCATTGCTGCTGCCATATTTTGCATTCGGGATCAGGAAACCGGAGCGACGTTTATCACCCACCGGCAATTGCAGATAAGGGCTGTAGAATACGGGCACGCCGCCAATTTTGAAGCGCGCGTTCCAGATTTCTGCGACCTGCTCTTCGCGGTCGTGGATCACTTCGGATCCGACGACGCTCCAGCTGTCGTCGCCAGGCAAGCAGGACGTAAAGGTGCCGTTTTCCAGAATGGTGTAGCGGTTGGCGCCGCGCATCTTCATCTTGTCGGCGTCGCCACGGCCCTGACGGCCTACCATCTGGTAGTCGCCTTCATAGACGTCGGTGTCTTTATTGTTCAGGTTAGACCAGGCTTTCGGACCTTTCAGTTTGATCTGATTGTCGCTGTAGTGCACGTCACCGGTCGCCGTTACGGTGCGTACCGGCTCGGTTTGTCCTGGGTTTTGCGTCTGGTTCAGCTCAACCTGTTTGGCAGTCAGGGTACTGTTGCCTTGCTCAATGTTCACGTTACCGGTGAACAGCGCGCTTTTTGGATAATCGGCGCGGGAGTCATCGGCGTGAATAGTGACGGGTTGGCTGTTCGGATCGCCGCTGACCAGCGGTTTGTCATAAACAGGTACCCCGAGCATGCATTGCTCAGCCAGGTCAGCCAGCGCGTGCTGACTGTAGAGTGCCGTCCAAATCAGTGTGGCCAGCAGTGTTGGGAAACTTTTTTTCATACGCGGTTTTGGTGTTCCGTCATCAGAGGCGTCATGTCCGGCAAACGGTCAGAGACTATATCACTCATCTGCGTTGCGCTAGTGTTAAATCCGGCCGTTTACTTGCGTCGTCGATAGGCGCAAAGATAAATGACAGGTATGATAATCGAAATCCTGGGAAAAATCGCCTTAACCCTTACCTAAGACGGAAGGGAGCAGTCGGCTTTCGGCATGATAATTGAGGAGTATATGCAGTATTGGGGAAAACTGCTCGGGGTCATCGTGGCCATTTGGGCTGGCGCGGGATTCTGGGGTGTAGTTTTGGGGCTGATTGTCGGTCATATGATTGACACTGCGCGCAGCAACAAGCGCAGCCGGGGTTTTTTCGCCGACCAGCAAACGCGGCAAACGCTGTTTTTCCGCACCACTTTTCAGGTGATGGGTCACCTGACCAAATCGAAAGGACGTGTTACCGAGGCGGATATCCAGATCGCCAGCCTGTTTATGGATCGCCTGCAACTGCACGGGGAAGCCCGTACCGCGGCACAGCAGGCATTTCGTGAAGGTAAACAGAGCCAGTTCCCACTGAGAGAAACGCTGCAGCAGTTCCGCAGCATCTGTTTTGGCCGTTTTGACCTGATTCGGATGTTTCTGGAAATTCAAATTCAGGCGGCGTTTGCCGATGGTTCGCTGCATCCAAACGAGCGCCAGGTGCTGTACGTCATCGCTGAAGAATTGGGCATTTCGCGTGCGCAGTTTGATCAGTTCCTCAGCATGATGGAGGGCGGGCGCCAATTTGGCGGCGGTCAGCAAGGCGGGCATTCGCAGGGCGGCTACCAGCAGGCGCAGCGTGGGCCTACTTTGGATGACGCCTGTAAAGTGCTGGGTGTCAGCAGCAGCGACGATGCGACCACCATTAAACGTGCTTACCGCAAGCTGATGAGCGAGCACCATCCAGACAAGCTGGTGGCGAAAGGTTTACCACCACAAATGATGGAAATGGCCAAGCAAAAGGCGCAGGAAATTCAGGCGGCCTACGACCTGATCAAGCGTGAGAAAGGCTTCAAATAACGATACCCGTCATACTTGAAGCTGCCTCTTTGTTGGCTGCGCCTGCTCCCCCCGGTCACCTGGCTGACCAGGCTCCTGGGGTGAGCAAGGTTGCTGTTTAGGGTATCGCCGTCCGATGGGGTTAGAAATCCGGTTCAACGCGGAAATGCATCGGCGTCTGGAAAGCAGGGTGGGTAATGCGCAGCTCTTGCGCATGCAACTGTAAACGTGGCGCCATGGCCTTGGCTTCTGGTGTGGCATAAAAACCGTCACCGAGGATCGGGTGGCCCAATGCCAGCATATGAACGCGCAACTGGTGTGAGCGACCGGTGATCGGCATGAGTTTTACGCGTGTGCTTCCATCGGCATCTCGTGACAGCACAAGATACTCCGTTTGCGCTGCTTTACCCGTCTCGAAACACACTTTCTGCAACGGCCGATTAGGCCAGTCGCAAATCAGCGGCAAATCCACCAGACCTTCATCGTGCTCCAGATGACCCCAGACCCGTGCGATATAGGACTTTTTCGGCTCGCGCTCGCGGAACTGGCGTTTTAGCTCACGTTCAGCGGCTTTATTTAACGCCACCACAATCACGCCACTGGTTGCCATATCCAGACGATGCACCGACTCGGCGGCCGGAAAGTCTGCCTGAATGCGTGTCATCAGACTGTCTTTGTTTTCCGGCGCACGGCCGGGTACCGACAGCAGACCGCTCGGCTTGTTGACCACGATAATGTGCTCATCCTGATACAGGATATGCATCGGGCCCTGTGGGGGATTGTAGGGTTCCATCTTGTTGGCTCCGCTGAAAGTCACAATAGGGGAACCGCAGCTCCCCCCTTGCGCCAGGTTACTGGTGAGTGACAACCACCAGACGGATCGCGTCCAAACGCCATCCCGCTTCATTCAGGTTAACCAACACCTGCTTACGGTTGAACTCCAGCGCTTCGACTTCGTCATCACGGATGTTCGGGTTGACGGCCTTCAGGGCTTCCAGACGTGCCAGCTCGGTGCTTAGCTTGTCATCCGCTTCCTGTTTTGCTTGCTCGATCAAGGCACGGGCCTGTTCTTCAACCAGGCTTTCTGCCTGTTGCAGCATGGCATGCACATCTTGCTGCACGGCATTGACCAGCTTGCTGGAGGTGTGACGGTTAACTGCGTTCAATTGGCGGTTGAAGCTTTCGAATTCAACCTGCGCCGCCAGATTGGTACCTTTGCGGTCCATCAACATACGGATTGGCGTCGGTGGCAGGAAGCGGGTCAGTTGCAGGTGCTTCGGCGCTTGCGCCTCAACCACGTACACCAGCTCAACCAACAAGGTGCCGACAGGCAGCGCCTTGTTTTTCAGCAGAGAAACGGCACAGCTACCGGTATCCCCAGACAGGATCAGATCCAGGCCGTTGCGGATAATCGGGTGCTCCCAACTGACGAACTGGGCATCTTCACGTGAAAGCGCTTGCTCACGATCGAAGGTGACGGTGCAGCCATCCTGTGGCAAGCCCGGGAAGTCAGGTACCAGCATATGATCGGACGGTGTCAGGACGATCAGGTTATCGCTGCGGTCGTCCTGGTTGATACCGACGATGTCGAATAGGTTAAGCGCAAAGCCCACCAGGTTGACGTCGTTGTCCTGATTGGCAATGGCTTCAGCCAACGCCTGCGCTTTTTCGCCGCCATTGGAGTGCATTTCCAGCAGGCGATCGCGGCCCTGCTCCAGTTGCACCTTCAGTTGGTCGTGCTGCTGACGGCAGGTGTGAATGAATTCATCCAGGCCTTCCTGCTCGGTGGGTGACGCCAGGAAACCGATCAGTTGCTCATAACCACTGTCATAAATGGTACGGCCGGTTGGGCAGGTATGTTCGAAGGCATCGAGCCCTTCGTGGAACCAACGGCCCAGTACCGCCTGAGCGGTGTTTTCCAGGTATGGCACCATGATTTGAATGTCATGCATCTGGCCGATACGGTCCAGACGGCCAATACGTTGTTCCAGCAGGTCCGGGTTAAACGGCAGATCGAACATCACCAGGTGGCTGGCGAACTGGAAGTTACGGCCTTCAGAGCCGATTTCCGAGCACAGCAGCACTTGGGCACCGTCTTCCTCTGAGGCGAAGTAAGCGGCGGCGCGATCGCGCTCGATAATCGACAAGCCTTCATGGAACACGGCGGCACGGATAGCTTCTCGCTCACGCAACACCTGTTCCAATTGCAGTGCAGTGGCGGCCTTGGCGCAGATCACCAGGACTTTTTCGTTGCGGTTGCTTACCAGGTAATTCAGTAACCATTCAACACGCGGATCGAAGTTCCACCAGGTGGCGTTTTCGCCTTCAAATTCCTGATAGATTTGCTCTGGATAGAGCATGTCGCGTGCACGTGCCTCAACGGTTTTCTTTGCACCCATGATGCCAGACACTTTAATGGCGGTCTGGTACTGAGTTGGCAGCGGCAGCTTGATCTGATGCAGATTACGGTGCGGGAAGCCTTTGACCCCATTACGGGTGTTACGGAACAGCACGCGGCTGGTACCGTGGCGGTCCATCAGCATGGTAACCAGCTCCTGACGCGCCTGCTCGCTGTTTTCACTGTCGCTGTTGGCGGCTTTTAACAGCGGTTCAATGTCTTGTTCGTCGATCAGCTCGCCGAGCAGGTTCAGCTTGTCATCCGCCAGGCGCTCACCACTGAGCAGCAAGGTGACAGCATCCGCCACCGGGCGGTATTTCTGCTGTTCTGCGACGAATTCGTGGTAGTCGTGGAAACGGTTCGGATCCAACAGGCGTAAACGCGCAAAGTGGCTCTGTTGGCCAAGCTGTTCTGGGGTTGCGGTCAGCAGCAGTACGCCGGGGATATGCTCGGCCAGCTGTTCAATCACCTGGTATTCGCGGCTTGGTGCGTCTTCGCTCCAGGCCAGGTGGTGTGCTTCATCGACGACCAGCAGATCCCATTGGGCATCGGCCAGTTCTTCCAGGCGCTGCTTATTACGGCGCACGAAGTCCAGCGAGCAGATGACCAACTGTTCGGTTTCAAACGGGTTGCTGCTGTCGAGTTTGGCCTCTGAGTAACGGCTGTCGTCGAATAGTGAGAAATAGAGGTTGAAGCGGCGCATCATTTCGACCAGCCACTGGTGCTGCAACGTTTCTGGTACCACGATCAATACGCGCTCGGCACGGCCTGCCAGCAGTTGCTGGTGGATGATCATACCGGCTTCAATGGTTTTACCCAGGCCCACTTCATCTGCTAACAGAACGCGTGGGGCATGGCGCTGGCCGACTTCATAGGCAATATGCAACTGGTGAGGGATCAGGCTGGCTCGCATGCCGCGCAGACCGGCAAACGGCAGGCGATACTGTTCGCTCTGGTATTTACGGGCGCGGAAACGCAGCGCGAAGCGATCCATACGGTCGATCTGGCCGGCAAACAGGCGGTCTTGCGGCTTGCTGAAGGTCAGCTTACTGTCCAGCAGCACTTCACGCATTGCCACACCGCTTTCCTGGGTGTCCAGGCGGGTGCCAATATAGGTCAGCAGGCCGTTATCCTCTTTGACCTCTTCCACCTGCAGCTCCCAGCCTTCGTGGTTGCTGATGGTGTCGCCTGGGTTGAACATCACGCGGGTGATTGGCGAGTCATTTCTGGCATAGAGGCGGTTTTCGCCGGTTGCGGGGAAAAGCAGGGTAATCATGCGCGCATCCAGCGCCACGACAGTACCCAGTCCTAATTCGCTTTCCGTGTCGCTGATCCAGCGTTGACCAAGTGTAAAAGGCATATATTGTCGGCTCGATTCTTTTTAAGTAAGTCTTGTTACCGGGTTTAGAACACCGCGGTACCCGTATCAAACGTCTGCTAATCCCGATTTATTTTTATATGGCGGGCAATAGCTATTCATCCCATGCATACATCGTTAGACGGCATGGGTGAAGTGTGGTCCAGAATTTGGGAAGGGCGCTATGGTAATGGAAGGCGACGCGTTCGTCACCTGCAAAACCTGATGATTTTTCTTAACCCTTCGCCAAAGCCCGCGGGACGGGCTGAATGTCAAAACAACCCCATTTGCCCGGTCACCAGCGTGGTAAAATCGTCGTGCAAGAATGGGAGTATAGCGTCTGCCACGGGTTGTAACTGGCGCTCCAGATAATGGGGGTAATCAATTGCCGATTGTTGGGTCTCCAGCGGCTCTGGCCCGGCAACGGTCATGACATAGCTGATCCAGCCGCCATTCTGGTATTGAAGCGGCCGACCCTGCTGACGATTATAGTCGTCGGCGATGCGTGCAGCACGGACATGTGGCGGTACGTTGCGCTGATATTCGTCCAGTCTCCTGCGCAGGCGTTTGCGGTAAACGAGCCGATCGTCGAAATCGCCGTTCAGTGTTTGGCTCACGTATTCCCGCACAAAATCCTGATACGGCTGCCGTTTAAAAATGCGTTGGTAGAGCAGTTGCTGGAACTGCTGCGCAAGCGGTGTCCAGTCGGTGCGCACGGTTTCAAGGCCTTTGTAAACCATCTCTTCACGGCCATCAGCGCTTGCGATCAGCCCAGCATAGCGTTTTTTACTGCCCTGTTCGGCACCACGAATGGTCGGCATCAGGAAACGCGAGTAATGGGTTTCGAACTCCAGCTCCAAGGCATTATCCAGCCCATACTGCGCCTGTAAATGTTGTTGCCACCATTGGTTTACGTGCTCAACCAGCGTCCTGCCGATTTGGGCGGCCTGCTGCTCGTCATGGGGTTGCTTGAGCCAAACGAAGGTGGAATCTGTATCGCCGTAGATGACCTGGTACCCCTGCGCTTCGATCAGTTCACGCGTTTGGCGCATGATCTCGTGGCCACGCAGGGTGATCGACGAGGCCAGGCGGGGATCGAAAAAGCGGCAACCGCTCGATCCCAATACGCCATACAGCGCATTCATGATGATCTTCAATGCTTGGGATAACGCTTTGTTCTGCTGACGTTTTGCCGTTTCACGCCCCTGCCAGATCTGCTCGACGATCGCCGGCAGGCAGTGTTTGCTACGTGAGAAGCGCGCGTTGCGGAAACCGGGCACTGAATCGACATCGCTCGGGTGTTGCATGCCTTCCACCAGCCCGACCGGATCGATCAGAAAGGTGCGGATGATCGACGGATACAGACTTTTGTAATCCAGCACCAGCACTGAATCATACAGGCCGGGTTGTGAATCCATCACAAAACCGCCGGGGCTGTGTTCTTCTGGCTGTTCGCCGAGGTTGGGGGCGATAAAACCCAGCCGGTGCATGCGTGGCATATACAGATTGCTGAAGGCCGCGACCGAACCGCCACTGCGATCGGCCGCTAACCCGGTGACCGTGGCGCGCTCCAGCAGAAAGGTCAGCAACTCGGTTTTGGCAAAAATCCGCGTCACGAGCTCACAATCTTTTAAGTTGTAGCGTGCCAGTGCCGGCTTATCTTCGGCGAAGCGTCGGTCGATTTCGGCCATCCGCTGATAAGGGTTGTCGATCGACTTGCCTTCCCCCAGCAGTGTCTGGGACACGTGCTCGAGACTAAAAGAAGGGAAGTTCCAGGTGGCAGATTTCAACGCTTCGATGCCATCGATAATCAATCGACCGGCGGCGGAGGCGAAAAAGTGATTTTGTTTGAAACCGTGCTCACGCCACTCGAGCGGGTTACCCCCACGGCCTAACCGTAATGGGATCTGGTAGCGCTCAGCGTGTTTTTGCAGTACGCGTAGATCAAACTGCACCAGATTCCAGCCAATGATGGCGTCGGGGTCGTGCTGTTCCAGCCATTGGTTCAGGCGTTCTAACATCTGCGGGCGGCTTACGCAGTACTCCAGAGCAAAATCCAGAGTCTCATTGCCACCGTTGGCTGGCCCAAGCATGTAGACCTGGCGCTGTCCACAGCCTTCCAGTGCAATAGAGTACAGCTCACCGTGAGCGGTGGTTTCAATGTCCAGCGAGACCAGCTTCAGTACAGGGCGGTATTCTGGTGCGGGTTTCATTTTACTGTTGAGCAGGGGGCCACTGCCATTCGGTTGGCCACTGAACCACACCGGTGCGGTGATAAAGCGCTCCATCAGGTAGCGTTCCGGCGGGCGAATATCGGCTTCGTAGACATTGACGCCGCCGTCTTTCAGCAGCCTTTCCAGTTTGATCAACTGACGGTGTTGGCGGCAGTACAGCCCCAGGACCGGGCGGTGATGAAAATCAGTCAGCGGTAAGGGTTTTAGCTCCCATTGCCGCTCTTCGCGCAGCAACAGCTCAGCACGTTGGCGCTGTTCGACAGGAATGAAGGCGACGGAGGTCTGCGGCGACAGGCGAATTTGCTGTGGCCCATTGTCGGTCGCCAGCCAAAACTCCACCTCGGTGCCAGCCGGCGTATCACGCCAGTGGCGGGTGAGCAGGAAACCCTGTTGGAGTGACATCACGCTGTTCCTGAGAGGCTAAGCTAAAGGGAGAAGGACATAAATTACAGTATGGGTTTTTATACAGTCATTGTCCATTGCCGTGCAGTCCTGCCAAAAAACCCTACAATTCACCGGTTGACTCGTTCCCGGCTGCACCTGACAATCCCACGCCCACGCGCTTTGGATAACCAGCAGAGGTTTAATGGAAGCCTATTTACAGCATTTAATTACCCAGTCTTTGGCTTTCACTCTGATGGTCGTCATGCTTGTCGCGTTTTTGGAGTCGTTGGCGTTGGTTGGGTTGTTGTTGCCCGGCACGGTGATGATGGCCAGTATCGGCGCCTTGATTGGCAGTGGTCAGGTTGACTTCTATTACGCCTGGGCGGCGGGCATTGCCGGTTGCTTGCTGGGCGACTGGATCTCTTACTTTATCGGTCGTGCCTTCAAGGGGCCGTTGCACCGGTGGTCATTCCTGAAAAAGAACAAGGCGATGCTCGACAAAACCGAGCATGCGCTACATCAGCACAGTATGGCGACCATTCTGATTGGCCGTTTTATTGGCCCGACGCGTCCACTGGTGCCGATGGTCGCCGGGATGCTGGATTTACCGCCGTACAAATTCGCATTGCCGAACATTATCGGCTGCATCACCTGGCCACCGGTCTATTTTTTCCCGGGTATTCTGGCCGGCGTGGCGATCGACATTCCTGCCAGCGCCAACAGTGCGTTATTCAAATGGTTGCTGTTTGCGGTGGTGATGCTGGTTTGGCTTGCCGTCTGGCTGAGCTGGCGTTGGTGGCGTGAAGGCAAGCGCAGCGCCGACCGCTTGAGCAACTGGCTGTCGCCGGTGCGCCTGCGGATGGCCTGCGTGCTGAGTTGGATCCTGGCGCTCGGCACCTTTTATTATCTGTCCCTGCAACCACTGATGCCGGTTTATCGGCACCTCTTGTGGAAGGTATTAGCAGGACAATAACAAGGGGGCGTAACGCCCCTTTGTGCATTACTGGAAGAATGCCTCTAACTGTTCGAACACCCGCACGTCCTCGCTGTGGCGTTTTACTTGCAATACATCTTCGAGTTTCTCTACCTGACTTATCATCTGCATCAGTCGTTGATCGTCCGCCACCAATAGCCAGATGCGGCTCTGTTTACCGTCTTTCAGCGGCAGACACAGAATGCCTTCCACGTTAAAGGCGCGGCGGGCGAACAGACCGCACACATGCGACATCACGCCGGGATGGTTACGAACCGTCAGTTCCAGGATCACCTGCGGGTTATTGTATTGTTCTGACATGGCTTATTCTCCAATCATGTCGATATTAGCGGCACCCGGCGGCACCATCGGGAAGACCTTTTCATTGATATCGATCAGCGCGTGGATCAGACAAGGCCCTGGGCGCTGGATCGCTTCTGCGAGAGCTGCCTGTGGATCTTCCGCGGCGTTCAAATCGCAGGTGTCCAACCCGAAACCGGCAGCAATCTTGATAAAGTCGGTGCGCTTGGGGTAGGCGGCGGCAAAAATGCGCTGTTGATAAAACAGGGTTTGCTGTTGATGTACCAGCCCCAACGCCTGATTGTTCATCAGGATAATTTTCACGTCCAGATTGTGTTCGACGGCAGTAGCCATTTCCTGAATGTTCATCATCAGGCTACCGTCACCGGAAAAGCACAGCACTTTACGCTGTGGTTCTGCCAACGCGGCGCCAATTGCGGCTGGTAGGCCAAAGCCCATGGTCCCGAGTCCACCAGAGGTCAGCCACTGGCGCGGACGGCTCAGCGGATAGGCTTGTGCTACCCACATCTGATGCTGGCCCACGTCGGTGGTGATAATGGCGCTGTCATCTACACAGCGTGCGGCAGCGAGCACCAGCCCGTAATGGCTCAGCGGGTCTTCGGCGTTCGGCATACTGAACGGGAACTCGCGCTTCAGGCCGTTGACGGTGTCCAGCCATTCACTGCGTGGCTGTGCCTCAATCAGTGGTAACAGTTGCTGCAACACCTGACCAACGTCGGCATGAATGGCAATATTGGCCTGTTTCACCTTACCCAGTTCGGCACGGTCGATATCCACATGGATGATGCTGGCGTTCGGGCAAAACTGTTCGGTTTTGCCAATCGCCCGATCGTCAAAGCGGGCGCCCAGTACGATCAGCAGATCGGCTTCTTGCAGGATAAAGTTAGTGCTACGTGCCGCATGCATCCCCAGCATACCCAGCGACAGCGGATGCTGAACCGGCATGGCGCCGAGTGCCATCAGCGTCATGGTGGTGGGCAAGTTGGCGCGTTCGGCCAATTCAACCGCCTGTTGGTAGGCATTGGCGCAGATGATACCGCCACCCAGATACAGCACCGGGCGCTTGGCCTGGTTGATCATTGTCGCAGCCTGAGCCACCGCGGAGGCTTCAAAGGCGGGAGCCGCATCGGGAATGGCGATCGGGGGCAACTCATCCAAATCGATAACCGCAGTTTGTACGTCTTTAGGCACGTCGATCCACACTGGGCCTGGGCGACCGGACTCTGCGATACGGAATGCATCGCAGATCACTTGCGGCAATTCGCGGATATCGCGTACCAAATGGTTGTGCTTGGTGATAGGGATCGAGATGCCGTAGGTATCCACTTCCTGGAAAGCGTCGGTGCCGATCATAGAGGAAGGCACTTGGCCGGTGATACATACCAGCGGAATGGAATCGAGCTTGGCGTCGGCGATGGCGGTGACCAGGTTGGTTGCACCCGGTCCGCTAGAGGCGATGCACACCGCCGCTTTGCCGTTAGCACGCGCCATGCCTTGTGCCATAAAGCCTGCGCCCTGTTCGTGGCGTGCCAGTACGTGGTGAATGCGAGTGCTTTGGCCCAGTGCATCATACAGTGGCAGTGCTGCACCACCGGGAATGCCGGCGACGGTGGTAATACCCTGCCGTTCCAGCAGATGAACGATCAGCTGTGCGCCGGTGAAGCGGTTACCTTGATGTGGCGTGCCCGAAATTGCCATGTTCCTATCCTTTCTCAAGGCCGGTTCGCTTTTCTGGGCAGGGGGCTAAAACTAAAAACCCCGCCCGGTTTGCGCCGGCGGGGTTTGGGAATCGATGCGTTGATTCGGACCCTACGGCGCATTGCCGACGACCACCACCACACGCACGACGACCACCGCGGCTGGTAGCGCGGTAATTAGTAGGGTCGAAGTCAGCGAGGATGCGATCACAGGGAACCTTATCATCAGTAAAAAAAGTCAGGTTTTTATAAAACCACAGGCGCAAAATTCGCACAACAGGTTTATTTTCACAGCATAAAAAACGCGCGTCAGATCACGCTTTGTTCGCGATGCCGAGTACCTTGGCCTCTGGGGCGCTGCCGTCCAGTAGCGCCAGCGTCGGGCCGTCATAATAAATGCGGCCGTCGACCACGAGTAAGGTGCGCGGCGCGATCCGCGCGGCATCATCCAGATTGTGGGAAACCATCAGTAATGTCAGGGATCGCTGGTCGCAAACCTCCTGCAGTAGCTGCAACATTTCATTGCGCAGTGCGGGATCGAGCGCTGAGAAAGGCTCGTCGAGCAACAGGATAGGCTGTTGACGGATCAGACAGCGGGCCAAGGCTGCACGCTGGCGCTGGCCACCGGATAGCTGTGACGGCAGGCGCGTCAAATGTTCTTCCAATCCCACTTGTCGCGCGATGTGTGCCAACTGTTGCTTCTGTTCTTCCTTCAGCCGCAATCCGGGATCCAGACCTAATCCGATGTTCTGTGCCACCGTCAAATGGGCGAACAGGTTATTTTCCTGAAACAGCATAGAGACGGGGCGTTTAGCCGGTGGCGTAGTGGTGTGGTCGCTGCCATTGAGCCGCAGCTTGCCGCTGGTGGCAGACAGGAACCCGGCGATCAGGCTAAGAAGCGTGCTTTTTCCTGCCCCGCTGGGGCCAAGCACCGCGACACGTTCGCCCGGCTCAATGCGCAGATCAAAGCGCATAGGCAGGTGTTCATACAGGTAGGTCAGTTTTTCAAGATCTATCATGGCGGCCTGGTAAACGTTCGATCAAGGTAAACAGTAGGAAGCACAACAGTAGCAGCAACAGTGCGGTGACCGCGCCGTCATTACTGCGATAGGCGCCAATCTGTTGATACAGGTAAAAAGGTAGCGTACGGAAGTGCTCGTTGCCGAACAGGGCCACCACGCCAAAATCCCCGAGTGACAATACGCAGGCGAAGGCTAACGCCTGTGCCAGTGGGCGGCGTAATGCTTTGAGTTCGATCCAGCGTAGCCGTTGCCAACCGTGGATATCCAGTGACAAACACAGCGGGTTGTAACGTTCAGCGAGGTCGCGCATGGGGTTTTCCAGCACTTTCAACGCATAAGGCACTGCCATCAACGCATTGGTGAGGATAACCAGCGCATAGGGCGATTGCGGTAGCCCCAGGGTATCGCTTAACAACAAGAAGAAGCCGGTAGCCAGCACGATACCCGGCATTGCCAGGATCACCATGCCGCTCAGTTCCAACGTATGGCCAAAGCGTAATCGCTGTTGCAGCTTTAATTCACGGCTACTCCACAACAGCATCATCGTCAGCATGACACAGAGTGCGCCTGCACCGAGCGCGATGCGTAGCGAGGTGAACAACGCCTGCCAGAGCACCTGTTGTTGTAGAACGCTGACCAGTGTTTGATTGGCCCCGTCGGCAATGACGGCCAGCAGCGGGGGTAACAGCAACAGCAGCGCGGCGGTAATCAACAGAACATCACTGGTGCGGCGCCACAGGCTATCTTCCGGATTGCGCCAACGGTGGGCATGGGTGTTGCCAACGGGCAGCGCCTGGCTCAAACGCTGACTGAGCACCACCAGGCCCAGACAGCATGCCAGTTGGATAAGAGCCAGCAGTGCTGCACGGCTGAGATCGTAGTCATAACTGAGTGCCTGATAGATAGCCAGTTCGATGGTGGTGGCTTGCGGCCCGCCTCCCAGTGATAGCACGGTGGCGAAGCTGGCGAAGCACAACATAAAGATCAGCGCACCGCTCGGCAGAATTTGACGACGCAGCGCTGGCCACTCGACAAAGCGGAATTGCTGCCAACCGCTCATGCCAAGCTGGGCCGCCAGTTGGCGTTGCTCGACCGGAATGTTTTCCAGTGCCTGTAACAGTAGCCGGGTCGCTAAAGGCAGGTTGAAGAACATGTGGGCTAACAGGATGCCCTGCAGGCCGTAAGGGGAGAAACTGTAGTCAATGCCGAGCCAGCCGCATAGCGCGGCCAACCAGCCTTGTCGGCCATACACACTGAGCAAGCCGAATACGGCTACCAGTACGGGCAGCACCAGCGTCATGGCACACAACCGCAGCAGCAGTTGACGACCAGGAAAACGGCGGCGGTATAGCGCACGTGCCAATAGGATTGCGGGCAGCACCGAAATCAGTGCAGACAGCAACGCCTGCCAGAAGGTGAAACGGACCACATGCCACAGGTAGCTGTCTTGCCACAGGCCGCGCCAGTCGCTTTCCGGCGCGTGTCGCCACAGAGAACCCATCGCCAATACGGCGATGGTCAGGATCAGACCGGCGGCCAGTAGCCCCGGCCATAGCCAATGCGGGATCAGTGGCTGACGGCGGTTTGCCATGCTCGGATCCAGTTGCCGCGTTGTTTAGCCACGTCTTCTGCACTGTATTGCAGCGCTGTCTGCGGTACGGTCATTTGCTCAAAACCTGCGGGTAATTGGGTTTTTATCACCGGGTACATCCAGTTGCCTGTTGGAATGGTGTTCTGGAACGCCGGAGTGACCATAAATTGCATAAAGCGCTCGGCCAGCGCCGGTTGTTTGCTGGCTTTGAGTTTGCCCGCCACTTCGACTTGCAGATAGTGGCCTTCGCTAAAATTGGCCGCAGCGTAGCTGTCTTTCTTCTCTTCAATAAGATGATAGGCCGGGGAGGTGGTGTAGCTGAGCACCAGATCGCCTTCACCTTTCAGGAACAAACCGTAGGCTTCACTCCAGCCCTTTGTCACGGTGACGGTTTTTTTCGCCAGTTTCTGCCAAGCTTCGGGGGCTTTGTCACCATAGACTTTCTGCATCCACAGCAGCAGGCCCAGGCCCGGAGTACTGGTGCGCGGATCTTCGTAAATCACTTTCCATTTTTGATCGCTGTCGACCAGTTCTCGCAGGCTTGTGGGTGGGTTCTTCAGTTTTTCTTTATTGTAAACAAAGGCAAAGTAACCGTAGTCGTAAGGCACGAAGGTTTTATCCTGCCAGCCGCCAGGCACACTCAAGGTTGCGCTGTTAACGCCGCTTGGCGCGAATAAACCGGTTTGTTGCGCGGCCTGCAGCAGGTTGTTGTCCAATCCCAGAACCACGTCGGCGGCACTGTTTTTGCCTTCCATGCGTAAACGGTTAAGCAGTGAGACACCGTCTTCCAGGGCAACGAATTTCAGATCACAGTCGCACTGGGCCTCAAAGGCCTTTTTGACTGCCGGGCCAGGGCCCCAGTCGGCAGCGAAAGAATCATAGGTATAGACCGTCAGCGTGGGTTTGGCGAACACCGGTGCGGCGCTCAACAACAGTAATAAGGGCAGGCTTTTTTTGACCACTTTGCACTCCTGAACATTTAGGGGGCAAAGGTATCTGAGGGGCGAATGGCGGCTGCCGGTTCGCTAGGCTCAAATCCCTCCGCCGGTATTGACCGGATCAGGTTCGACGGGTTTGTTCTCAGCAAAATCGGCACGCCGCATTTTGCACCCCGTTGAGACGGCGCCATTGTAAAGACTAACGCGCGCTGGTGAAAGATGCTTATGCTTCCGGTGGCGCAAACCACGCGGATTTAAAATCAAACCAGCCGAGGGTGTTCATCCGCACGCCGCGCATACTCCGTTGACCGTGTAGCTGTAGCCAGTGGTGGAACAGCGGATGCAACTGATGACTGCTGACCAGGCGTTGACCAAAATCGGCCAGCGGTAAGGCATTGGCGCGCCATAACATCGCATCCTCTGCGAGATCTTCATTCATGCAGTGCTGCATTAGCGGCAACTCATACAGCGTGGCGAACAGTGAGAATTCCAGCGGCAGATAGAAGTTGGCGCTGCCTAGCCACACATCGCTGATCGCATCGCCTTTGTGCCAGGTGTCGTAATCGACGCTCTGAATCTTCAGCTTGATACCCTGCTGCGCCAGCAAAGGTTCGATCGCCTGTTGAATGGCATGGAATTCCGAGTGTTCGCTGTAGAAGGTCAGCGTCAGTTCGGTTAATCCAGGTGGTTTGGGTTGCAGGGCCAGCGCACGGTTATGATGCCAGCGCGGCAGAATGCCATAGGCGGGAGACCAATAGCGTTGGTAGATAGGCCCGGCGTTGCTCAGCAGTGAAATGGGGTTAATCAACTCACACAGCCAACTGCGAATGGCCGGATCTGCCGCCAATGGGGAACGTTGATCGAACAACAGGAAATAGCAGCCTTCTTCCAATCGGCTTTCCAGCTCATTTTTGCCGGTATCGTCAGCTTGCAGTTGTACGCCTGAATGTACCAGTTCTTCTGTCACTTCCGGCAATACCCAGATATTTACCTCATCGATCAGTGCCCGGTAACCAAAGTAATCGTCGAAGGCGTGAATTTTCATCTGACTGCGGTGGTTCCTTTCCACACTGTACGGCCCAGTGCCGATTGGATGGCGTGAGAACTCTGGCAGACTCTGCCACTCACGCGGGAGGATCATGGCGTGCACAGAGCCCAGCAACCAGGGGAGCCAGTAGTCGGGGCTGAGCAGGTGCACGTCAATCACGTATGGCGTCGGTGACGTCACTCGCTCGATATGGGAAAACAGGGGCTGCGGCGTCAACCGACTGAGCGTGCTGATGACATCCTCCATTTCCAGTTCACGTCCATGGTGAAAATGGATCGCCGGACGTAGATAAAAACGCCAGTGCAGCGGTGTTAACGCTTGCCAATGATGCGCGAGATCTGATTCTAGTTCCCCGTTTTCCTCATTTATACGCGTCAGTCCGCTGAAGATCTGCCGTGCCAAATGGGTTTCCGAACGTCGTAACGCCGAACCGGGCAACAGGTTGTACAACTGGCGATAGTAGAGCACACGAAGAATGTGTTTACCCTGACGAAAGCTGCGCCCCAGTTGCGAGAGGAGCATCTGTCGCACCACATTTTTATCGCCGACCAATTGCACCAGTTGATCGATGCGGTCTTGTTCCAACAGGTCTTCCGCCCGCTGCTGCTGCAATGCCAGGCCAGTATAGTGGAAGGTGAGCCGCGAACGTTTGCCGCGACCCGATTCCGCTTGCCAGGTCAGCCAGCCTTGCTGCTGCATGGCCCCAAGTAGCGAACGCACGTGACGACGTGAGCAGGTGAGCGCGTCGGCCAGTTCTTGCAGCGTGGTCTCTGTCGGCTCGCCATGGCAGCGTTGCCACAGGCGAATGAACTGCTGTTGCAATCTGGAGGTGGACATAAAAGAGGAACGCTCCGGCATCAACTCATCAATTTATCTTTCCCTATATTACGCCGATAATTTTCCTCAATGAAAGGGGGAGGGCGACGGATGAAAGTTTTCTTGTCAAAACAGTTCTATCAGCGCTACTTCAGTGCGGTACGCCGGCAGCACGCCGACTGGCTGGGCCTGGTGCCTGAACAGGCACGATTGGACATGTTGGCCCACCTGACCCAGTGGGACATTAAGAGCATGACGGACAAGCAATACCGCGAGCACCTCTGAGGCTCCGGTAATGAAAGTGTTTCTGAGTAATGGTGTTGTTCACCAGCCAGTGGGGTCATACCCACTGGTTTTTTTATTGTGGGCCATGGGATGTTCTTGCAATTTTTCTCCCGTAGCCTAAGGTTCTGTCTTCCGCTTTAGGGCCAGGGAACGATGATATGAAACGCCAGCGCTGGCTGCCACGCCGCTTTAATCCTGTCTTTGCCGCTTTCCTGCTGATCGCGTTTCTTTCCGGCATTGCCGGGGCACTCTTGGCGCCGACGCTGAGCCTGTTCCTGACCACTGAAGTTAAGGTGCGACCGTTATGGGTTGGCCTGTTCTACACCGTTAATGCCATTGTCGGTATTGCCGTCAGTTTTCTGTTGGCCAAGCGTTCGGATACGCAGGGTGACCGGCGTAATTTGATTCTGATGTGCTGTGTTATGGCGATCGGCAACTGTCTGCTGTTTGCCTTCAATCGTGACTATTTGACGCTGATTACCGCCGGTGTGCTGTTGTCGGCTATTGCCAATACGGCGATGCCGCAAATTTTCGCGCTGGCGCGAGAATATGCTGACAGCTCGGCGCGTGAAGTCGTGATGTTCAGCTCGGTGATGCGTGCGCAATTGTCGCTGGCATGGGTGATTGGTCCGCCGCTGTCGTTTACGCTGGCGCTGACTTATGGATTTACCGTGATGTTCGTGATTGCGGCGACAACCTTTGCTGTCTGTGCACTATTGGTGTGGTTTACCTTGCCATCAGTGCCGCGTGCTGGGCAGCAAGCACAGGACGATGCGCTTGCCAATACGGCCTCTGCCCCTATTGCCCCCGTGAGTGCCTGGCGTAACCCTGATGTGCGGCGCTTGTTTATCGCCTCGATGCTGATGTGGACGTGCAATACGATGTATATCATCGATATGCCGCTCTACATTACCGCGGATTTGGGGCTACCGGAGAATCTGGCGGGTCTGCTGATGGGGACAGCGGCGGGGTTGGAGATCCCGGCAATGCTGCTGGCTGGCTATTACGTCAAACGCTTCGGCAAGCGCAACATGATGCTGTTTGCTGTGGCAGCGGGTATTTTGTTTTATGCCGGGTTGGTGATGTTTAAATTCAAGCTGGCACTGATGGTGCTACAGCTATTCAACGCCATATTTATTGGCATTATCGCTGGCATCGGCATGCTGTATTTCCAGGACCTGATGCCGGGACGGCCGGGGGCAGCGACGACGTTGTTTACCAACAGCATTTCTACCGGTGTGATTTTGGCGGGTGTACTGCAGGGGGCATTGGTGGAAAATCTGGGCCATTATGCGGTGTATTGGTTCGCGACCGTCCTGGCTGTGGTGGCGTTATGGGTGAGCGCTCGCGTGCGGGAAGTGTGAGTTTTAACGTCAGCAATATTGACGCATGTCATTGAGAACATGACGCCAACCCCCCAAGCTAAATGGAACACGGAGCGTGACTGCTGCGCTCCCGCCCATCTTGTTGCTGAGATGCCGATCCGTTTAGAAAAGTGGGTATGTTATGGATAAACTAACACCGCTCAAACCTGTCCCTTCTCTGTGTGCCCTCGCTGCGACTTTGCTAATTTGGTTTGTGATCCCTGTGCCTGATGGGGTAGAGCCCAATGCCTGGCATTTGCTGGCGCTGTTTATCGGCACCATTATTGCCATCATCGGCAAAGCGATGCCGATCGGTGCCGTTTCAGTGGTGGCCATTGCGCTGGTGGCCGTGACCGGCGTTACCCATCCCGGCAATCCAGGCGCGGCGCTGAATGACGCGCTGAGTGGATTTTCCAACCAATTGATCTGGCTGATTGGTTTCTCGATTATGATTTCTCTTAGCCTGAACAAAACCGGGTTAGGTGCACGTATTGGCTATTACTTTATTTCGCTGTTTGGCAAAAAGACGCTGGGGATCGCCTATGCATTAACGCTGGCTGAGACCACGTTGGCACCGGTAACGCCAAGCAATACGGCCCGTGGCGGCGGGATTATCCACCCGATCATGAGATCGATCGCCGATAGCTTTGGCTCCAAACCCGAGTTGAATACCTCCGGTAAAATTGGCCGCTATCTGTCATTGGTGAATTACAATATCAACCCTATCACTTCTGCGATGTTTATCACCGCTACGGCACCTAACCCCTTGATCGTCAGTTTGATTGCCAAAGGCACCCATGGCAACTTTGAGCTCTCCTGGTCTATGTGGGCTGTTGCGGCTTTGGTACCGGGATTGTGTTCGCTTATCGTTATGCCATTGGTGATTTACCTGTTGTATCCGCCGGACGTGAAAAGTACCCCGGATGCACCACTTTTCGCCCGTGAAAAACTGCAGGCATTGGGACGCATCACGTTACCTGAGAAAATCACCTTGGCGGTATTTGCCTTGCTATTGGTGATGTGGGCAGGTATCCCGGCGATGATCTTTGGACCGGCCTTGTCGGTAAACCCAACCACTGCGGCGCTGATTGGCCTGGCGGTGCTATTGGCTACAGGGGTGTTGAGCTGGGAAGACGTGCTGAAACACAAGGGCGCTTGGGATACCGTCGTGTGGTTCTCCGCGCTGGTGATGATGGCCAGTTTCCTTGGTAAGTTGGGATTGATCAGTTGGCTGTCGCAAACGGTGGGCAACGGTATCGATCACATGGGCATGAGCTGGGTCGGTGGTACGGTACTGCTGACCATTATCTATCTGTACTCGCATTACTTTTTCGCCAGCACCACCGCACACGTCACTGCCATGTTCGCCGCGTTCTTTGCTGCTGGTGTTGCGCTGGGTGCCCCGCCTGCATTGCTGGGACTGATCCTGGCGTTCTCTTCTTCACTGATGATGTCACTGACTCACTATGGCACGGGAACAGCACCGATTATTTTCGGCTCTGGCTACGTGACGCTAGGGGAGTGGTGGAAAGCCGGTTGGGTGATGAGCGTGGTTAACCTGTTGATTTGGATTTTGATTGGTGGGGCGTGGTGGAAGTGGCTGGGTTATTGGTGATACCCGTCATACTTGAAACTGCTGCTGTTTGGGTTGTGTAAGGGGCCCCTGCCACTGAGTTTACTCAGCTCCAGGGAGCCCCTTGCCGTATTGGGAGTATTAGCCGATGATCAGTTCAGAAACGCAGGCTGCTGCGCTTCGTAGCGGGAAATATCGGCCTCGTGTTGCAGCGTCAAACCAATACTGTCCAGCCCGTTGATCATGCAGTGGCGGCGGAAGCTGTCAATCTCGAACGGATAGCTTTTACCGCCAGCGTTGACTGTCTGATTTTCCAGATCGACCACGAACTCGACGCCTTCGTTGTCTGCCACCAGTTTGAACAATTCATCGACTTCTTGTTCGCTCAGTGTGACAGGTAACAACTGGTTATTGAACGAGTTGCCATAGAAGATATCAGCGAAGCTTGGTGCAATCACGACTTTGAAACCGTAATCGGTCAGTGCCCACGGCGCATGCTCACGTGAGGAGCCACAGCCAAAGTTTTCACGCGCCAGCAGGATACTGGCCCCCTTGTAACGCGGTTTGTTCAGCACGAACTCTGGGTTCGGTTGTTGACCGGCATCGTCGAGAAAACGCCAGTCGTTGAACAGATGCTGGCCGAAACCTGTGCGCGTGACTTTCTGCAAAAACTGTTTTGGGATGATGGCGTCGGTATCGACGTTAGCCGCGTCCAGAGGGACGACTAAACCGATATGCTGAGTAAATTTAGACACGTTAGCCCCTTAGTGAATATCACGGATATCGGCGAAATGACCGGCAACGGCAGCCGCAGCAGCCATAGCAGGGCTGAGCAGGTGCGTACGGCCACCACGGCCCTGACGCCCTTCAAAGTTACGGTTGCTGGTGGATGCACAGCGTTCGCCGGGGTTCAGACGGTCGTTGTTCATTGCCAGGCACATTGAGCAACCCGGCAGACGCCATTCAAAACCGGCTTCAATAAAGATTTTATCCAAGCCTTCAGCCTCTGCCTGCGCCTTTACTGGGCCGGAGCCGGGCACCACGATAGCTTGAACGCCGTTGGCAACCTTGCGCCCCTTGGCGATCGCCGCTGCGGCACGCAGATCTTCGATGCGCGAATTGGTGCAAGAACCGATAAACACTTTGTCGATCGGCACTTCAGTCAGTTTGATACCCGGTTTGAGATCCATGTAGGCCAGTGCCTTCTCGGCAGAGGCTCGTTCGACAGGATCGCTAAAGGATTCCGGTGCAGGGATCACCTGATTGACGGCGATCACCTGGCCTGGGTTAGTACCCCAGGTGACCTGTGGCGCAATATCTTCTGCGCGTAAGGTCACCACGGTATCGAATTTGGCGTCATCATCGGACTTCATCGTACGCCAGTAAGCGACAGCCTGTTCCCAGTTGCTGCCGGTCGGCGCAAACTGGCGGCCCTTCAGGTAATCAAAGGTGGTGTCGTCCGGTGCAACCAGCCCGGCCTTGGCCCCCATTTCAATCGCCATGTTGCACAGGGTCATGCGGCCTTCCATGCTCAGCGCTTCAATCGCTTTGCCGCAGAATTCCACTACGTGACCTGTACCGCCAGCGCTGCCAGTTTTGCCGATGATCGCCAGCACAATGTCCTTGGCGGTAATGCCTTCGGCTGCGTCGCCGGCGACTTCAATTTTCATCGTCTTGGCGCGACCCTGTTTCAGGGTCTGGGTCGCCAGTACGTGTTCGACTTCCGAGGTGCCAATACCGAATGCCAGCGAGCCAAAGGCGCCGTGCGTTGCGGTGTGGGAGTCTCCGCACACGATGGTCATGCCCGGCAGCGTCATGCCCTGTTCAGGGCCGATGACGTGCACGATACCCTGGAACGGGTGGTTCAGATCGTACAGGGAGACACCGAATTCAGCACAGTTCTTGATCAGCTCCTGCATTTGAATTCGTGCCATCTCGCCGCTGGCGTTGATGTCTTTGGTTTGGGTCGAGACGTTGTGATCCATGGTGGCGAACGTTTTGCCCGGTTGACGAACTTTGCGGCCCATGGCGCGCAGGCCATCAAACGCCTGTGGCGAAGTGACTTCGTGCACCAAATGACGGTCGATGTATAACAGCGGCGTTTCGTTTGGGGCTTCGTACACCACGTGGGCATCGTACAGCTTTTGATATAAGGTCTTGGCCATGTTATGCCCCCTGAGCTACAAAGCGGGCGATGATGTCGCCCATTTCATCGGTGCTGATGGCGTTACCTGTACCGGCCAGATCGGCGGTGCGGTAGCCCTGTTCCAGCGCCTGGTTTATCGCGCGCTCTACGGCATCAGCCGCGTCGGCGGCGCCCAGGCTGTATCGCAACAGCAGGGTGGCCGACAGAATCTGAGCGATTGGGTTAGCGATACCTTTACCCGCGATGTCTGGCGCAGAACCGCCAGCCGGCTCATACAGACCGAAACCTTGCTCGTTCAGGCTGGCGGATGGCAGCATGCCCATTGAACCGGTGATCATGGCGCATTCGTCGGACAGGATGTCGCCGAACAGGTTGGAGCACAGCAGCACGTCGAATTGGGACGGATCTTTAATCAGCTGCATGGTGGCGTTGTCAATGTACATGTGCGACAGCGACACGTCCGGGTAATCTTTAGCAACCTGATTGACCACTTCCCGCCACAGGATTGAGCTTTGCAGGACGTTGGCTTTGTCGATAGAGGTGACTTTGTTGCGACGCTTACGGGCGGATTCAAAGGCGATGCGTGCAATGCGTTCAATCTCGAAACGGTGATAGACCTCAGTGTCGAAAGCACGTTCCTGCATGCCTTGGCCTTCACGGCCTTTCGGCTGGCCAAAGTAAATACCGCCGGTCAGTTCGCGCACGCACAAAATATCGAATCCCCGGGCGGCGATGTCGGCGCGCAGTGGGCAGAATTCTTCTAAGCCTTGGTACAAACGCGCGGGACGCAGGTTACTAAACAGCTTGAAGTGCTTACGCAGTGGCAGTAACGCGCCGCGTTCTGGTTGTTCGGCGGGGGGCAGGTGTTCCCATTTCGGGCCACCCACGGAGCCAAACAGAATAGCATCGGCTTGTTCACAACCCGCAAGGGTAGCCTGGGGCAGTGGGCTGCCATGACGGTCGATGGCGATGCCACCGACGTCATATTCGGCTTCGGTGATGCGGATATCAAAGCGCTGACGCACTGCGTCCAACACTTTACGCGCCTGGGCCATTACTTCTGGGCCGATTCCGTCTCCGGGTAAGACGGCAATGTGGTAAGTCTTCGTCATGTTCACACCGTTTCCTGATTATTTTGATGTTTGCTTTGCTGCAGACGCTGTTTTTCTTTTTCTACCTGCTGAGAGCGCCAAATATTATTCAATACGTGAACCATCGCCTTGGCTGAGGATTCCACGATGTCGGTCGCAAGGCCCACACCGTGGAAGCGACGACCGTTGTAGGACACGACAATATCAACCTGGCCCAGTGCATCACGGCCTTGACCTTTGGCCGTTAACTGGTATTTCACCAACTCGATTGGGTAACCGGTAATGCGATTGATAGCTTGGTAAACTGCGTCAACCGGGCCGTTGCCTGTGGCCGCTTCGGCTTTTTCTTCTTCACCACAGATCAATTTCACCGATGCGGTCGCCATGATGCTGCTACCTGACTGGACGCTGAAATAGTCCAGGCTGAAATGCTCTGGTTCTTCTTGCTGCTTATTAATGAAGGCCAATGCTTCCAGATCGTAATCGAACACTTGGCCTTTCTTGTCGGCCAGCTTCAGGAATGCGGCGTACAGGTTGTCCAGGTTATAGTCCTGTTCCTTATAGCCCATTTCTTCCATACGGTGTTTTACCGCAGCACGACCGGAACGGGAGGTCAGGTTCAGTTGCACATCTTTCAGACCAATGGTCTGCGGTGACATGATTTCGTAGTTTTCGCGGTTCTTCAGGACACCATCTTGGTGGATACCGGATGAGTGTGCGAAAGCATTGGAGCCCACGATCGCCTTGTTGGCCGGGATCGGCATGTTACACAACTGGCTGACAATTTGACTGGTGCGGAAAATTTCCTGGTGGTTGATATTGGTGTGCACGTTCATGATGTCCTGGCGCACTTTGATCGCCATGATCACTTCTTCCAACGAGGTGTTGCCTGCACGCTCACCAATGCCGTTCAACGTCCCTTCAACCTGGCGCGCACCTGCCTGCACTGCGGCGATAGAGTTGCCGACTGCCATACCCAAATCGTCATGGCAATGGACAGAAATAATGGCTTTATCGATATTGGGGACGCGGTTGTACAGGGTGCTGATGATGCCGCCAAACTGGTTCGGCGTGGTGTAACCCACGGTATCCGGGATATTGATCGTTGTCGCGCCAGCATTAATCGCCGCTTCCACCACACGGCACAGATTATCGATGGGAGTACGGCCTGCATCTTCACAAGAGAACTCTACGTCGTCTGTGTAATTGCGAGCACGTTTCACTGACCGAATCGCCATCTCCAGCACTTCATCGAACGAACGCTTCAACTTTGATTCGATGTGCAGGGTTGAGGTGGCCAGGAAGACGTGAATACGAAAGGCTTCGGCGACACGCAATGCTTCGGCCGCGACGTCGATATCTTTATCGACGCATCGGGCCAATCCACACACACGGCTATTTTTGATCTGACGGGCGATGGTTTGCACCGATTCGAAATCACCCGGTGAAGAGACTGGGAAACCGACTTCCATGACGTCGACCCCCATTCTTTCCAGTGCCATCGCTATCTGAATCTTCTCTTTCACGCTCAGACTGGCTTGCAGCGCTTGTTCACCATCACGCAGCGTTGTATCGAAAATAATGACTTGTTGGCTCATCAGGGCGTTCCTTATCGTGTTTATTTCACGCTAAGCGGGTAAAAAAAAACCCGCGCAGTAGCGCGGGTTTGTTATGTCGTGGGCTGAATCAGCTCTGAACTTCGTCCACTGGCATACCGCGCAAAGAAGATGCGTTAAGTAGTAGGCCTAGTAGACGATGTGTACGGTTCATAGCGGTTCACGTTCTCAAAATAATGTCGTTGTCTAATTTGATACGTTATTGGCTTGGCGCTGTCAACACCTGATTGAAAATGGGGATAGTCTTTACATACGTGGTTAACGGCGTAACGCTTTAGACGATAATTCGGTAAAAAATGATGTTGCCAGAGAAAAAATCATGAGTGATTTGCGGGCCTCTTAGCATAAATTAACTGAATATATATTGTCGTAATTGCTTCTGATTTACATTTGGTTAATATTGAAAGTGCGTAACCATCGCTCTCGCGAGACTAAAAGAGTGTTTTTGATTTTTTGCATTCCTATTGTCAATGTGTTTGTGCTTTTTATTGTTCCAGTGAATGTGTTAGACGATCTGGCTATCAATAGGTAAGAATCAGATGTTTGACAGGTTATGCTTTTGTATTTTATTTTCTTGGGTATGAACAGTTAATGGTGAGTGTGTCAGGTGATGTTATAACTGCGAGTTATATTGTGACTGTTTGTTGGGTTTTTAATGCGGTTTTTCTGTCTGCAACCAAGAAAATAATCGAGATATACGTCAGTATTTAATCTTTAATCACGTTTTTATATGGGATGATGTTCAAGCCATTTTTTAAATAGAGGCGATGGGCAACTAACTTTTCGTGTGTGATTCAGAGAGTGATGTTTCAATCATTGTTTTGATTATATTCGTTTGAGTTATCTAAATAGGACTTAGTGGAGTGAGATATGTCGGAATTAAATTCAGAGGTTGTTATTGATCAATGTGTGAGTGAAATACACCTGCGTAGCGTCGATCTGAACCTGCTCACGGTGTTTGACGCGGTTATGCAAATGCAGAACATTACGCGGGCGGCAAGCTTTTTGGGGATGTCACAACCCGCGGTGAGTAACGCTGTCGCGCGTTTGAAACTGATGTTTAATGACGAGCTTTTTGTGCGATGTGGGCGCGGCATTCAGCCCACAGTGCGTGCCAAACAGCTGTTTGGCCCGATGCGCCAGGCGTTGCAGCTTGTGCAAAATGAATTGCCAGGGGCGGAATTTGAGCCTGTGACCAGCGAGCGCATTTTCTCTGTTGCATTGTGCAGCCCGCTTGATTTGCGTTTGGGGGCGGCAATAATCAACCGCGTGAAAGAAATGGCACCGCAAATACATTTGAAAATAAATTCTTATATAACAAGTAACATTGACAACCAATTGCGTTATCAGGATGTGGAGTTTGTCATTGGTTATGCAAACTTTGAATCTACAGAGTTTAACAATGTTGTTCTTTTTGAGGATGAGCTGACGTTAGTCTTAGCCCAGAAACATCCGAGAATTGACGCTAACATCACACAGGAACAACTTTTATCGGAACAGCACGCTGTAGTATCGCTTGAGGAGTTCTATTCATTCAGTAAACCTTACTATATAAAAGAAACGATGCGGCGTGTCATCACCCAGCAGTGTACGGACTTATATAGTGTACTGAGCATTGTCTCCAATACAGACATGGTGGCTATTGTTCCTGCTTGGTTAGCTCAGCAGCAAGCCGAAAAATTACAGTTAAGATGTATTCCCTTGCCTTGGATTGAGGAAAAAGCAACATGCTATCTTTCTTGGCATGAATCAGCCGAACGCGATAAGGGGCATCAATGGTTGAAATCCATGCTGAGTCAGCCCGAGACCACTGAGTAAGTAACGGGTTATTACCCCCTAAGGCGGCTATCTCCCGATTGGGGGAATAATTTTTGCTGTTTGTTTATTAGGAATTACCTTGGGCTTATCTAAGATATATCTTGAGTTAAGTCTTTTTCATTAACCACTTCTTTATTTTTTCGATAGTTTTACCAAAGTTTTTCAATGCGAAATTATATCCTGATATTTTAATTACGATTGGTGTTTTTACCTGTTGGTAAGGTGCTGCTGCCTGACATGCATTTCGTAGCCTGAATCAAACCTTTTAACCTTCTTTCTGTCCAAATGAATGGACGTGATGAAATTAATCTTGGTTTTGGCGCACACTTCGACGCTGAAATCTCTTTTCCCGCTGCCAGAGAGTAGGTAGACTGCGCGAAAAAAAGTAAACACGTGTAAGCTGAGATGCGGGATATGTCGTCCTGCCCAAGGTTAACTGTTTGATTCATTTCAGGCTTAGAGCGCTATGATCAATAATCTGCTGCAATACCATTTAACTCACCGTATACAGCATCAAGTTTCCCACCGTGCCGATCGCACAGCTTTTCGCCAATGGTCACCTGATGGTGAGACACAGCTGACCTGGCGACAGGTCGACGCGCATATCAGTCACATCGCGAGTGCGTTACTGGCATTGGGTATTGACGTACAGGAACGTATCGCCATTTTTGCCAACAACTGCATGGCTTGGTCACTGGTTGATTTGGCGATTCTGCAATTGCGTGGCGTTAGCGTGCCGCTGTATGCCACTAACACGGCGGCTCAGGCGGCTTTTATCATCAATGATGCTGATGTACGCATTCTGTTTGTTGGTGAGCAGGCCCAATTGGATGCCGCTATTGCATTGCGTGGCGTATGCCCGCAACTAAGCCACATTATTGTGTTTGACGACGCTGTCGATCTGCACGGCTGCGAAATTGCACAGCACCTGAGTACCTTCGAGCGTGAAGTTGATCTTGCCGCTGTTGAATCGCAGCGGCAGCAGCGTATCACCGATTGCGATTTGGGCGATCTGTTCACACTGATCTATACCTCTGGCACCACCGGCGAACCAAAAGGGGTCATGCTGGATTATCGTAATCTGGCTGCGCAACTTTACCTGCACGATGAGCGACTAACGGTGAATGAAGAGGATGTTTCTCTCAGTTTCTTGCCAATGTCACATGTGTTTGAACGCGCCTGGAGCTTTTTTATCATGCATTCCGGCGCCCAGAACGTATTTTTGCCCAATACTGACTGGGTGCGTGAAGCCATGGCGTCGGTGCGTCCGACACTGATGTGCGCCGTGCCGCGTTTCTATGAAAAAATCTTCAGTGCAGTGCATGAAAAGGTGGCACGTGCGCCTTGGCTGCGTCGTGCGCTGTTCCATTGGGCCATTGTCTGCGGTGAGCGCAAATTCTTGCAGGAACGCGCCGGTAAACCTTTAGGTAAGCTGTTTGATCTTTCCCATCGCTGGGCCGATAAGCTAGTGCTGAGTAAGCTACGTGGCATTCTTGGCGGGCGGGTGCGTTTCTTGCCAGCGGCAGGTGCCAAACTTGACGACAACGTCATTCTGTTCTTTCAGGCGATGGGCGTTAACATCAAGTACGGTTATGGCATGACTGAGACGTGCGCCACCGTTTCCTGTTGGGAAGAAAGTGACTTCCGCTTTGGCTCAATTGGTAAACCCTTACCGGGAATTGAAGTGCGTATTGGGCAGGAGAATGAAATCCAGGTACGTGGTTCAATAGTGATGCGTGGTTATTTCAATAAACCATTGGAAACGGCTGACAGCTTTACTGAAGACGGTTGGCTGAAAACGGGTGACGCCGGCGCCATTGATGAAGGCGGTAACCTGTTCATTACCGAGCGCCTTAAAGATCTGATGAAAACCTCTGGCGGTAAGTATATTGCGCCGCAGATGCTGGAAGGCACGTTGGCACAGGATCGTTTTATCGAACAGGTGGCTATCATCGCCGATGCGCGTAAATTTGTTTCTGCATTGATTGTGCCCAGCTTTGAGTCTCTGGAAGAGTACGCCAAGTCCATCAACCTGAAGTATCAGGATCGTATTGAGTTGTTGCGCAATAGCCATATCCTGGACATGTTTGAAAGCCGCCTGCGTGAGATGCAAAAAGAGCTGGCGCGTTTTGAGCAGGTAAAAAGGTTTACCTTGTTGCCTGCCGCTTTCTCTATGGAGTTGGGCGAATTGACGCCAACGCTGAAACTGCGCCGCAAGGTCATTTCACAGCGCTATCAGCGTGAAATCGATTCTATGTACCAGGAGTAGATCCGCTATTGTCGCCGGGCGGATTGTTCGGCGAAAAAACAGCATAATCCTTGCCTGATATAGTTCTGTAATTCCTCGCCTGACTGAAACAATGCCTAGCTTGATTTGCCCGTGGCTAGTGCATTGTTTCTGTAAATTCCCCGATCCCCAGCCTGTAGCAGTAACCCTTCACTCGTTGTGTCATTTTGCCGTTTGCCTGCCTCATATTCTGACGTTATGTTAATGGGTTATAGTCAATCCATAAAAATTTTGGGGTATTGCCCCACAGCAGGCGTCACGTTCCGGCGCCAGATAAGAATAAGTTAGCCTGGAGGCAAACCCATGGAGATGTTGTCAGGAGCCGAGATGGTCGTCCGATCGTTGATTGATCAGGGCGTTAAGCATGTATTCGGTTATCCCGGCGGGGCGGTGCTCGATATTTACGACGCCCTGCATACGGTTGGAGGAATCGATCACATATTGGTTCGTCATGAGCAAGGTGCCGTGCATATGGCCGATGGCTATGCGCGTGCGACCGGTGAAGTGGGGGTGGTGTTGGTGACGTCCGGCCCCGGGGCAACCAATGCGATCACGGGTATTGCGACTGCCTATATGGACTCTATCCCTATGGTGGTGCTTTCCGGCCAGGTTCCCAGCTCACTGATTGGTTACGATGCTTTCCAAGAATGTGACATGGTCGGGATTTCCCGTCCGGTGGTAAAGCACAGCTTCTTGGTGAAACGCACCGAAGATATTCCCGGCGTACTGAAGAAAGCTTTTTATCTGGCTTCTACGGGCCGTCCTGGTCCCGTCGTGATTGACCTGCCGAAGGACATCGTGGGCCCTGCGGTGAGAATGCCTTATGCTTACCCGGATGAAGTGAGTATGCGTTCCTATAATCCAACGGTGCAGGGGCATCGTGGGCAGATCAAACGCGCATTGCACACCATTTTGTCGGCCAAAAAACCCGTCATGTATGTCGGTGGTGGCGCGATCAACTCCGCCTGCGACGCAGAACTGTTGGAACTGGCAGAAAAACTGAGTCTGCCGGTCACCTGTACCCTGATGGGGTTGGGCGCGTTTCCTGGTACGCATCGCCAGAGCGTTGGCATGCTCGGCATGCACGGGACTTATGAAGCCAACAAAACCATGCACAATTCCGACGTGATCTTTGCCGTCGGCGTGCGTTTTGACGATCGTACTACCAATAATCTGGCCAAATACTGTCCGGACGCAACCGTACTGCACATCGACATCGACCCTACGTCAATATCCAAGACGGTTGACGCCGATATTCCCATTGTCGGCGATGCCAAACAGGTGTTGACCCAGATGTTGGAGCTGTTGGCGCAGGAAGACAAAGCGCAGGATCACGACGGGTTGCGTGATTGGTGGCAGTCAATTGAGCAGTGGCGCGCGCGCGACTGTCTGGGCTACGACAAAAACAGTGGTACCATTAAACCGCAGGCAGTGATCGAAACCCTGCACCGGCTGACGAAAGGGGGCGCTTATGTGACCTCCGATGTCGGTCAGCACCAGATGTTCGCCGCACTTTACTACCCATTCGATAAGCCGCGTCGTTGGATCAACTCCGGTGGGCTTGGCACCATGGGCTTTGGTCTGCCGGCGGCACTGGGTGTAAAGCTGGCGTTGCCTGAGGAAACTGTGGTGTGCGTGACCGGCGACGGCAGCATCCAGATGAACATTCAGGAACTGTCCACCGCACTGCAATACAACCTGCCGGTGATCGTAGTGAACCTGAACAACCGTTATCTAGGTATGGTGAAACAGTGGCAAGACATGATTTACTCCGGCCGCCACTCCCAATCTTATATGGATTCCCTGCCGGACTTTGTCAAGCTGGCAGAGGCGTACGGCCACGTAGGCATTGCCATTCGTACGCCGGATGAGCTGGAAAGCAAGCTGGCGCAGGCGCTGGCCGAAAAAGAACGCCTGGTATTTGTCGATGTGACCGTCGATGAAACCGAACATGTCTATCCAATGCAGATTCGTGGTGGAAGCATGGACGAAATGTGGTTAAGCAAAACGGAGAGGACCTGATCATGCGCCGTATTTTATCTGTATTGCTGGAAAACGAGTCTGGTGCGTTATCGCGTGTGGTGGGGTTGTTTTCTCAGCGTGGTTACAACATCGAAAGCCTGACGGTTGCACCGACTGACGATCCCACGCTCTCACGCATGACGATTCAAACCGTCGGTGATGAGAAAGTGCTAGAGCAGATCGAAAAGCAACTGCATAAGCTGGTCGACGTGCTGCGCGTTAGCGAACTGGTGCAGGGTGCACACGTTGAACGTGAAATCATGTTGGTGAAGTTACAAGCCAGCGGTTATGGCCGTGAAGAAGTGAAGCGCTGCGCTGATATTTTCCGCGGCCAAATCGTTGATGTCACCGCCACGCTTTACACCGTTCAGTTGGCCGGTACCAGCGATAAGCTGGATGCTTTCCTTAACGCGGTGCGTGAGGTGGCCGAGATCGTTGAGGTGGCGCGCTCCGGTGTGGTTGGCGTGTCGCGTGGCGACAAAATCATGCGTTGAAGTTCGACGTAGTAGGATTTAGGGGCGCGGCACGGGCTGCGCCCTTTGTTTTTCGGTGTTTTTTGCCTGTTTGCTGGCACCTTTCGGCAAAAGCGGTTGCTCAGCAGTGTTTTCTGCTGTTAGATCGCAGAGGCTGGATTGAATACCCGCACAGGATGCGATGGTTAATCCAAGTATATACCCAAGATAATTGGAGCTGCATCAAGGCGGCAAGGGAACGCATCCCGATGAGCTTACTGTGGTAAGTGATTCGGGTAAGTGAGCGTAGTCAACGCAGGGGCAGTTTCAAGTATGACGGGTATCGCTTTCACTTCTATTTTTAGCGTCAAAAGGGGTTAACGTGAAACTGGATGAAATCGCGCGTCTCGCAGGCGTTTCGCGCACCACGGCCAGTTATGTCATCAACGGCAAGGCGAAGCAGTATCGTGTCAGCGATAAAACCGTCGAAAAAGTGATGGCCGTGGTCAGGGAGCACAACTATCACCCAAATGCCGTCGCGGCAGGATTACGCGCTGGGCGGACCCGTTCAATCGGTTTGGTGATACCGGATCTGGAAAATACCAGCTATACCCGGATTGCCAACTATCTGGAGCGCCAGGCGCGTCAACGCGGCTACCAGTTGCTGATTGCCTGTTCGGAAGATCAGCCGGATAACGAAATGCGCTGTATTGAGCACCTGCTGCAACGTCAGGTCGATGCGCTTATCGTTTCCACCGCCTTGCCACCGGAGCATCCGTTCTATCAGCGTTGGGCTAACGATCCCTTGCCGATTATCGCTTTGGACCGGGCGTTGGATCGCGAACACTTCATTAGCGTTGTCGGGGCTGACCAAGAAGACTCTTTCGCGTTGGCGCAGGAACTGCGTACCTTCCCGGCAGAGTCCGTTCTGTATTTGGGGGCGCTGCCGGAGCTTTCCGTTAGCTTCCTGCGTGAACAAGGCTTCCGCCAGGCCTGGCAGGATGACGAACGGCACGTCGATTATCTGTATGCCAACAGCTATGAACGTGAAGCTGCGGGGGTATTGTTTGCCGAATGGCTGAAAACGCATCCAATGCCACAAGCATTGTTCACCACTTCATTCTCTTTGTTGCAAGGGGTGATGGACGTCACGCTGAAACAACGTGGCCGCTTGCCGACCGATCTGGCCATCGCCACCTTTGGCGATCATGAGCTGTTGGACTTCCTTGAATGCCCTGTCTTGGCGGTTGCGCAGCGGCACCGGGATGTGGCCGAACGCGTGCTGGAGCTGGTCTTGGCCAGCCTGGATGAACCACGTAAACCTAAACCAGGTCTGACGCGAATTCGTCGTAATCTTTTCCGCCGCGGTAGCCTGAGCCGGAAATAATCTTCAGGCAGGAGTGCTGTTTCGCACTCTTGCCGAATCCCTTTATACGTACCCCGCCACTCTGAACAACTTTCTGCAATATTCGAGAAAGTAGCCATACACCACGCCCATCGCCATTGAAACCACCGCGTTGCTGGCTACTGCCGTCATGATTTGCTGTCCGTCGGCACCCACACTCCACAATATGGCCGCGTAAACCGGCGATTGGAAACTGACATAGGCCAGCAAGTCGGCAAGGTTGCGCAGTAAAAAAGGATGGCCGCGAAGGCGTTTGGCGACGCCGATAAAGGCATCACGATAGCGGCCATAAGGCCAGGCGATCAGGATATTGACGGGGATCGACAGCAAACGAGATGAAAGCGACTGCTGGAAACTCATGCCGGATACCAGAATTTCTATTGCCATACCGGCAATGAAACAGTACACCACCAGTGCAAAGGTATCGGCGGCGGCGCTACGCCAATGTGGGACAGGCGAAAGCATAATGCAATCTCCGTGATTATTGGTTAATGTTCTGTTAATTATTTAATTTTTAGTTGTTAAATCTGGTTTTTAATTCTTTATGTAGTTTACGCTTTCGTCATGCGTTGATTAAGTAGTCGAATATTTTTATTTGAGTGCCTTGTGTGGTTTTTGTGCTGAGAGAATGGAGAAGAATATGGCGCGAAGGGATTAAAAAGGGATGCATTCTAACTATTCAATAAAAAACAATGAGTTGTGTTGGTTTTGGTCACGAGGCAATTATTCTCACTAAAAATTGTGGGAATAAATGATGTAAGGAAATGAAACCATAATTGTAAACAGGTGTTTTGAGAATAATCTTACTAAATTGATTTAAATCGGAATTGGCTCGCCTCGTAATATCCGAGTGATTTATTTTCCTGCCGGACTGATCACTGGCGCATTAATTGAAGTAAAATAGCGCCCGTCTTGGGGTGAAATAACCATTGAGCGTTATTAACTCAATAGCTTATGACATATTTTACCTTTAGGGTGAGGTGACGCTGGGCCTTGCCCGCTGCGGCTCGCGCGGGGTTACAGGGCTGTGATTGCCGAGCTGAAAAATGAGACATCGATTGCAGAAGGAAGTATTGAGTTAATTAATCGCCGATTTGTCAGGTTTTTAATCACGTTCTTTCCGCTTAGAAAATTCTCCCCGTTTATCATGATGTTAATTTTTAATCATCTAATAAATCGCGTTCCTTTCGCGAGCTAGCTCCCAAAATGACTGAAGAAATATTGCCAAAGCGCTGGCGCTCTGGCTTGACAAGGTTTTCATACCCTCCGTAAACTCCATTATGTGGGAATTTGTGGGGTAAAGTGGTGAAAACGGTCGTGAAGGGGTAACTCAGGAATGTTCCGTGGAGCAACGATGGTTAACCTCGACAGCAAAGGGCGGCTTGCCGTACCGACCCGTTATCGGGATTTGCTGAACGAGCAATCGCAAGGCCAAATGGTCTGTACCATTGACCTCCACCAGCCCTGCCTGCTGCTTTATCCACTGCCCGAATGGGAAATTATTGAACAAAAGTTATCCCGTCTGTCGAGTATGAATCCCGCCGAGCGCCGCGTTCAGCGCCTGTTGTTGGGACATGCCAGTGAGTGTCAGATGGACAGTGCCGGTCGGTTGTTGTTAGCCACTACGCTACGTCAGCACGCCGGGCTTACAAAAGAAGTGATGCTGGTCGGGCAGTTCAACAAGTTTGAGCTGTGGGATGAACAGACCTGGTATCAACAAGTCAAGGATGATATTGACGCAGAACAGTCGACTCAGGAACCGTTGTCTGAGCGGCTACAGGACTTGTCGCTATAAGCATGTTGGAAAATTACAAACACACTACCGTACTGTTGGATGAGGCGGTTAACGGCCTCAATATTCGCAGTAACGGCATATATATCGACGGTACTTTTGGCCGCGGTGGTCATTCGCGTCTGATTCTGTCCCAGCTAGGGCCGGAAGGACGTTTGCTGGCAATTGACCGCGACCCACAGGCGATTGCAGCCGCCAAGTCTATTGAAGATCCTCGTTTTAGCATCGTACACGGCCCCTTCTCCGATTTGTCACACTATGTGCGGGAACGCGAATTAGTGGGGCAGATTGACGGTATTTTGCTCGACCTGGGCGTTTCTTCCCCACAGCTTGATGACGCAGAACGCGGATTTTCCTTCATGCGTGACGGTCCGCTGGATATGCGCATGGACTCATCGAGCGGCCAGTCGGCTGCTGAATGGTTGATGAAAGCAGAAGCAGACGACATTGCCTGGGTGTTGAAAACCTTCGGTGAAGAGCGTTTCGCCAAGCGCATTGCTCGCGCCATCGTAGAAAGAAACCTCGTTGAGCCAATGACACGAACCAAAGAACTGGCTGATTTGATCGCCAATGCCAGCCCGTTCCGGGATAAGCATAAGCATCCGGCAACCCGCAGTTTCCAGGCGATCCGCATCTATATCAACAGTGAACTGGAAGAGATTGAACGTGCGCTGGACGGCGCGTTGGAAGTACTGGCACCACAGGGACGCCTGTCTGTCATCAGCTTCCACTCGTTAGAAGATCGCATTGTTAAACGCTTCATGCGCCATCATAGCCGCGGTGCTCAGGTACCTGCGGGTATTCCGCTGACTGAAGAGCAGCTGCGCAGCATGGGTGGGCGCACGCTCAAGGCGCTGGGCAAGATGATGCCTGGCGATGCCGAAGTCGCAGAAAACCCACGTGCGCGCAGCTCGGTGCTGCGTATTGCCGAGAGGATGTCAGCGTGATTGGTAACGAGCGTCACGGTTTGGTCGGGGTCATTGGCGGTGATTTGCTGCGCAACGCCAAGATCCCATTGATTTTGCTGATTGCTTCGCTGGTATCTGCGGTGTTCGTGGTGACCACCGCGCACCGCACGCGTTTATTGACCGCCGAACGCGAACAGCTTGTTTTAGAGAGAGACGCTCTGGACATTGAGTGGCGCAACCTGATTCTGGAAGAGAATGCTCTTGGGGATCACAGTCGGGTAGAGCGTATCGCTACTGAAAAACTGCAGATGCAACATGTTGATCCATCGCAGGAAAATATCATCGTTAAACAATGAATGGTTTAACTGAAATCATTACACGGAGTAGAAAGGGAACGCATGAAAGCAGCACGGCCCGGTAAGTTGAAACGCCAGGAAGATCAAGCCAGCTTTGTAAGCTGGCGTTTTGCGTTGCTGTGCGGCTGTATTTTGCTGGCGTTGGTAGGGTTGATGCTGCGCGTGGCTTATTTGCAGGTGATTAACCCAGACCGCCTGGTGAAAGAAGGCGACATGCGTTCACTGCGCGTGCAGGAAGTCCCGACGTCACGCGGTATGATCAGCGATCGCTCAGGCCGTCCGTTGGCGGTAAGTGTCCCGGTAAATGCTATCTGGGCTGATCCGAAAGAACTGAATGAGCGCGGTGGCATTACGCTGGACAGCCGTTGGAAGGCGCTGTCTGATGCGCTGAATATCCCGCTGGATCAGCTTTCTACCCGCATTAATGCTAACCCCAAGGGGCGCTTTGTCTATCTGGCGCGCCAGGTAAACCCGGCGATCGGCGATTACATTCACAAACTGAAACTGCCGGGGATTTATCTACGTCAGGAATCACGGCGCTACTATCCTTCCGGCCAGGTGACTTCGCATATTATCGGCGTAACCAACATTGACGGGCAGGGGATTGAAGGCGTTGAGAAGAGCTTCGATCGCTGGCTGACCGGGCAACCGGGCGAAAGGACCGTGCGTAAAGACCGTTATGGCCGAGTGATTGAAGACATCTCTTCAGTTGACAGCCAGGCCGCGCATAACCTGGTCCTGAGTGTTGATGAGCGCCTGCAAGCGCTGGTTTATCGTGAGCTGAACAACGCTGTGGCGTTCAACAAGGCTGAATCTGGTACCGCGGTACTGGTGGATGTGAACACCGGCGAAGTGTTGGCGATGGCCAACAGCCCCTCTTACAACCCGAACAATATGGCCGGTACGCCGAAAGAAACCATGCGTAACCGTGCTATCACCGATATTTTTGAGCCTGGATCCACCGTGAAACCCATGGTGGTCATGACGGCATTGCAGCACGGCATTGTGAAAGAAAACAGCGTGCTGAATACCGTCCCTTACCGTATCAACGGCAAGGAAATCAGGGACGTTGCGCGTTACGCGGAACTCTCCCTGACCGGGGTCTTGCAGAAGTCGAGTAACGTCGGCGTTTCACGGCTGGCGTTATCGATGCCGTCCTCAGCGTTAGTAGATACTTACTCTCGTTTTGGATTGGGAAAAGCGACCAATTTGGGGCTGGTCGGAGAAAGCAGTGGCATATACCCAAAAAAACAACGGTGGTCTGACATAGAGAGGGCCACCTTCTCTTTCGGCTATGGGCTAATGGTAACCCCGTTACAGTTAGCGCGAGTCTACGCAACGATCGGCAGTCTGGGCGTTTATCGTCCGCTGTCGATTACCAAAGTTGATCCACCGGTTGCCGGTGAGCGTGTCTTCCCTGAGCCTCTGGTGCGCACCGTCGTACACATGATGGAAAGCGTTGCCTTACCGGGCGGCGGTGGGGTGAAAGCCGCGATCAAGGGCTACCGTATCGCCATCAAAACCGGTACCGCCAAAAAGGTTGGCCCGGACGGTCAATACGTCAATAGATACATCGCTTATACCGCTGGCGTTGCGCCAGCCAGTAATCCCCGTTTCGCTCTGGTGGTGGTGATCAATGACCCGCAGGGTGGGAAATACTACGGTGGTGCGATCTCCGCACCGGTGTTTGGCGCGATCATGGGGGGCGTATTACGCACCATGAACGTTGAACCGGATGCGTTGCCCACCACAGAGAAAAGCGATTTTGTAATTAACAGAAAAGAGGGTTCAGGTGGCCGATCGTAATTTGCGCGACTTACTCGCTCCGTGGGTGCCGACGGCGCCCGGGCGCGCGCTGCGGGAAATGACATTAGACAGCCGTATTGCGGCTGCCGGGGATCTGTTTGTCGCCGTTGTCGGCCATCAGACGGATGGACGCCGCTATATTCCGCAGGCTATCGCGCAGGGTGTTGCCGCTGTGATTGCCGAAGCCGAAGGACAGGCAGAAGACGGCGCTATCACGGAAATGCATGGCGTGCCGGTGATTTATCTGAGCCAACTCAATCAACGTCTGTCCGCACTGGCCGGGCGTTTTTACCATGAACCGGCGGAGCGTCTGCGCTTGGTCGGCGTTACCGGTACCAACGGCAAGACCACCACGACTCAATTGCTGGCTCAGTGGGGCCAGCTGCTGGGTGAAACCAGCGCCGTAATGGGTACCGTTGGTAATGGCTTGCTGGGCCAAGTGTGCCCAACCGAGAATACCACCGGCTCTGCGGTAGATGTTCAACACGTGCTAAACGAGCTGGTCGATCGCGGCGCCACCTTCGCTGCGATGGAAGTTTCTTCTCACGGGTTGGTGCAAAACCGCGTGGCGGCGCTGCCGTTTGCTGCTGCGGTATTCACCAACCTGAGCCGTGACCACCTGGATTACCACGGTGACATGGCCAATTACGAAGCGGCCAAGTGGTCGCTGTTCGCGAGCCACGAAGTGGGCCAGGCGATTATTAATGCGGATGACGAAGTTGGTCAGCGCTGGCTGAGTAAGTTGCCGGACGCGGTCGCCGTGACCATGCAGGATAATCTGCAGCCAGGTTGCCATGGCCGTTGGTTGAAAACGACCTCCGTCAATTATCACGATAACGGTGCCACTATCCACTTCAGCTCAAGTTGGGGTGATGGTCAGATTGAAAGCCGTCTGATGGGCGCTTTCAACGTCAGTAACTTCTTGTTGGCATTGGCAACCCTGTTGTCGCTGGGTTATCCGCTGGACAAGTTAGTGGCAACCGGCCACGAGCTGCAACCGGTTTGTGGCCGTATGGAAGTGTTTAACGCACCGGGTAAACCGACAGTCGTGGTTGATTATGCCCACACTCCAGACGCGCTGGAAAAAGCGCTGGAAGCCGCACGTCTGCACTGCGCAGGGCAATTGTGGTGTGTCTTCGGCTGCGGCGGCGATCGCGACAAAGGCAAACGTCCGTTGATGGGCGGCATTGCTGAGCAATTTGCCGATCGTGTGGTCGTGACCGACGACAACCCGCGTACCGAAGAACCGCAAGCGATCATCAAAGATATTTTGACTGGACTGCTGGACGCAGGGAGCGCCTTGGTCATCCATGGCCGCGCTGAAGCGGTCACCAGCGCCATTATGCAAGCAAAAGAACACGATGTGGTGTTGGTGGCAGGCAAAGGCCACGAGGACTACCAACTGGTTGGAAATCGCCGTCTGGATTACTCCGATCGTACCACCGTCGCACGTCTTCTGGGGGTACTGGCATGATTCCTGTCTCCCTTCGGACACTGGCCGATGTATTGGACGCTGAGTTGATCGGCGCCGATTGCCAAATCGTTGAGGTGACGACAGATACCCGTCAGGTGACCGCTGGTTGCCTGTTTGTGGCATTGAAAGGTGAGCGTTTCGACGCGCACGATTTTGCTGTTGATGCGGTTGCCGCAGGTGCGGGTGCTTTGTTGGTCAGTAAGCGCTTAATGGTGGATGTTCCGCAACTGGTGGTGAAAGACACGCGTTTGGCATTGGGGCGGCTCGCAGCATGGGTACGCCAACAGGTGCCCACCCGCGTCGTGGCGCTAACCGGCTCATCGGGCAAGACCTCGGTGAAAGAAATGGCGGCGGCCATTTTGCGTGAGTGCGGTGAGGTGCTCTATACCGCCGGTAATTTCAACAATGACATTGGTGTGCCGTTGACGCTGCTGCGTTTGCAACCGCAGCATGACTTTGCCGTGATTGAGCTGGGCGCGAACCATATTGGCGAGATTGCTTACACCACGGCATTAACCTGTCCACAGACGGCTCTGGTGAATAACCTGGCAGCTGCGCACCTGGAAGGCTTCGGCTCTTTGGCCGGCGTCGCCCAGGCAAAAGGCGAAATCTTTGCCGGTTTGCCGGCTGACGGCGTGGGGATCATCAACGCCGACAATAACGACTGGCCACACTGGCAGAGCACGCTGAGCGGCAAAACCGTCTGGCGTTTCTCACCGCAGGCGGCGGAAGGTGTCGATTTCTTCGCCAGCGATGTGCAGGTGAATGGCAAGGGGACGCAGTTTACGCTGCACAGCCCATTCGGTACCGCGCCTATCGCGCTGCCGCTGCCGGGCCGTCATAACGTCGCCAATGCGTTGGCCGCAGCGGCGCTGGCCATGTCGGCAGGCGCATCGCTTGAGGCTGTGCGTCAAGGGTTAACAAATTTACAGGCAGTACCGGGGCGTTTGTTCCCGATTGCGCTTTCTGAACATCAACTGCTGCTCGATGACAGCTATAACGCCAACGTCGGTTCCATGACCGCTGCAGCGCAGGTACTGGCAGAAATGCCCGGCTACCGGGTGATGGTGGTTGGGGATATGGCAGAGTTAGGGGCGGAAGCTGAAGAATGTCACCGTCAGGTGGGCGAAGCTGCTCGGATGGCGGGAGTCGATAAAGTGCTGGGTGTGGGGCCGTTAAGCCAGGCGCTGATTGATGCCTCCGGTAACGGCGAACATTTTCAGGATAAGGCAGCAGTGATCGCGCGCGTGGCGGAATTACTGTCAGAACATGCGGTAATTACCGTGTTAATCAAGGGTTCACGTAGTGCCGCAATGGAGCAGGTAGTACGCGCGTTACAGGAGAAAGCACCATGTTAGTTTGGCTGGCCGAGCATTTGGTCAAATATTATTCCGGCTTCAACGTCTTTTCCTACCTGACGTTCCGAGCCATTGTCAGCCTGCTGACCGCGCTGTTCCTTTCCCTGTGGATGGGGCCGCGGGTGATTAAACGCCTGCAGGAAATGTCCTTTGGCCAGGTCGTGCGTAACGACGGCCCAGAGTCGCATTTCAGCAAACGTGGTACGCCGACCATGGGCGGCATCATGATTCTGACCTCCATCACTGTTTCAGTCTTGATGTGGGCTTACCCGTCCAACCCTTACGTGTGGTGCGTGCTGTTCGTACTGGTGGGATATGGCATCGTTGGTTTTGTTGATGACTATCGCAAGGTAGTACGCAAAGACACCAAGGGGCTGATTGCACGTTGGAAATACTTCTGGCAATCGGTGATTGCGCTGGTGGTTGCTTTCGCCATGTATGCCGTAGGAAAAGACACGCCAGCCACCGAGCTGGTTGTGCCGTTCTTTAAGGACATAATGCCGCAACTCGGCCTGTTATACGTGTTGCTGGCGTACTTTGTGATTGTGGGGACCAGCAATGCGGTCAACCTGACCGATGGGCTGGATGGCTTGGCGATTATGCCAACGGTGTTCGTCGCCGCGGGCTTTGCGCTGGTGGCTTGGGCGACCGGTAACATGAACTTCGCCAACTACCTGCACATTCCGTATCTGCGCCACGCCGGTGAGCTTGTGATTGTCTGTACCGCCATTGTCGGTGCTGGCCTGGGCTTCTTGTGGTTCAACACCTACCCGGCTCAAGTCTTCATGGGCGATGTCGGTTCACTGGCATTGGGCGGCGCACTGGGCACCATTGCGGTGCTGCTGCGCCAGGAGTTCCTGTTACTGATTATGGGCGGCGTGTTCGTGGTTGAAACGCTGTCGGTCATTTTGCAGGTGGGATCGTTCAAGCTGCGCGGGCAACGTATTTTCCGTATGGCACCGATTCACCACCACTATGAATTGAAAGGCTGGCCGGAACCACGCGTGATCGTGCGCTTCTGGATTATTTCGCTGATGCTGGTGCTGATTGGCCTGGCGACGCTGAAGGTGCGGTAATCATGGCAGACTATCAGGGTAAAAAAGTTGTCATCATCGGGTTGGGCCTCACCGGCCTGTCTTGTGTTGATTTCTTTATGGCGCGCGGCGTGACGCCACGCGTTATGGATACCCGCGTATCACCGCCAGGGCTGGATAAGCTGCCCGACAGCGTAGAGCGCCATCTGGGCGATTTGCATCAGGACTGGCTGTTGGCGGCGGATTTGATCGTCGCCAGCCCGGGCATGGCGTTGGCGACCCCGGCGTTGAGCGCTGCGGTGGACGCTGGCGTTGAAGTCGTTGGCGATGTTGAGCTGTTTTGCCGCGAAGCCCAGGCACCGATCGTTGCCATCACGGGTTCCAACGGCAAAAGCACGGTTACCACCCTGGTGGGCGAGATGGCAAAAGCAGCCGGTTGGGCGGTGGGCGTCGGCGGCAATATCGGGCTGCCTGCACTGAGCCTGTTACGCCAAGAGTGCCAACTGTATGTGCTGGAGCTGTCGAGCTTCCAACTGGAAACCACGTCCAGCCTGCATGCGACTGCAGCGACCATTTTGAATGTCACCGAAGATCATATGGATCGCTACCCGTTTGGCCTGCAGCAGTACCGTGCCGCCAAGCTGCGTGTCTATGAAAATGCGGAAGTCTGCGTGGTGAACGCGGACGATGCGCTGACCATGCCTGTGCGCGGTGCTGATGAGCGCTGCGTTAGCTTTGGTGCGGATGTGGGTGATTATCACCTGAACCGTCAGCAGGGCGAGACTTGGCTACGGGTTCGCGGAGAGAAAATTTTAAACACGCGCGAGATGAAGCTGACCGGCCGTCATAACTATACCAATGCGCTGGCAGCGTTGGCATTGGCTGATGCGGTGAATATCCCACGGGCTTCCAGCCTGAAGGCGTTAACGACCTTTACCGGATTGGCGCACCGCTTCCAACTGGCATGGGAACATAACGGCGTACGCTGGATCAATGATTCTAAAGCAACCAATGTTGGCAGTACCGAAGCGGCGCTGAATGGTTTGCAGGTGGATGGGACACTTCACCTGTTGCTGGGTGGTGATGGTAAATCTGCCGATTTCTCCCCGTTGGCGCGGTACCTGCAAGGCGATAATGTCCGTCTGTACTGCTTTGGTCGTGACGGTGAGCAGTTAGCGCAACTGCGGCCGGAGGTCGCTACGCTGACCGATACCATGGAGCAGGCGATGCAGGCGATTGCCGGCCGGGTGCAATCTGGCGATATGGTGCTGTTGTCACCGGCGTGTGCCAGCCTGGACCAGTTCCGTAATTTTGAAGTGCGCGGTGACGAGTTCGCCCGCTTGGCACAGGAGCTCGGCGGATGAGACTACGCTTGCCGAACTTCGGGCTGACTGAGCTGTTTAAGAACTGGGTCGCAGGTTCGCGCGATAACGACTCGGTCAATATGGTGCTGTATGACCGTACCCTGTTATGGCTGACCTTCGGGTTAGCCATTGTCGGTTTTGTGATGGTGACGTCGGCGTCAATGCCGATCGGCCAACGTCTGGCGGACGATCCTTTCCTGTTCGCGAAGCGTGATGCCTTGTATCTCGGGTTGGCGTTTGGCTTGTCGATGGTGACGCTGCGTATTCCGATGGAAGTCTGGCAGCGCTACAGCAATGTCATGCTGTTGATGTCGATTGTGATGCTGTTGATCGTATTGGTGGTGGGTAGCTCGGTAAACGGGGCATCGCGTTGGATCGCGCTGGGACCGTTGCGTATTCAGCCGGCGGAGCTGTCCAAGCTGTCGCTGTTCTGTTATCTGGCGAGCTATCTGGTCCGTAAGGTTGAAGAGGTGCGTAGCAACTTCTGGGGCTTCTGCAAACCGATGGGCGTCATGGTCGTGTTGGCCGTGTTGCTGTTGGCACAGCCAGACCTCGGTACGGTGGTGGTGCTGTTTATCACTACGTTGGCGATGCTGTTCCTGGCCGGTGCCAAAATGTGGCAGTTCCTGGCGATTATCGGCTCCGGTGCTTTTGCGGTGGTGCTGCTGATCATTGCAGAACCTTACCGTATGCGTCGTGTGACGTCGTTCTGGAATCCCTGGGCCGATCCGTTCGGCAGCGGTTACCAGTTGACTCAGTCTCTGATGGCCTTTGGTCGCGGTGAATTCTGGGGGCAAGGGCTGGGCAATTCGGTGCAGAAACTTGAGTATTTGCCGGAAGCACACACCGACTTTATCTTCTCGATTTTAGGCGAAGAACTGGGCTATATCGGTGTGGTTTTCGCATTGTTAATGGTATTCTGCGTCGCTTTTCGTGCGATGTCGATTGGCCGCCGCGCGTTGGAGCTGGATCAGCGCTTTTCCGGCTTTTTGGCCTGTTCAATTGGCGTGTGGTTTAGCTTCCAGGCGTTAGTAAACGTTGGTGCCGCAGCCGGTATGTTGCCGACCAAAGGTCTGACGTTGCCGCTGATAAGCTACGGTGGTTCGAGCCTGTTAATTATGTCGACGGCAATCGTGCTGTTGTTGCGTATTGATTATGAAACGCGTCTGGCTAAAGCCCAGGCGTTTGTGAAGAGGTAAGGGATGAGCGGGAAACCTAAGCGTTTAATGGTGATGGCAGGCGGTACCGGCGGGCACGTGTTCCCGGGGCTGGCGGTCGCTCATCATCTGATGGCGCAAGGCTGGCAGGTGCGCTGGCTTGGAACCGCAGACCGAATGGAAGCCGATCTGGTGCCAAAGCACGGGATCGAGATTGATTTCATCCGTATTTCTGGCCTGCGCGGCAAAGGGCTGAAAGCCCAGCTGAGCGCACCACTGCGTATCTGGCATGCTGTACGCCAAGCGAAAGCGATTATGCGCAGTTACCAGCCGGACGTGGTGCTGGGCATGGGCGGTTATGTTTCTGGCCCCGGCGGTTTGGCTGCATGGATGTGCGGCATTCCGGTGGTGCTGCATGAGCAAAACGGCATTGCTGGCCTGACCAACCGCTGGTTGGCGCGCATTGCCAAAACCGTTTTGCAGGCGTTCCCTGGTGCGTTTCCGAACGCGGCGGTTGTGGGTAACCCAGTCCGTACCGATGTACTGGCATTGCCGCTACCGGCAGAGCGACTGAACGGGCGTGAAGGGCCGATTCGTGTGTTGGTGATTGGCGGAAGTCAGGGGGCTCGGGTGCTGAATCAGACAGTTCCTGAAGTCGCAGCGAGATTGGGCGATAAAATAACGCTCTGGCATCAGGTGGGCAAAGGGGCTCTGGAAACTGTGCTGCGCGACTACGAGAGGGTAGGGCAGACACAGCATAAGGTGACCGAGTTTATTGATGACATGGCCGCTGCTTACGCCTGGGCTGATGTTGTGGTGTGCCGTTCCGGTGCTCTGACCGTCAGTGAGATCGCAGCAGCAGGCCTGCCGGCGATCTTTGTGCCATTCCAGCATAAAGACCGTCAACAGTATTGGAATGCCCGTCCGCTGGAAGAAGCCGGTGCGGCGAAGATTATCGAGCAGCCGCAGTTCAACGCCGATGTGGTGGCGGAGCTGCTGGCAAGCTGGGATCGTCCGACGTTGCTGGCGATGGCCGAGAAGGCCCGCGCGGTAGCCATTCCTGACGCCACTGAACGCGTAGCGGCGGAGCTGGTGCGAGTCGCTAAATAATATGCAGGGGTTCGGTACACCGGGCCTGAATTAAAGAATGTCATGTAGGGGCCCGGTATGCCGGACCCGGATTAGAGAGAGTGATGAATACACAACAACTGGCGAAACTACGTACTATCGTGCCCGAGATGCGACGCGTCCGGCACATTCACTTTGTCGGCATCGGTGGCGCCGGCATGGGTGGTATCGCCGAAGTGTTGGCTAACGAAGGTTATCAAATCAGCGGTTCTGACCTGGCGCCAAACCCGGTAACCCAACAGTTGAGTGCGCTCGGGGCGACGATTTACTTCCATCACCGCCCGGAGAATGTGTTGGATGCCAGCGTAGTGGTGGTTTCTACCGCCATCTCTGCCGACAACCCGGAAATTGTTGCCGCGCGTGAGGCGCGTATTCCGGTGATCCGCCGCGCGGAAATGCTGGCCGAACTGATGCGTTTCCGCCACGGCATTGCCGTGGCCGGTACGCACGGCAAGACCACCACCACGGCAATGGTATCGAGCATTTATGCTGAAGCTGGCCTGGATCCGACCTTTGTCAACGGTGGGCTGGTGAAAGCGGCGGGTACCCATGCACGTCTGGGGTCCAGCCGTTATCTGATCGCGGAAGCGGATGAAAGCGACGCGTCGTTCCTGCATCTGCAGCCGATGGTGGCGATTGTCACCAATATCGAAGCCGACCATATGGAGACTTACCAAGGCGACTTCGAAAACTTGAAGCAGACGTTTATTAATTTCTTGCACAATCTGCCGTTCTACGGCCGTGCGGTGATGTGTGTTGATGACCCCGTAGTGCGTGAATTGCTGCCGCGTGTGGGTCGCCATATCACCACTTACGGTTTTAGCGAAGACGCTGATGTTCGCATCGAAAACTATCGCCAGGTTGGGCCACAGGGCCACTTTACGCTGAACCGTCAGGACAAGCCGTTGTTGACGGTGACCTTGAATGCACCGGGTCGCCACAATGCGTTGAATGCGGCAGCGGCAGTGGCGGTAGCGACAGAAGAAGGGATCGATGACGCAGATATCCTGCGTGCGCTGGCAGGTTTCCAGGGCACCGGTCGCCGCTTCGATTTCTTGGGCGAGTTCCCGCTGACGCCGGTTAACGGCAAAGAGGGTACCGCAATGCTGGTGGACGATTATGGCCACCACCCAACAGAAGTGGACGCTACGCTGAAAGCAGCGCGCGCGGGTTGGCCGGATAAACGATTGGTTATGATTTTCCAGCCGCATCGTTATACCCGTACCCGTGATTTGTACGACGACTTTGCTAACGTATTGTCGCAGGTGGATGTGCTGTTGATGCTGGACGTGTACTCCGCGGGCGAAACGGCAATCCCAGGGGCGGACAGCCGATCGCTGTGCCGCACTATCCGCAGCCGTGGCAAGTTGGATCCGATTTTGGTTTCCGATCCAGACACCGTGCCGGAAACCTTGGCGCAGTTGCTGCAAGCAGATGACCTGGTATTGGTGCAAGGTGCCGGTAACGTGGGCAAGGTGGCTCGAAAACTAGCCGAGCTTAAGCTGCAGCCGCAGAAAAAAGAGGAGGAACACCATGGCCGATAAAGTTGCCGTACTGCTGGGTGGTACCTCCGCTGAACGTGAAGTGTCATTGCAATCTGGTGCCGCCGTCCTGGCCGGATTACGTGAAGCCGGTATTGATGCGCATGGCATCGATATTCGTGACTTCCCGGTAACCCAGCTGAAAGAGCACGGGTTTACCAAAGTATTTATCGCGCTGCATGGCCGCGGTGGTGAAGACGGGACTCTGCAGGGGATGCTGGAGTTTCTTGAGCTCCCTTATACCGGCAGTGGCGTGATGGCGTCGGCACTGACCATGGACAAATGGCGCACCAAGATGGTGTGGCAGTCGATGGGTTTACCGGTGGCACCTTATGTGGCACTGAACCGTAAGCAGTATGTTGGTGCGGAGAAGTCTGCGCTGATTGCTCGCATCGACGCTCTGGGCCTACCGCTGATCGTCAAGCCGAGTCGTGAAGGATCGAGCGTTGGCATGAGCAAAGTCACTGAGCGTGCCACTCTTGAAGGGGCGCTGGAAGAGGCTTTCCGCCATGACGACGACGTGCTGGTCGAAAAGTGGCTGAGCGGCCCGGAATACACGGTTGCAATGTTGGGCGATCAGGTATTGCCTTCAATCCGTATTCAACCGGCTGGCGTGTTTTATGACTATCAGGCCAAGTATATTTCGGACGATACGCAGTATTTCTGTCCGAGTGGCCTAGGGGCGGAACAGGAAGCCGAAATGGCTGCTCTGGCGTTACGCGCCTACCGTGGGCTGGACTGCAGCGGCTGGGGCCGCGTGGATGTGATGCAGGATAGCGATGGCAGCTTCTATCTGCTTGAGGTGAATACCTCGCCGGGCATGACCAGTCATAGCCTGGTGCCGATGGCAGCGCGCCAATCTGGTTTAAGCTTCTCGCAGCTGGTAGCGAGAATTTTGGAATTGGCCGACTGATATGTCGCAAGCTGCCCTGAATGCGCGTGAACGCGAGGTGGATAATAACCCGCGCCGCAGCAATGGAACCCAATTAGCGGGAATGATTTTCCTGCTGATGGTGTTGGGAACGATCCTGTGGAGTGGCTGGGCGGTGATTGGCTGGATGAAAGATGCCAGCCGCCTGCCGCTGTCACGACTGGTGGTGACCGGTGAACGTCACTACACCACCAACGACGATATTCGCCAGGCAATTTTGGCGTTGGGATCGCCGGGTACGTTCATGACGCAGGATGTGGATATCATCCAGCAGCAGATTGAACGCCTGCCGTGGATCAAGCAGGCCAGCGTGCGCAAGCAATGGCCGGATGAGCTGAAAATCCACCTGGTGGAATATGTCCCGGTAGCGCGCTGGAATGATTTGCACATGGTGGATGCCGAAGGCAAGTCCTTCAGCGTGCCAGCAGAACGAATTGGCAAACAAAAATTGCCGCTGCTCTATGGTCCGGAAGGGAGCGAACAGGATGTTCTGGAAGGTTATCGGGCCATGAGCAGCATGCTAGCAGCCAGCAAATATACGCTGAAAATGGCGGCCATGAGTGCCCGCCATTCCTGGCAGCTGGCTTTGGATAATGATGTTCGGCTGGAGCTGGGACGCGACGATCGCACCGGACGCCTGCAGCGCTTTATCGAGCTTTACCCGGTATTGCAGCAGCAGGGGCAGGCTCAGAGTAAGCGAGTCAGCTATGTCGACTTACGTTATGAGTCCGGCGCATCGGTAGGTTGGGCCCCAGTGTTTATCGACCCGCAGGCAGCAGGCGATCAGCAAAACAGTAATCAGCAACAGAATCAGGCACAGGCAAAACAACAATGATCAAGTCGACGGACAGAAAACTGGTAGTTGGGCTGGAGATCGGTACTGCAAAAGTCTCCGCATTAGTAGGGGAAGTTCTGCCCGATGGCATGGTCAACATTATCGGGGTGGGCAGCTGCCCGTCTCGCGGTATGGATAAGGGTGGCGTTAACGACCTTGAGTCGGTAGTGAAGTGCGTACAGCGCGCTATCGATCAGGCCGAATTGATGGCTGATTGTCAGATTTCTTCGGTTTACCTCGCATTATCGGGTAAACACATCAGTTGCCAGAACGAAATAGGGATGGTTCCTATTTCCGAAGAGGAAGTGACACAGGAAGATGTCGAGAACGTAGTGCATACCGCTAAATCGGTACGCGTGCGTGACGAACACCGCATCCTGCACGTCATCCCTCAGGAATACGCTATCGATTATCAGGAAGGCATCAAAAACCCCGTTGGGTTGTCCGGCGTGCGTATGCAAGCCAAGGTGCATCTGATCACCTGTCATAACGACATGGCGAAGAACATTGTTAAAGCAGTAGAACGTTGCGGTCTGAAAGTAGACCAACTTATTTTCGCCGGTTTGGCTGCCAGCTATGCAGTCCTGACCGAAGATGAGCGCGAACTCGGTGTTTGTGTGGTGGATATCGGCGGCGGCACCATGGATATGGCGGTGTACACCGGCGGTGCGTTGCGCCACACCAAAGTGATCCCTTACGCCGGGAACGTGGTCACCAGCGATATCGCCTACGCCTTCGGCACGCCGCCGACAGATGCGGAAGCGATCAAAGTTCGACACGGCTGTGCGCTTGGGTCGATTGTTAGCAAGGATGAAAGTGTAGAGGTGCCAAGCGTTGGGGGGCGTCCTCCTCGTAGTCTGCAAAGACAGACACTGGCTGAAGTTATTGAGCCACGCTACACCGAACTGTTGAATCTGGTTAACGATGAAATTTTGCAATTGCAGGAGCAACTGCGTCAGCAAGGGGTGAAGCATCATTTGGCAGCAGGTATTGTGCTGACCGGTGGCGCTGCCCAAATTGATGGCCTGGCAGCTTGTGCGCAACGGGTGTTCCACACCCAGGTACGCATCGGCCAACCCTTGAACATCACGGGTCTGACGGATTATGCGCAGGAGCCTTACTACTCTACGGCGGTAGGTCTGCTGCACTATGGAAAAGAGTCTCACCTGAGTGGTGAGGCAGAAGTAGAAAAACGCGCCTCAGTGGGCAATTGGTTTAAACGCATCAATAGCTGGCTGAGAAAAGAGTTTTAATGTTTCAACAAAGAGATCATGCTGAGTAATCTTTTTATGATCTCGCAGCGACAGGCACAAAACGGAGAGAAACTATGTTTGAACCAATGGAACTAACCAATGACGCGGTGATTAAAGTCATCGGCGTCGGCGGTGGCGGTGGCAACGCCGTTGAACACATGGTGCGCGAGCGCATCGAAGGTGTTGAATTCTTTGCCGTTAATACAGACGCTCAGGCGCTTCGTAAAACGGCAGTTGGCCAAACCATCCAGATCGGTAGCGGTATTACCAAAGGTCTGGGGGCAGGCGCGAACCCTGAAGTGGGTCGCAATTCAGCGGAAGAAGACCGTGAAGCCCTGCGCGCCGCACTGGATGGTGCAGACATGGTCTTCATTGCAGCCGGCATGGGCGGCGGTACCGGTACAGGTGCAGCGCCAGTTGTTGCTGAAGTGGCTAAAGATTTGGGTATTCTGACAGTGGCCGTGGTGACTAAGCCTTTCAATTTTGAAGGCAAGAAACGCATGGCATTCGCTGAGCAGGGTATCGCAGAATTGTCCAAACACGTGGACTCATTGATCACTATCCCGAACGACAAGTTGTTGAAAGTTCTGGGTCGTGGCATTTCTCTGCTGGACGCGTTCGGCGCGGCCAACGACGTACTGAAAGGTGCGGTGCAGGGTATTGCCGAACTGATCACCCGTCCAGGCCTGATGAACGTCGACTTCGCTGACGTGCGCACCGTGATGTCCGAAATGGGCTATGCGATGATGGGTTCTGGCGTTGCCTGCGGTGAAGACCGTGCTGAAGAAGCGGCGGAAATGGCGATCTCCAGCCCACTGCTGGAAGACATCGACCTGTCCGGTGCTCGCGGCGTGCTGGTCAACATCACCGCAGGCTTTGACCTGCGTCTGGATGAGTTCGAAACCGTGGGTAACACCATTCGTGCTTTCGCTTCCGACAATGCCACCGTGGTTATCGGTACCTCATTGGATCCGGAAATGAACGACGAACTGCGCGTGACCGTGGTTGCGACGGGTATCGGCATGGACAAACGTCCAGAAATCACGCTGGTGACCAACAAACAGGCTAGCCAGCCAGTGATGGATCATCGCTACCAGCAGCACGGCATGTCGCCGTTGCCGCAGGAAGTGAAACCTGCCGCCAAGGTAGTTAACGATCCGACTGCGCAGCCTAATAAAGAGCCCGACTATCTTGATATTCCTGCTTTCCTGCGTAAGCAGGCAGACTAAGAATATCCTGAGAATTTGGAATCTCCGCTCTTTGTGCTAAACTGTCCCGCCGGCCATGCTGTATGCTTGGTCGGTAGGATTGATAACATTGCGAGATAAAACGATGATCAAACAAAGGACATTAAAACGTATTGTTCAGGCGACGGGTGTCGGTTTGCATACCGGCAAGAAAGTCACGCTGACAATGCGCCCCGCGGCGGCTAATACCGGGGTCATCTATCGTCGCACTGACTTGAATCCACCGGTTGATTTTCCGGCTGATGCAAAATCCGTGCGTGATACCATGCTCTGTACTTGCCTGGTGAATGAGCATGACGTGCGTATTTCTACCGTTGAGCATCTTAATGCCGCGCTGGCTGGGTTGGGCATCGACAACATCGTTATCGAAGTTGACGCCGCCGAGATCCCAATCATGGACGGTAGTGCTAGCCCGTTCGTCTTCCTGTTGCTGGATGCCGGCATCGAAGAACTGAACTCTGCGAAGAAATTCCTGCGTCTGAAAGACACCGTGCGTATTGAAGATGGCGACAAGTGGGCTGAGCTGTCCCCGCATAACGGGTTCCGCCTGGACTTCACCATCGACTTCAACCACCCGGCGATCGACGCCAGTACGCAACGCTACCGCCTGGATTTCTCTGCCGACTCGTTCGTGCGCCAAATCAGCCGTGCGCGTACATTCGGTTTTATGCGTGACATTGAATACTTACAGTCGCGTGGTTTGGCGTTGGGCGGCAGCTTTGACTGCGCCATCGTGGTAGATGACTATCGCGTTCTGAACGAAGATGGCCTGCGTTTTGAAGACGAATTTGTTCGTCACAAAATGCTGGATGCTATCGGCGATCTGTTCATGTGCGGCCACAACATCATTGGCGCGTTTACCGCGTACAAGTCTGGCCATGCGCTGAACAACAAGCTGCTGCAAGCCGTTCTGGCAAAACAGGAAGCGTGGGAATACGTCACTTTCCAGGACGAAGCAGAAATGCCACTGGCATTCAAAGCTCCGTCTACCGTATTGGCATAAGTCGATACCGCTGATTACTTATCACGACTGGTCGCGTTGGCACTCTCTCCGGCCAACGACGCCAGTCGTTCCAATATCTTGCGCAGTTTTTCTGGGCTTCTGCTCGCCAATCCCCTTAATTCTTTAGCACTTTCCTGACTCAGATGACGCATCGGTGCGCTCGGCTGTGCATTTCCTGCATTTTTTGCGGTGCTCTGCGCAAGGTTGCTCCCTTTTGCCATCAAGGCCGGATTAATCCTGATGTCGATCGACGACAATGATGGTAGAATTTGCGCTCGTAGTGCAGATAATAAAGCCGGTTGTTCGTAGCGTAGGCGCATCATCCAGCTGGCATTTGCCGTTTCTAGCACTAAAATACCCTGTCGGAAATTCGCGACGCGGCACCAAGGATGCAGTTGAACCGGTAACAGACCTTTCACTGCACGGTTAAGCTTAAGCAGCGCCACTGCGCGTTGCTGGACGTTATGCAGCGGCCCTTTGTCTTCTGCAGACGCGTCGTCGAACAGGGAATCTAATAATTGTGGACGGCTATCGCGCATAATGGGCTCCGGCGGATAATAAACTCGTGATCGGTATTCTAAATCGTTGGCGACAATTTGGCAGACGTTATTTCTGGCCCCATCTCCTGTTAGGGATGGTTGCGGCCACGCTTGGCGTACCTTCAAATCTGTCCGGCGCACCTGATCAAGCCGCTCTGCCGAGCACCTCGTCCAGCCTGAACCGGCAAAATTCCGCCAGTAATGCCTTTAAGAGCCTGGCGTTACTGCAAGAAGCGCATCGCCGCCCGACCTTCAGTGTCGATTACTGGCACCAGCATGCGCTTCGCACCGTCATTCGTCACCTTTCTTTTGCTCTTGCGCCGCAGGCCGTCTATGCGCGCGTGCAGGAAAACGAAGCGGAAGTGGCTGAACCCCCTTTGCAGGTAGCGCAACTGGCGCTGCTTTCTACGCTTAACGCGCTGCTGACGCATGAGCCGAAGCCGCCAACCATCATTCGTGATACCCACCATGCCGTACTGCCTGCCTTTGCGCAGCATCAGACCGGGTTGTGGCTCGCACAGGTGCAGGGCATCCGCGCCGGGCCCGCTGCCCTAATCTGATTTTTGCCCGCCGGGCGACAAAAAACCTAAAAAATAACAGCAAATTGACTGCCTGTGTTGGCCGTCATGACAGAGATATCAAACATCATGTTAGTGAAATTATTGACCAAAGTTTTTGGTAGCCGTAACGATCGTACGCTGCGCCGCATGCGCAAATCGGTTGAGCTGATCAACCAGATGGAACCGGACATGGAAAAACTGTCCGATGACGAACTGAAAGCCAAAACCAACGAGTTTCGTGCGCGCCTGGAAAAGGGCGAAGTGTTGGAAAACCTGCTGCCGGAAGCTTTCGCGGTCGTGCGTGAGGCCAGTAAACGCGTATTCGGCATGCGTCACTTCGACGTACAGCTGTTGGGCGGTATGGTACTGAATGATCGCTGTATTGCAGAGATGCGTACTGGTGAAGGTAAAACTCTGACCGCAACCCTGCCGGCTTACCTGAACGCCTTGAGTGGCCGTGGTGTGCACGTGGTCACCGTGAACGACTATCTGGCACAGCGTGACGCCGAAAACAACCGTCCATTGTTCGAATTCCTCGGTCTAAGCATCGGCATTAACCTGCCAGGTATGCCAGCACCGGCTAAGCGTGAAGCCTATGCCGCAGACATTACCTACGGTACCAACAACGAATACGGTTTTGACTACCTGCGCGACAACATGGCATTCAGCCCTGAGGAACGCGTTCAGCGTAAGCTGCACTATGCGTTGGTGGATGAGGTTGACTCCATCCTGATCGATGAAGCGCGTACTCCTTTGATCATCTCGGGTCCGGCTGAAGACAGCTCGGAGATGTATATCAAGGTTAACAAACTGATTCCTAAACTGATTCGTCAGGAAAAAGAAGACTCAGATACCTTCCAGGGTGAAGGTCACTTCTCGGTTGACGAGAAAGCGCGTCAGGTACACCTGACCGAACGCGGTCTGATCCTGATCGAAGAAATGCTGATGGACGCCGGCATTATGGAGGAGGGGGAGTCACTGTACTCACCAACCAACATTATGCTGATGCACCACGTAACGGCTGCGTTACGCGCCCACGTACTGTTCACCCGTGACGTTGACTACATCGTAAAAGACGGTGAAGTCATCATCGTTGATGAACACACCGGCCGTACTATGCACGGTCGTCGCTGGTCTGATGGTCTGCATCAGGCAGTAGAAGCCAAAGAAGGCGTGGAAATCCAGAACGAGAACCAAACGCTGGCATCGATCACCTTCCAGAACTACTTCCGCTTGTACGAGAAGCTGGCCGGGATGACCGGTACTGCCGATACCGAAGCCTTCGAATTCAGCTCTATCTATAAGCTCGATACCATTGTGGTGCCCACTAACCGCCCAATGCTGCGTAAAGATATGCCTGATTTGGTCTACATGACTGAACTGGAGAAGATTGGCGCTATCATTGAAGACATTCGTGAGCGTACCGCAAACGGCCAACCAGTACTGGTTGGTACGATTTCAATCGAGAAATCTGAAGTGGTTTCGCGTGAACTCGAGAAGGCCGGTATTGCCCATAAGGTGTTGAACGCCAAGTTCCACGCCATGGAAGCGGATATTGTTGCGCAAGCCGGGCAGACGTCAGCGGTTACTATCGCCACCAACATGGCGGGTCGTGGTACCGATATCGTCTTGGGTGGCAGCTGGCAGGCAGAGATCGCCCAGTTGGAAGATCCAACTGAAGAACAAATTGCTGCAATTAAAGAGGCCTGGAAAATTCGCCATGATGCCGTGTTAGCCGCAGGTGGCTTGCACATTATTGGTACCGAGCGTCATGAATCTCGCCGTATCGATAACCAGCTGCGTGGCCGTTCTGGCCGTCAGGGGGACGCCGGTTCATCCCGTTTCTACCTGTCGATGGAAGATGCTCTGATGCGCATTTTCGCCTCTGATCGCGTTTCCAACATGATGCGCAAACTGGGTATGAAAGAAGGTGAGGCCATTGAGCACCCGTGGGTCACCAAAGCCATTGCCAACGCACAGCGCAAAGTGGAAAGCCGTAACTTCGATATCCGTAAACAGCTGCTTGAATACGATGATGTGGCCAACGATCAGCGCCGTGCTATCTACAGCCAGCGTAACGAGCTGCTGGACGTGTCTGACGTTAGCGAAACCATCAGCAGCATCCGCGAAGATGTGTTCAAAACCACTATCGACGCTTACATTCAGCCAGAGTCACTGGAAGAAGAGTGGGATGTTCAGGGACTGACCGAACGCCTGAAGAACGACTTCGATCTGGATATGCCAATTGCAGAATGGTTGGATAAAGAGCCAGAGCTGCACGAAGAAACGCTGCGTGAGCGTATTCTGGAAACAGCCAAAGAAGAGTACAAACGTAAAGAAGAAGTTGTTGGCGCCGAGATGATGCGCAACTTCGAAAAAGGCGTGATGCTGCAAACGCTGGACTCACTGTGGAAAGAGCATCTTGCGGCCATGGACTACTTGCGCCAGGGGATCCACCTGCGTGGTTATGCGCAAAAAGATCCTAAGCAGGAATACAAACGTGAGTCTTTCAACATGTTTGCGACCATGCTTGAGTCACTGAAACATGAAGTGATCAGCGTGCTGAGCAAAGTGCAGGTGCGGATGCCGGAAGAGGTTGAAGCACTGGAACAGCAACGCCGCGAAGAAGCTGAGCGCCTGGCTAAGCAGCAACAGTTGAGCCATTACGAAGAAAACGCGCTTGTTACCGAAGATCCTGATGCACCAGCGAGCGCAGAACGCAAAGTTGGCCGTAACGATCCTTGCCCTTGCGGTTCCGGTAAAAAATACAAGCAGTGCCACGGCCGTCTGCAGAAGTAAATCCGGCGGTGTGTAACCAATAAAACCCAGGGGTTCAGCATGCTGAACCCCTGTTTTTTGGGGCGAACTGCGGCCCTAATGAATGAATCAATCAGGAGAATGCGATGAAACACCTGAACATTGCTGTCGGCATCATTCGTAACGCCCAGCAGGAAATCTTTATTACCCGGCGAGCGGCCGATTCACACATGGCCGGTTTTTGGGAGTTTCCAGGCGGTAAGATTGAGCAGGGTGAGATGGCGGAACAGGCGCTTAAGCGTGAGCTGCTGGAGGAGACCGGCATTGAGGCCGAACGTGCAGAGCTGCTGGAAGTCCTTGAGCACCACTTTAGCGATCGTATCGTGACGTTGAATTTTTATTTGGTGGAGAGCTGGGCGGGCGAGCCGTTTGGCCGTGAAGGGCAGCCAATGCGCTGGGTGAAGCAGGCTGATTTACGGGAGGAAGACTTCCCAGAGGCCAATGTCAGTATTATTAAACTGCTGGTGGCGCAGGCTAACGCTGCGCAGTAAAGCAGCCGGCCTGGTAAATGCCAGGCCGGTAAGCACGACGATCAGCGATCGTCTGCCTCGCTCCAGTCTTCGCTTTCTGACAAATCACTGCTGCTGGGAATGCGTTTTTCTTCATCAGCCCATTCGCCCAGATCAATCAGCTGACAGCGTTTGCTGCAAAATGGGCGGAATGGGCTGACTTCACCCCATACCACCCCTTTGCCACAGGTTGGGCATTTCACTACGGTCGTCATATCAGTTCCTTACACCCTTCCAACGTATGAAAGGTTTTTATTTCATTGGGTTAACAACAGGCCAACTCAAAGGTTAATCGCTCCGGCACTGTGCCAAACTCACTGTCCAGCGGCAGAAAGCGGATCGCATAGCGCGTCTTGTGGCCAGAAATCTGTGGGTAAAGCTGGTGGGCCAGGTTGATGCGCAAGCGCAACAGATCGGCCCCTTCAGCGTTATCTTGGAAGAAGCCATTCAGGCTGATTTGATTGCGAAATGACCCGGATTGGCGAATAAGATCCAGCACCATGGTCAGTGCCTGGTTCAGCGGTTCGAGCGTTTGCAGCCACTGACTGACGTCGTCATTCCGTTCCTGCTGAGGCGCATGCATCCACATGTGCAACGTTGGTAAGTCAAAACTGCAACAACCGCCAGGGATGCTCAGACGTTGACGTATGAGACTAATCAGCCGGTCTTCACGCAGCGATTGTCCGAGGCGCGGGGCGGACATCAGGGCAGCAGCACAGTGTTTTAACTGGTTGCGCAACTGATCCACCAGCGACATATCAACGCCGGGCACATCGGACCATGCCAGCAGTTTTTGCTGCTGACGTTCCAGCTCTTTCAGTAACTCAGTGCGTACTTCGCCACGTTCCAGTACGTCCAGCAGATCGGCAATGGTACGGAAGAACGTCAAGGCGATGGCTGTTTCACTCAATGCGCGCTGGCCGTGCAACTGTTGCAGTAAAAACTCCATACGCAACCAGGTGCGCATTTTTTCATTCAACGGGTGTTCAAAAAGAACGCTTGGGGAAACATCACTCATTCAGTTTAATCCTGTCGGGTCGCTGATGCCGCCAGCTCAAGGTAACGGCGATGCAGTGCGGCAACTAATGGCTCTATCCCCTGAGCAGCGCCGCTATTATCAATTATGTCATCAGCAGCGGCCAGACGCTGTTCACGCGTGACCTGTGCGGACAGTATGTTCTGCGCCTGCTGACGGCTGATACCGTCGCGGGCAATGGTTCTGGCCAACTGAGTTTCACTGTCAACGTCGACCACCAACACGCGGTCAGCACGCGCCTGCAGGTTATTCTCCACCAGCAGTGGTACGACCCAAAGTGCATAGGGGCTAGTGACTTGCGCCAATTGGCGTTGGGTTTCCTGATGAATCAGCGGGTGCAGCAGTTGGTTTAGCCAGCGTTTTTCATCAGGGTTACTGAAGATACGCTGACGCAGTGCAGCACGGTTAAGTGTGCCGTCAGGCTGCAACATTTCATTACCAAAACGATCGGCGATGGTTGCCAGAGCCGGGGTGCCTGGCTCAACAACTTGCCGCGCAATGACGTCAGCGTCGACCACCGTCACGCCGTGGCGTACAAAGGCATCCGCTACGGTTGATTTACCGCTGCCGATACCTCCTGTCAACGCAACAATGTAGGCCATGGTAGGAAATGCACCTGGTATTCATAAAAAAATAATAGACGAATCATAAAGCGATCGCGCAGAAGTGCAAGTCAGCAGGTGGCGCTTGTCTGGTCGCTAGCGTTGTACGTTGATAAAAACTGCAGCCAGAAAGGAAAAATGAGCGGGAGCTCACATTGCGGTTTCGCAGGTAAATTTGTCGGATTGTAGCGTAAATAATCGAGAATTCGCAGTCTTGTCCGGGGATTATTAGCGCGTATGATAGCGTCACTGGAACTGGCATTAATCTATACCCGCCATTCTTCAAGTTACAGCGTTGCTGGCTGAAACTTCAACTTTATAGGGTATAGGTTCGAATACTCTCTGCGATCCGTCGCCATAAACCAGGAAATCATTAGTCATGCGTATTGAAGAAGATTTGAAGTTAGGCTTTAAAGATGTGCTGATCCGTCCTAAACGTTCTACGCTGAAAAGCCGTTCAGAGGTTGAGCTGGAACGTCAGTTTACCTTCAAACATTCTGGCTTGAACTGGTCCGGTGTGCCGATTATTGCCGCCAACATGGACTCAGTCGGCACCTTCAGCATGGCAGAGGCCCTGGCTTCCTTCGACGTTCTCACTGCCGTACACAAACACTACACCGTTGAGCAATGGGCCACTTTTGTGCAACGCGTCCCGGCCTCAGTGCTGCGCCACGTTATGGTTTCAACCGGTACCTCCGACGCCGATTTTGTGAAGATGCAGCAGATTTTGGCTCTGTCTCCGGGGCTGAAGTTTATCTGTATCGACGTGGCTAATGGTTACTCAGAGCATTTTGTCGCTTTCTTACAGAAAGCGCGTGAGGCCTGTCCAAAACATGTGATTTGTGCCGGTAACGTCGTCACTGGCGAAATGGTTGAAGAACTTATCCTGTCCGGTGCCGATATCGTTAAAGTCGGTATTGGCCCTGGCTCAGTCTGCACCACCCGAGTGAAAACGGGCGTTGGCTATCCGCAACTGTCTGCAGTGATCGAGTGCGCCGATGCGGCACATGGTCTTGGTGGCCAGATTGTCAGCGACGGTGGTTGTTCCGTGCCGGGTGATGTTGCGAAAGCCTTTGGTGGTGGCGCGGACTTTGTCATGTTAGGCGGCATGTTGGCCGGCCACGACGAGTGCGAAGGGACAGTTGTGGAAGAGAACGGTGAGAAATTCATGCTGTTCTACGGCATGAGCTCCGAGTCAGCCATGAAACGCCACGTTGGTGGCGTTGCTGAGTACCGGGCAGCAGAAGGCAAAACCGTTAAGCTGCCTTTGCGCGGTGAGGTTGAGTTTACCGTTCGTGACATCTTGGGCGGCCTGCGTTCTGCCTGTACGTATGTCGGTGCAGAACGTCTGAAAGAGCTGACCAAACGTACCACCTTCATCCGCGTAGCGGAGCAGGAAAACCGCGTTTTCGGCAGCAAGTAATCTGGCTTGCTTGCACGTAGCTAAATTGTGGGTGCAGTGTTTTGCTGCGCCCATGTTCGTCTTCAGGTTCATCCCAACACATTCCCCAACTGAAATATCGGCAGGTACATTGCGATCACCAGTGTGCCTACGATCCCACCGACCACCAGCATCAATATGGGTTCCAGCGTTTGCGCCAGGGTGTCGGCCCGCTCAAAGGTTTGCTGCTCATGCCACAGAGCAAGTTTGCCCAGCAGCGTATCTAACGATCCCGACTCTTCGCCAACCCGTACCAACTGCTGACACAGCGAAGGGAAAAGCGTTTGTTGCTTCAACGCGCTGTGGAAAGTGTGCCCTTGCGCAATCTGTTGCTGCACCTTCTCAATTGCCTGACGGTAAAACAGGTTATCTATCGACAGTGCGGCTGCGTTCAAGCCTTCAATCAGCGTTAACCCGGCTTGCTGGGTCATCGCCAGAATGCGGAATATTTGGCTTAGACAGCCGCCTTTGATCAAGGGCGCAATCAGCGGCAGGTGGAGTAGCGCTGCCTGTTCACGCCTGCGCCATCGTGGTTGCGGGTGCAGACGGTGAAAATAAGCCAGCGTCATGCAGAACAGTACGAGGGCTAGCCAGGGGCCGCTCTCGATCAACAGGGCGGAAAGATTCAGCAGTCCTTGAGTAAACCACGGCAGTGGCGCATTGAATGACTGGTAGACACCGGCAAACTCCGGCAACACCATGACCAGCATTAGCATGCTCACCAGTAGCGCTACAGCGCAGATAAACAAGGGATAACGCAGTGCCTTAACCACTTTCTTCTGCAGCTTTTGATGGGCTTCCTGCTGTTGGGCCAGCTGTAGGCAGCATTCATCCAGGTGGCCGGTGAGCTCCCCAATGGCGATCAACTGGCGGTAGATCAAAGGGAATATGGCCGTTTGTCCGGCGATGGCTTCCGAAAACGGCTGGCCTTGCTGCACCAATTCGCTGAGCTCCCGTAGCAAACAGCGCCAGGCGGCGGAAGGGTGTTCTGCTGCCAGGAGTTGTAATCCGCTAACCAGCGGTAGCCCGGCCTGCAACAAAGTGGCAAGCTGACGAGTGAATTGGATCAGGGGGTCTCCGCGCCACTGGCTGGGGGGAATGCGTTTACCACTGTCAATTTTGTAGGGCTGTAGCCCTTGTTCGATAAGCCACAGGCTGACCCTGTTCTTCTCGGGGCTCATCAATTCCCCTTGGTGCAGTTGCCCTTGGGAGTCAATCGCCTGCCAGAGGAAAAGACGTAAGTTTTTCACGGTGCCTCTCCGGTGTCGGCAATAATGATGCCGACAATGCGATACACTTCTTCAAGCGAGGTAACACCTTGAGAAACCAACGTTAACCCGGCTTGCAACAATGTTGCTTGCCCCTGCTGTCGTGCAATATCTGCTAATTGAGCAGGGGCTGCACCTTGCAATAGGCCGGTCTGCACCTCTGGTGTGATGGTCAACAATTCATAGACTCCGATACGGCCATAGTAACCGCTGAAACAGTGTTCACAGCCATCGGCTTGCCAGGGGTGCAGAGGGTCAGCCCAAATTGCAGTGGGGAAGTGCACCGCCCCGCTTTGTTGATAACGGCAGTGACGGCAAAGTTTGCGCACCAGTCGTTGGGCAATCACCAATTTCAGGCAGGCGGCAATCAAATAACCGGGAATGCCCATATGGGTCAGGCGCGTTAGCGTTTCGCTGGTGGAATTGGTGTGCAATGTGGAAAGCACCAGATGACCGGTTTGCGCGGCTTTAACCGCGATTTCTGCCGTTTCTCGATCGCGGATTTCACCGATCATGATGATATCCGGATCTTGCCGCAGTAAGGCGCGTAAAACGCGAGAGAAATCCAGATCGGTTTTGGCGTTAATCTGCGTTTGGTTGACGCCAAACAGCGGGATCTCAATGGGGTCCTCGACACTGCATAAATTGCTCTGCGCGTCATTTAACTGGCGGAGGCCGCTATAGAGGGTAACGGTTTTACCGCTACCCGTCGGGCCGGTGACCAGGATCAGGCCCTGAGGACAGGACAGCGCTGCGGCAAACTGTGCCAGCGCAGTCTGGTCCATACCCAACTGCTCCAACGGTAGCTCCTGACGCTCAGTGTGCAGGATCCGCAGCACCACTTTTTCACCGTGCAGCGTGGGTAAGGTGGCGATGCGCATTGAGTATGTCGCGTTATCCAACTGTACGCTGAGCTGACCATCTTGCGGCAGGCGTCGTTCGGCAATGTCCAGTTGCCCCATGATCTTCAGCCGGGCGGTAAGGCGTGCGGCCAGTGCAAAAGGTGGTGACGCTATGGCTTGTAGTACGCCGTCGATGCGCAGCCGGATACGCAGCGTCTGCTGGTAAGGTTCAACATGAATATCCGAAGCGCGCCGTTGAATGGCGATGCGCAAGGTCTGATTAATGAACTGTACGACGGGGGCGTCACTGTCATCATTTAATGAGGGGGTCTCTGGTTCAGGTTCCTGAAGGGCTTGTTGGAAGTGGTCGCCCTGTATTTGACGGTGATTTAGCTCCAGCTCTAACCGGGCTGATGGCCACTGTTCCAGATGAATGCGTTTACCGGTGGCGAAACGCAGGGCCGTTAGCAATGCTGGAGGCGCTTCTTCAGCCAGGGCAACGTTCAGGCAGTACTCGTCTTCACTGAGTGCCAACGCCTGATAGCGTCGGCACAGTGCATGGATTTCATCGCTGATCGTCACACTCATGGTGTTGGCGTCGTGTTGGTTGTATCAAAACGGAAGACCTCTTGGCAGGTCTCTTGCAAGTTGGTGTTGTCACTGCTGCACTGACGGGTCCAGCGGGTCAGACCGCGGGTATTTTGAGTTGGGGTGAGCGTCACCGTCAGCCCCTGAAGCGTTTGTGTGCCGGTCAGCGAAATAACACCTTGGCTGACCTGAACTGCGCTGACATAACGTGATGTCCCGCCTGTAGGGATGCCTTGACTGCCGGCGTTGCACGCAGCGGGTACGCCATTGTCGAGTACACATAACTCAACGGCCATTTTATATGGGGTCATGGTTTGCAGCATGTCGGTCATCGCTGCTTTTTGGATATACCGCTGATAGGCGGGAATGCCGATGGCGCTGAGGATCGCAATAATGGCGATCACCACCATCAATTCGATCAAGGTAAAACCGCGCTGTGTTTCCATCTGTTGTTGCCTCCTAATGAATGTGGAGGGCAGGGTAAACGCTTGGGATAGAGGCTTCGAGGGGCTTAGCGGCGTTTTGCGGTGTGCTTCCAGCGTAATGCATTGTGTTTGCAGCTGGGGTTACAACATTGGGGGGGATGTCGCAATGTTGATGGGGAATACCTCCCCGCCGCAGCGGGAAGGCGGGGCATTATTTGAAGCGCATCGACAGATCGAGGGCGGTCACGTGCTTGGTCAGGGCACCAACGGAAATGTAGTCCACGCCGGTTTCGGCGAAGGTGCGCAGGGTGTCACTGGTGACATTACCTGAAACCTCCAGTTGAGCACGGCCCTGAGTTTGCGCCACAGCGGTGCGCATCATCTCAACGCTGAAGTTATCCAGCATGACGATGTCGGCGCCGGCATCCAGCGCCTGTTGTAATTCATCCAGCGACTCCACTTCGACTTCGACGGGCACGTCGGCATGCAGCCAGAACGCTTTCTCGACCGCCTTTTTAATCGAACCGGAGGCAATGATGTGGTTTTCTTTGATCAGGAAGGCGTCGGATAGCCCCAGCCGGTGGTTGCTGCCACCGCCGCACAACACCGCATATTTCAGCGCGGTGCGTAGCCCAGGCAAAGTCTTACGGGTGTCCAGCAGGCGAGTTTGCGTGCCTTGTAACAGTGCCACATAGCGGCTGACTTCGGTCGCTACGCCAGAAAGCGTCTGTACAAAGTTCAGTGCGGTACGTTCACCCGTCAGTAGCACTCGTGCCGGGCCGGTCAGTTTGCAGAGCAGTTGATCGGGCACCAGGCTATCGCCGTCTGCCACCAGCCATTCCACCTTCACCTGGTTACCCAATTGGATGAAGACTTCGTTCAACCAGCGTTGGCCGCAAAATATGCCGGGTTCACGGGTGATGATGGTCGCTTCGGCTTGGGTGTCGGCCGGTAACAATTGCGCGGTAATATCGCGTTCGGCATCGACTTCGCCCCCCAGGTCTTCACGCAGGGCCTGGGCAACGGCATAGGGGATATCGCTTTCAATTCGTTCAAGAAGCTCGGTGCGGCGACTGTCGGCACTGTAGCGGCGTGTCGGCATAGAAAACTCCGAAATGGACGGTAAGTTCGTAGAGGGAACATGCTACTCTGTTGCCGTGACAAGTACCACAGCAGCACGTTGGTTGCGCTGCTAATCATACATTATCCGATGCCTGCACCGCACATCGCCATGCACAGCAGGATCGTCCCAGCCCTGTGTTTGACGGGGAGTTATATCTGGCATCTCTGGAACAACCCGGCAAGCCCGATGACGCTATGCTTGGAATAATGGAAAAGGAGAGGAGTCGCTAATGACGCTGTTTACGCTGTTACTGGTTCTGGCGTGGGAACGTTTGTTCAAGCTAGGGGAGCATTGGCAGTTGGATCACCGCCTGGAGGTGGTGTTTCATCGGTTACATCGATTTTCACTAGCACAGACGTTACTGATGACTCTTGCCTGGATGGTTGTGGTAGGGGGGATTCTGTGGCTGGCTCAGGGGCTGTTTTTCGGCGTAGTGACGCTGTTGCTGTGGATCATTATTGATTTGCTGTGTGTGGGCGCGGGCATTAAGCGCAAACACTATCGTGCCTATCTGAAGGCGGCACGTCAGGGAGATGTACATGCCAGTGATCAGATGGCGGAAGAACTGGCGCTAATTCACGGCTTGCCAGTGGATTGCAGCGAAGAGCTGCGCTTGCGTGAACTGCAGAACGCGTTGCTGTGGATTAACTTCCGTTATTATTTGGCGCCGCTGTTCTGGTTTGTCGTCTGTGGGCCCTACGGACCGATTGCCTTGGCGGGCTATTCTTTCCTGCGTGCCTATCAAACCTGGTTGGCGCGTCATAATACCCCGTTGGAACGTTCACAGTCGGGCATCGATCATCTGCTGCACTGGTTAGACTGGATCCCGGTACGCCTGGCCGGCGTGGCCTATGCATTGATCGGGCATGGTGAGAAAGCGCTGCCGGCATGGGTGGCATCGTTGGGGGATCGCCATTCTTCGCAGTATCAGGTGTTGACGCGATTGGCGCAGTTCTCATTAGCGCGGGAACCCCATATGGATCCAGTGCAGACCCCACGGGCAGCGGTAACGTTGGCGCGTAAGGTAACAATGATCATTGTGGTGGTGGTGGCGCTATTGACGATTTACGGCACCCTGCTCTAAGACGGTATGTGGCTTAACCACCAGAAATAAAAAACGGGCGCTTAGCGCCCGTTTTTGTTGGATTGCCGAAGCTTACAGTTTGGCGAAGCTGCGGCGTGCAGCGTCGATGGTGCGTTGGATATCTTCTTTGCTATGCGCAACAGACATAAAGCCCGCTTCAAAAGCGGAAGGCGCCAGATAAACGCCTTCATCCAGCATCAGATGGAAGAAGCGCTTGAAGCGCTCTACATCGCACTGCATCACATCCTGATAGCAGGTGACTGACGGAGCATCGGTAAAGAACACGCCGAACATGCCACCAACGTGGTTTACCACCAACGGGATGTTTTCTTCTTTTGCCGCATGCAGCAGGCCATCCGCCAGCATATCTGTGAGTTCGGTCAGTGTCTGGTGGATACCCACCTGCGAAACTTCGGTAAGGCAGGCGTAGCCCGCGGCCATTGCAATCGGGTTACCGGACAGTGTACCTGCCTGATAAACCGGGCCGGTGGGCGCCAGTGCGGCCATCACGTCACGACGGCCGCCGAACGCGCCAACGGGCATGCCGCCACCGATGATTTTGCCCAGGCAAGTAAGGTCGGGTTCTACATCGTAATAGGACTGCGCCCCTGCCAGCGCTACGCGGAAGCCGGTCATGACTTCGTCGATAATCAGCAGGGCACCGTACTTGTCACACAGTGCGCGCAGACCTGGCAGGAATTCAGGCAACGGTGGTACACAGTTCATGTTGCCTGCGACTGGCTCAACGATGATACAGGCGATCTCTGAAGGGTACTGCTCAAATGCGGTACGTACCGAATCCAGATCGTTAAAGGTGCAGGTCAGGGTGTGTTTGGCGAAGTCGGCCGGTACGCCCGGTGAGTTCGGTTGGCCCAGCGTCAGTGCGCCGGAGCCGGCTTTTACCAGCAGGCAGTCTGCGTGACCGTGGTAGCAGCCTTCAAATTTGATGATTTTATCGCGATTGGTATAGCCACGCGCCAAGCGGATTGCGCTCATGGTGGCTTCGGTGCCTGAGTTCACCATTCGCACCATGTCCATGGTGGGCACCAGCTCAGTGACCAACTCGGCCATTTTGACTTCCATCTCGGTAGGCGCGCCAAAGCTCAGGCCACGCTGTGCCGCTTCGATCACTGCGTTGCGGATCGCCGGGTGGTTATGCCCCAGTACCATCGGGCCCCAGGAACCGACGTAGTCGATATAGGCTTTGCCGTCGACGTCAAACAGGTAAGCCCCGTCTGCACGCTCGATAAACAGTGGCACACCACCAACGCCGCTGAATGCACGCACCGGAGAGTTAACCCCGCCTGGGATTACCTGTTGTGCCTGCGCATACAGATTTTCGGACTTGTTGTGTAAGCTCATAAATCGGCTCCTGGATTCTCTTTGAATGATTTGACCGCGCTATTCTAGTGAAGTGTTCGCTGATATGAAACGATCACAGTCAGATACCTATTTAGGGGGGCGGTTGGTCAGTGGGTGCGCTAGAATATTCGACTTGCCTATTTGTATTACATTTAACTCCACTAATGAATAGCCCATTATGACTGAATTACAGCAACAATCACCGCTCGCACGGGCTCCAAGACTCAAACGGAGTGACATGGTGCGCCAGTTTATGCGTCGTGATAAAACGCCCGTGGCTGTCTTGTTCATGGCCGCGGTGGTGGGGACTCTGGCCGGTTTGCTTGGCGTGGCATTTGATAAAGCGGTGGATTGGGTGCAGCAGCAGCGCCTTTCTGCGTTGGCACAGGTCGCTGATTACTGGATTCTGGTGTGGCCGTTGGCTTTTGTTCTTTCTGCCGGGCTGGCCGTGCTGGGCTATTATTTGGTCCGCCGTTTTGCCCCTGAAGCCGGGGGATCGGGTATTCCGGAAATTGAAGGCGCATTGGAAGAACTGCGCCCAGTACGCTGGTGGCGAGTGATTCCGGTGAAGTTTATTGGCGGCATGGGTACGCTTGGGGCGGGCATGGTGCTAGGTCGTGAAGGGCCGACTGTGCAGATGGGGGGCAACGTTGGGCGCATGGTGCTGGATATTTTCCGTATGCGCGGCGCAGAGGCGCGTCATTCGCTGCTTGCTACCGGTGCGGCTGCCGGCCTCTCGGCCGCCTTCAATGCGCCGCTGGCCGGCATTCTGTTCATCATTGAAGAGATGCGCCCGCAGTTCCGCTATAACCTGATCTCAATTAAAGCGGTGTTTATCGGCGTTATTATGTCGAGCGTGGTGTTTCAGTTGTTCAATGGCGAAGGATCGGTGATTGCGGTGGGCAAGCTTTCCTCCGCACCGATTAATACCCTTTGGTTATACCTGGTGCTGGGGGCCATATTCGGCGCGGTTGGCGTGATGTTCAACGCGCTAATTTTCCGCACTCAGGACATGTTTGCTCGTCTGCACGGCGGCAAGATGCGCAAGATTTTGCTGATGGGGGGATTGCTCGGCGGCATTTGCGGCATCCTGGGGTTGATCCAACCGGAGGCCGCAGGTGGAGGCTTTGGCCTGATCCCGATCGCTGCGGCAGGTAACTACAGCGTCGGTATGCTGATGTTTATTTTCATTACCCGGGTCATCACCACGTTACTGTGCTTCGGTTCCGGTGCCCCGGGGGGGATTTTTGCACCGATGCTGGCGTTGGGCACGCTGTTTGGTACGGCTTTTGGCTTGGCCGGTGCTCATTTGTTCCCGCAGTATGGCATCGAGGCTGGCACATTCGCCATTGCCGGCATGGGAGCCTTGTTCGCTGCGACAGTGCGCGCGCCCCTGACCGGTATCGTCTTGGTGTTGGAAATGACCGATAACTATCAGCTCATACTGCCCATGATTATTACCTGCCTTGGTGCTACGCTGGTGGCTCAGTTCCTTGGGGGCAAGCCGTTGTATTCCTCGATATTGGCCCGTACGCTACAGCGTCAGGAAGCGCAGCAGGCCAGTGAAGCGGCAGATAAAACAGGTAAAGAAAATACAACAAATGCGGTGAATACTTGAACGCAACACTCAGGTATTGGATAATCATTAACATTAATCCGGCCGCCATTGTAGCGACCTGATGCAGAACAATGTTGGGAGTAAAGAGTATGAGTGATGAAACAGCACTGCCCCTGCAATTTACCGAGGCAGCAGCAAGTAAGGTTAAAGTCCTGATTGCTGACGAAGAAAACCCGAATCTGAAGTTACGGGTTTACATTACCGGTGGCGGTTGCAGCGGATTCCAGTACGGCTTCACTTTTGACGATAAGGTCAATGACGGTGATATGACCATCGAGAAACAGGGTGTTGCTCTGGTTGTTGATCCGATGAGCCTGCAATATCTGGTCGGTGGCTCGGTTGATTATACCGAAGGGCTGGAAGGCTCGCGCTTCGTGGTGACTAACCCGAACGCCAAAACTACCTGCGGCTGCGGATCCTCGTTCAGCGTGTGATCCCACCAGCCAGCGTATAAACCCGCCAACCCCATCGGTTTGCGGGTTTTTTTATGGTTACCATTCCACCGTGATCAGTTCTCGGTAAGCATCATTTTCGCCCTCTGTGGCTAACGGACTGCGGGTGACTTTAGGCTGGGCACTGGCCGTATTACCGCATGTTACCTGTGGCGTTGAACCCCCTGTATCCACGCTACAGATTGGGGCGATGGTCAGGCTGACACCAATTTGCCCGCTCATATTGCCGGCGTAAACGAAAGAGCTGCACAGCAGCACGCTGAATAAAAAGAGAATATTCTTCATAGTTTGGGGAATAGCCATCCGTAAGCAATCACATAATGGCTTATCGGCAAAAAGTTAATAAGTTTTAACAAGGCTGGGGAATAATTAACTTGGGGTTAAAAAGTTTATTACATTGATTTCCAGCGGTTTTTAAGGCGTTGATAATAACATTTGGCTACTAATTGGTCTAATATTCCGACTTATGGCGTATCGATGTCATAAGATTCCGCCCGATACGGGCGGGATTTGGTTATCGTTCAAGGATGAAGGCAGGGAGTTTGAGGTGCCAGCGGATAGCCGCGAGCCGGATAGCCAGCGTAATGCCCATACCGAGCATCATCGCCTGTTGTAAGGGCATGCCGAAGGTCGCGTAGGCGGTCGCATGGACAATGCCACCGATAATACAGGCGGTGGCGTAAATTTCGGTTCGCAGAATCATCGGGATTTCCCGTGCCAGCACGTCACGGATAATGCCGCCGCCAACCCCGGTAATGACACCCATACAGATTGCCACCAATGGACTGGCATCGGCGGCAAAGGCTTTATTTACACCAATGCCGACAAAAACCGCCAGTCCAACGGCGTCCAACACCGGCAGGATCCATTTTGGTAAGCGGCGTGGCTGACGTACCAGCAGGAGTGTCAGCACGCAGGTGATCATTGCTACCACCAGATCGGTTGGATCTTTAACCCAAAAGACCGGGCCGTTGGCCAACGCCATATCGCGGATGGTGCCGCCACCGACCGCGGTGACGACGCCCAGGACGAGCACGCCGAACGGATCCATACGCAACTTGCCCGCCAGTAATACGCCTGAAATGGCGAAAACCGCAGTGCCGAGAATATCCAGCCAGAACACCAGCATTAATGAAGCTCCGCCAATTGATGACACAATTGCTGTGCTGCCAGCATGATGCGCGGCCCGGGACGGTTGAACCAATCCCCATTCAGCGCAATCACCGGCACCTGCAATTGTGGTGTCCAAAAGGCTTTCACGCTGGCGATCTCTTTTTGGTCGCCCGCGATAACGATCGCTTGTGGCTGGCGAGCCAGCACCTGTTCCCGGCTGATTTGCGGCCACGGCATACGGCTGTCTGCAAAGATGTTCTCCGCGCCGCACAGCGACAATACCTGACTTTGTAGCGTGGCACCGGAACTGGTGAACAGCGGTTGGGTGCCAAATTGCAGCAGGACCCGCCGTGACTGATTGTGCGGGTATTTTGCTTTCAGATCGGCAATTTGTTTACGGATAGCCTCTGCGGCCTGATGCGCTTGCTCAGGGTGCGGGCTATATTGCGCCAGTTTGTCCAGAGATTGGGCTATATCATCAATCGTGGTGGCATCTGCATAAAAGATCGGGATACCGAAGGCGGCGAGCTGATCCAGTACTCGCTGTGGATTGCCGCCGCGCCATGCCAGGATCAGATCCGGCTTCAGTGCCAGCACCCGCTCCAGGTTGATCCCTTGCCACGACGCAACTTGTTCCAGCTTCTGGGCGGCGGGCGGGTAGTCGGAATAAGCGCTTACCGCCAGCAAGGTATCCCCCATGCCAGCGGCATAGGCCAGTTCGGTTGTGTTGGGTGCCAGGCTGATCACCCGTTGGGCGGCGCCGGCAGGCAGCGCCATCCATAATGCCAGCAGCCACAGCAGGACTGAAAAGCGTTGCGTCACATCAACCGCGCTTAGCCAAGGTTTGCAGCATGGTGTTAACCATCAGTGTAGATTGCTTGGCGGCGACGGAAAGAAACTCGTCAAAGCTCATGTGCGACTCACTGTCAGCAACGTCAGAGATCGCGCGCACGACCACAAACGGCGTACCGAACAAGTGGCAAACATGGCCGACGGCAGCGGCTTCCATTTCCACAGCAGCAACGTTCGGAAACGTGGCGCGAATGCGTGCCAACGGCTCAGCGCCGTTGATGAAGGCGTCGCCGCTGCAAATCAGGCCGCGTACCGCGTTCAAATTCAGTTGTTTGATGCAGCTTTCCGCCAGCGCAATCAGCGCGTCGTTTGCCACGAAGGCTGCAGGGCAACCGGCCATTTGGCCCGGTTCGTAACCGAAGGCAGTCACGTCGGCGTCGTGATAACGTACTTCTTCGGATACCACGATATCGCCGACCTTGAGCGTGCTCGCCAGGCCACCGGCAGAACCGGTATTAATCACCACGTCCGGTTTGCAGTGTTCCAGCAGTAGAGTGGTACCCATCGCTGCAGAGACTTTGCCGATACCTGACTTGAGCAGGGCCACGTCAACGCCGCCGATCTGGCCGGTATAGATTTCACAACCCGCGCGTTGAATGGTCTGACGGTTTTCAATTTGATCGCGCAGCAGGGTGACTTCCTGCTCCATTGCGCCGATGATGCCTACTTTCATAAATAAGACTCGCTGATTGGGTGTGGGAATTGCGCCATAGTCTATCATGGCTCTCATAGAGAGATAATCCGTTGCATATGCCGCCGGGAATTGTTATCACGGAGGCAGGGCGCAACGGCGGAGAAACAGATGTCCGGGATCGACTTTAAGCAAAAAATCAGCTTCCAGCGGCCATTCAGCAAGCCAATTGAAGCCGAAGAAGAATACGACATTGTGCGGCAGTTCGAGAGCGATCGCGGGCGCATTGTCAATTCAGCCGCCATTCGTCGCCTGCAGCAAAAAACCCAGGTGTTTCCCCTCGAGCGTAATGCAGCGGTACGCAGCCGCCTGACCCATTCGATGGAGGTGCAACAAGTGGGGCGGCATATCGCTAAAGAAATACTCAATCGCTTCAAGCAGGATGGGCGGATAGACGCTCTTGGTCTGACCAAACTGCTCGACCCCTTTGAAAGTATTGTTGAAATGGCCTGTCTGATGCATGACATCGGCAACCCGCCCTTCGGTCATTTTGGCGAGTCGGCGATCAATGACTGGTTTTCGCAGCGGCTTGATCCCGCCAGCTGCGGCAGCGAGCCTGCCAGTCACGATCGCTGCCAAGTCAGCGTATTACGTTTGCATGAGGGCGAGAGCGATCTTAACCGCCTGCGTAGCCGCATACGCCACGATCTTAGCCATTTCGAAGGCAATGCCCAAGCGATCCGGCTGGTGTATACCCTGTTGAAGCTAAATCTGACGTATGCGCAGGTGGGGTGTATCCTGAAATACACTCGTCCAGCCTATTGGGCCGCCGACATTCCTGCCAGTCACGACTACCTGATGAAAAAGCCGGGTTTTTATCTGGCAGAGGAAGCATTTGTCGATAGGCTGCGGCGTGAGCTAAATATGGGGGAGTTCGACCGTTTTCCATTGACTTATATTATGGAAGCCGCAGACGATATTTCTTATTGTATCGCTGACCTGGAAGACGCAGTGGAAAAAAACATTTTCACTGTCGAACAGCTTTACCAGCATTTAACTCAGGAATGGGGTGAAATTTCGCCAGGCGATCTGTTTGATAAAACGGTGGCCAGTGCTTTTCGCAAGAGCGATCGCGGTGGCACACGGCGCAGTGCCGAAGATCAATTCTTCATGTATCTGCGCGTGTTCACCGTGGCACGTTTAGTCCCGCATGCAGCGCAGCGCTTTATTGATAACCTGGACGCGGTGTATCAAGGCAACTTTAATCAGGCCTTGCTGGAAGACTCGAGCCCAGCGTATCAACTGCTGAAAATATTCAAGAATGTTGCGTTTAAACATGTCTTTAACCACCCGGAAGTTGAGCAATTAGAGCTGCAGGGTTACCGTGTAATCAGCGGGTTACTGGATATCTATAGCCCATTACTGGCCATGCCATTGGCAGATTTTACACGTCTGGTACAGGAAGACAGCCACCGTGCTTACCCAATTGAAACGCGCCTGTTTCATAAACTTTCTACCAAACATCGGCTGGCCTATGTGGAAGCGGTTGAAGGATTGCAGCATCTGTCGTCCGAGCAATTGGCGATCCGTGAATATTATTTCCGCGCCCGTTTGCTGCAGGATTATATCAGTGGTATGACCGATCTTTATGCTTATGATGAATACCGCCGATTGATGGCTGCGGAATAATTCCTTGAGCTAATAAATGTTATTTTAAGCATTTTCGTTAGCCGTTCGGCGCCTATTTCTAGTTTTGTAAAGACGGACAATATTTGTTTACTATTACCAATAATCTGCGCCGGAACTTCGGGTTATTAATATGTTCTGACTATGCACAAAGACCCTAATACTTTTGAACGACTTTATAAGAGACACACAGATGAAAAAAACCGTATTAGTCCTGAGCGCGCTGGCATTTAGCATTGGTATGGCGATGGGCCCGGTGACGGCCAGCGCTGCAGAAACCGCGTCCTCCAGTACCCAGCAACTGCCGAGTTTGGCACCGATGTTGGAGAAAGTGATGCCTTCGGTGGTGAGCATTAACGTCGAAGGCAGCACCACAGTGAATACACCGAAGATGCCGCAACAGTTCCAGCAGTTCTTTGGTGAGGATTCACCGTTCTGCCAGGATGGTTCCCCGTTCCAGGGTTCGCCGATGTGCCAGGGAGCTGGTGGTGAGCAGGGGGCTCCTGGTCAAGGCACTCAGCAAAAATTCCAGGCGTTGGGTGCTGGGGTGGTGATTGACGCCACTAAAGGCTACGTGGTGACCAACAACCATGTGGTGGACAACGCCAATAAAATTCAGGTTCAACTGAGCGACGGCCGTAAGTTTGACGCCAAGGTGATTGGTAAAGATCCTCGCTCTGATATTGCGTTGATCCAGCTGAAAGACTTTAAAAACCTGACGGCGATTAAAATGGCGGACTCGGACCAACTGCGTGTGGGTGATTATACCGTCGCGATCGGTAACCCGTACGGGCTTGGTGAAACAGCCACTTCTGGTATCGTTTCTGCCCTGGGCCGCAGTGGACTGAATATTGAGAACTACGAGAACTTTATCCAGACCGATGCGGCGATTAACCGCGGTAATTCCGGTGGCGCACTGGTTAATTTGAACGGCGAGCTGATCGGCATCAACACCGCGATTCTGGCGCCAGATGGCGGCAACATTGGTATTGGTTTCGCTATACCAAGCAACATGGTGAAAAACCTGACCGCGCAAATGGTTGAGTATGGCCAGGTGAAACGCGGTGAGTTGGGCATTATGGGTACCGAGCTGAACTCTGAACTGGCGAAAGCGATGAAAGTTGACGCGCAGCGCGGGGCATTTGTCAGCCAGGTAATGCCGAAGTCTTCTGCCGCCAAGGCGGGCATCAAGGCCGGTGACGTGATTGTTACCATGAACGGCAAAGCCATCTCCAGCTTCGCGTCATTCCGCGCGGAAATCGGGACTCTGCCGGTCGGCAGCAAAATGTCGCTGGGTATCATTCGCGACGGCAAACCGATTACCGTGGACGTCACGCTGGAACAAAGCACTCAAACGCAGGTTGAATCTGGCAACATCTACACCGGCATTGAAGGTGCCGAGTTGAGCAACGGCCAAACCGGTAGCCAGAAAGGCGTGAAAGTGGATAACGTTAAAGCCGGCAGTGCCGCAGCACGTATTGGCTTGAAAAAAGGCGACTTTATCCTCGGGGTTAATCAGCAGCCAATTCAGAACCTGGGTGAACTGCGTAAAATCCTCGACAGCAAACCTTCGGTGCTGGCACTGAACATCCTGCGCGGCGATACCACGTTGTATCTGTTGATGCAGTAATTGTTCGTTCTTCCTAAAAGGCACGCGACAGCGTGCCTTTTTTATTTCCGGTGCGCGTACAGTATCAAGCCAGATGAGTGCGCGCTGCCTGGCTGACCAACCCAATCTCATCCAACAGTTCCAGCCATTCCGGCTCTAACTCGTCATTGCTGACGCCCAGGCGTAGCTGCTGTTCGAGATAGAAACACAGATGTTTCAGACGCGGTACGCCGCTGTAACTGCAGCTGCCGTGCAGCTTGTGGATCAAATCGAGAATATTGTCGTCTGCTGCGCCGTCCAGCAGGGCTTGTACCCGTCCACTGACCTGGGGCAGGAAGTCGAGCAGCATCTGGAGTAGGTCGTGCGCCAGATCGGGCTTGTTCGCTGCCTGACGCAGTGCCAGGGGCCAATCGAGCGACTGCAGTGGGGCATCGGTTGATGCCAATGGTTCCGACTCATCACTGTGGTAGCGAGCTAATACGCGGGTGAGCATCGCTTCGTCAATCGGCTTGGCCAGATAGTCATCCATACCGGCCTGCAGCAGATGTTCGCGTTCACCGCTGACGGCATGGGCGGTGACGGCGACGATTGGCGTTGAATTGTGGTGTGGTAATTGACGGATCAGTTCGCTGGTGCGGATACCGTCGATATTTGGCATCTGAATATCCATCAGGATCAAATCCAGCACGTTGTCGCGTGCCAACACTAACGCTTCTTCTCCACTTTCACACAGCAGCGTTTTTTCCACTTGCTCAGCGAGCAGCGTACCGATCAGCTTCAGATTGGCTGGGTTGTCATCAACGGCCATTACGGTGAGAGGCAGACGTTTACGTTCCGGCAGCGCAGGCAGGCGCAGCGGGGCTTCCATACGCAGCAGTGGGAACAGACGGTTGCTGGTGATCGGCTTGATCAGGCAGCCGGCAGCGCCTTGCTGTTTGAGTTGTTCTGCGTTGATCTGCGACTGGCAAGGCAGTGCCAGAATCACACGATTGGCGATCTGCAGTGCTGCCAGCAGTTTGCTTTCGTGTTGTGCCATATTGTCGCGGAAAGGGATCGGCACCCCTACCAGCAGGAAATCGTAATTTTTCTTCGGCAATTGGGCGAGCGTCGGCGTATGGGTGATTACCAGGTTGGTGGCGCTCAACATATTGAGCGTTGCCTGAGCCGCCATCGGATTAGCTTCGATATACCCCAGCGTCTTGCCTTGCAGGTCCGGCAAATTTGTCGACAGCGACAGCATGCCCTCGTGCAGATCGAGTGTGATGTGGAACCAGAAGGTCGATCCGCGATTCAGTTGGCTGTGGAAGCAAATATCGCCCCCCATTTCTTTCACCAGCTTCTGGGTTATCACCAACCCCAGGCCGGTCCCACCGTGGCGGCGTGAAATACTGGCATCTGCTTGTCGGAACGCCTGGAACAATTGCGACTGTTGCCGTTCGGATATGCCAATTCCGGTGTCGTGGATTTGTACTTCCAGCTCGATCTGGCGATCTTGTTGGCTTCGCAGCTCGACGCGGATATCAATGTTGCCTGTTTCGGTAAATTTAATCGCGTTGCCGAGCAGGTTGGTAATGATTTGCTGCAAACGTAACGAATCGCCGATCACTTGTTCTGGCACGTCGTTGTGTACGTCGAGCGTGAGTTCCAGCCCTTTCTCATGGGCGCTAGGCGCCAGCAATACAATCACTTCATCCAGGGTCTCACGCAGTGAGAACGGAATATGTTCCAGCACCAGCTTGCCGGCCTCCAGTTTAGAGAAGTCCAGGACGTCGTTGATGATGGTCAGTAAGTTATTGGCCGAACGTTCAATGGTTTGCAGATAGTCGGTCTGCGTGACGCTCATTTCGGTTTTCAGCATCTGGCGGGTAAAGCCGATCACGCCATTGAGCGGGGTACGGAGCTCGTGCGACATGTTCGCCAAGAATTCGGATTTAATACGTGCCGCCTCCTGGGCGCGTTTCTTCGCCAGATCCAGTTCAACGTTTTGGATCTCCATCTGCTCCAGCGTCTCGCGCAGGTCGGAGGTGGCCTGATCGATGTTCTGTTGCATCTCCTCGTGATATGCGGTGAGCGACATTGCCATTGAGTTGATGCCGTTCTTTAGCATATGCAGTTCGCCGAGCATAAAGCCTTCGACGCGGCTGTCGAGCTGTCCACGGCGGATGCGGTCAACGGTATTGACCATATTGCGGATCGGGCCGGTGACGTCGCGCATCAGGCGGTAAGCAAACAAGATAGCGATGCACATACACAACAGCAGCAACAGGGTGGAGACAAACACCTCCTTGTATTGTTGTAGCCGGACTGATTGCAGATCCAGTTCGATCGCGACATACCCCAGACGGTTGTCCTGCTGAGGATCGTTATTGGCCGTTTGATCCGGATATTGGCTCTCTGCCAGGATTGGGGTGCGTAAGATCAGTGAGTCTCCGCGACGCGTTAACATCAGATCGGTGGGGATAGGAACCCCTTTCGGCAACTGCAATTGGGCAACGTTGTGATGGTAATTCGAGGTGACGAACAGGTTGTTCTGCGCGTCGAATACGGTAATGGAACGCACAATATCTGAATGCCGGCGGTGCAACAGGCTGACCAACTGCCTGACCGACTCACGGCTGCGGAACGTCATGCCGTACTCGCTGGCCACCGCCAAGGGTTCAATAATACTGGCACCGGCATCAACCAGCTGTTCTTGTAATTCATTGTAGCGATGTACTACGAAGAAGGTGCTGAGCAACAGACCAATCAACAGCGTTGGGGCCAGAATAAGGATCATCATGCGCGCCCGCAGGCTGTATTTGGTCATGGGAGTCCAATGTGGGAGAATTGCCGAACACAGCCTACTTTAAATGAACCGGCACTCAATCGACAAATATGGTGCAATTTATTTCGTCGCCAGCGCGAAAAACCGTGCAGAGAAGTGCCGTATGATCAGGTCGACGGACTACGCTTAGACTTCGGTCTGCGTGACTTTCTTCAGGAAAATAACAGCGTAAATCGGTAAAGGGGGGGGCGGGCCCTTGAATGGCTCAGGATTCAACCCAATGATCGGGTATTGGATCTGTCCCTGCGGCATGGGCAATTTTATCCTGCCGCTGGCGTGATGCGCTGCTGTGGTGGGCATAGAAGGTGTTGCCACACCGGTAGCGAATGGGCAATATAATGCACATAAGAAAAGGCTGAGTAACGCCTGCTTCTTCCTCGATAATGGGGACGAAGACATTGAGCAGCAACCTTGGGCAGCACAAGGATTTTATAAGGTGATGCTGGAACTGGCCCGTGCGGGTGCGGTCAGCATGATGTCACATATTGTAAAACTGGCGCCAGAGCGGGAGGTTTACGTTTTCTGTATCCTTACTGTGCGGGCATGCGACAGCACTGGCTGCTGAGCGCCGGTTATCGTCTTGCGCGTGTGCGGATGTTGGATAGGTTTCCGCATACGGGGCATCTTGAGTCAATGGCGCTGTTTATTAACGGTTCTGCGCCAGAGGTCGCTGCAAAGTAGGGAGAGGTTATGGTTGCGGTAAGAAGTGCACATCTGAACACGGCTGGTGAATTTGCTCTCGACGAGTGGATTGCCAGCTTGGGGCTACCTAACCCGCAGTCATGTGAGCGATTAGCCGCAACCTGGCGCTACTGTGAGCAACAAACCCAGAACCATCCTAACGCGTCACTGTTACTGTGGCGCGGGTTGGAAATGGTTGAAATCCTGTCGACCCTGAGCATGGACAACGACAGCATGCGCGCCGCGCTGCTGTTCCCGTTGGTGGATGCCGGCATTGTTCAAGAAGATACCCTGACCGAAGAGTTCGGTAAGGGCATTACCTATCTGGTACATGGCGTACGCGATATGGACGCTATTCGCCAGTTGAAAGCTACCCAAAACGACTCGATGGCCTCCGAGCAGGTCGATAACGTGCGTCGCATGTTATTGGCGATGGTGGAGGATTTCCGCTGCGTGGTGATCAAGCTTGCGGAGCGTATCGCCCACCTGCGAGAAGTGAAAGACGCGCCGGAAGACGAACGCGTGCTGGCAGCCAAAGAGTGTTCGAATATCTACGCTCCTCTGGCCAATCGGCTCGGTATCGGGCAACTGAAATGGGAACTGGAAGATTTCTGCTTCCGCTACTTGCACCCGGACGAATACAAACGCATCGCCAAGCTGCTGCATGAACGCCGTATCGATCGCGAGCAGTTTATTGATGACTTTGTTGCTTCGCTGCGCAGTGCGATGGGCGACGAAGGCGTTAAGGCGGACATTTACGGTCGACCAAAACATATTTACAGCATCTGGCGCAAGATGCAGAAAAAAGCGCTGGCGTTTGACGAGCTGTTTGATGTGCGCGCAGTGCGCGTGGTGGTCGAACGTTTACAGGACTGTTATGCGGCCTTGGGGATTGTACATACCCATTTCCGCCATTTGCCGGATGAGTTCGACGACTATGTGGCAAACCCGAAACCCAACGGCTATCAATCGATCCACACCGTGGTCCTGGGGCCACGCGGCAAGACGCTTGAGATCCAGATCCGTACCCGTCAGATGCATGAAGATGCTGAACTGGGCGTGGCCGCACACTGGAAATACAAAGAAGGCGCGGTCGCGACGGTACGTTCCGGTTATGAGGAGCGCATTGCCTGGTTGCGGAAACTGATCGCCTGGCAGGAAGAGATGGCGGACTCCGGCGAGATGCTCGACGAAGTGCGCAGCCAGGTGTTCGACGATCGGGTTTATGTGTTTACCCCGAAAGGCGATGTGGTGGATCTGCCAGCCGGTTCCACACCGCTCGACTTTGCTTACCATATTCACAGTGATGTCGGCCACCGTTGTATCGGTGCCAAAATAGGCGGCCGTATCGTGCCGTTCACCTATCAGTTACGGATGGGTGATCAGATTGAAATCATCACTCAGAAGCAACCAAACCCAAGCCGTGACTGGCTGAACCCTAACCTGGGTTACGTCACAACCAGCCGCGGACGCTCCAAGATCCACAACTGGTTCCGTAAGCAGGATCGCGACAAGAATATTTTGGCTGGTCGCCAGATGCTGGACAGTGAGCTGGAGCACCTGGGTATCAGCCTGAAAGAGGCCGAGAAGCTGCTGATCCCGCGTTACAACATGAATTCACTGGATGAAATCTTGGCGGCGATTGGCGGTGGAGATATTCGCCTGAATCAGATGGTGAACTTCCTGCAAGGCAAGTTCAACAAGCCAAGTGCTGAGGAACAGGATCGCGAAGCGCTGCGTCAGTTGGTTCAGCATAAAGCCCCGCCAGCGACGCGCAGCAAAGACAATGGCCGGGTAGTGGTAGAAGGGGTCGGCAATCTGATGCACCACATTGCCCGCTGTTGCCAGCCGATCCCGGGTGACGATATTGTCGGTTTTATCACCCAGGGGCGCGGCATATCCATTCACCGTGCGGACTGTGATCAACTGGTTGATCTGCAATCGCACGCGCCAGAACGTATTGTGGATGCGGTGTGGGGGGAAAGCTACTCCAGCGGTTACTCGCTGGTGGTGCGCGTGATGGCTAACGATCGCAGCGGTTTGTTGCGTGATATCACCACCATTTTGGCCAACGAAAAGGTTAACGTACTGGGCGTAGCCAGCCGGAGCGACACCAAAAAGCAGTTGGCAACCATCGACATGGACATCGAGATTTACAACCAGCAGGTGCTGGGCCGGGTGCTTGCAAAGCTCAATCAGCTGCCGGACGTGATAGACGCCAAACGCCTGCACGGCAGCTAAATCCCCTGCGTCTTTCGCGCCGCATCGTTGTTGGCCAAGCTCCTTGGCCTCCGTTATTGTAGGGGCGGATATATTCGCCCCGATTGACTCGGGCACGAGCATGCAGCGCCCTTTCATGCTCGTGCCCGTCCTTTTTCCAGAGATGCCAATATGACCCAATCTTCTCCGTTGCAACGCTTGCTGAACATCATGAAAACGCTGCGCGATCCGCAGGCCGGCTGCCCATGGGACCGTAAGCAAACCTTCGCCACCATTGCCCCTTACACGCTGGAAGAAACTTACGAAGTGCTGGATGCCATTGAGCGTCAGGACTATAGCGATCTGCGTGACGAACTGGGCGACCTGCTATTCCAGGTGGTGTTTTACGCCCAAATGGGCCAGGAGCAGGGGCTGTTTGACTTCGATGAGGTATGCAATGCCATCAGCGACAAGCTGGAACGCCGCCATCCGCATATCTTTGGCGAGGCTGATGCACAGGATAGCGAAGCCGTTGCGGCGCGCTGGGAGCTGCTGAAGGCCGGTGAACGTGCCGAGAAAGAGCTGCATTCGGCGCTGGATGATATTCCGCAGGCGCTGCCTGCGTTGATGAAAGCGCATAAAATTCAAAAGCGCTGCGCCGCGGTTGGGTTCGACTGGCATACGATTGGCCCGGTGCTGGACAAAGTATACGAAGAGATCGACGAAGTGATGCATGAAGCCCAGCAGGCAGTGGTCGATGAACAGAAGCTGGAAGAAGAAATCGGCGACCTGTTATTCGCCACGGTGAATTTATCACGCCATCTTGGTCACAAGGCCGAAAACGCACTGCAGGCGGCCAATCGCAAGTTCGAGCGCCGTTTCCGTCAGGTAGAAGAGATCGTTAAACAGCGCGGGCTGGAAATGGGTGAAGCGACGCTGGAGCAAATGGAAGAGGCGTGGCAGCAGGTTAAACGTCAGGAAAACTAATCCACAACAGTGCTGTCCTATGATTATCGCAATGTTGATCGGCGACAAGGTTCATTCAAGCTGAAACGGTTAAGCTTTGTGTCATACTATGCTGAACCATGACATACCAGCAATAAAACGCCAACAAACTGAATTCTAAGGCGTTTTATTGTTGTGAAAGGGCGTTAAAATGAATTTTTCCATGCTAACTCATTGTTTTAAAAAGGCAGCTGATCGTGGGCTGATAGATTAAACCCGGATGAACTCCTGATGGTGACAGAGATGATGGACAGTAAAACGATCGTTTGTAGGTCTGAAGAGGTTCGGGTATACTACTTTCCCGTCTTGGTTCTTCCATCGTCTTTAAACCTAAACTCTCAGGTTCAGCATGACAACTAATTATATTTTTGTGACCGGCGGGGTCGTATCCTCTCTGGGTAAAGGCATTGCCGCAGCCTCTCTGGCGGCTATTCTTGAAGCCCGTGGCCTCAACGTTACCATCATGAAACTGGACCCGTACATCAACGTGGATCCGGGCACCATGAGCCCGATTCAGCATGGGGAAGTTTTCGTCACCGAAGACGGCGCAGAAACCGATCTGGATTTGGGTCACTACGAGCGCTACATCCGTACCAAAATGTCGCGCCGCAACAACTTCACCACGGGTCGCATTTACTCCGACGTTCTGCGCAAAGAACGCCGTGGCGACTATCTGGGTGCAACCGTGCAGGTTATTCCGCATATCACCAACGCGATCAAAGAACGCATCCTCGAAGGTGGCGAAGGCCATGACGTGGTGTTGGTGGAAATCGGCGGTACCGTGGGCGATATCGAATCGCTGCCATTCCTGGAAGCCATTCGTCAGATGGCTGTGGAAGTGGGCCGTGAACACACGCTGTACATGCACCTGACGCTGGTGCCGTATATGGCTGCTGCCGGTGAAGTGAAAACCAAACCGACTCAGCATTCCGTAAAAGAGCTGCTTTCCATCGGTATTCAGCCTGATGTGCTGATTTGCCGTTCCGATCGCGCAGTTCCTGCTAATGAACGTGCAAAAATTGCACTTTTCTGTAACGTGCCGGAAAAAGCCGTTATCTCCCTGAAAGACGTTGATTCTATTTATAAAATCCCAGGCCTCTTGAAATCTCAGGGTCTTGATGATTATATTTGTAAACGATTCAGCCTCAACGCGCCGGAAGCGAACCTGGCCGAATGGGAACAGGTTATTTACGAAGAAGCCAATCCAGGCGGCGAAGTGACCATTGGTATGGTCGGCAAATATGTCGAACTGCCAGATGCCTATAAGTCGGTGATTGAAGCCCTGAAACACGGTGGCCTGAAAAATCGTCTGACTGTGAACATCAAGCTGATCGATTCGCAGGATGTTGAAACCCGCGGCGTAGAAGTGCTGAAAGGTCTGGATGCTATCCTGATCCCAGGTGGTTTCGGTTACCGTGGTGTGGAAGGCAAGGTGATGACCGCGCGTTATGCGCGTGAGAACAACATCCCTTACCTGGGCATCTGTCTGGGTATGCAAGTGGCACTGATGGAGTTCGCCCGCAATGTTGTGGGTATGGAGAACGCCAACTCAACCGAGTTTGTGCCAGACTGTAAGTATCCGGTGGTGGCGTTGATCACCGAGTGGCGTGATGAAGACGGCAACGTCGAAGTGCGTACTGAAGAAAGCGATTTGGGTGGCACGATGCGTGTCGGTGGTCAGCAATGCCACCTGACCGACAACAGCCTGGTACGCCAGATGTACGGCGAGCCAACCATTGTTGAACGCCATCGTCACCGTTATGAAGTTAACAACATGCTGTTGAAGCAAATCGAAGCCGCCGGGCTGTTGGTTGCCGGCCGTTCTGCAGACAACAAGCTGGTTGAGATTATCGAACTGCCGAATCATCCATGGTTCGTCGCTTGTCAGTTCCACCCGGAATTTACTTCGACGCCGCGTGATGGTCATCCGTTGTTCGCCGGCTTTGTGAAGGCCGCTGGTGAGTATCAGAAGCGCCAGGTGAAATAAAATATTTGGTAGGCGGCGCGCGGCATGTCTACCCAAAATAATTGGCGTTGCATCAAGGTGGCAAGAGAGTGAATCCCGAATCACTGACACAAGTGAGTGATTCGGGTGAATGAACGTAGCCAACACCGATGCAGCTTCAAGTATGAAGGGTATACCGCGCGCTGTTTGTCTGGAGTTTTAGTTTAACTTGTACTGAGGAAAACCTAATGTCCAAAATCGTTAAAGTCATCGGTCGTGAAATCATCGACTCCCGCGGTAACCCGACTGTTGAAGCCGAAGTGCATCTGGAAGGCGGTTTCGTAGGTCTGGCTGCTGCGCCGTCAGGTGCTTCTACCGGTTCCCGTGAAGCACTGGAACTGCGTGACGGTGACAAGTCTCGTTTCCTGGGTAAAGGCGTACTGAAAGCCGTTGCTGCAGTAAATGGCCCGATTGCTCAGGCAGTACTGGGTAAAGACGCCAAAGACCAGGCTAACATCGATAAAATCATGATCGACCTGGACGGCACTGAAAACAAATCCCAATTCGGTGCTAACGCCATTCTGGCGGTTTCCCTGGCTGCGGCTAAAGCGGCTGCGGCTTCCAAAGGTATGCCACTGTATGAGCACATCGCTGAGCTGAACGGCACCCCAGGCAAATTCTCTATGCCACTGCCTATGATGAACATCATCAACGGCGGCGAGCACGCTGACAACAACGTCGACATTCAGGAATTCATGATTCAGCCGGTTGGCGCGAAAACCCTGAAAGAAGCGGTACGTATCGGTTCTGAAGTGTTCCATCACCTGGCGAAAGTACTGAAAGCCAAAGGCATGAACACTGCAGTAGGCGACGAAGGCGGCTATGCGCCAAACCTGGGTTCTAATGCCGAAGCGCTGGCTGTTATCGCTGAAGCGGTAAAAGCGGCAGGCTACGAACTGGGTAAAGACGTTACCCTGGCGATGGACTGTGCAGCCTCTGAGTTCTACAAAGACGGCAAATATGTGCTGGCTGGCGAAGGCAACAAAGCCTTCACTTCCGAAGAGTTCACTCACTTCCTGGAAGACCTGACCAAGCAATATCCAATCGTGTCTATCGAAGACGGCCTGGACGAATCTGACTGGGATGGTTTCGCATACCAGACCAAAGTGCTGGGCGACAAAATCCAGCTGGTTGGTGACGATCTGTTCGTAACCAACACCAAGATCCTGAAAGAAGGCATCGAGAAAGGCATCGCTAACTCCATCCTGATCAAATTCAACCAGATCGGTTCCCTGACCGAAACTCTGGCTGCTATCAAGATGGCTAAAGACGCAGGTTACACCGCGGTGATCTCTCACCGTTCAGGTGAAACTGAAGACGCAACCATCGCTGACCTGGCGGTTGGTACTGCGGCTGGCCAGATCAAAACCGGTTCTATGAGCCGTTCTGACCGCGTTGCTAAATACAACCAACTGATCCGTATCGAAGAAGCGCTGGGTTCACGCGCGCCGTTCAATGGCCTGAAAGAAGTTAAAGGTCAGTAATTACGGTTTGGTTCGTTGCTAAATAAAAACCCGCTACGGCGGGTTTTTTTATCACTGATTATTTACATGAGTGATAGTGAGTTATTTATTGTTTATAAATTAATACACACTTATAGTTTTATAACTTGATGTATTAATTATAGTAATAAAACTCCTATTTATATATTCCATTTTTCATTGCTTTATATCCTTTCGTTACTAGACTGCCAGTAAGGCAGAAAAATAAAACCCGTATTCCTGCCTCCGTTCGTTTCCCCATAAGATTGCCGACCCGTAAGCCGGCTAGGCGAGGGCTTGATGCGAAAAAGAATAGTGATTGTTGGTGGCGGTACCGGAGGGACCATATTGGCCAATTTATTGGCTGTTAAATTACACCGGGAGATCTTGAATAATAAAGTCGAGTTATTAATGATCTCGGACTCTCCCGTCCATTATTATAAGCCCGCTTTTATGTATGTGGCCTTCAACGCTTTTTTTAAACAGGAATTAATCCGTTCTCAGCAGAGCCTGCTGTGCCCGGAAATTAAGTTTATTGTTGATAAAGCGGAGCGGTTTGATTTATCTCAGCGCGTGATTCATACCCGTAGCGACAAACAGTACCCGTATGATTTTTTGGTTTTTGCTACTGGTTGTCTGCCTTGGCCGGAGCGTATCGAGGGGCTGGCGCAGGCAGGGGATCATTTTTACCAGTATCAGGCCGCCCGGCAGTTGGCACAAAAACTGTCGAGCATTGAAAAAGGGCGGATTTTTATCACAGTTTCTTTCCCCGAAACGCCCAATGTGCCGCACCAATGCGGTATTGCGCCGATAGAAACCACCCTGATGCTTGATGATTACCTACGTCGGCGAGGAGTACGCAAGGCGGTTGAGATTGTTTATACCTATCCCAGCGTCTCACAGTTGCTGCGTAACTGCCTGTTTCTGCAGCGCCCAACGGCAGAGGCTTTGCCCGGTATCTTCGCGGCGCGCGATATCCGCCATCAGCGCGGGTTTACTCTTAGTCACGTAGATGCACAGCAGAAAATCGCTTATTCCGCCGAGGGTGAGCAGCAGCCGTTCGATATTTTGATGGCTACCCCACCCATCCGCGCAGTAGAAGCGGTGCGCAATACTGGCCTGAGTGAAGGTAACAATGGAGAGGGCTGGTTGCCGACCGATCACCAAACGCTGCAGGTCTATGGTCAGCAGGGGGTTTATGTCATCGGCGATACGGTAGATCTGCCGGTTAGCAAGGCCGGAGGTTCCTGCCACAATCAGGCTCCCGTCATTGCCGACAATATCGTGGCGGAACTGAGACTGGGCCAGACAGTCAGCCACTACGACGGCAAAGTGCAGGCCATTGCCCAAATGGGGCTGCAGGCCGGGATGCCGCTAGTTTACGACTATCGGCACGATGTGCTGCCGACGCCCTCAACCAAAGTGGGCGGCATGCTGCGCAATGGCTTTAATCGCGGGCTCTACTGGGCGACGGTACGCGGACTGATATAACGGAGGGCCTATGAACGCATCTGAACATGAACCCTTGGCAGCATTGCTGGACAAGTTGCAACCGTTGCTGGACGGTGGGCGGCTCGATAACGCGGTCGACCTGCTGTCGCTGCTGTCTGATCTAGTGGATATCGCCGATAATGCGCTGGTGGAGAAATTGGCCGGCGTCTTTGAAGGCTTGGTCGCTGCGGGATGGGAGGGCGGAATGGCGCTTAAGATGGCGCATACCGAGTTGCAGTTGGATCCGTCACCCGTCAATTTTCGTGCGCTGTACGCTTTGTTGCGACAGCCAGATACTTTGCTGGGCCTGCTGCTGGTGCTGCGCACATTACAAATCATCGGCCAGCGTATAAGCAGCAGTGCACTGCCTACGGATGTTTGATCGCGCTAAGCGTCATTGCTTTCATTCACTCAGATAAGGAGTTGTTATGTCTGCCACCTTCAGGCAAGCCTTTGCAACACGCGCTATCCATCACGGTTACGATCCTCAGCAGTATCTGGGAGCACTTTGTCCTCCGGTGTTTATGAGCTCGACCTTTACCTTTCCGACGGCAGAATATGGCGGTGCTTGCTTTGACGGCAGCGAGCCGGGGTATTTTTATTCACGCATCGCCAACCCGATCCTCAACTTGCTGGAACAGCGAATAGCCAATCTGGAAGGCGGGGAAGCGGCGGTGGCGTTTGCCTCCGGTATGGGGGCGATTACCGCCTGCTGCTGGACGCTGCTCAATCCGGGTGATGAGCTGATAGTCGATGAGACCATTTACGGTTGTACCTTCAGCTACTTTCATCATGGATTGGCGCGCTACGGCGTAAAAATCACCCATGTCGACCTAACCCGTCCGGAGCGGTTGGCGGCGGCGATAGGTCCAGGCACACGCATGGTGTATTGCGAAACGCCAGCCAACCCGAATATGCGTTTGGTCAACATTACCGCGGTGGCTGAGATTGCTCACCGCCACAAGGCGCTGTTACTGGTGGATAACACCTATTGTACGCCGTATCTGCAACGGCCGTTGGAATTGGGGGCGGACATTGTGGTGCATTCGGCCACAAAATACATTGGCGGGCACGGAGATCTGCTGGCCGGGCTGGTGGTGACGCGTCAAGATTTGGCGCAGGATATCCGTTTAGTCGGACTCAAAGACATGAACGGTGCAGTGTTGTCGGCCCAGGACGCCGCATTGCTGCTGCGCGGGTTGAAAACCCTGCCGCTGCGTATGGAACGCCATTGCGATAACGCCCAATGGCTGGCGGAAATGTTGATGCAGCATTCGTCGGTAGAGCGCGTCTATTATCCCGGTCTGGAGGATTTCCCCCAATATGAGTTGGCACAGCGTCAAATGGCTCGACCGGGCGGCATGCTGGCATTTGAATTAAAAGGCGGTATGGCTGCGGGGATCCGCTTCCTCAATGCGCTGCGTTTGATCTTGCGTGCGGTCAGCCTGGGGGGGTTGTGAGTCGCTGGCGCAGCATCCTGCCAGCATGACCCACTCGGCCTACAACCCGGAAGAGCGTCAGCGCCATCATATTAGCGACGGACTGATACGTTTATCCGCTGGGCTGGAAGATCTTAATGATCTTCAGGCGGATATCCGTCAGGCCTTGGCGTTGATCTGATGATAAAACCCGCTGATGCGGGTTTTATCATGGTGACATCATGCACTTAGGTGTTTTGTGTTGCAGTGGTGACAGGTGAACCCCCGCCTTTTTTACGCACCCACAACCAGTAAGCCACAGTAAGGAATGCCACCCACACCAGCCCAACGTACAGGGCAATGCGGCTGTCTTCGAAGTAGCCGAGCAGGCCGATGACGAACAGCATAAATAGCGTCGCCAGCGCGGGGGCGACTGGCCACCACGGCACTGGGAAGCTCAGCTTACTGACCTCCTGCGGTGACAATGTGCGGCGCATGGCTATCTGCGACAGCAGGATCATCAACCATACCCAGACAGTGGCGAAGGTCGCGATGGAGGCGATGATCATAAATACCTGTTTTGGGATCAGGTAGTTGAGTACCACACCCAGCAGCAGGGCGATTGACATCACCAACACCGTCATCCAAGGCACGCCGCTGGAAGTCAGTTTAGAGAAACTTTTTGGCGCCTGGCCATCCTGTGCCATGCCGTACATCATGCGGCCTGCGCCGAAGATGTCGCTGTTAATGGCGGAAATGGCGGCAGTGATCACCACAACGTTCAGGACGTTGGCGGCAGAGCTAATACCCAGATTGCTGAAGATCTCAACAAACGGGCTGCCGTTTTGGCCGATGCTGTTCCACGGATAGATAGCCATCAGTACCAGCAGCGTCAGTACATAGAACAGCAGAATACGAATCGGCACGGCATTAATCGCCTTTGGTAACACTTTCGCCGGGTCTTTTGCCTCGCTGGCCGTGATACCGATGATTTCAATGCCGCCGAAGGCAAACATCACCACCGCTAGCGATGCGACCACGCCGCCGATGCCGTTAGGCATAAAGCCGCCGTGTTGCCACAGGTTACTGAGGCCGGTGGCATGCTGGGTCTGACCAAAGCCAAACAGCATCACCGCCGCACCACCGACGATCATTGCCACAATCGCTGCGACCTTGATCAACGACAGCCAGAACTCCATTTCGCCGAACACTTTCACACTGCATAGGTTGAGTGCGCCGATAAACATGATAATGCTGAGCACCCAGACCCATTGTGCGACGTCCGGGAACCACAGCCCCATATAGATGCCGAAGGCGGTCACGTCCGCGAGAGCGACGATCACCATTTCGAAGGTATAAGTCCAGCCGGTAAGGAAGCCGGCCAGCGGGCCAAGGTAGTGGCTGGCGTAATGGCCGAATGAACCGGACACCGGTTGATGCACCGCCATTTCACCCAGTGCGCGCATCACCATAAATACGGCTGCACCGCCTACCAGATAGGCCAGTAGCACAGCAGGGCCAGCCAGTTGTATTGCCCCGGCAGAGCCGTAGAACAGGCCGGTACCGATGGCTGATCCGAGCGCCATAAAGCGGATATGTCGCGCGTTTAGTCCGCGTCTGAGTTGTGTTTTTTCGTTATGCATGTTGCTTCCCGTCACGTTTTTACGGCAGAGCAGGCACGCGCTATCCGCACCGGGTGGAACGCACCCGGTGGGACAGAACAAACTGCGTGATAGGTTTTATTTATGCTTGGCTAGGCAGCAGTGCTGCAGGCATCAGTGAGGTCAGATGACCGGCTGCCAACAGCAGGCTGGCAGCTTCAATGTCAGGGGCGAAGAAACGGTCCTTGTCGTAGTAACTGACCTGCTCACGTAATACGCGGCGTGCCTGTTCCAGACTCTCGCTGGTTTTCAAGCCTTTGCGCAGGTCTAACCCCTGACAGGCAGCCAGCCACTCAACGGCCAGAATGCCGCGAACGTTATCTGCCATTTCCCACAGGCGACGGCCCGCCGCCGGCGCCATAGACACATGATCTTCCTGGTTGGCAGACGTCGGGATACTGTCGACGCTTGCCGGATGCGCCAGCGCTTTATTCTCGCTGGTCAGCGCCGCGGCGGTAACCTGGGCAATCATAAAGCCGGAGTTCACACCGCCGTTGTCCACCAGGAACGGTGGCAGTTGTGACATGTGTTTATCCATCATCAATGAAATGCGACGTTCGGACAGCGAGCCGATTTCGGCAAATGCCAGCGCCAGATTGTCAGCGGCCATCGCGACAGGTTCGGCATGGAAGTTGCCACCGGACAGCACGTCGCCCTGTTCGGCAAAGACAAGTGGGTTGTCGGATACCGCATTGGCTTCGATTTCCAGCACTTCGGCGGCCTGGCGAATTTGCGTCAGGCAGGCGCCCATAACCTGAGGCTGGCAGCGCAGGGAGTACGGATCCTGCACTTTCTCACAGTTGCGGTGTGAATCAGACACTTCGCTGCGCTCGCCCAGCAAGTGGCGGTAGGCTGATGCGGCGTCGATCTGGCCGCGTTGCCCACGTACGGCATGGATGCGTGCATCAAACGGGCTGCGTGAGCCCAGCGCGGCTTCCACCGTCAGACTGCCGGTGACAGTCGCTGCGGCATACAGATCTTCAACGTCAAACAGGCCACGCAGCGCAAAGGCAGCGGAGACCTGAGTACCGTTCAGCAGCGCCAGGCCTTCTTTTGCTGCCAGCGTCAGCGGCTTCAGGCCCGCTTTAGCCAGCGCTTCAGTGGCAGGTAGCCATTCGCCCTGATAACGCGCCTTGCCTTCGCCCAACAGCACCAGACTCATGTGTGCCAAGGGGGCCAGGTCGCCTGATGCGCCCACGGAACCTTTGAGCGGGATATGCGGATACACTTCGGCATTGACCAGTGCCATCAACGCCTGGATCACTTCCAGACGAATGCCAGAAAAGCCGCGCGACAGGCTATTGATTTTCAGCACCATGATCAGGCGCACCAGATTGTCGTCGGTGGGCGCACCAACGCCGGCGGCGTGGGACAACACGATCGAACGCTGCAAATCTTCCAGGTCTTCGCGGGCGATGCGGGTGGATGCCAGCAGGCCAAAACCGGTGTTAATACCGTATGTGGTACGGTTTTCCTCAACAATGCGCTCAACGCAGGCAACGCTTTTCTGGATATCTGCGTATGCATTGTCGTCCAGCGTCAGGGTTACCGGGTGTTGGTAAATTTCACGCAATTGCGCCAGTGTCAGTTGGCCAGGGCGGATCGTTAGCGCTTTCATGCTTTGTCTCCTTGAGTCGCAGCTACCATCGGCAGGTTCAAACCTTGCTCGCGGGCGCATTCAATGGCGATGTCGTAACCGGCATCGGCATGACGCATCACGCCGGTGGCGGGATCATTGTGCAATACACGGGCGATACGTTCGGCAGCTTCATCGGTGCCGTCGCAAACGATAACCATACCTGAATGCTGTGAGAAGCCCATGCCAACGCCGCCGCCATGGTGCAGAGAAACCCAGGTTGCGCCGCTTGCAGTGTTCAACAGGGCGTTGAGCAATGGCCAGTCAGATACGGCGTCTGAACCGTCTTTCATCGATTCTGTTTCGCGGTTCGGGCTGGCGACGGAGCCAGAGTCCAGATGGTCACGACCAATCACGATAGGTGCTGACAGCTCGCCGCTGCGTACCATCTCGTTGAAAGCCAGACCCAGCTTGGCGCGTTGGCCCAAACCGACCCAGCAAATACGCGCCGGCAGGCCCTGGAAGCTGATACGCTCACGCGCCATATCCAGCCAGCGGTGCAAGTGCTCGTCATCTGGGATCAACTCTTTAACCATCGCGTCGGTTTTGTAGATGTCCTGTGGATCGCCTGACAGCGCAGCCCAGCGGAATGGGCCAATGCCGCGACAGAACAGGGGGCGAATGTAAGCGGGGACGAAGCCCGGGAAATCGAAGGCGTTGTTGACGCCCATTTCTTTCGCCATTTGGCGAATGTTGTTGCCGTAGTCGAAGGTTGGCACGCCCATTTTCTGGAAGGCCAGCATAGCTTCTACATGTTCAGCCATAGATTGTTTGGCGGCGGTGACCACCTGCGCGGGTTCGCTCTGTGCGCGCTGGCGATATTCTTCCCAGCTCCAGCCTTTTGGCAGATAGCCGTTCAGTGGATCGTGGGCGCTAGTCTGATCGGTGACCATATCCGGGCGTACGCCGCGGCGTACCAGTTCCGGCAGAATGTCGGCTGCGTTACCGCACAAGGCGATGGAGATGGCTTTCCCTTCGGCTGTGTATTTTTTGATACGGGCCAGTGCGTCGTCCAGATCTGTCGCTTGCTCATCGACATAGCGCGTTTTCAGACGGAAATCGATGCGGCTCTGCTGGCATTCGATGTTAAGTGAACAGGCTCCGGCCAGTGTAGCCGCCAGCGGTTGTGCCCCGCCCATGCCGCCCAAACCCGCAGTCAGCACCCAGCGGCCTTGCAGGCTGCCGTCGTAATGCTGGCGACCTGCTTCTACGAAGGTCTCGTAGGTGCCTTGTACGATGCCTTGGCTACCGATGTAGATCCAGCTACCTGCGGTCATCTGGCCGTACATCGCCAGACCCTTGGCGTCCAGTTCGTTAAAGTGTTCCCAGGTCGCCCAGTGTGGGACCAGGTTGGAGTTGGCGATCAGCACGCGTGGTGCGTTGCTGTGAGTTTTGAAAACCCCGACGGGTTTGCCGGACTGCACCAGCAGTGTTTCGTCATCTTCCAGGGTTTTCAGGGTCGCGACAATTTTGTCGTAGCAGTCCCAGTCACGCGCGGCGCGGCCAATACCGCCGTACACCACCAGCTCATGTGGGTTCTCCGCGACTTCCGGATCGAGGTTGTTCATCAGCATGCGCAACGGCGCTTCGGTCAGCCAGCTTTTTGCATTTAATTTTGTGCCGCGTGGCGCGCGTACATCGACATTGCGAACTTTGTTATTTGCAGTCACAGCATTTTCCTCAAACAGTATCGGTGCAGATCCCATGGTGCGGTGGGGGTAAATCACCACGCCATAACAATGGGTAGGTTTTATTAACATATACTTGTATGTACAAGCATATGCAACACCGACCAGTGGATGACGAAAATGGCATAAGAGAAAGTTATTTGTGTTTTTAATCAATAATATATTTATTTTGTAGGGGGTAAATTCATCAGGAAGGCACGGAAGAACAGTGAGCTATTCAACAAAAATGAATTAAAAATGGGTCAATTTTGAGCGTCAAATCACAATAATTTTACATACCTATTACAAGTTAGGACGAGCGATAAAAAAGTCCTATCTCTGAAAGCAAAAAGCCCGCCAAATGGCGGGCGTGAGGCCGTTAGCAACCGGTTTTTTTGTTTCGTGTCAGGGGCGCTGCATGCTGCGCCTTGTCGCATAATCCATGAGTTAAATAGGGGTGAAGGTGCCCGGCCCTATCGATTTAGCCTTATGCGGTTTTGTCAGCAGGCTGTAACACCGTTCGACGGGTCATTTTGAATACTGTGGCGATAGCCGCGATCAACGCCGGTACGCACAGGAACATCAAAATACTTTGTACTTCCCACTGCATGGCCAGTAGCTGCGCGCCCATCATGGTACCCGCCACGCCGCCAAAGCGACCAATCCCTTGCATCCAGGCAATGCCGGTTGCGCGGCTGTGGGTCGGATAGAAAGTAGCTGCCAGCGTTTGTAAGCCTGACTGTGCGCCATTCATGGTGATACCCATCAGGAAAATAAAGGTACCCAGTAACACGATATGGCTGTCTTCGGTCGCCATTGCCACAATCAACAGGGCCGTAATGACAAAGCCGCTCGACACCACTTTGTGGGCGTTCCAGCGATCCATCAGCCAGCCGGCGACCAGAATGCCGAGGGTACCGCCGAAGGTGAACAGCGATGTCAGGATCGCTGACTGCTCCAACTGATAACCCAGCCCCTGCATCAGGATCGGCATCCAGCTCAGTAGCACGTAATAAATCACCAGGCCCATAAAGTAGGTCAGCCACAGCATCAGCGTACCGGTCAGATAAGGGCGGGTGAACAGCAGCCCGACGCTGGTTTTTGACTGCGCCAGCTTCTCTTCATACAGGTAGAAACGCGATACCTTGTCGAGATCCTGGCTGACAAAGCGTTGGGCGATGCGTTTGATTTTTGCCACATCCTTACCGCGGTTAACCATGTATTTCACCGATTCCGGCAAGAACAGAATCAGCAGCAGGGTCAGTACCAACGGCGCGATGGCCCCCAGAAGTAGCACGCTGTGCCAGCCGTAGGCTGGAATAAGCCATGATGAAATCGCACCGCCACCGGCAGCACCCAGCGGGAAGCCGCAGTACATGGTGTTAATCGCCAATGAACGGCAGCGTTGCGGTGCATATTCAGAAATCAGTGTGATGGCGTTCGGCATGGCTGCACCTAGCCCCAGGCCGGTCAGAAAGCGCCACAGCGTCAGGCTATTGAGTGAGCCGGCATAGGCAGTCGCCAGGCTCGACAGGCCGAAAAACAGGCAAGAAAACACCAATACGCGTTTGCGACCAATGCGATCTGAAATAGGGCCGGCAACCAATGCGCCAAGGGACAGGCCCAACAGCGCGGCGCTGAGCACGGGGCCGAGATCCTGTTTCACAATGCCCCAGTCTTTGGCGACCGAAGGGGCGATATACCCCATTGCCGCAGTGTCAAAGCCATCAATGGCCAGAATCAGGAATCCCAAAATGATCAAGGTCCAGTGAAACAGCGAGAATTTGCTGTCGTCGATGGCCTGCTGAATATTCAACTCGGTGGAATGAGCCATAGCACCCTCTTAACGCAGATGTGATTGTGATAAATACCTTGCCGGAACTGTTGCCCGGCTTGTGTTTGCTTGTATATACATCTGCATGTCAACGCATTATGTCAAATATATTTATCTTATTTGTTGCATTGGTGTTGTTTTTTGCGAAGCAGCTTACACCGCCGATCGGTGAAGGTTTCTCTGTAAGTGAATTAAATGAAGGTCATAACCGGTGAGATATGCTGCTTGCGCTGCTGAGGATAAAATTTAATACAATTTTGCCCGTTTGGTCGCCGGGCCGGAATCTGCGATAATCTCGTTTTACCTTTCCAGATTGAGAAACCGATGCAGTACCCGATTAATGAAATGTTCCAAACCTTGCAGGGCGAAGGCTTTTTCACCGGCGTTCCGGCCATTTTCATTCGCCTGCAGGGCTGCCCGGTAGGATGCAGCTGGTGCGACACCAAACATACCTGGGAAAAGGAAGCCAATCGGGAAGTCGACATGCAGCGGATCTTGGTAAAAACCGAAGAAAGCGACGCCTGGGGCAGTGCCAGTGCCGAACAGTTGCTGGGGGTGATGCGCCAGCAGGGCTATACCGCACGCCATGTAGTGATCACCGGTGGTGAGCCTTGTATTTACGATCTCGTCCCGCTGACCCAATTGCTGGAAGATAACGGCTACGGCTGCCAGATTGAAACCAGCGGCACCCATGAGATCCAATGCTCGGCGAAAACCTGGGTGACGGTTTCCCCCAAAGTGAATATGCGCGGCGGCATGAAGGTGTTGGATCAGGCTTTGCAGCGTGCTGATGAAGTGAAGCACCCAGTGGGACGCGAGCGTGATATTGAAGCTCTGGATGCGCTGCTGGCAACGCTGCACGATGAAAAACCGCGGATTATTGCGTTACAGCCTATCAGTCAAAAGGAAGAGGCGACGCGCCTGTGCATTGAAACCTGTATAGCGCGCAACTGGCGCTTGTCGATGCAGACGCATAAGTATTTGAATATTGCTTAAGAACGGTTAAACCCGATCTCCAAAATAATGGGAGTGGCATCAAGGCAGACAGCAAACGACGCCCGATGAGCTGACATGGGTCAGTGATTCGGGTGAGTGAGCGCAGCCAACACCGATGCCACTTCAAGTATGAAGGAACTCAGCCTTTATATACGCATCCTGCGGTACAAGTCTCTTTCACCATCACCGCAGTCAGTTCCGGCAACTGGGGTTTGAGCTGCTGCCAGATCCAGGCGGCTAGGACTTCGCTGGTGGGATTTTCCAATCCTGGAATATCGTTCAGATAGTGGTGATCCAAGCGCTCCCAAATCGGGGAGAACACGGCTTTAAGCTCGGCGAAATCCATCACCCAACCGGTGTGAGCATCTACTTCACCGGTCACTTCCAGACGCACCATAAACGAATGCCCGTGCAGACGGCCGCACTTATGGCCCTCCGCTACGTTCGGCAGGCGATGTGCGGCTTCAAACTGAAAATCTTTAAACAGCGTGGTTGCCATTATTACGGCCTCATTGACTCAAAAACCGCCGAAGTTTACCGGAAACGGAGCTTGCTTGCCATTTATACCGCTTTAGTCTACGGGTCGTGCTGAAAAAGTCGCATTAACACTTTTTTTGTTTGGTCTAAGTCAGACCTATCGATTGGAGTAATGAGCGGTAAATGCGATTCATTCAATAAACGTTAAAAAAAGACGCTTGTTATCATAGGGATAAAAATCCTTCTTTAACGTTTTAATCGTTATGGCTTACCAGAAAAACAGCTTAGTCATTTTAGTTATTATTTATTGCTATCCCTTATTTAATCGTTGCTAATCTGCTCGGTAACCTTACAAACTCTCCTGATCTTTTCAGGATCGCAGACTGAACGAAAAGACAGCGACTGACACTGGCGAGCACCTGGCTGCATAGGTGCCAAGTATAGGAAATAAGTACCGCAATGACGACTCAGGTTCCTCCAACATCTTTGCTCCCGCTGACGCCCGAACAGCTGGCGCGCCTGCAGGCGACGATTGGTGAATATTCACCAACGCAGCTGGCGTGGCTGTCAGGTTATTTCTGGGGAATGGTTAATCAACAGCCTGGTGCCGTAGCTATTGCGCCGGTGGCTTCTGCCGCCGCCAGTATCACGCTGATTTCCGCGTCGCAGACCGGCAATGCACGCCGTCTGGCCGAACAGTTGCGTGACGATCTGTTGGCTGCCAAATTGAGCGTCACCCTGGTGAATGCCGGGGACTACAAATTCAAGCAAATTGCCCAAGAACGTTTGTTGGTGATTGTCGCCTCCACACAGGGGGAAGGCGAGCCAGCGGAAGAGGCAGTGGCACTGCACAAATTCTTGTTCTCAAAGAAAGCGCCCAAGCTTAACGAGACCGCATTTGCGGTATTCGGATTGGGGGATACGTCCTATGAGAACTTCTGCCAATCGGGCAAAGACTTCGACAGCAAACTGGCCGAATTGGGTGCTGAGCGCCTGGTCGAACGGGTTGACGCCGATGTGGAATATCAGGAACTGGCTGCCGCCTGGCGCAAACAGGTTGTGGAAGTACTGAAAGCGCGCGCTCCGGCTGAAAATGCGGCGCCGGGGGTACTGGCCAGCGGTGCTGTCGATCTGCTTGATAGCAGCCCGTACAGCAAGGAACAGCCACTGACTGCACAATTGGCGGTGAAGCAAAAAATTACGGGCCGTGCGTCCGATAAAGATGTTCGCCATATCGAGATCGACTTGGGTGATTCTGGCCTGCGTTACCGGCCGGGTGATGCTCTGGGTGTGTGGTTCGATAATGACCCCGCGCTGGTCGAGGAATTGGTGCAACTGCTGTGGCTGAAAGGCGACGAACCGGTGGACGTCGAGGGTAAAACGTTGCCGCTTTCGCACGCATTGCGCAGCCATTTTGAACTGACGCAGAACACCACACTGATCGTCGACAAATACGCGGCCCTGTCGCGCGACGAGAAATTGATTGGCCTGCTGGCGGATAAAGCTGCGTTGCAGCATTACGCGCACAACACGCCGATTGTTGACATGGTGCGTCAGGCCCCGGCCGATCTCAACGCCGAACAGTTGATTGGTCTGCTGCGTCCGCTGACGCCGCGCCTGTACTCCATTGCTTCCTCGCAGGCCGAGAACGAAAACGAAGTCCACGTTACCGTGGGCGTGGTGCGTTACGACATCAATGGTCGTGCCCGTGCCGGTGGCGCCTCCAGTTTCCTGGCCGATCGCCTGGAAGAAGACGGCGATGTGCGGGTTTTCATTGAGCATAACGATAACTTCCGTCTGCCGGCTAACCCGGAAACGCCAGTCATCATGATTGGTCCTGGTACTGGCATTGCGCCGTTCCGCGCCTTTATGCAACAACGAGACGCTGACGGTGCCGGTGGCAAGAACTGGTTGTTCTTTGGCAATCCGCACTTTACTGAGGATTTCCTGTATCAGGTCGAATGGCAGCGTTATGTGAAGGATGGCTTACTGACCCGCATTGATCTGGCTTGGTCGCGCGACCAACAACATAAAGTTTACGTACAAGATAAGCTGCGCGAACAGGGCGCAGAGGTGTGGCGCTGGATCCAGGAAGGCGCGCACATTTACGTCTGTGGCGATGCGAACCGCATGGCGAAAGACGTGGAAAACACATTACTGGAACTGGTGGCCGAGCACGGTGGCATGGATACCGAGCTGGCGGATGAATTTTTAAGTGAGCTGCGCCTTGAGCGCCGTTATCAGCGAGATGTTTACTGATGAGTGATAAACACCCGGGGCCTCTGGTGGTTGAAGGCAAATTGGCCGATGCCGAGCGTTTGAAGAAGGAAAGTAACTTCTTACGCGGCACCATCGCTGAAGATTTAAAGGACGGCCTGACCGGCGGTTTTACCGGCGACAACTTCCTGCTGATCCGTTTTCACGGCATGTACCAACAGGATGACCGCGATATTCGCGCCGAACGTGCCGAGCAGAAGCTGGAACCGCGCCACGCGATGATGCTGCGCTGCCGTCTGCCGGGGGGCATTATCTCCCCACAGCAGTGGCTGGGCATTGATAAGTTCGCTCAGGAAAGCACCTTGTACGGCAGCATTCGTATTACTAACCGTCAGACCTTCCAGTTTCATGGCATTGTGAAGGGCAACGTTAAACCGGTTCACCAACTGTTGAGCCGTTTGGGGTTGGACGCGCTGGCGACCGCTAACGACGTTAACCGCAACGTGCTCTGTACCTCTAACCCGGTGGAGTCCGAGCTGCATCAGGAAGCCTACGAGTGGGCGAAGAAGATTTCTGAACACCTGTTACCCCGTACCCGTGCCTATGCGGAAGTATGGCTGGATCAGGAAAAAGTGGCGACAACCGACGAAGAACCGATCCTCGGGGCGACCTATCTGCCGCGCAAGTTCAAAACGACGGTGGTGATCCCGCCGCAAAACGATGTCGATCTGCATGCCAACGACATGAACTTTGTCGCGATCGCCAAACATGGCAAGCTGGTGGGCTTCAACCTACTGGTGGGCGGTGGCCTGTCGATTGAACACGGCAACAAGAAAACCTATGCACGCCAGGCCAGTGAGTTCGGCTATATCCCGTTGGAACATACGTTGGCCGTTGCCGAGGCGGTGGTGACCACCCAACGTGACTGGGGTAACCGTACCGATCGCAAAAATGCCAAAACCAAATACACCCTGGAACGCGTCGGGGTTGATACGTTCCGCGCCGAAGTGGAAAAACGCGCCGGTATCACCTTTGAGCCGATCCGCCCGTATGAATTCACCGGCCGCGGTGATCGTATTGGCTGGGTAAAAGGCATTGATAACCAATGGCACCTGACGCTGTTTATCGAGAACGGTCGCCTGTTGGACTATCCGGGGCGTCCGCTGAAAACCGGCATTGCCGAGATCGCCAGGATCCACAAAGGCGATTTCCGTCTGACCGCTAACCAGAACCTGATCGTTGCCGGCGTGCCGGAAAGCGAGAAGGAGAAGATCGAAGCTGTGGCGCGAGATCATGGTCTGATCGACGATGGTATCAGCGTTCAGCGTCAAAATTCGATGGCCTGTGTCTCCTTCCCGACCTGCCCACTCGCAATGGCAGAGGCGGAGCGCTTCCTGCCGGAGTTTGTTACCAAGGTCGAAGGGATCCTGCATCGGCACGGCGTAGGCGATGAGCATATTGTCTTGCGCATCACCGGTTGCCCGAACGGTTGCGGCCGCGCGCTGCTGGCGGAAATTGGCCTGGTGGGTAAAGCGGTTGGTCGCTATAACCTGCATCTGGGCGGCAACCGGGAAGGCACACGCATTCCGCGCATGTACCGTGAAAATATTAACGAAGAAGAAATTCTGCGAGAGATTGACCAACTGGTGGGCCGCTGGGCCACAGAACGCAAGGCGGGGGAAGGTTTTGGTGACTTCACCATCCGCGCCGGTGTGGTTAAGCCGGTGGTTGATCCGGCGCAGGATTTCTGGGACTGAGTGAGCGAGTTATACCCTAAATACTGGGTGTTGCATCAACCGGGTAAGTGAACGCAACCCACTCAGACGCAACATCAAGTATGACGGGTATAGGATTCAAGAATCAGGAGGCAGACAACATGGCTGAATTCAATCTGGCAGAGCTGAATGCGCTGCCCAAATCTGGGCAAGCATTGGCACTGGCTGTCGTTAATGGTCAGTTGGAAACCCTTTCCGCCGAGCAACGAGTGGAATGGGCACTGGAGCATCTGCCTGGCGAGTTTGTGCTCTCTTCAAGCTTTGGTATTCAGGCGGCGGTATGCCTGCATCTGGTGACCAAGATCAAACCGGATATTCCCGTGATCCTCACTGATACCGGCTATCTGTTCCCAGAGACCTATCAGTTTATCGATCAGTTGACCGACAAACTGAAGCTGAATCTACAGGTATTCCGCGCCGAACAATCGCCTGCCTGGCAGGAAGCGCGCTACGGCAAACTGTGGGAGCAGGGCGTCGAGGGCATCGAGAAGTATAACCAGCTCAACAAAGTTGAGCCGATGAACCGTGCGCTGGAAACCCTGGGTGGACAGACTTGGTTTGCAGGGTTGCGCCGGGAACAATCGGGTAGTCGTGCCAACTTGCCGGTGTTAGCCGTACAGCGTGGGGTATTCAAAATTTTGCCGATTATCGACTGGGATAACCGCAAGATTTATCAATACTTGACCGAACACGGCCTGAGTTACCACCCGTTGTGGGAACAAGGTTATCTGTCTGTCGGGGATACTCACACGACGCAGAAATGGGAACCGGGGATGAGCGAGGAAGAAACGCGCTTCTTTGGCCTGAAGCGTGAGTGCGGTTTGCACGAAGGCTAATGCCGTCAGCAACCCGCCAAGGGCTCAGCATGTGCTGGGCCCTTATTGTTTCGGTGGGGGCTATTTTTTCTTTGGCACTTTCACCGGGTGCGCCTGTGCCAGCTCTTTGATCAGCGGCAGCAGGATCTGCACGCTCTCGCGACTGCGCTTGTCGATCCGTCCTGGTAAATTACGCTCCAGGTATTGCAGGTTATCGTATTGCGGGCGGTGCCAGCTCATGCCCTGCGGGAAGTGCGGGCTGACGGCACGCTGCTGATAACCGTCTTTATCGCCCAGCGACCAGTTGGTGGCTTCGACGGCCAGCACGGGAATACCGGCTTTATCAAATACGTCCTGATCGGAGCAACAGCCGGTGCCTTTCGGGTGCGCCTTGCTGCCTGGGTTAGTGGCGGCGGCGATACCGTAGCGGTGGGCAATGTCCAGCGCGCGATCGCGGCTCTGCTTCGCCATTTTCGGCGGCGTTTTGAGACCTGCATTGAAGTACAGGCGATCGCCTGTAATCAGGCTGTCGAGGTTAATCACTAGCACCGTGTTGCGTTTTTCCTCGGGACTCATGCGCTGCAGATAGTTCTGTGCGCCTTGCGAGCCAATTTCTTCTGCGCTGGTAGCGACAAAGCGCAGACCGTACGCCGTGGGAATATTCTTCAGACGCTCTGCCAACTCCAGCATCACACCGACGCCAGAAGCATTGTCATCGACGCCCTGTAGCGTCAATCCACCGAGGTTGTTATCCAGGTCCGCGTCGCTTTGCGGCGTATAGGTATCAAAATGTGCCACGATCAGAATTTGTTGCGGGCTGCTGCCATTTTTCGCGGCGATCACTGAACTGGCGGTGACGTTATTCCAGTTCTTTTTGCCGTCTTTGCTGGTGTAGATGTAGCGGGTATTGAAACTGCGGATGTCGCTCTGATAGCCCATTTTGCTGAACTGCTGCTTCAGATAGTCTGCGGTGAGCAATTCCGCCGGGCTGCCCGCCATGCGGCCGGGGAAATAGGTGGCAATGTGACGGATCTGGTCAGCGGCAAATTTGCCCATCGGGGCGTCCTTTGCAGACTGAGCGGCAGCCGAAACGCTGAAAACACCGCCGAGCACCGCTACCAGCAGGCCGGTTTTCAGATTAAAACGGGAAAACATACCGAAAAATCCTTCTTTGATATCGGTGAGACCGATTATTTATTGCGGTGTCCAGTATGAGACGCTGCGCGAGATTAAACAATTTCTCCCGCTCTTAAATTTGGTGCAAATGTGCAAACTGCCATCAGGGTTATCACCGCGTAAGCCCTATGCTGCGGCCTATATTCCATAAAGGAACTAGTCATTCCTTTTCGTCATTTCAGAGGCCAAATCTCAGCCCGTATAGTCACACTATCTTCCTGCATATATGAAAAGGCTGTTGTGGACTATCTACCTATATTTGCCGACCTGAAACAACGCCCGGTGTTGGTCGTTGGCGGCGGTGAAGTGGCTGCGCGCAAAGTTGATCTTCTCCTGCGCGCTGGGGCTGAAATACGGATAGTTGCGCAGTCACTCTCGCCAATACTCGAACAATTACGTCAGCAGGGGCATATCCACTGGCTGGGGCAGGCTTTTGCCGCGCAGCAATTGGACGAGGTTTTTCTGGTGATCGCGGCGACTGACGACAGCGCGCTGAATGCGCAGGTATTTGCCGAAGCGGATAAACGCCGGGTGCTGGCTAACGTGGTTGATGATCAGCCGCGTTGCTCGTTTATTTTCCCGTCGATTATTGACCGTTCGCCACTGGTCGTGGCCGTCTCTTCCAGCGGTCAGGCACCCGTACTGGCGCGCATGCTGCGTGAAAAGCTTGAAGCTTTATTGCCCGCCAGCCTGGGGCAGATGGCTGAAGTCGCCGGGCGCTGGCGTGGCCAAGTGAAACACCAGCTGAATGCGATCGGCGAACGCCGTCGTTTTTGGGAGAAAACCTTCAGCGGCCGGTTCTCAACGTTGGTGGCCAGTGGTCAAACCGCAGAGGCTGAGCGGCAGTTGGAGCAAAACTTGCAGGAGTTCGCATTGGGCAGCGAAGGCTCTCAGGGCGAAATTGCGCTGGTAGGGGCTGGCCCCGGCGATGTGGGATTACTGACCCTGCGTGGATTACAGGTGATGCAGCAAGCTGACGTGGTGCTGTATGACCATTTGGTCAGCGATGAGATTTTGGACTTGGTACGGCGTGACGCGGAACGCATCTGCGTGGGCAAACGTGCTGGCGCGCATTCTGTGATTCAGGAAGAAACCAACCGTCTGCTGGTGGAGTTGGCGCAACAGGGCAAACGCGTGGTGCGGTTGAAGGGGGGCGATCCTTTTATCTTTGGCCGTGGTGGTGAAGAGCTGCAGGTGGCTGCCGCCGCGGGTATTCCGTTCCAGGTGGTGCCGGGTGTGACCGCGGCTGCGGGGGCAACGGCCTATGCCGGTATCCCACTGACGCACCGCGATCATGCGCAGAGCGTCACTTTTATTACCGGCCACTGCCGTCCCGACGGCGAGGGGTTGGATTGGGCAGATTTGGCGCGTGCGCGCCAGACACTGGCTATCTACATGGGCACCATGAAGGCGGCGGATATCAGCCAACGCCTGATTGCCCACGGTCGCGCAGCCACAACGCCGGTGGCGGTGATCAGCCGCGGTACGCGCGCGGATCAGCGGGTGCAAATCGGCACGCTGCAACAGCTTGAAGAATTAGCTCAACAGGCACCGTTACCGGCGCTGCTGGTAATCGGCGAAGTGGTGGAATTGCATCACCAAATCGCCTGGTTTGGGCATCAACCGAAGGCGGAAGGGGTATCACGCCCAGCCGTCGTGAATTTGGCTTAAGGATCTGTTATGGACGAAAAACGACTCACTCATTTGCGGCAATTGGAGGCGGAGAGTATCCATATCATCCGTGAAGTCGCCGCTGAATTCGGCAACCCGGTGATGCTCTATTCCATCGGCAAAGACTCCTCCGTGATGCTGCACTTGGCGCGTAAGGCTTTTTACCCGGGTACGTTGCCGTTCCCGCTGCTGCATGTGGATACCGGTTGGAAATTCAGCGAAATGTACCAATTCCGTGACCGTACGGCCAAGGAGTACGGTTTCGAGCTGCTGATCCACAAAAACCCGGAAGGCGTGGCGATGGGCATTAACCCGTTCGTTCACGGCAGCGCCAAACACACCGATATCATGAAGACCGAAGGTCTGAAACAGGCACTGAACAAATACGGTTTTGACGCTGCCTTTGGCGGTGCTCGTCGTGATGAAGAGAAGTCACGCGCCAAAGAGCGTATTTATTCTTTCCGTGACCGCTTCCACCGTTGGGATCCGAAGAACCAACGTCCGGAGCTGTGGCACAACTATAATGGCCAGATCAACAAAGGCGAGAGCATCCGCGTGTTTCCATTGTCGAACTGGACCGAGCTAGACATCTGGCAATACATCTTCCTGGAAAAGATCGACATCATTCCGCTGTACTTGGCGAAACCGCGTCCGGTGGTTGAGCGCGATGGCATGCTGCTGATGGTGGACGACGATCGTATCGATCTGCAGCCGGGTGAAGTGATCAGTCAGCGTATGGTTCGCTTCCGTACGCTGGGTTGCTGGCCGTTGACCGGTGCGGTGGAGTCGGAGGCGGAAACGTTACCGGAAATCATCGAAGAGATGTTGGTATCCACCACCAGTGAACGCCAGGGACGGATGATCGACCGCGATCAATCCGGCTCGATGGAGCTGAAAAAGCGTCAAGGGTATTTCTAAGGAGCCGCCGGATGAACAACGCAATTGCACAACAAATCGCTGAACAGGGCGGTGTCGAATCCTACCTGCACGCGCAACAACATAAAAGTCTGTTACGGTTCCTGACCTGCGGCAGCGTAGACGACGGAAAAAGTACCTTGATCGGTCGTCTGCTGCACGATACTCGCCAGATCTACGAAGATCAGCTGTCAACGTTGCACAGTGACAGCAAGCGTATCGGTACTCAGGGTGAAAAACTCGATTTGGCGCTGCTGGTAGACGGCCTGCAGGCTGAACGCGAGCAAGGCATCACCATTGATGTTGCCTATCGCTATTTCTCGACTGAAAAGCGCAAATTTATTATTGCCGATACGCCGGGGCATGAGCAGTACACCCGGAATATGGCGACGGGAGCTTCTACCTGCGATTTGGCGATCCTGTTGATCGACGCGCGCAAAGGGGTGCTGGATCAAACTCGTCGACACAGTTTTATCGCAACGCTGTTGGGGATTCGCCATCTGGTGGTTGCGGTCAATAAGATGGACCTGGTGGATTATCAAGAATCGGTATTTGAGCAGTTCAAACAGGATTATCTGAGCTTTGCTGAGCAATTGCCGAACGATCTGGACATCAAGTTTGTCCCGCTTTCAGCGCTGGACGGCGATAATGTGGCTAGCGAAAGTACCCATATGCCTTGGTACAGCGGTCCAACGCTGTTGCAGGTGCTGGAAAGCGTGGATGTGATCAGCGAACGTGAGACGCAGCCTTTACGCTTCCCGGTGCAATACGTTAATCGCCCGAATCTGGATTTCCGTGGTTACGCGGGGACGTTATCGGCCGGTGTCGTACGTGTGGGCCAACGTGTGAAGGTTCTGCCTTCTGGCGTTGAATCTACCGTTGCGCGCATTGTCACCTTTGACGGTGACTTGCAGGAGGCCGTGCCGGGTGAGGCAATTACCCTGGTGCTGAAAGATGAAGTGGACATCAGCCGTGGCGATTTACTGGTGGATGCCGGGGATACGCTGCAAGCGGTGCAAAGCGCGTTGGTCGACGTGGTGTGGATGGCTGAGAAACCGTTGTTACCGGGTCAAAGCTATGACATCAAGGTGGCGGGTAAGAAGACACGTGCCCGCGTTGAAGGCATTCGCCACCAAGTCGAAATCAACTCACTGGCACAACATCAGGCGGACACATTGCCGCTGAATGGCATTGGTCTGGTGGAACTGATCTTCGATGAACCACTCGTACTGGACAACTATCAGCGCAACCATGTCACTGGCGGACTGATCTTTATCGATCGTTTGAGTAACGTCACGGTCGGTGCCGGGTTGATCCGCGAAGCTTTGCAAGACGTTCAGGCATCGACCGGGGATTTCAGCGCGTTTGAGCTGGAGCTGAATGCGCTGGTGCGTAAGCATTTCCCACATTGGGGTGCACGTGACCTGATCGGGGGCAAATAGCGTGACCGAGTCTCAACAACGGCCAACCGGGCCGGATGATGACAATGTGGTTTGGCATCCGCATGCAGTAATGCGTGCGGATCGCGAAGCGCGTAAGGGTCATAAAGGTGTGGTGTTGTGGTTTACCGGGTTATCTGGTTCGGGTAAGTCCACCGTGGCGGGGGCGTTGGAACAGGCGCTACATGCCCTTGGCATCAACACTTATCTCCTGGACGGTGACAATGTGCGCCACGGTCTGTGTCGCGATCTGGGCTTCTCCGACGATGACCGACGCGAGAATATTCGTCGGGTGGGCGAAGTGTCCAAGTTGATGGTAGATGCAGGGCTGGTGGTACTCACCGCGTTCATTTCACCGCACCGTACCGAAAGGCAGATGGTACGCGAATTACTCGATGAAAATCGTTTTATCGAAGTGTTTGTCGACACGCCTCTGGCGATTTGTGAGGCACGTGATCCAAAAGGATTGTACAAAAAAGCCCGTGCCGGTGAGCTGAGAAATTTCACCGGAATTGACGCGGTTTATGAGGCACCGGAACGGCCGGATATTCATCTTGATGGCCAACAATTGGTAACAAATTTGATTGCGCAATTGTTAGACGTACTGCGTGGTCGGGCTATTATCAAACCCTGAATTCAGAAAAGCGTGTGGCGTTTTTGCGTCATACGCTTTTTACGCTAAGCCCGCCGAAGAGCGTGCCGAATAACCAGGGATCACTATGCAAAATGTCTCGCCAATCTTGATTGACTCAAACCAGGAGAAAGAGGAACCCTCTTATTCTTTCCTGGGCGGCGTCTGCGGCTTTGTTTTCTACTGGCTGGCGTTCGCGGTGCCGTTTTTGGTCTACGGCTCTAACACACTCTTCTTCCTGCTCTATACCTGGCCGTTCTTCCTGGCCCTGATGCCGGTTTCGGTACTGATAGGCATTACACTTAGCATGCTGCTGCGTGGACGCTTGATCCTGACGTTGCTGCTGACGGGGACTATTGTGCTTTGTCTGTTCTGGCTGGTATTCAGTTTTTTGACCGGCTGGTGACAGAGTCAGGCGCAGTCTCCTGCGCCCGACGCGTTGCAAAGCCGTGCTGAAGGTTACAAAACTTTGCTTAGAAAAGCCTGAGTTCTTGGGTTGGCAGGGTGACTGAAAATCTGCTGTGGTGTCCCTTCTTCCTGAATGATCCCTTGATCAATAAACAATACCCGATCGGCCACTTCACGGGCGAAGCCCATTTCATGGGTTACCACCACCATGGTCATACCTTCGTGCGCCAATGATTTCATTACCGCCAGCACTTCGCCAACCAGCTCGGGATCGAGCGCTGAGGTGGGCTCGTCGAACAGCATGATTTTCGGCTCCATCGCTAGCGCACGAGCAATGGCCACGCGCTGTTGCTGACCACCTGACAGACTATTGGGATAGGCGTCAATCTTGTCCAGCAGGCCCACCTTGCGGAGCAAGGCTTCGGCACGCAGGATGGCGTCTGCGCGTGACAACTTTTTCACGCCCATCGGCGCCATGATGATGTTTTCCAACACCGTCATATGCGGGAACAGGTTAAAACGCTGAAACACCATGCCGACGCTTTCACGCATTTTATTGAGATCGGTTTTCTGGCTGTGTATGGCAAAGCCGTTAACCATAATCTCACCGCCAGAAAGCGTCTCCAGCGCATTGATGCAGCGCAGGAAAGTGCTTTTACCCGATCCTGATGGGCCTATGACGCAGATCACTTCGTTTGCCGCGATCTCGCAGGAGATACCTCGCAGCACATGGCTATCGCCAAATTGTTTTTGCAGGTTATGTACGCGAATCACTTTTCCCAAACCTCTTTTCCATGTGTTGCACCATCAGCGAAAGCAGGAAGGTGAGGACCCAATAGACCAATGAAATTGTCAGATAGGGTTCCCAGTAGGTGGCATAAGCTCCCGAAACGGTACGGGCTGCATAGGCCAGGTCTGCAAGGCCGATGGCGGAGGCCAATGAGGAATCCTTGACGATGGCAATGGCGTTATTGCCCAGCGGAGGCAACATGCGACGGAATGCCTGTGGCAAGATCACTTTGCGCATGGTTTTGCCGTAGCTCATGCCCAGTGAGCGCGACGCTTCCATCTGCCCACGATCGATTGACTGAATGCCTGCACGGAAGATTTCCGAGACGTAAGCGCCAGCATTGAGCGTAATCGCCACGACGCAGGAAAGAAACGCACCGTAATCTGAGCGCAGTGCGCGGGCGAAGTCGCTGCTCATCAGGCCGCTGGTGACCAGCAGGCCGTCACGGGGATTGATAAACAACGGCACCAATGCGAAGTGCACCACCATAATCTGCACAAACAGTGGCGTACCGCGAAAGGCGCTGATGTAAATGCGCACGGGCCATTGTACGCCGTAATGCAAGATAGGTTTCCAGATGCCGTGCGGCGCTTGCGCCAGACGACCTAGCCCGAGGATCAGACCCCAGGTGGTACCCAGTATCACGCAGATAATGGTGCATTTGATGGTCATCCAGGCGCCTTCCATAAACAATGGGGCATACTCTTGGATAATCTCCCAACGGAAATTCACTTTCTCGTTCCTTTTTTAGCGAGTTCAGGCTACTGCGCGTCGCCATATTGAGATTGGGCAGTGATCGCCATCCTCATGGACTGCATGTCCACTCCGGTGGCTGTGCGCTGCCCGCACCCGCTATGGCTAGCTCGTTACGCCTGCCGATCGGCAGGTTGGCATCCGTTGGTTCACTCGACGGGCAGCGTAGGGACGTTGCTGTCAAACCAGGTCTGGTAGATTTTGGCGTAGGTCCCGTCAGCAACGATCTTCTTCAGACCGGCGTTAATCTTACCGCGCAGTTCGTCGTTGCCTTTGGCGACGGCGATACCGAAATATTGGCGTTCGAATTTGGCGTCGGACACCAATTTGAATTCTTTATCCGGGTGGGTCTTGATGTAGAACTTGGCTACCCCGACGTCGCCGACCGCGGCGCCAATACCGTCTTCATACAATTCCTGTAACATCAGCGGCGTATTGTCGAAACGCTTAATGGCGGTGCTGTTCTTACCCAGCGTGTCGGACACCACAATGTCGCCGGTGCTGGAGTTCACAACGCCGACCTTCAAGGCTTTGAGTGCAGCGATAGAGTCCACGGTGGACTCTTTGGGTACGACAATAGCCTGTTCGGCCGGGAAGTAAGGTGCGGAAAAGTCGACCATTTGCTTACGTTTGTCGGTAATGGTGATACCCGAAATAATGATGTCACGATCGCCGGAGTTTAGCGTGGCAAAGATGCCTTCCCACGGCGTATTTACCAGCTTGACTTGAAAGCCCTCTGCGTTGGCCACCGCCTTGATAATATCAATATCAAAACCTTCCAGCTGTTTGCTGCTGTTTTCAAACTCGAAGGGACGATAGGTGCCGCCGGAGCCGACGACATAAGTCGGTTCAGCCGCCAGGACTGACGCCGACAGGGTGGCGGCCAGACAGGCGCCAATCAGAACTAGGTGTTTTAACATCGATATCCCCGGTAATTAAATGTCGTGCTTGAAGTTTATTTATGCACTATTGATGCATAAAAATAATCTTTAATGAATAAAAATACAACTCCTACCTGATGATGGATTTTTTAATGGTGTTAAATATGCAATTTCTGCTGGTGTTTGGAAGAAGCGTTGGTCAAATGTGGAATCAGCCAGTTTTTCTTACTGCATAACGGGGAAATTGCTAAATGAGAGCGTGCTGCTTTATCTGGTAGGTTTACGAATGGGCGAAAGTGCTTTTTTTTGCCGCTTTCGGCTCGAATTTAGGTTATAAACTGAGGAAATTCTCATCCTACTCTGAATTTGGCGGTGAAATGCCGTTCCCAGTGTGGAGTCCAACGAAAAGTTGTGGGATGATTAGGCGGTTTTTCAGGGGGCGGAGATGGGAAAACTTACGCTGTTATTGCTGGCATTGCTCGGTTGGTTACAGTATTCACTGTGGCTGGGCAAAAATGGTGTTCACGATTATGTGCGGGTCAATGATGACGTTGCGCTCCAACAGGGCAGCAATGCAAAATTGAAAGCGCGTAACGATCAGCTGTTCGCCGAAATCGACGATTTGAACGGCGGTCAGGAAGCGATCGAAGAGCGTGCGCGCAATGAACTGAGCATGATTAAGCCCGGTGAGACTTTCTATCGTTTGGTTCCTGATCAATCCAGACGCAACGCGGCGTCCTCCTCGCAAAATAACCTACAAAAGTAACGCATGAATCACTCCGCAGGAACCTTTCCATCGGTGATTGCCGTCCTGCCCGCTGCCGGTATTGGCAGCCGTATGCAGGCGGATTGCCCAAAGCAGTATTTAACGATCGGCCATCAAACCATTCTCGAACACGCGATCCATGCATTGTTGCGGCATCCGCGTATTCCTCAGGTGATTGTCGCGATCGGCCCAGATGACCAGCAGTTCCGCCAGTTACCCATAGCAAAAGATCCCCGTGTGCGGGTGACCATCGGCGGTCAACAACGCGCTGATTCGGTAATGGCCGGGCTACAACTGGCCGGCGACGCTAAATGGGTTCTGGTGCACGACGCGGCTCGGCCATGTCTGCATGCAGACGATCTCGAACGTCTGCTGGCGATTACTGAGCACAGCGATGTGGGCGGCATTTTGGCTGCGCCGGTGCGTGATACCATGAAGCGCGCCGAAGCGGGTCGCAACGCAATTTCACATACCGTTGAACGTCAGGACCTGTGGCATGCATTGACACCACAGCTATTTCCATTGGCGTTGCTTAAACTCTGTTTGCAGCGGGCGCTGGATGAAGGTGCAACAGTCACTGATGAAGCCTCAGCCCTAGAGCATTGCGGCTATCATCCGCTGTTGGTGACCGGGCGTTCGGACAACATTAAAGTCACGCGACCAGAAGATTTGGCGCTGGCAGCATTCTATTTAACTCAGTTGGACAATTAAGGAGCGCATCATGCGTATCGGTCACGGTTTTGACGTACATAAATTTGGTGGCGAAGGGCCGCTGGTGATCGGTGGTGTTCGTATCCCTTATGAGAAAGGTTTGCTGGCCCATTCCGACGGTGATGTAGCGCTGCATGCAGCGACCGATGCCTTGTTGGGTGCGGCGGCGCTGGGGGATATTGGTAAACTGTTCCCGGATACCGACCCCGCTTTCAAAGGTGCCGACAGCCGTGAGCTGCTGCGCGAAGCCTGGAAGCGTATCCGTGCGAAAGGCTATCGTCTGGGGAATTTGGACATTACCATTATTGCCCAGGCACCTAAAATGGCGCCGCATATCCCGCAAATGCGTATTTTCCTGGCGGAAGACCTGCAGTGCCATATGGACGATGTCAACGTTAAGGCCACCACTACCGAACAGCTCGGTTTTACCGGACGCGGTGAGGGCATTGCCTGCGAAGCGGTTGCCTTGTTGATCAAGGAATAACTGCATGGATATGGCTAACTTGACCTGGCTTCACGGCCAGCCGCAGAGCACTGGCGTGCTGAAAGCCAACCCGGAAGATTTCGTGGTGGTGGAAGACCTGGGCTTTGAGCCGGACGGGGAAGGCGAACATGTGTTGGTGAACATCCGTAAAAATGGATGTAACACTCAGTTTGTCGCAGATTACCTGGCGCGTTTTGCGGGTATTCATGCCCGCTCTGTCAGCTATGCCGGTCTGAAAGATCGCCATGCCGTGACCGAGCAGTGGTTCTGTCTGCATCTACCGGGGAAAGAAACTCCCGATTTCACCCAGTTCTCACTGGAAGGCTGCGAAGTTCTGGCCAGTGCCCGCCATCTACGCAAAATGCGCATCGGCACGCTGAAAGGCAATGCCTTCACGTTAGTGCTGCGCCATATTTCCGATCGCCAGGATGTTGAATCTCGCCTGCAGGCGATTGCGGCCGGTGGCGTCCCAAACTACTTTGGCAGCCAGCGTTTTGGCCGTGGCGGAAATAACCTGGTGATGGCACGGCGTTGGGCGAAGGATGAGATCCGGGTAAAAGAACGCAGTAAACGCAGCTTTTATCTGTCCGCCAGTCGTAGTGCACTGTTTAACCTGATTGCAAGTCGACGTTTGGCTAATCAGCAGCAATACACTGTGCTTGAAGGCGATGCCTTGCAGCTCAGCGGCCGTGGTAGCTGGTTTGTTGCCAAAGCGGACGAACTGGATACCTTACAGCAACGGCTTGATGCCGGTGAATTGCTGATTACGGCCCCCCTGCCGGGTGACGGCGAACCGGGCACTGCCGGGGAGGCGTTGAGTTTTGAACAGCAGTGCCTGCTGGAACAACCTGAACTGATGGCGCTTTTAACGCGCGAGCGCGTTGATCCGGCACGCCGTGCGCTGTTGTTACAGCCAAAAAATATGCAGTGGGACTGGTGGGACGATGCCACCGTTGAACTGCGTTTTTGGCTACCGGCCGGCAGTTTCGCTACCAGCGTGGTGCGCGAAATTATGCGGCAGGACAACAGTGATACGGACATTAGCGAGTAATAAGAAACCTGCGAAAGCAGGTTTTTTTTCGCCTGACGCAGACGGCCTGAATGGGGGCCGGTTTATGTAGTCTTGAGTCTCCCGGCTTTGGCCATGCTTGGCGGCGGTGATTAAAGAAACGTCTTTTCCCTTGGTGACTGGACATGCCGGGGGGAGTAAACATAATATCTGCTGGTTAAGCGCCTCCTTTTAGGCACTTTCTACCAAGTATTTACATGCTGGGCCGCGTTGCAAGGGGTCTGGTTGAGAGATAAAAAGAAGATAACCTCATATGCGGATATTGCTGAGTAATGACGACGGCGTGACCGCCCCAGGCATTCAGGTGCTGGCGGCGGCACTGCGTGAGTTCGCCGAAGTACAAGTTGTAGCGCCCGATCGTAACCGCAGCGGTTCTTCCAATGCGTTGACGCTGGAATCCCCATTGCGCACCCTGACGATGCCCAATGGGGATATTGCCGTACAGCAAGGGACGCCGACCGATTGCGTGTATCTGGGCGTGAATGCTCTGATGCAACCCGCGCCGGATATCGTGGTTTCTGGTATCAACGCCGGCCCTAATTTGGGTGATGATGTTATTTATTCCGGTACTGTTGCCGCCGCCATGGAAGGACGCCATTTGGGTTTACCGGCGCTGGCGGTGTCGCTGAACGGCCACCAGCATTATGCTACTGCCGCAGTGATTACCTGCCGGATACTGCGAGCGCTACAGCGTGAGCCGTTACGTACCGGTAAAATTCTGAATATCAACGTGCCTGATTTACCCTTGGAACAGATCAAGGGAATTCGCGTGACACGCTGCGGTAGCCGACACCCTGCCGACAAAGTGTTCTGCCAGCAGGATCCTCGTGGGCAAAACCTCTATTGGATTGGGCCACCGGGTGATAAGTTTGATGCCGGGCCGGACACGGATTTCGCTGCAGTTGAGCAGGGTTACGTGGCAATCACACCATTGCAGGTGGATTTAACCGCCTATACGGCCCAAGACGTGGTAAAAACGTGGTTAACCAAAGCAGGGGTTGGCGGGGAATGGTGAACAAGCGTATGCAAACATTGCTGACGCAGCTGCGTCAACAAGGGATCCGGGACGAGCGGTTGCTGCAGGCGATCGAGGCGGTGCCGCGCGAACGTTTTGTTGATGAAGCACTTGAACACAAAGCCTATGAGAATACTGCGTTGCCCATCGGGTCTGGCCAAACGATCTCCCAGCCTTATATGGTCGCACGGATGACCGAACTCCTGAACCTGACACCCACGTCAAGGGTGTTGGAGATAGGTACCGGCTCTGGCTATCAAACCGCTATTTTGGCGCATCTGGTGCAACATGTTTGCTCCGTTGAACGCATCAAAGGGTTGCAATGGCAGGCCAAACGCCGCCTGAAGCAACTTGATCTTCACAATGTTTCAACTCGTCACGGTGATGGCTGGCAGGGCTGGGCATCTCGTGGTCCGTTTGATGCCATTATTGTCACTGCCGCGCCGCCGGAAATCCCCCCCGCGTTGATGGAGCAGTTAGATGACGGCGGCATTCTGGTATTGCCAGTGGGTGAGCAGTCTCAAATCCTCAAGCGCATTCAACGGCAAGGGAGCGAGTTTGTCGTCGATATCGTCGAAGCCGTGCGCTTTGTACCCTTGGTGAAGGGTGAGTTAGCCTAGCGATTGTCTGAATTTTCGACAGGATACGAAATCTGTTGCACTTTCATCACCTCTGGTTAAGGTTTTACCGTTTCAATAAAACTAATTTTCAATACAATTGCCTTTCTGCGTAGTTGTCTTATGGTGCAGCACCGCTAATGTGGTTAGCATTGGCGCGCTGTTTTGAGGCTCGGGCATGAAATTTCCTGACGTTCAGGGATCGGCCGCGGGCACCTTTCATGGTAGAAACTGAGAGAATGGTAAAAGCTCAGCTACGATGTAAAGGGTATTTTGGATATATCGCTGATATTGCTGTCATGGGGGAAGCATGAGCACGGGAAGCCCAATGATTACATTACGCCGGGTTGCGGTGTGTACGATGGTAAGTTTGTGGTTGGCGGGTTGTACAAACAACGCGTCGACATCGGCCCCTATCAGTAGTGTGGACGGTGGCGGATCTGCCGCATCCAACAATGCCGGTGTGCCGGTGAGCTCTGAAGGCCATATTGTTTACAACCGCAGTTACACGTCGATTCCCAAAGGGAGCTACAGCGGTAATACCTATACGGTTAAGCGCGGAGACACGCTGTTTTATATCGCCTGGATCACCGGTAACGACTACCGTGACCTGGCTCAGCGCAATAATATTCCTGAACCATACAGCCTGAATGTGGGTCAAAACATTCAGCTTGGTAATGGTTCTGCCAACGGAAACGGCGGCATGTTGGCGGCAACAGACGCGACCAGCGGCGGTGTTCCTAAGCCGCCATCGAGCACTCAGATACAAACTGCAACGGTTGATTCTCAATCAACTAACGCGTATTCTGATAACTCGGGTAAACAGAATGTAGGTAAGATGTTACCTGCAGCAGGCGCAGTGGCGGCAACTACCGCAACAGCCCCTGTTACCGCACCGGTCGTTGCTCCACCAGTGAGCAGCACCGTCAGCAATAGTGCCCCAGTAAGTACCTGGAGATGGCCTACTGACGGTAAGATTATTGATAACTTTTCCTCATCAGAAGGTGGGAATAAAGGAGTCGATATCGCCGGGTCCCGTGGGCAGCCGATTCTCGCTACCGCCGATGGTCGTGTAGTGTATGCAGGCAACGCTTTACGGGGTTACGGTAATCTAATCATCATTAAACACAATGATGATTACCTGAGCGCCTACGCTCACAACGACACAATGCTGGTCCGGGAACAACAAGAAGTGAAGGCGGGTCAAAAAATAGCCACCATGGGTAGCACCGGAACCAGTTCAGTACGTTTGCATTTTGAAATTCGTTACAAGGGGAAATCCGTAAACCCGCTGCGTTATCTTCCGCAGCGATAGATTGGGCAGAATACGCTGTATTCTGCTCGCGGTATCACGGGTAGGAGCAGCATATGAGCCAAAATACGCTGAAAGTTAACGAGTTACATGATGATGCGGATTTCGACGAGAACGCAACGGAAGCGGAATCATTCGACGAAAAAGCACTGGTTGAAGAAGAGGCCAGTGAGAGTGATCTAGCGGAAGAAGAGTTGTTGTCACAAGGCGTGACCCAACGCGTATTGGATGCGACGCAGCTCTATCTTGGCGAAATCGGCTATTCTCCGCTGCTGACCGCAGAGGAAGAAGTTTATTTTGCGCGGCGTGCACTGCGCGGTGACGTGCCGTCCCGCCGCCGAATGATTGAAAGTAACCTGCGGTTGGTGGTGAAAATCGCCCGCCGTTACAGCAATCGCGGCCTGGCGCTGCTGGATCTGATTGAAGAGGGTAACCTCGGTCTGATCCGCGCAGTGGAAAAGTTTGACCCAGAACGTGGTTTCCGTTTCTCGACTTACGCAACCTGGTGGATCCGGCAGACGATTGAACGGGCGATCATGAACCAAACCCGTACCATCCGCTTGCCTATCCACATTGTCAAAGAACTGAATGTCTATCTGCGCACCGCGCGCGAACTTTCTCATAAACTGGATCATGAACCGAGCGCAGAAGAGATTGCAGAGCAACTCGACAAGCCGGTCGATGATGTCAGCCGTATGCTGCGTCTGAACGAACGTATCACTTCTGTTGATACGCCGTTGGGCGGGGATTCAGAGAAAGCGTTGCTGGACATTTTGGCGGACGAAAAAGACAACGGACCGGAAGACACCACACAAGACGATGACATGAAGCAGAGCATCGTTAAGTGGCTGTTCGAACTGAACGCTAAACAGCGTGAAGTGCTGGCACGTCGTTTTGGTCTGTTGGGCTACGAAGCGGCAACGCTCGAAGATGTAGGTCGTGAGATTGGCCTGACTCGTGAGCGTGTACGTCAGATCCAGGTTGAAGGTTTGCGTCGCCTGCGTGAAATTCTGCAGATGCAGGGCCTGAGTATTGAGGCACTGTTCCGCGAGTAACGCTGGAAGGTGAATCGCATTAAAATAAAAACGGTGAGTATAATGCTCACCGTTTTTTTATGCCCGCAAAATGATACGCGGGTTAGACCATACCTTTCAGGCGGTAAATCCACTCCAGCGCCTGGCGTGGCGACAGCGAATCCGGATCCAGCGCCTCGAGCGCTTCGACTGCCGGTGAGCTTTCCTCATTTAGCAGCGTCATCTGGGTCGCGTCAACGGTGCCGCTGGCTGTATGGCTTGAGATAGCTTCCAGCTCACGTAACTTCTGCCGTGCACGTTTGATTACCTCACGTGGCACACCGGCCAGTGCGGCCACAGCCAAACCATAACTCTTGCTGGCTGCACCGTCCTGTACGCTGTGCATAAAGGCGATAGTGTCGCCATGTTCCAGCGCATCCAGGTGCACGTTAACCACGCCTTCCATTTTCTCCGGCAGGGTCGTCAGCTCAAAGTAATGGGTGGCGAACAGCGTCATGGCTTTAATGCGGTTGGCCAGGTTTTCGGCACAGGCCCAAGCCAGGGATAAACCGTCGTAGGTTGACGTACCGCGGCCAATTTCATCCATCAATACCAGGCTGTTTTCAGTAGCGTTATGCAGGATATTGGCTGTTTCAGTCATCTCCACCATAAAGGTAGAGCGGCCGGAGGCCAGGTCATCCGCGGCACCAACGCGCGTAAAGATGCGGTCAACCGGGCCGATCACGGCCTTACTCGCCGGCACGTAGCTGCCGATATGTGCCATCAACACGATCAGCGCTGTTTGTCGCATATAGGTGCTTTTACCCCCCATATTCGGACCAGTGATGATCAACATACGACGCTGAGGTGACAGAGACAGTGGGTTGGAAATAAAAGGCTCGCTCAGTACTTGTTCGACCACCGGGTGGCGGCCTTCGGTGATGCGAACCCCCGGCTGTTCGCTCATGGTCGGGCAGGCGTAATTCAGTGTTTCTGCACGTTCGGCCAGGTTAGCCAGTACGTCCAGTTCAGCCAGTGCCCCGGCGCTTTGCTGCAATTCACCTAAATGTGGTAGCAGCAAATCGAACAGCTCTTCGTATAACCCTTTTTCGATCGCCAGTGCTTTCCCTTTCGACGTGAGAACCTTGTCTTCATACTCTTTCAGTTCGGGAATAATGTAGCGTTCGGCGTTTTTCAACGTCTGTCGGCGCACGTAGTGGATTGGCACCAGATGGCTTTGCCCGCGGCTAACCTGGATGTAATAGCCATGCACGCCATTGAAGCCGACCTTCAGCGTATCCAACCCCAGTTTTTCACGTTCGCGAATTTCAAGACGGTCGAGGTAGTCGCTGGCACCATCGGCCAGGGCGCGCCACTCGTCCAGCTCGCTGTTGTAGCCGGGCGCGATAACACCACCGTCACGTACCAGAACCGGCGGGGCTTCAACCACGGCACGTTCCAGCAAATCCTGCAGTTCATCAAACTGACCGACTTGTGATAGCAAGTGCTGTACATGCGGGGTATCCACACCCTTCAGCAGTGCGTGGATATCCGGCAACTGCTGGAAAGCGTGGCGCATCCGTGCCAGGTCACGAGGGCGGGCGCTGCGCAGAGCCAGACGAGCCAATATACGTTCCAGATCGCCAACTTGTCGCAGAGAAGGCTGAAGGTCGGCATAGATATCCTGCAGTGCGCCAATCGCCTGTTGGCGATTATTCAGCACCTTGATATCGCGAGTGGGCATATGCAACCAACGCTTGAGCATACGGCTGCCCATCGCGGTCACACTGCAATCGAGGATTGCCGCAAGCGTATTTTCAGTGCCGCCGGACAAGCTCTGGGTGAGTTCAAGGTTACGCCGTGTGGCGGCATCCATGATAATGCCGTCCTGCTGGCGTTCCATGGTGATGCCTCGAATATGGGGTAATGAGGTGCGTTGGGTATCTTTAACGTACTGCAACAGACAGCCGGCGGCTCGCAGTGCCTGATGGGCTTGATCAACGCCGAAGCCGGTGAGATCGCGGGTGCCGAACTGCAGGTTAAGCTGCTGGCGTGCGGTTTCGGGTTCAAATTCCCACAGTGGGCGGCGGCGTAGGCCGTGGCGCTGTTCAATCAGCGACATTTGTTCAAAGGTTTCAGGGTAAAGCAATTCGGCGGGATTCGTGCGCTGCAATTCTGCCGCCATGGTTTCGATATCTGCCGGTTCGGCAACCCGGAAACGGCCGGAGCTGATATCTAGCGTGGCGTAGCCAAAGCCGCGTGCGTCCTGCCAGATGGCGGCCAGCAGGTTATCCTGACGCTCTTGTAACAGCGCTTCGTCGGTGATGGTGCCTGGGGTGACGATACGCACGACTTTACGCTCAACCGGGCCTTTACTCGTGGCGGGATCGCCGATTTGCTCACACAGGGCGACAGATTCACCGAGCTGCACCAGTTTGGCCAGATAGTTCTCTACCGCATGGTGCGGTACACCAGCCATTGGGATAGGTTCGCCTGCTGAGGCGCCGCGTTTGGTCAGCGAAATATCCAACAGCTGAGAAGCGCGCTTGGCGTCATCGTAAAACAGCTCGTAAAAGTCACCCATGCGATAGAACAACAGGATTTCAGGGTGTTCGGCCTTGAGGCGCAGGTACTGCTGCATCATGGGCGTGTGTGAATCGAGCTTATTGGTGCTATTCATAAGATTACTGTTTCCAATCCATTGAATTTAAAGTTGGTTGTGATGTTGGGTGCCATCATTAGGGTTCAGGCCGTTGCAAAAAAACCACGCCGTGGGCTGGTGGTTGACGGCGGTAAGGATCAATAAGCCCTTAATACTGCCGCTATACTAGCCCAGCGGGCAATCGGCTGTCACAGGTAAAAATGGGGAGCTTTGCGCAAAGTTGGTTTTTAAGCCAGAGAATAGCGGTGCAATCGATAGAACGTATTTTTCGCTGTAATGTCATCAGAATATGGGGAAATAAGGACATTGCCTACAGGCGGGCTTGAGGTTGCCATCATTCATCAAGCCCGAGGGGAGTATCAGTGAGTGGCGGATGATAAAGGCAGGGGGAGTTGGTAAATGCGGAAGCTGTCGGGGACTTCGGCCTCGTGTCCGGCGAGTAAACGGTGGCGAATGCGGGCTTCGCTGACAAAGGCACAGCCCTGTGGGGTGATGTCCAGGTTGACCGGGGACTCCATACCTTCACGGATGATTTCAATGCGGTGTAAGCCAGTGCTACTCGGATCGGAAATTCGCAGGATTCTACCCTGACCGCTGTTAATCCCATTCTCGAGTACGATAAGAGAGCCGTCTGGTGCCAATCCCATTCCATCTGGGTTTTCGATGGTTCTTGGTAGCAGGATTTCTGACAGGCTCGGCTGTTCCTCCCCATAGCTCAGGGTGTAGAGCTTCCCGCTGCCAAAATTGGCAATCGCCATCACCTTGTCATCTATCAGAACAATACCTGCAGCGCCGATGCCACTGGGGCCAGCCAGGCGTTTGTCACGGAAAATTATCTGAAAATTGGCCTCCCCAGGACGAAGCCTCATGATGCTTCCTGCTTTGGTTTCTGTCAGATAAACCGTGCCATCTTTGGTGATAACCAAGTCATTACCCATTCCTCCTTCCGGTAAGGTTAGACTGCGGTTAATCGTCGCATCCGAGACATTCAGGGCAAAAACACGATGGGCACGAGTTTGTCCTGTGGGGAGGAAGTCCGGGGAGTTTCCCCATAACAACCCACGCTGTTCATCCAATCTCAGCGTGGTTGAGGCAAAAACCGTTTCGGCGCCGGAAAAAAAGGTCTCCCAATTCTCGTTCGGCCGTTTTCGCAAGATACGGCCGCTAGTCACTAAGCCAACATACAGGGTTCCGTCGGAAGCGCGGGCGATGCCATTAGGGTACAGCGCGCCTGGCGGTAAAGTCATGCTGGTCGGTGTGCAGGTGGCGTTTGGAGAAACGGCCGCGGAAGCCGCAGGCGTTGCGATGGCGAATAGTAGGGCTGTTAGCGCGGCCAGCGCCGTGCGATATCTTATTGCGTATAACATCCGGCCTCTCCTGAGTTTGATAAGGGTAGAGCGAAGTACTACCACCGTTGGGGGCGAGCGTGTTTGTTCATGGGAGCCTCAAGTGTTGCGAGTTCCTCATCTGACAGCGTGAGTGAGAGCGCTTTGAGTGCATCTTGAAGATGGTGTGACTTGGACAGGCCTACAATGGGGGCGGCAACTGACTCTTTGGCTAACACCCATGCAAGAGAGACCTGTGCCGTTGGTACGCCGCGGGCAGTCGCGATGGCTTCAACTGCCTTAATGGTGTGCTCCACTTCATTTCTGCCGCCGTACCAGCGTGGAGTTTGTTCGTCAGTTTCGGCCCGAAGCGTCCCGGCTTTTCTCGCGCCGGCCAGTAAGCCCCTTGCCAACGGCGACCAAGGGGTCAGGCTGACACCTTCCTCCAGACAAAGCGGGAGTAAATCCGCCTCATCCTCGCGTGTGACCAGGTTGTATTGGCTTTGCATGGAAATAAAGCTGGCCAGATTATTATGACGTTGAAACGCCAGTATTTTCATAAAACGCCAGGCGTGCATTGAAGACGCACCGAGGTAACGGATCTTGCCGGCACGCACCAGGTTATCGAGCGTTTCGGCCGTTTCCTCAATCGGGGTTTCCTCATCGAAACGGTGTATCACGAACAGATCGATATAATCTGTCCCCAAGCGTTGTAGCGAGGCATTAACGCTTTGAATGATATGTTTGCGTGATAGCCCGCGGTTGTTGGGGTGTTCGCTCATCGGGAAGAACGCCTTGGTAGCGATCACCATATCGTCGCGGCGCGCAAAGTCCTTCAGCGCGCGCCCGAGAATACGTTCGCTCTCGCCGGAGGAATAGATATTTGCAGTGTCGAAAAAGTTAATACCGGATTCCAGTGCATCCCGGATGAAAGGGCGAGCTTGCTCCTCCTGCAATACCCAAGGGCGCCAGGTCGGTTCCCCATAGGTCATACACCCCAGACAAAGTCTGGAAACTTTCAGGCCGCTATGACCAAGGCGAACGTAGTTCATCGTCTTACCTCCAGGGGCTGTCGATAGTGGTGGCTTTCAGCGCATTCCTGCGATGGTGTAACCGCCGTCGACCAAAATGCTTTGCCCGGTGACAAAGCGGGCGTCATCCGTCGAGAGCCAGACGGCGACATCGCCGATGTCTTCAGACTGGCCCAATCGTTGGGCAGGCGTATGCGAGATGAACGGGGTGAAAGCGGATGGATCAGATAGGCTGCTATGGGCCATCGGTGTGTCGATGATGCCGGGATTGATGTTGTTAATCCGGATAGCGTGATTGCCATATTCGAGTGCTATCGCACGGATCAGCGCATCGAGTGCTCCCTTGCTGGCAGAGTAACTTGATGAGCCAGCCAGCGCGCCTTTGGCAAGCCAGGACGAGGTATTGACGATCACACCGCCTGAGTTTTGCGCCAGAAAAGCCTCAACCTCGTACTTAATCGATAACCAGACGCCCCTGAGATTGGTGGCAATCACCGCATCGAAATCTGCGCTAGTTTGCTGATGGATAGGGACAAAATTGCCGAGAATGCCGGCGTTGTTGAAAGCGATGTCAAGCCGCCCGTAGTGAGAGGTCACTGTGGTGAGCAGGCGGCGGACATCCTCTTCTTGCGAAACGTCCGCCACGACGGCCAGCGCCTCTCCGCCAGCGAGGATAACCTCATGAGCAGTGGCATCTATCTCTGCGGAACGACGCCCAGCCAAAGCCACTTTTGCGCCTTCTCGCGCATAGGCCAGTACTGCGGCGCGTCCAATACCTGTCCCCCCTCCGGTGACCAGGACAACTTTGCCTTCCAGGCGTTTGTGCGGGGTGGTATGTACAGAATCAGCGTATTGAGTCATAGCATTAATACCCAGTGATTAAACACCTAACCATGCTATGTTGTTACGAAATGGATAACTATCCGTTAAAAATTCATCTCACTGTTAAATTATTTATATCAATCAAATGAAAAAAACCGACTTGTCAGGGCTGGCGGCCTTTGTGGCCATCGCCAAAGAGCGCAGTTTCAGGCGAGCCGCTGCCAGGCTAGGGGTTACACCGCCGACGCTCAGTCATACCATGCGCGATTTGGAGGCGCAGCTTGGCATTCGCTTGTTGAATCGTACCACCCGCAACGTATCAACAACTGAGGCGGGCGAGCATTTGCTGACGACGTTGGCCCCGCTATTTGCCGATATCGATACGGCGCTGGAGAGCTTGAATACCTTTCGCGATCGGCCACAGGGCGTGGTTCGGATCAATGCGTCCCGAACGGCTATCCAACTTGCGCTGGTGCCGCATTTGGGGCTCTTGGCCCGCGATTACCCCGGTATTACGCTGGAGATTGTGGCGGAAGAGGGATTTGCCAATATTGTCGAACAAGGCTTTGATGCCGGCATCCGGCTTGGCGAGGATCTACACAACGATATGCGAGCTGTGCGGGTCACGCCTGATTTACGTATGGCTATTGTGGCAACGCCTGAATACTTCCAACAGAATGGAAAGCCAAACCACCCCGAAGACCTGTTGAATCATCGCTGTATTGGATGGCGAAAGATTGCTTCGGGAGAGCTCTATAAATGGACGTTTAAAAAAGGCGACCAGATACTTTCCGTCTCGGTGAATAGCCCGCTGATATTTGATGATGCAAGACTGATGTTGCAAGCAGCATTAGCGCATGCAGGTATAGCGTTCGCCATCGAGGAAGAAGTAAAGGAACATCTGGCAGCAGGGCGGCTGGAGCGGGTGATGGCCGATTGGTGCGCACCCTTCCCAGGTTTTTATCTTTACTATCCGAACCGCAGAAACCACCCCGTCGCATTGACTACGGTAATTAACGTAGTGCGTTATCCCAGCCAGACGATCAGTCCCGAAGCGTAATCTTGCTCTGCCTGTGGCTGGTCCGTCGAATGCCTTTCCCTCAAAAACACCGACTCTTTGCCACCGCTTGTCTCGTCTTATCTTGATGATGCGCGCTAATCAAGGGCGAACTATTTCTGTTCACCAATCAACCGATGAATGACCCTGCGCATGGAATTATCCATAAACATTCTGCATGTTTATAACGTATTGTTTATAATTGTTATTTGTTCTTTTATGGCGAATAAATTCAGTAATTAAAGGTTGTTTGTGAGTCAGGTCACACTATTTTTTTATATGAAATGTGAAGAGGGTCAATCTGGTAGGTCAAGCAGAGACGGTTCTTTGTGCTGGTGGCTTACCGGTCCACTTCAATGCCTCCGTATACTGTCTGCAACCAGGGCAACGTAACGGAAGTTTTCATAAGGAATGTGCGTGAGGCAATAACTATTGCATCTGGCAAACAAATGACACGGGGCTTTTTTGATTATCTTGAGGGACTTGGTATGGAAAAGAAAAAAATCTATCTGTTTTGTTCTGCTGGTATGTCGACTTCCCTGCTGGTTTCAAAAATGAAAGCGCAAGCCGAGAAGTACGAAGTGCCGGTGATCATTGCCGCTTATCCTGAGGCGCTGGCGGCAGAAAAGGGCGCTGAAGCAGATTTGATCCTGCTGGGGCCACAGATTGCCTACACGCTCGCCGAAGTGCAAAAACAGTTACCCAATAAGCCCGTCGAAGTGATCGACTCCGGTTTATACGGCAAGCTCGATGGCCTTGGGGTGTTGAAGGCTGCGGTCGCCACCATCAAAAAAGCTAACCAATAAAGGGGTCTGCCGTGAATACGTTAATTGCCTCGTTGGAAAAGGTCATACTGCCTTTTGCTGTGAAAATTGGTAAACAGCCCCATGTTAATGCCATCAAAAACGGGTTCATTCGTTTAATGCCACTGACGTTGACTGGGGCGATGTTCGTTCTGATCAACAACGTGTTTCTCAGTTTCGGTGAAGGATCATTCTTCTTTTCATTGGGGGTGCGGCTGGATCCGTCCACCATTGAAACGCTCAATGGCTTGAAGGCCATCGGAGGCAGCGTTTATAACGGCACCTTGGGCATTATGTCCCTGATGACGCCATTTTTTATCAGTATGGCTTTGGCTGAAGAGCGTAAGGTCGACCCATTAGCGGCAGCGTTGCTGGCGGTGGCTGCCTTTATGACTGTTACCCCGTTCAGTGTCGGAGAGGCCTATGCCGTTGGCGCTAACTGGCTAGGGGGGGCTAACATCATTTCCGGTATGGTGATCGGCCTGGTCGTGGCCGAGATGTTTACCTTTGTGGTTCGCCGCAACTGGGTGATCAGCCTGCCAGACAGTGTACCTTCTTCAGTGTCGCGCTCGTTCTCTGCACTGATCCCGGGCTTCCTCATTTTGTCCATCATGGGCGTGCTGGCTTACTGCCTTACGCTGTGGGGAACCAACTTCCACCAAATTATCATGGACAGCATCTCTGCGCCGTTGGCGAAAATGGGCAGCGTGGTGGGATGGGTATATGTCATGTTCTCCTCACTGCTGTGGTTCTTCGGGGTGCATGGTTCGATGGCATTGGCTGCGTTAGACAGCGGTATCATGACGCCATTCGCATTGGAGAACGTCGAACTTTACAACAAGTACGGTTCTGTTGAAGCTGCGGTGGCTGCGGGTAAAGAGTTCCACATGTGGGCGAAGCCATTCGTTGACTCCTACATCTACCTGGGCGGGACAGGTTCAACGCTGGGCCTGATTATCGCTATCTTTATTGCTTCACGCCGCGAGGATTATCGCCAGGTCGCTAAGCTGGCAACGCCATCAGGCATCTTCCAGATCAACGAACCCATCCTGTTCGGCCTGCCAGTCATCATGAACCCAGTGATGTTTATTCCGTTTATTCTGGTTCAGCCGGTATTGACGATTATCACCACGGTGGCTTATTACACCGGGTTGATTCCGCCAATCACTAATATTGCACCCTGGACCATGCCGGTGGGTTTGGGGGCATTCTTCAACACCAACGGCAGTATCGTCGCCATGCTGTTGAGTTTCTTCAACCTGGGCGTAGCGACCCTGATTTACCTGCCGTTCGTCATGATCTCCAACAAAGCACAGAGCCAGATCGATCAAGCGACGGAAAGCGAAGAAGACATCGCCAAGGCGTTGAAATTCTAACTGCAGTCTGGGGCAGACTTTTCTGCCCCAGTTTTAGAGGGCCTTTGGATGAACTATCAATTTGCTGACGATTTCTGGTGGGGCAGTGCCACCTCTGCACCACAGTCGGAAGGGGCATCTGCACGGGATGGCAAAAGCCAAAATATCTTCGATTACTGGTATGAGATTGCACCTGAGCGTTTTCATCATCAGGTTGGCCCGTCCGAAACCTCCACGTTTTATGACAATTTCCAACAAGACATCCAGCTGTTAAAGACTCTCGGACATAATACTTTCCGAACCTCCATCTCCTGGTCTCGATTGATCCCGCAGGGGGATGGTGAAGTGAACCCAAAAGCGGTGGCTTTTTATAATGCGATGATCGACAGCCTGCTAGCCCAAGGCATCACGCCATTTATCAATCTCTACCACTTCGATATGCCAATGTGTATGCAGCAGCAAGGGGGCTGGGAAAATCGGGCCGTTGTTGAGGCTTATGCCCGTTACGCCAGAATCTGCTTCAGCTTGTTTGGCGATAGAGTCACCCATTGGTTCACCTTTAATGAGCCGATTGTACCGGTGGAAGCTGGGTATCTGAACGACCTGCATTATCCTTGTGTGGTCGATTTCAAAAGAGCGATCGCGGTGGCGTATCACAGCGTTTTGGCTCATGCCAAAGCGGTGAGTGAGTTCAGGGCGTTGGGTAATGCAGGCACAATAGGCATTATTTTGAACCTGAGCCCGACTTATCCTCGCTCGAACAGTGAAGAAGATCGCGTGGCGGCGCATTATGCTGATCTGCTGCTGAATAAGAGTTTCCTCGACCCGGTAACCAAGGGGCGCTACCCGGACGACCTGGTGAATTTACTGCGCACCCATGATCTGTTGCCGCAGACGATGCCGGAAGACGCGCAGCTGATTGCCGACGGGGTCGTGGATATTCTGGGTGTCAATTACTACCAACCGCGTAGAGTCAAATCGAAGGAAGGCTACCGGGCGGAAGACCCAGTGACTATGCCGGAGGATGTGTTCAGCTTCTACGAGATGCCGGGACGCAAGATTAACCCGCACCGTGGCTGGGAGATCTATGAGAAAGGCCTGTATGACATCCTGATGGATCTGAAGGAAAACTACGGCAATATTCCCTGCTATATTTCAGAAAACGGTATGGGCGTTGAGGGGGAAGAGGCTTTTATCGGCGCCAACGGCCGGGTGGAAGATGATTATAGAATCGATTTCATTCGCGACCATTTGAAATGGCTGCATCAGGCATTGTCAGAAGGTTCCAACTGCAAAGGCTACCATTTATGGACCTTTATTGACTGCTGGTCCTGGCTGAATGCCTACAAGAATCGCTACGGGTTAGTGCGGCTGGAGCGAGAAAGCCAACAACGCACGATTAAGAAAAGCGGTTATTGGTTTGCCGAGACAGCCAGGCAAAATGGCTTTGACTAATGAGGGCGCACGCGGTGTCTGAGAACCTGGTTTCGCTAAATGCGAACGACGTTAAGCTGATTCGGGAGCAGGATTTCTTTAACTGCAAAGACTTCCATTTGTTTATCTATAACAAAGTGGAAAGCGCTACCGGGCTACATCAGCATGACTACTACGAGTTCACTATCGTCCTGAGCGGTAAATGCTACCAGGAGATTAACGGCAAACGAGTGCTGCTGGAGCGAGGGGACTTTGTTTTTATCCCTATTGGTTCGCATCATCAAAGTTTTTATGAGTTTGGCGCCGCAAAAATCTTCAACGTGGCTATCGGCAAGGTTTTCTTTGAAGAGAACTATCTGCAACAGTTGCCACGTTGTTTCGTCGCTTCTCAGGCGTATAGCCTGAAGAATGAATTCCTTGCGTATATTGAGTCGGTGGTGGGGTCACCGCAGTTTCGCGAGGATGATTTTGCTGAGTTTCTGGAAACACTGACCTTTTATATCATCAGCCGTATTCGCCACTATAAAGAAGATAGCGGCGAGGGGGATGATATCCCGCAGTGGCTGAAGAATACGTTGGCAGGCATGCATGATAAAGCGATGTTCGGTGAAAAAGCCTTGCTCAATATGGTTGAATTATCGGGGAAAACGCAGGAATACCTGACTCGGGCAATGCGGCGTTATTACCATAAAACGCCAATGCAGGTGATCAATGAAATCCGCATCAACTTTGCCAAAACGCAGCTTGAGGTCACCAACTATTCGGTTTCGGATATTGCCTTTGATTCTGGTTATGGCGACGTGAGCTTATTTATTAAAAACTTTAAAAGACTCACGGAAGTGACGCCAGGTAATTACCGAAAAAAGTTCTACGGCCCGATTTAGGGCCGCTCCCGATAAGCATTAACGCTGATATTCCGAATACCTTCAGGCCGGCAATAGCCTGACAAAATAAATTTCTTTGCTTAAGCGAAGGGGAACTGCCGTACCTGACGGACGGTATTCCCTTGCCAAAAATTTGTTAAATGGATGCCAAAATGGAAAAGTTACTGATAGTGAATGCCGACGATTTTGGTCTGAGCAAGGGCCAGAATTATGGCGTTATTGAGGCGTTTCACTATGGCGTTGTCTCTTCAACTACTGCGATGGTCAATAGCACGGATATACAGCATGCCGCCAGGCTCAGTCAGCTTTATCCTGGGTTACAGATTGGTCTGCACTTTGTCTTGACCCATGGGCATCCGCTGACCGCCATGCCGTCGTTGGTGAATGAACGTGGGGAACTGGGCAAGTGGCTATGGGAAAGGGCCGAAACTGCACGGCTTGATCTGAATGAAATCCATGATGAGTTGGTGAGCCAATACGACAAATTTATTGCCGTGTTTGGTCGCGCACCAACCCACATTGATAGCCACCATCATGTGCATATGCTGCCGCAGATTTACCCGCTGGTGGAGGCATTTGCCCAATCCAAATCCATCCCATTGCGCATAGGGCGCCAGGACGTGGAACGACAAGATATTCCGTTGCACTACGATCACAGCACCGAGTGGTTTGATGCTGGTTTTTATGGTGAAGGGATATCCGAGGCGCTGTTTTTGCAGGTGCTTGAACGCACTGACCAGCGCGGTGCGAGATCGGTAGAGATGATGTGCCATCCGGCGTTTCTGGATAAAACCATTTTGGCAAGCAAGTATTGCTACCCGCGGCTTGCCGAAGTGGAGGTGTTGACATCGCCAGGCATTAAAAACGCGATAGCGGAGCGTGGCTATCGTTTGGGCTCTTTCCTGGATCTGTAATAACTTACAGCATCGAATGCGCTTTTTTCAGCCCGGTATCCTCATCGGGATCGGCCCCTTGGGGGATAGGCGTTTCAGGTTCCTCTTCCCCTGATGCGTCCGTGTCCTGTCGTTCTATCGGATCAGGGGCCGCTTCCGGTGGTGGCATAGTGTCATGGATGATCTGCTCATCAAACGTTGGGTTCAGCGCTGGGGACAACGGGGAACTGGTCAGGCTGTCCGGCAGGGGAATATGGGGTAATGGTGCATCCTGCACGAACTGCGATTCGTCCTGTTTTACCGTCCGGCTGAAGGCGACCAGCAACACACCGCAAAGCGCGAAGAAGGCATACAGAATATTGCCACCCAATGGCTCAATCAGCGCACCGACAGCCAAAGGGCCGATACTGGCACCGACCCCGAAGGCCATCAGTAAACAGGCCGCCAGAGAAACGCGCCGTTCCGGTTCGATCAAATCGTTCGCCAGAGCGACCACCAGTGGGTACAGCGTGAACTGCAACATGCTGACGATAAAGCCCAACACCAGCAACACCGGGAAGTCAATGTGCGGCACCAGTGCCAGCGGCAGTGATGCGACGATCAATAAAATAGCGTTGATACGCATCAACAGTGTGCGGTTGTAGCGGTCCGACAGCCAACTGAGCGGGAACTGGGCCACCAGCCCGGCAAAGATGGCTATCGCCATAAACAAGCCAGTCTGCTGAGTGGTCAGCGTTTGCATACTCGCGTACACCGGCGCAAGCCCATAGAAAGAACCGACCACCATACCGATCACCAATGTGGTCGCCAGTACTTTGGGTATAGCACCGATAAAATAGCGCAGCTCCATCGGCGCGGGTGACATATGGCGGGCGTTGGTGCGGGTTGTCAGGGCGATAGGAACCAAGCACAGCGCAAAGCACAGGGCGATAACCAGCAACGTGGCGATGCCAAGATTGGTCTGCAGCATTAAGACCACCTGGCCCAATGACATGCCCAGATAGGTGGCTGCCATATAGAAGCCGAAAACCATGCCGCGTTGGTTGGATTCCGCCTGATCGTTCAGCCAGCTTTCCAGCACCATGAATTGACACATCATGCACAAGCCGATAATCAACCGCAGTACGACCCACACGGGGATGTATTCCGTCAGTCCGTGCCCCAGCACTGCGGCCGTGATTATACCGGCACAGGAGACGTAGGCGCGGATATGCCCGACGCGAGCAATCAGAAAATGACCGACTTTGCCGCCGATCACCAGGCCGATATAGTTGGCGGCGATAAGCGCACCGATCAACGCACCGGTTACGTGGATAGAGGTTAAACGTAAGGAGATGTACGTCGTGAGTAGCCCTGAACCCAATAGCATGAGTAGGGTGGTGGTATACAACGGAAAGAAAACACCTAACGTTTTTTTCACTCTATCATCCTAATCTTTTATTCTGATCTGCCCTGGAGCTGGCTATGCTGGTGGCATAGGCAATCCGGTGATATCCCTCATGCAAAACACTGCCCGTTAACTCGGGCCTTACCTTCGATACTAGCAGTTTGGCCCGCGGCTTAACACCGCACCCCTTGCGAAGTGCCGCGCATTTCTGTCATCACCCCCCTCAGGCAAGGTTGATAAATGCTACTATCGGGCGCATATACCTTGATTCGCTAAGGAGAGGTCATGAGTGAAAACCAACTGCGTAAACTCAGCATGGTGGTAGGGGAAAAACTGAAGGCCAATGGTCAGTGGATCACCTGCGCGGAATCTTGTACTGGCGGCGGTATCGCCAAAGCAATCACTGATATTGCTGGCAGTTCCGCCTATTTCGATCGTGGTTTTGTCACCTACAGCAATACCGCGAAACATGAGCTGCTGGGCGTGGCTGAAGACACATTGGCGGCGCACGGTGCAGTGAGCGAAGAAGTGGTGCGTGAAATGGCGCAGGGAGCATTGCATGCGGCACGGGCCAACGTGGCACTGTCGGTCAGTGGTATTGCCGGACCGGATGGCGGCAGTGCGGAAAAACCGGTGGGTACTGTCTGGTTTGGCTTCGCTGAACGCTCTGGGCGGGTGTTGGCGCGTAAGATGCATTTTGCCGGCGATCGTGATGCAGTGCGGCTTCAGGCGACGATTTTCGCGCTGCAAACCGCCCTTGATGAATTTTTGTAAAATTAGGCTTGATACTGTATGACCATACAGTATAATTAGTGACATTTCCTGCACAACATACATTCAGTGGCAGTGTGGGGTAACACCGACATTGCGTAACGAAGGAGCAAAAATGGCTATTGATGAGAACAAGCAAAAGGCGCTAGCTGCGGCACTGGGCCAGATTGAGAAACAGTTCGGCAAAGGCTCCATCATGCGTCTGGGTGAAGACCGTTCTATGGACGTAGAAACGATCTCCACCGGCTCACTGTCACTTGATATCGCATTGGGTGCGGGCGGCCTGCCAATGGGTCGTATCGTTGAAATTTACGGTCCGGAGTCTTCCGGTAAAACGACGCTGACCCTGCAGGTTATCGCTGCGGCGCAGCGCGAAGGCAAAACCTGTGCGTTCATCGATGCCGAGCATGCGCTGGATCCGGTTTATGCGAAAAAGCTGGGCGTTGATATCGACAACCTGCTGTGTTCTCAGCCGGATACGGGTGAGCAAGCCTTGGAAATCTGTGACGCTTTAACCCGCTCTGGCGCGGTTGATGTGATCATCGTTGACTCCGTAGCCGCGCTGACGCCAAAAGCAGAAATTGAAGGCGAAATCGGCGACTCACATATGGGTCTGGCAGCACGTATGATGAGCCAGGCCATGCGTAAGCTGGCCGGTAACCTGAAAAACGCCAACACGCTGCTGATTTTCATCAACCAGATCCGTATGAAAATCGGTGTGATGTTCGGTAACCCGGAAACCACCACCGGCGGTAACGCATTGAAGTTCTACGCTTCTGTCCGTCTGGATATCCGCCGTATCGGCGCGGTGAAAGAAGGCGACGAAGTCATCGGCAGTGAAACCCGCGTTAAAGTGGTAAAAAACAAAATCGCAGCTCCGTTCAAGCAGGCTGAGTTCCAAATCCTGTACGGTGAAGGCATCAACAGCCGTGGTGAGCTGGTCGATCTGGGCGTTAAGCACAAGATGATCGAGAAAGCGGGCGCTTGGTATAGCTACAACGGCGATAAGATTGGCCAAGGTAAGGCAAACGCCTGTAATTTCTTGAAAGAAAACCCTGCAGTTGCCGCTGAGTTGGATAAAAAACTGCGTGACCTGCTGCTGCACAGCAGCGGTGAACTGGTTTCTGCAACTAATGAAGGCTTCGACGATGAAGCTGAAACCAGCGAAGAGTTTTAATCGCTGCTGATGTTCGTGAGTGCCGTTGTGTAAGGCAGCACGAACATCAATTTAATCAGGCTTGAATAATGAATGACTTGCTAAGCCGCGCCATGCGCCTGCTGTCGCAACGCGATCATAGTGAAGCTGAACTGCGCCGCAAGCTTGCGGCGCAGCCATTTATGGCGAAAGCCAAATTCGGTACCAAAACCCCCGCATCCTCTGCCCCTGTTCCTGAAGAACCCATTGATCCTGCCGTTATTGAACAGGTCATCGCTTATTGCTATCAGCATAATTGGCTAGACGATCAACGTTTTGCCATCAGCTACATTGGTAGCCGCAGCCGTAAAGGCTATGGCGCGCAGCGAATCCGTTCTGAACTGATGCAAAAAGGCGTGGATAAAGAGCTAACGAAGGCCGCGCTGGCAGAGTGCGATATTGACTGGTGTGAGCAGGCCAAACAGGTGGCGCAGCGTAAATTTGGCGACAAGCTACCAACGGACTGGAAAGAGAAAGCCAAAGTGCAGCGTTATCTGCTCTATCGTGGCTTCTTCCAGGAAGAAATTCAGTCAATTTACCGTGATTTTGCGCAATGAACGCACACGGGGTTTTACTTCCCCTTGAAGAAAATTTATCTTATCCCCACTTTTTGTTCGTGAGCTAGATGTCATCGTCAGGATGTCACGTATCTTGCTCACGTGTCGTTATTCTAGCCTTTCCGGGAAAATTATGAGCAAGAGCACCGCTGAGATCCGTCAAGCGTTTCTCGATTTCTTTCATAGTAAGGGCCATCAGGTTGTAGCAAGCAGCTCCCTGGTGCCTGACAATGATCCGACATTGCTGTTTACCAATGCCGGCATGAACCAATTTAAAGATGTTTTCCTGGGGCTGGACAAGCGCGCCTATTCCCGAGCGACGACCTCACAGCGTTGCGTGCGGGCGGGCGGTAAGCATAACGATCTGGAGAACGTCGGCTATACCGCACGTCACCATACCTTCTTTGAAATGTTGGGTAATTTCAGCTTCGGCGACTATTTCAAACACGATGCCATTAGCTACGCATGGGAACTGCTGACCGGTGAAAACTGGTTTAACCTGCCGAAAGAAAGGCTGTGGGTGACCGTCTATGAAACCGATGACGAAGCCTTCGACATCTGGCAGAAACAGATTGGTGTACCGGCAGAACGCATTATCCGCATCGGCGATAATAAAGGCGGGGCTTTTGCCTCCGATAACTTCTGGCAGATGGGCGATACCGGTCCATGCGGCCCATGCACCGAGATTTTCTACGATCACGGTGATCACATTTGGGGTGGTCCTCCGGGTAGCCCGGAAGAAGACGGCGATCGCTATATTGAGATCTGGAACCTTGTGTTCATGCAGTTCAACCGTCAATCAGACGGTACCATGTTGCCACTGCCAAAGCCGTCGGTAGATACCGGTATGGGCCTGGAGCGTATTGCCGCAGTATTGCAGCATGTTAACTCCAACTATGAAATTGACCTGTTCAGCAAGTTGATTGCCGCAGTGGCCAAGGTGACGGGTGCGACAGATTTGAATAACAAATCTCTGCGCGTTATTGCCGACCATATCCGTTCTTGTGCCTTCCTGGTTTCCGACGGTGTGACGCCATCGAACGAAGGCCGTGGTTATGTGCTGCGCCGCATCATTCGTCGTGCTGTTCGCCATGGCAACATGCTGGGCGCGAAAGACAGCTTCTTCTACAAGCTGGTTGCGCCATTGATCGACGTAATGGGGCCGGCAGCCGACGAATTGAAGCGCCAGCAGTCACTGGTTGAGCAAGTGCTGAAAACCGAAGAAGATCAGTTTGCGCGCACTCTGGAGCGTGGTTTGATCCTGCTGGACGAGGCGCTAGCCAAGCTGGAAGGCGATACTCTGGATGGCGAAACCGCATTCCGTTTGTACGACACCTATGGTTTCCCGATCGATCTGACTGCAGACGTGTGCCGTGAACGTGGCCTGAAAGTGGATGAAGCTGGTTTCGAACAGGCAATGGAAGCACAACGCCGTCGTGCGCGTGAATCCAGCGGCTTCGGTGCTGACTACAACAGCATGATCCGTGTTGATGGTGCCAGCCAATTCAGCGGCTATGACCACGAACAACAGCAATCAACGGTGACCGCGTTGTTCCGCGATGGCCAGCCAGTGGATGAGATCCACGCTGGTGAAGAGGCCGTAGTGGTGCTGGATGAGACCCCGTTCTATGGTGAGTCCGGTGGTCAGGTTGGCGACAAAGGCGTGCTGAAAGCTGCGGGTGCTGATTTTGAGGTAAGCGACACTCAGAAATACGGCCAGGCCATCGGCCATCAGGGCAAGCTGTCTCAGGGGTCTCTGAAAGTGAAAGATCGCGTTGACGCGCAGATCGACAAGGTTCGCCGCAATCGTATTCGCCTGAACCACTCTGCGACGCACTTGCTGCATGCAGCACTGCGCCAGACGCTGGGTGAGCACGTAGCGCAGAAAGGCTCGTTGGTTAACGATAAATACCTGCGTTTCGACTTCTCACATTTCGAAGCGATGAAGCCAGAGCAAATTCGTGCGGTGGAAGACTTGGTTAACCAGCAAGTGCGCCGTAACCTGCCGGTGCAAACTGAAGTAATGGCGCTGGAAGATGCCAAAGAGAAGGGCGCAATGGCGCTGTTCGGTGAGAAGTACGACGACAGCGTGCGTGTACTGACCATGGGTGACTTCTCGACTGAACTGTGTGGCGGTACTCACGCCAGCCGTACTGGCGATATCGGTTTGTTCCGGATCCTCAGTGAGTCAGGGACTGCTGCGGGTATCCGTCGTATTGAAGCGGTAACCGGTGAAGGTGCGATTGCCACTCTGCATCAGCAAAGCGATCTGTTACAGGACGTTGCGCATCTGGTGAAAGGTGACAGTAACAACCTGACGGACAAAGTGCGTATGGTGCTCGATCGCACCCGCGCGTTGGAGAAAGAGCTACAGCAATTGAAGGACCAGCAGGCGGCTCAGGAGAGCGCATCGTTGTCCAGCAAGGCGAAAATGGTTAACGGCGTACGCCTGTTGGTCAGCCAGCTTGATAACGTTGAGGCCAAAATGCTGCGCACCATGGTTGATGATCTTAAAAATCAATTGGGTTCTGCGATTATCGTGCTGGCCACTACGGCTGATGATAAGGTGAGCTTGATTGCTGGCGTGACCAAAGATCTGACCGACCGAGTGAAAGCCGGCGAGCTGATCGGTAACGTAGCACAGCAGGTTGGCGGTAAAGGGGGCGGACGCCCTGATATGGCGCAGGCCGGGGGAACAGATGTCAGTGCCCTGCCAGCGGCATTAGACAGCGTAGAGGCCTGGGTGGCCTCGAAACTGTGAATATAAATAAATAGCACTTACAAACGCCATAACTCATTACTGATTATGGCGTTTTTATACTGTGCTAACACAATTTGGTTACAATTCCGGGAACAAAGTTTTTCAGGTCGGCTAAACTTATCATTATCTGAGGTGAGACCAAGTCTGCTTACATTTATTGTGGGTAACATGACTTACGTTTTCACAGCATATGATGGATAATGACGGGGAAACTGAGAGACCCGACTCTTTTAATCTTTCAAGGAGCAAAGAATGTTAATTCTGACTCGTCGAGTTGGTGAAACCCTCATGATTGGCGATGAGGTCACGGTCACAGTGTTAGGGGTCAAGGGCAACCAGGTTCGTATTGGTGTGAATGCCCCTAAAGAGGTGTCAGTTCACCGCGAAGAAATCTATCAGCGCATTCAGGCAGAGAAGTCTCAACAGACGACTTACTGATTTCGAAGCAGCGTCTCGTTGCTCAGCGAGACGCTACTGCGCTTTTTTATACCCATCACAAACCATTCCCTGTCTTCTTCTGCAAAATCTTCCTGCTCTCTCCTTCACTTTGTTTGCTATTTCACTGTAGCGGCTTGTTGATAAAACACTCTTTTTGCCGTGAAATCGCCCATGTTGAGCGTGAATTGTGCAAACGCACGTGAGTTGGGAAAAATTGTTTGACTTAAAAGTCGGAGAAAGTAATATGTGCGCCACGCAGTGCCGATGAGCTTCTCTAAAGCAAGTTAGGCACAATTCGAAAGAAGCGTATGGTGAGGTGGCCGAGAGGCTGAAGGCGCTCCCCTGCTAAGGGAGTATGCGGTCAAAAGCTGCATCCGGGGTTCGAATCCCCGCCTCACCGCCATTTGCATCCATAGCTCAGCTGGATAGAGTACTCGGCTACGAACCGAGCGGTCGGAGGTTCGAATCCTCCTGGATGCACCATATTTTGCAGTATGGTGGGGTAGTAACAACGTACCATACGGTATCAAAAAAGAATTCCTGTGCATCCATAGCTCAGCTGGATAGAGTACTCGGCTACGAACCGAGCGGTCGGAGGTTCGAATCCTCCTGGATGCACCATTCTTTCTGTCAACTTGTTGTATTCAAGCAGACAAACCAAAAAATAGTAATGCATCCATAGCTCAGCTGGATAGAGTACTCGGCTACGAACCGAGCGGTCGGAGGTTCGAATCCTCCTGGATGCACCATCTAAGAAAAACCCGCTTCGGCGGGTTTTTCGCTTTTCCGACCGCGAGCAAAGCGGTTGGAGGTTCGAGCCGAGCGTAGCGAGACAACGTTGCTTTAGCAACGGCCCGCAGGGAGAGGCGCAGCCGAATTATCCTCCTGGATGCACCCTCTAAGAAAACCCGCCTTGGCGGGTTTTTCGCTTTTTGGCATTCAGCGAACGTCGTTGTTATCGCGCCATCCTTAGGCACCTGCACAGCACATTCCGCTATTACGCGATCAGCGACAACCTGCCGGCTTTACGCTAAAGTAGTTTTCTTTCCTCAACGATCATGGAGTAACGATGTACGACCGCTATCAAGGTCTTATTTTCGATATGGACGGCACCATTCTCGATACTGAGCCAACGCACCGCAAAGCGTGGCGTGAGGTGTTGTCCCGTTACGGTATGACGTTTGATGAGGCGGCGATGGTAGCGTTGAGCGGCTCACCGACCTGGCGTATTGCCCAGGCGATAATTGCCAGCCACCAGGCCGATCTCGATCCCCATCAGTTGGCTGCAGAGAAAACCCGCGCGGTAGAAGCGATGCTGTTGGACAGTGTTCGCCCCCTGCCGTTGATTGAGGTGGTGAAAGCCTACCATGGGCGCCGTCCTATGGCGGTTGGCACCGGCAGCGAGCACCGCATGGCAGAAACCTTGTTGCGCCATCTGGGTCTGTTCCATTGCTTTGATGCGATCGTTGGCGCCGATGACGTGCAACGCCACAAGCCGGAGCCGGACACCTTCCTGCGTTGTGCCGAACTGATTGGCGTGCCGCCGGAGAAATGCGTGGTATTTGAAGACGCAGACTTCGGTATTCAGGCCGCGAAAAGCGCCAATATGGCTGTGGTAGACGTTCGTACGCTGTGAGTAGTACGCTGGCCGTTATGTCGTTGTTTGGCAGCAGCTTCCTCAGTGCGACGTTGCTGCCGGGAAATTCAGAAATTGTTTTGGTCGCCTTGCTGACCAACAGCCGTGTCTCACCGGAATTACTGGTGCTGGCCGCGACGTTGGGGAATACGCTCGGTGGGTTGACCAATGTCATTATCGGGCGCTTACTACCGGCGTTGAAACCGCAGCGAGGTCTGGATACCGCGCTCGGGTGGATGCAACGCTTTGGCCCGGCTGCGCTGTTGCTCAGTTGGGTACCGGTAGTGGGCGATTTATTGTGCGTGTTGGCAGGTTGGCTGCGCATGCCCTGGGGCCCTGTCGCGCTGTTTCTGTGTATCGGAAAGGCGGTGCGTTACATCATTCTTACGATGATAACGTTACAGGGAATGGCCTGGTGGCATTAACGACGTGAATATAACTCAATATTCTCTCGGGTGCGGATTCAGTATGCTTACGAGTTCTTGTTTTTAGAAGCGGGAGGTCAATTTGATCCCGGACGTATCTCAGGCGCTTTCTTGGTTGGAAGCCCATCCCCATGCATTAAAAGGCATCCGTCGCGGCATTGAGCGTGAAACGCTGCGCGTTACCGCGGACGGTAAGCTTGCAACAACCGGACATCCGGAGAAATTGGGGGCGGCATTAACGCACCACTGGATAACCACAGACTTTGCTGAGGCATTGTTAGAGTTCATTACGCCAGTTGACGACAACCTCGATCACTTGCTGACGTTCTTACGTGATATTCATCGTCACGTAGCGCGTAACCTGGGTGACGAGCGTATGTGGCCGCTCAGCATGCCGTGCTTTATTGAAGCGGAGCAGGACATTGAGCTGGCGCAGTTCGGCGCGTCGAACATCGGTCGAATGAAAACGCTATACCGCGAAGGGTTAAAGAACCGCTACGGCGCGTTGATGCAAACTATTTCCGGTGTGCACTACAATTTCTCACTGCCGCTGGAGTTCTGGCAGGCGTGGGCGGGTGTTAAAGATGCTGAAAGTGGTAAAGAGCAGATCTCCGCGGGATATTTCCGTCTGATCCGTAACTATTACCGTTTTGGCTGGGTCATTCCGTACTTGTTTGGCGCATCGCCGGCAATTTGTTCTTCATTCCTGAAGGGGCGTGAAACTACGTTGCCGTTCGAACGTACTGAACAAGGGATGTGCTATCTGCCGTATGCCACGTCGTTGCGTCTGAGCGATCTCGGCTACACCAATAAATCGCAGAGCAACCTGGGCATTACTTTCAACGATCTGCAAAGTTATGTTGAAGGCCTGAAGCGGGCAATTGCCACGCCATCAGAAGAGTTTGCCAAGTTGGGCGTGAAGGACGGCGATCGTTATCTGCAACTGAACAGCAATGTGTTGCAGATCGAAAACGAACTCTATGCGCCAATCCGACCGAAGCGTGTAACCAACAGCGGAGAGACTCCGTCAGATGCGCTGCTGCGCGGCGGTATCGAATACATTGAAGTTCGCTCGCTGGACATCAACCCATTCTCACCCATCGGCGTAGATGCCGTACAGGCGCGCTTCCTGGACCTGTTCCTGGTGTGGTGTGTGCTGGCCGATGCGCCAGAGATGAGCAGCGATGAGTTGCTGTGCACGCGTAAAAACTGGAATCGTGTGATCCTTGAAGGCCGCAAGCCGGGTCAGACGATTGGCATGGGGTGTGATGACAGCCGTGAGCCGCTGGCAAAAGTAGGCAAAGCGCTGTTTGACGATCTGCGCCGCGTGGCGGAAGTGCTCGATAGCGAAGCCGGTGATAGCCAATATCAACAGGTGTGCGATGAACTGGTCGCGGCGTTTGACGATCCGGATTTGACATTCTCTGCCCGCATCCTAAAAGCCATGAAGGAAGAAGGAACGGGGCGTGTGGGTCTGGAACTGGCTGAACAATACCGCCAGATGCTGATAGAAGAGCCGCTGGAAATCCTGACTGAAGCCGAGTTGGCGAAAGAACAGGAAGCCTCGTGGGAGCGTCAACGTAACGTAGAAGCCAGTGATACGCTAAGCTTTGAAGAGTTCCTGAAGCAACATGGTGGGGGCTGAAAAAGAAAAAGGCCACATCAATGTGGCCAAATATGCATCTCTGATGACAGGGATGATGATAACAAATGCGCGTCTTTCACATATTCAGACTCGCTGAGTTAGAAAAGGTTTCCTGGTTAGATAAAAAAGTTTCGAAATAAATACTCTTTTACGAGGAGGTAACGAAATGCCATTGCTGGATAGCTTCACCGTAGACCATACTCGCATGGCAGCTCCGGCTGTCCGCGTAGCGAAAACCATGAAAACGCCTCATGGCGATACCATCACCGTGTTCGATTTGCGTTTCTGCCGGCCGAACCTGGAAGTGATGCCTGAGCGTGGCATTCATACGCTGGAACACCTGTTTGCGGGTTTTATGCGTGACCACCTGAATGGTCAGGGTGTTGAGATTATCGATATCTCCCCGATGGGATGCCGTACTGGCTTCTACATGAGCCTGATTGGTGTGCCGGAAGAGCAGCGTGTTGCCGATGCGTGGAAAGCCGCGATGAGCGATGTGCTGAAAGTGACCGACCAGCGTAAAATTCCTGAGCTGAATGAGTTCCAGTGTGGGACTTACCACATGCACTCATTGGAAGAAGCGCAGGAAATCGCTAAGCATATTCTTGATCACGACGTGGTGGTGAACCACAACGACGAGTTGGCACTGCCGAAAGAGAAGTTGCAAGAACTGCACATCTAGTTCGGTCCCCGTTGCAGCGATAAAAAAAGCCGCATTACGCGGCTTTTTCCTTTCTGGCGGGGTGTCAGTGTTGCTGAACGCTGGATTGCAGTGACTTTATCGGCGTGACCCGCACTTGTTTGATCATATTGTCCTGCACGTCGAGAATATCGATATCATAGTGGCCTATCCGGGCTCGGGTGCCGACGTCGGGGATCTCTTCGAGCTCCTCCAGCAGCATACCGTTAACCGTACGCGCATCAGTAGCTGGCAGGGTCCAATTGAATGCCTTGTTTAACTCACGCACGTTGGCAGTACCGTCTATCAAGACTGATCCATCGCTCTGCGGATTGACCTCTTCCGCCAATGTGGGTGACATGGAGGTAGTGAAATCACCGACAATCTCTTCCAGAATGTCTTCAACCGTCACCAGCCCCTGAATATCACCGTATTCGTCAACGACGATGCCAACCTTTTCTTTGTTACGCTGGAATTTCACCAGTTGGACATTCAGCGGAGTCCCTTCAGGCACGTAGTAAATCTCATCGGCGGCACGCAGCAGGTTCTCTTTGTTGAACTCTTTCTTCTCGGTCATCAGACGGTAGGCTTCACGTACGCGTAGCATTCCGATGGCGTCATCCAACGAACTGCGGTACAGCACAATGCGGCCGTGCGGCGAGTGTGTGAGCTGGCGCATGATCGATTTCCAATCGTCGTTGACGTCGATACCGACGATCTCATTGCGCGGTACCATGATGTCGTCCACGGTCACTTTTTCGAGATCCAGGACTGAAATCAGCATGTCCTGATTGCGACGAGATATCTGCGAGTGTGATTCGTTAACGATAGTACGCAGCTCATCCTTGCTGACGGCGTCGCTGACGCGCACGTTAGTGTGGATGCCGAACAGGCGCAGGACCAAGGTGGTGATGCCATTGAGCAGCCATACCAGCGGGAACATGACCTTTTGCAGCGGAGCCAGTAAAAAGCTGCTGGGGAAGGCGATCCGTTCCGGATACAGTGCAGCAAAGGTTTTCGGCAGCACTTCGGCGAACAGCAGCACGGCAAACGTCAATACACCGGTGGCAATAGCGACACCAAAATCACCATAGAGACGCATACCGACAATGGTCGCCAGCGCGGAGGCGAGAATATTCACCAGATTATTGCCGATCAGCACCAGGCCAATCAGACGGTCTGGCTTTTTCAGTAGCTTCTCGACCCGGCGGGCAGAGCGGTTACCCTGCTTGGAAAGATGACGGAGACGATAGCGATTTAGCGTCATCATGCCGGTTTCGGATGCTGAGAAGTAAGCGGAAACCACAATCATAACCACCAAGATGATGATCAGGGTTCCTGTCGAAACATGCTCCAACGCGGTATTCCTTATGTATGGAGAAAGAGAGCCAGAGACGTTAACGAACCATCACTTGTTGGATAAGACGGCTGCCGAAGTAGGCTAATGTTAGCAAGAAGGCACCGGCAAAACTGAACCAGACGACACGGCGGCCACGCCAACCCTCATGGTAATGACCCCACAACAAAACGATATAGACAAACCATGCCATGATGGACAGCACAGCTTTGTGCACATTCTCTTTGCTGAACAGATTGTCCATATAAAGCAGGCCAGTGCACAGCGTGAGAGTGAGCAGCACGACGCCGATTTGGGTGATGTGGAACATTTTGCGCTCAATGCTCATCAGCGGCGGCATATCGGCGCTGAAGGAGAGCTTTTTATTTTTCAGCAGATAGTCCAGCCAGGCGAGCTGCAATGCATACAACGCGGCGATGATCAGCGTAGCGTAGGAAAACAGCGCCAGGCCGATGTGCACCATCAGTTCAGGGCTGGCTTCCAGATGCGTAATAAACTCGCCAGGCATAAAGCTGGCAAAGGCGAGATTGATCATCGCGAAGCTATAAACGATAGGTAGCAAGAACCAGCCGCGATCGCGTGAAGCGACAAACGTCATAACCGAGCAGATGATCAGGCTGACTATCGAGCCGATGTTGAGCAAGCTGAGATTTTGCCCGGCACTGACGTCAAAAATACGCTGTTGCAGTGCGATGGCGTGGCAAACCAGCGCTACCACCGCCGAGACGAGAGCAAGCCGACGGTATGCGCTGTTCTTCCGCAACAAGCTGGGAATAATCAGTCCAAGGCTGAGCAGGTAGGCGATCAAAGCCACAATGGAGAAAACTGGCATAGCGTTTAATTTTGCTTCGGCGTGGTGAATTGGATTGTCAGTATAGCGTCCAGCGCGTCCCACTCCAACCGATCTCCAACGCTGAGGCAGAGATCCTCTCCGCTTCGTGTTATAATCGCCGCAATTATGTCGCCAGAGCGGCCTGTCATTACACGTTGAGCATGAGACGATGTTTGAAAATTTAACCGATCGTTTGTCGCGCACCCTGCGCAATATCAGCGGCCGTGGGCGGCTGACCGAAGAAAATATCAAAGAAACCCTGCGTGAAGTGCGCATGGCTTTGCTGGAAGCGGACGTTGCGCTGCCGGTGGTACGGGACTTTATCAATCGCGTAAAAGAAAGTGCGGTCGGTCATGAGGTCAACAAAAGCCTGACGCCTGGGCAAGAGTTCGTCAAAATCGTCAAGAGCGAGCTGATTGCCGCTATGGGCGAAGTGAACACCGAGCTGAATCTGGCGGCACAACCGCCGGCAGTGGTGTTGATGGCGGGTCTGCAAGGGGCGGGTAAAACCACCAGCGTTGCCAAACTCGGCAAGTTCCTGAAAGAAAAACAGAAGAAAAAAGTGTTGGTGGTTTCCGCCGACGTTTATCGCCCTGCGGCGATCAAACAGTTGGAAACACTGGCAGAAAGTGTCGGCATCGACTTTTTCCCATCGGATGTTAAAGAAAAACCGATCGATATCGTTAATCGAGCGCTGCAACAGGCCAAGCTGAAATTCTACGATGTCTTGATCGTCGATACCGCGGGCCGTTTGCACGTTGACGAAGCGATGATGGACGAAATCAAACAGGTGCATGCGGCGATAAAGCCGGTGGAAACCCTGTTTGTGGTCGACGCCATGACCGGTCAGGATGCTGCCAATACCGCCAAGGCCTTTAACGAAGCCCTGCCGTTAACCGGCGTGGTGTTGACCAAGGTCGACGGTGACGCGCGTGGCGGTGCTGCGCTGTCCATCCGTCATATCACGGGTAAACCGATCAAGTTCCTCGGCGTGGGTGAGAAGACGGAAGCGCTGGAGCCATTCCATCCAGACCGTGTGGCTTCACGCATTCTCGGCATGGGCGATGTGCTGTCGCTGATCGAAGACATCGAAAGCAAAGTTGACCGCGAACAGGCGGAAAAACTGGCTAACAAGTTGAAGAAGGGCGACGGTTTCGATCTGACCGACTTCCTGGAACAACTGAAGCAGATGCGTAACATGGGCGGTATGGCCAGCATGCTGAGCAAACTGCCTGGCGCCGGCCAATTGCCGGACAATGTGAAATCGCAGATGGACGATAAAGTTCTGGTGCGCATGGAAGCGATCATCAATTCGATGACGCTGAAAGAGCGCGCTAAACCGGAGATCATCAAAGGCTCGCGCAAGCGTCGCATTGCAGTGGGCTCCGGCATGCAGGTGCAGGACGTTAACCGTTTGTTAAAACAGTTTGACGACATGCAACGCATGATGAAAAAGATGAAAAAAGGTGGAATGGCGAAGATGATGCGCGGCATGAAAGGTATGATGCCGCCGGGCTTCCCAGGCCGCTGACAGGTGCTTGCCCTCTGGGGTGAGCGCGTTTAAGCATTTGCCGTTCGCGGTGAAAACCGCCCGAAATATGACTGGCCGTAAAAAGTTGTTGACGACGAACTACGCTTTCGATTGCTTTTTGCGCCAAAATGAGTAAAATTTTCGGGCTTTTTATATTGCAACTGGGCCCCGTTCCCTCAATGGGGCCCGGCTGTTTTATTAACTAAAGAGGATGTTATGGTAACAATTCGTTTGGCACGTGGCGGCGCTAAAAAGCGTCCGTTCTATCAAGTAGTAGTGACCGACAGCCGCAATGCTCGTGATGGTCGTTTCATCGAGCGCGTAGGCTTCTTCAACCCGATCGCATCTGGTCAGGCTGAAGCACTGCGTCTGGACCTGGACCGCATCGAACATTGGGTCGGTCTGGGTGCAACCGTTTCTGATCGCGTTCACGCGCTGATCAAAGACGCTAAGAAAGCAGCTTAATCTGTCGCGGTGGTGGCAATGAGCAAGCAACTCAAACCGGTAGCACCTAAGCAGCCGATTGTACTCGGTAAAATGGGGTCTACTTACGGCATCCGTGGTTGGCTCAGAGTATTTTCATCCACCGAGAACGCCGAAAGCATTTTTGACTATCAGCCCTGGTTTATCCAGCAGGCGGGTCAATGGCAGCTTGTCGAGTTGGAAGACTGGAAGCGCCACAGTCAGGATCTGATCATCAAAGTCAAAGGCGTTGATGATCGGGATGCTGCGAATCTACTGACCAATCGCGAGATACTGGTAGATTCGGAACAACTTCCTGCGTTGGTGGGTGATGATTACTATTGGAAAGACCTTATGGGTTGCCAGGTAGTCACAACCACCGGCTACGAGCTGGGTAAAGTCATCGATATGATGGAAACCGGTTCTAATGATGTGATGGTTGTGAAAGCTAACCTGAAAGATGCGTTCGGCATGAAGGAGCGGTTGGTCCCGTTTCTTCATGGGCAGGTTATCAAGAAAGTCGATCTCACTGCTCGCGTGATTGAAGCAGATTGGGATCCTGGTTTTTGACCTCCGAATTAAACGGTCGAAACAAGTGGAATGACAGTATGGGGATTGGCTTGTGTTCATTGGTATTGTAAGCCTGTTTCCTGAGATGTTCCGCGCAATCACCGATTACGGGGTGACTGGCCGGGCAGTAAAAAATGGCCTGCTGAGCGTGCAGTGTTGGAGTCCTCGTGACTTCACCTACGACCGGCATCGTACCGTGGACGATCGCCCTTATGGCGGCGGCCCGGGAATGTTGATGATGGTGCAACCCTTGCGGGAAGCTATTCATGCAGCAAAAGCAGCGGCAGGCGAGGGAGCAAAGGTGATTTATCTGTCACCTCAGGGGCGCAAGCTGGATCAAACCGGTGTGTGCGAACTGGCGACCAACCAGAAGATGATTCTGGTGTGCGGTCGTTATGAAGGGGTAGATGAGCGCGTAATCCAAACCGAAATTGATGAAGAATGGTCAATCGGCGATTACGTACTCAGCGGTGGGGAACTGCCGGCAATGACTTTGATCGATTCAGTCGCCCGCTTTATCCCGGGTGTACTGGGCCATCAGGCTTCAGCAGAAGAAGATTCTTTTGCCGATGGATTGCTGGACTGCCCGCACTATACCCGTCCTGAGGTGTTGGAAGGGATGGAGGTTCCGCCGGTTTTACTGTCGGGCAACCATGCCGAGATACGTCGCTGGCGCTTAAAGCAGTCGCTGGGCCGTACCTGGCTTAGAAGACCTGAACTTCTAGAAAGCCTAGCTCTGACTGACGAGCAAGCGGTGTTGCTGGCTGAGTTCCAACGGGAACATCAGCCCAAGCAGCAGGACTATGAAGGGAACGTCTGAGCAATTGGCTCGACGGGACCGATATATCAGTTTACCTAGGGTAAGAGACATATTATGAGCAACATTATTAAGCAAATTGAACAAGAGCAGATGAAACAAGACGTACCTGCATTCCGTCCGGGTGATTCCGTGGAAGTGAAGGTATGGGTCGTTGAAGGTAGCAAAAAACGTCTGCAGGCATTCGAGGGCGTGGTTATCGCTATCCGTAACCGCGGTCTGCACTCTGCATTCACTGTTCGTAAGATTTCCAACGGCGAAGGTGTTGAGCGTGTATTCCAGACTCACTCACCAGTAATTGACAGCATTGCTGTTAAACGTCGTGGTGCCGTTCGTAAAGCCAAACTGTACTATCTGCGTGAGCGTACTGGTAAGTCTGCTCGTATCAAAGAGCGTCTGAACCGCGTCGGCTAACGCTGCATCCAAAAGTTAATAGCTATGAAGGGGTTGGCATTATGCCGACCCCTTTTTTTATGCGCGGAAATGTCGATATAGAAAAGTCCACCGTCGCAGGCGGACTTTTTGCATTACAGCGCGGCGGCACGCGGCTTGTTTTTTTCCGGGTGCGGCTGAGCTGGAATAATATCACCAGGCTTTACAATCACTCGCGCGACGGACTCATGCGTGGCAAAGGTGCAGCTGCAGTTAATGTTTTGGCATTGGTGATAGCGTTCTTTAGTCGCTTCGCTGAGGTAACGGCTAGAGCGGGTATGGGCCACGCTACCGCAGAGTGGACAATGCATCATAAAACCCCCTTGCAATGTATTAAGTGAGAACGGATTAGGCATGGGCCAAAATCAAAAGCCTGGACAACTGTCCTGTCCATTGGACAGAAAGTGGCATCAGTGTCCCTAAGCGTGATGCTCGTAGCATCAGCTGTGATAATTGATAGTGATCGTGCTCTGTGCCTATTTGATAACTACTGTTTATGCATACAGTATTAAGCTATTTGCTAAAGTCGTCAATAGCGTGTGCGATGTTTTTAGCAAAATGTTTAAACTTAGCCTTTGGGCATAAAAAAGCCCATCAATGATGGGCTTAGGTAATATTGGATTGTAGAGCCGAGGGAATTACAGACCGTAGACCAGGCTGATTGAGGTGGTCGTATCGGTATTCTTTGGTGCAGACGCAGGTGGCTTACTGTTGTAAGTCACCGTGTAGGCCAGGCGCAGTGCAAATTTCTCGTTAATCGCGACGCTCAATGCAGTTTCGGAGTTCAACGTGGTTTCTTCGTTCGCCAGTGCGGAAACACCTTCGGAGAACTTGGTGTTGTCGGTTAGCTGGTACGAATAGTTAGCAGCACCGTAGGCCAGCGCTTTGGTTGAACGACCACCACCATGGTATTCGTCGTGACGAACGCCTGGACCAAATTCAACACGCAGATCGCTGAGCGGTCCGTTGAGAATCTGGCGGCCATAACCACCGGTCAGTGTTGAACGGGAGTCATAGCCGTTGAAGCGGTCGCTCAGCCAGCTTGCTTGGCCGAACAGATAGTTACGATCGCTCAGGTTATAACGGGTACGGCCACCGGCTTGATACTTTTCTGACGAACGCACATTGGACGACGTGGTGTTGTTGGCTGCTCCCCAGAGGCTGTAGGCAGCATCGCTGTTGAACCAGGTCATGCTGGTGTTAGCCAACAGTGTTGAGCTTTGCGAGTTGCCTGACTGAGAGTTGTAACCAGCCTGGACGTTACCTTCAAATGGCTTTTTAGCTGTGGCTGGGTCGTCCATCGCGGTAAAAAGTGTATTGTCGGCAAGGGCTGAAACACTGGTGAAAGTCGTTAAGCAGCTAATGAACAGCGGAATAGCGCGACGAGCGCGTAAAGAGAGCATTTTGGATCCAGTTGTTAAGAGTGATTATAGGTGATTTCGGTCACATTATATCGGTTCGTCATGGCGACCAAAATAGCTACGATTAGCTTAAGTTTTTAATTTCTCATCATCACTTATTCACTTTTCTTCTACTTAATTAACCCCGTCCAGTGGCATATCATGCTGAGTGTCCTTAGCATTTAACGGGGCATTACGTGAGGTTGTCGCTTAGAGGCAACCGAATGGTGAGATGTACCTGGCTATTATGTTCGGTAGAGCCTTGCTCCTGGGGTGTATTGATATCATTTGTGTAAATTTATCTTTACGTTTTTCGGTGGTGGTGTAGGCTGGGTAGCTATGAAGAAATGAAAAGAGGACTCTAGTGTTTCCTTGATTTTATCCATTTAAAATCAGTTATTTAAATAAATTTTCTTGTTTTTTAATATCATCTTTTGGTATGCGTAATCTTATTGGTAATTTTTTATTTACAGATATCGGATTGAAAACTTTACATCACGTGATATGGTAAGGTCCTGAATCGCTCAACGTACTCTCAACGCTTACGCATAACGGCAAACGACAGGAATAGCATCATGCAAAAAGACGCGCTCAATAACGTTCATATCAGTGCAGAACAAATTCTGATTACTCCGGAAGAGTTGAAGAACCAGTTCCCGCTTAGCGCCAGCGATGAAAATGAAATCGCTACCGCGCGCAAAACCATCGCCGATATCTTGCAGGGGCGCGATCATCGCCTGTTGGTGGTGTGCGGGCCTTGTTCTATCCATGACCCGGATGCTGCACTGGATTACGCCCGTCATTTGAAAACCCTGTCGGCTGAATTGAGCGATCAGCTGTATATCGTTATGCGTGTCTATTTTGAAAAACCGCGAACCACTGTTGGCTGGAAAGGCTTGATTAACGATCCGTACATGGATGGTTCGTTTGATGTTGAAGCAGGTTTGCATATCGCGCGTCGCCTGCTGCTTGATCTGGTTGGTATGGGCTTGCCGTTGGCAACAGAAGCATTAGATCCAAACAGCCCGCAATACCTTGGCGACCTGTTTAGCTGGTCAGCGATTGGTGCGCGCACGACGGAATCACAAACTCACCGCGAAATGGCTTCAGGGTTGTCGATGCCGGTCGGCTTCAAAAATGGCACGGATGGCAGCCTGGGTACGGCAATCAATGCCATGCGCGCCGCGGCAATGCCGCATCGATTTGTGGGTATCAATCAGGCTGGCCAAGTATGTCTGTTGCAAACGCAGGGCAATCCGGATGGCCATGTGATTTTGCGTGGTGGTAAAACGCCAAACTACAGTGCTGAGGACGTTGCAGCCTGTGAAAAACAGATGCGGGACGCGGGACTCCATCCGTCCTTGATGATAGATTGCAGCCATGGCAACTCGAATAAAGACTATCGTCGTCAACCGGCAGTTGCTGAGTCCGTGGTAGAGCAGATCAAAGCGGGTAACCGTTCGATCACCGGCATCATGCTGGAAAGCCACCTGCACGAAGGCAGCCAGTCATCTGAGCAACCGCGTGCAGATATGCGCTACGGTGTTTCTGTAACTGACGCCTGTATTAATTGGGAAAGTACAGAGACGCTGCTGCGTCATATGCACCAGGAACTCGGCGCCGCACTGACGGCACGCACTGGAGAGTAGTAAGTTATGGTGGCTGAACTGACCGCGCTGCGCGATCAAATTGACGAAGTGGATAAGGCGCTGTTAGAGCTGCTGGCGAAACGCCTGCACCTGGTGGCGGAAGTGGGGGAGGTGAAAAGCCACCACGGCTTACCGGTATATGTTCCTGAGCGTGAGGCCGCAATGCTGGCCTCACGACGTAAAGAGGCGGAAAACCTTGGTGTACCGCCTGACTTGATTGAGGACGTATTACGTCGTGTTATGCGCGAGTCTTACGTCAGCGAGAACGACAAAGGTTTTAAAACGCTGCATCCGCAATTACGCCCGATTGTCATTATTGGCGGTAATGGCCAAATGGGGCGGCTGTTTAATCGTCTGCTGACGCTGTCCGGCTACCAGGTCAAAGTGTTGGATCAGGAAGATTGGGCGCAGGCTGACACTTTGCTGGCGGATGCTGGCATGGTGATTGTCAGCGTACCTATTCACGTGACAGAACAGGTCATTGAGCGGTTGCCGCCACTGCCGGCAGATTGCATCCTGGTTGATCTGGCCTCCGTAAAAAATCGTCCGCTGAATGCCATGTTGGCTGCGCATACTGGCCCTGTGGTGGGTCTGCATCCGATGTTTGGCCCTGACGTTGGCAGTGTAGCCAAACAAGTGGTGGTGTATTGCGACGGTCGCGAGCCGCAGGCGTACCAATGGTTATTGGAGCAGTTGCAGGTTTGGGGGGCACGTTTACACCGTATTAGCGCGGTTGAGCACGACCAGAACATGGCCTTTATTCAGGCACTGCGCCATTTTGCAACCTTTGCCTATGGCTTGCACTTGGCAGAAGAAAACGTTCAGTTGGAACAGTTGCTGGCACTTTCTTCGCCGATTTATCGGTTAGAGTTGGCGATGGTCGGGCGTCTGTTTGCTCAGGATCCGCAGCTGTACGCGGATATCATCATGTCCTCGGAAGAGAACATTGCATTGATCAAACGCTACTACCAACGGTTTGGTGAGGCGATAAAGCTGCTGGATCAGGGCGACAAACAGGCGTTTATTCAGAGCTTCCAGAAGGTCGAGCATTGGTTTGGTGACTATGCGCAGCGATTCTTGGTGGAAAGCCGCTCGTTGTTACGTCAGGCGAACGACAGCCGGCAATAATAATGTATCGGGGTTCGGCAAATGCCGAACCCTTTTTTATCTCTATCAGGATGGATTGACGGGTACTACGGTGTCACTCGGGTAGCAACCCAGCACCTTCAACGAGCGCGTGATGGGCGTCAGGTCCCTCAATGCTTTCTGCATCGCTTCAGAACGCAGGTTTGCCTGCACATCGATATAAAACATTTCTTCCCACGGGTTACCGTTAATTGGGCGAGATTCCAGTTTGGTCATGATGATGCCGTTATCGCGCAGCACCAGCAATGCTTCCACCAACGCGCCAGACTGCTGGCCTGTGGCCATAATCAGCGTCGTTTTAGCGGGAACTTGTTCCGAGACGTCAATCGCTTTGCGCGCCAGCACAATGAAGCGAGTAATGTTCTGCTGTTGATTGGCCAGATTATGTTCCAACACCTGTAGACCATAGAGAGCACCGCCAGCTTCGCTGCCTAATGCGGCGGCTTTTGGCGAGTTCAATTTGGCCACTTTTTCCATCGCGGCTGCGGTGCTTTCACAATATTCAATTTTCCAGTGCGGGTAGCGGTTAATGAATTGGCTACACTGCTGGAATGGCTGAGGGTGGCTATACACGGTTTCGATCTGGGCAAGATCAGTGTCATTGGCAACCAGGACGCAGTGATCAATAGGGTTAGTCAATTCACCGACGATAGACAAACTTGTGTGCTGCAGTAAATCGTAGACGTCGTTAATCGAACCTGAACTGGTGTTCTCGATGGGCAAAATAGCGTAATCCGCCTGGCCAGTTTCGACCTGGGTGAAAATGTCCTGGAATTTATGGCAGCCGCACTCGATCAATTGATCGAAATGGCGGGCGGCGTATTGACGTGCTGCCAAGTGTGAATAGGACCCTTTAGGGCCAAGGAACGCGATACGGGCAGAATGTTGGCTGACTTGATTGAGTTGGTTCTGTAATAGCGCCTGCTGGGTCAACACAGAATCTTCAATAATCAGTTGGAACAGGCGAGTGACGTAAAATCCGTCCAGGTCGTAGGGCTTGGCGGCGGCAATTAAGGCATCCAGCAGATCGCGTTCACGCTCTTTGTCGCGGATTGGCCGATGGGAATGAAGTTTGGTTTTCCCTACTTCTACCGCCAGCTCACGGCGCTCTGCCAGCAAGGACAGCAATTTCAGATCCAGTGCGCTGATGCGTTTGCGCAGCACGAGTAACGGGTTGTCAGTCATAATCAGCTTCTGCCTTGTATTTTTATACGTTGTAAAATAGCCATAAAAAAAGCCCCCTGTTTTCAGGAGGCTTTGCTGTTCGTCTTCGCATTCTTTATCACACGACGAAACGCCTCCCAATCAGGGGAAGGTAAAAAAGAATGCGAAGAAAAACGGTTTACGAGCCATGTGATATCCAAAGTGTGTGTGACAGGTTTTAAAGTAACCGCAGGCTTTTATCTCGTCAATAAAAAAACCAGACAAAAAACGCGCCCTCAGGCGCGTTCGATGTGAAACAGCCGCTAAACGGTTATTCCTGTTCCGGCTCTACTTCCGGAATAATGTCCTTCACGCTGGTCGCGGCACGGCGTGCTTCGCCTTTATGCTGCACCTTGTTCAACTGGCGCTCTAACTTGGCGATCAAATCGTTAACGGCGGTGTACATGTCATCATGTTTGGCGCTGGCAACCAGCGGGCCGTTAGGTGTGGTAATGGTGGCGTCGGCAACAAACCCTTTCGGTTCTTTCGATAAGACGATATGCGGGTTAATCAGTTGGGCCTGCCATTTTTCCAGTTTGGTGAGACGGTCTTCGACGTGACTGCGGATTGCGGGAGTGATATCCATTTGTTTGCTGGTAATGTTCAATGTCATATAACTTACCTCTCTGTCTTTCCGTCTTGGATGAGTCCAGCATACCCCGCTTTTTGCTTAAATGCGTGATGAAAATCACATTTTTTTGTCACTTTTTGCAAAGTTAGTTCAATCTGTGATTCAAGCTTTGAATTGGCTATCTAACGCTTGAGTCTAGAGAGCGGAACGCGCATTATTGAAAGGATAAGCGGTGAGGCATATGTGCTAACGCCGTGTTTTTGCTTGTGTATTTATCCTGATTTGGTTAAGTATTCGGCAAATGAAAACGGCAGCCGAGGCTGCCGTTTTGTTTTTCTGCTGTTGCCAATCAGGTTATGCCGGGTTGGCAGCGATCACTTTGCTCACTTTGTCGGCCTGGCCGTTCAGTTGCAATTGCTTATACGCGTTTTCCATCAGCGGCAACGCATCGCGTGTCGCTTTGGTATCCGGGAATTCACGCAGCATCTGCTCGGCGCGATTAACGACCGCGACGTAGGCACCGCGTTTAGTGTAGTATTCCACCACCGAAAGCTCATACTTGGCCAGGCGGTCTTTCAGATACACCAAACGCTTGTTTGCATCGGTCACGTACTGACTGTTCGGATACTGTTGAATCAGCTGGCTGAAGTCGCGAAACGCAGCGCGTGCATGCTGAGGATCTCGGTCTGAACGATCGACCCCGAAGAAGCCTTGCAATGCACTGTCATCCAACGCCATATCGGTCAGACCACGCATGTACATCACGTAGTCAATGTTCGGGTGCGTTGGATTCAGACGCATGAAACGATCGATAGACGCCTGAGCCAGCGGTAAATCGGCAGATTTGTAGTAGGCATAAATCAGATCCAACTGGACCTGTTGAGAGTACGGCCCGAAAGGATAGCGGTTATCTAACGCTTCGAGTTGCGTAATCGCGCCCTTAAAGTTACCGTCCTGCAGTTTTTGCTGGGCAGTAGCATAGATTTCCGAAGGTGGGTTGTCGGGAACCGCATCCTTGGATGTGGAGCAACCTGCCAGCGCCAGGCTCAACGTGGCTGCCGCCACCAGATATTTCATACGCGTCATGACGTTTTGATTATCCTCAGGGTGTTATTCCGGGAGACTGTCCGTTAAGCTCCCGACAAAGACCAGGTACAATAGCACATTATATTAAACGGCATCGCCGTGAAAACCCAACGTTAACGAAGAAGCTGCATATGGCACAACAAGTACAACTCACCGCAACGGTGGCCGAATCTCAACTCGGACAACGTTTAGATCAGGCTTTGGCCGAATTGTTCCCTGATTATTCACGATCTCGCATAAAAGATTGGATCCTGGACAATCGGGTGCAGGTCAATGGCAAAACGATAAACAAACCGAAAGAGAAGGTGCTGGGGGGAGAGACGGTCGCCATTGATGCACAGATAGAAGAAGAAGCACGCTGGGAACCGCAGGATATCGCCCTCAATATCGTCTATGAAGACAGTGATATTTTGGTGATTAACAAACCACGCGATCTGGTTGTGCACCCCGGTGCCGGTAACCCGGACGGTACTGTGCTCAATGCGTTGCTGCATTACTATCCTGAAATTGCCGATGTGCCGCGTGCCGGCATCGTGCACCGTCTGGACAAAGACACCACAGGTCTAATGGTGGTGGCGAAAACCGTTCCAGCACAAACTCGACTGGTCGAAGCGCTGCAGGCGCGTGAAATCACGCGTGAATATGAAGCGGTTGCTATCGGCACCATGACCGCAGGCGGTACCGTTGAGGAGCCTATTTCGCGCCACTCAACCAAACGCACCCATATGGCGGTTCACCCAATGGGTAAGCCGGCGGTGACGCATTACCGTATTATGGAGCATTTCCGCGCGCACACTCGTCTGCGTTTGCGCCTGGAAACCGGCCGTACTCACCAGATCCGTGTGCATATGTCGCACATTAACCACCCGCTGGTGGGCGATCAGCTTTATGGTGGCCGTCCGCGTCCGCCAAAAGGCGCGTCAGAGGCATTTATTGCCGCACTGCGCGGTTTCGATCGCCAGGCACTGCACGCTACCATGCTGCGTTTATATCATCCGATCAGCGGTATCCAAATGGAGTGGCATGCGCCGCTGCCACAGGATATGGTCGATCTGATTAACGCGCTGAAAGCGGATACCGAAGAATTCAAAGATCAGATGAACTGGTAATGGATTCGCTCATCTTACCGGATTGGCCGCTGCCTGCTGGCGTAAAAGCCTGTAGCACAACCCGTGGTGGTGGCGTGAGTGCGCCACCCTACGATTCGCTTAACCTCGGCACTCACGTTGGTGATGAGGCTTGGGCAGTCGCGGATAACCGCCAACGGCTGGTGGACGGGGCTGAACTACCGCGGATGCCGGTTTGGTTGGAACAGATACATGGTACAGGTGTCGTGCGGTTAGATGGGCGAACGCCGACCGATCTGCGTGCGGATGCGGTTTACAGTAATGTGCCTGGGCAGGTGTGTGCAGTGATGACGGCCGATTGCTTGCCGGTGCTGTTTTGCTCGCAGGCCGGTGATGAAGTGGCCGCAGCCCATGCCGGTTGGCGCGGGTTATGTAATGGTGTGCTGGAACACACGGTGGCAGAATTTGCCACTGAGCCAGCAAACATTAACGCCTGGCTCGGCCCGGCGATTGGTCCAGAGCAGTTTGAAGTCGGCCCCGAAGTGCGTGCCGCGTTTATAAATGTTGATGGCGCCGCTGCGGCTGCCTTTATCCCACACGGCGATAAATTCCTGGCTAACATCTATCTGTTGGCCCGTCAGCGCTTACAGCGTGCAGGTATCCACGCCATCTACGGTGGTGATCGCTGTACGGTGAGCGAAATGAGTCATTTTTTCTCCTATCGCCGCGATGGAATAACCGGACGTCTGGCAAGTTTAATCTGGCTGATATAACCTATTGAATTAGGACGGTCCAAAGACGCATGATGTAGTACCGAAAATATACAGTCGAAATAACCTTGAAAATTTGAGGGATGACCTCATTTAATCTCCAGTAGCAATTTCGACCAAACTTGGAGGTGTTATGCGTCTGGATCGTCTTACCAACAAATTCCAGCTTGCCCTCGCCGATGCCCAATCTCTCGCACTTGGGCGCGACAACCAGTTTATTGAGCCGTTACATCTGATGAGCGCCTTGCTTAATCAGGAAGGGGGCACGGTTCGTCCACTCTTAACTTCTGCCGGTATCGATGCCGGGCGCGTGCGCACCGAAATCGAACAGGCTTTGTCTCGACTGCCTCAAGTTGAAGGTACCGGTGGTGACGTTCAACCGTCCCATGAGCTGGTACGTGTCCTGAACCTGTGCGACAAGCTGGCGCAAAAGCGGGCGGACAAATTCATTTCATCCGAACTGTTTGTGTTAGCGGTGCTTGAAGATCGCGGAACATTGACCGATCTGTTGAAAGCGGCTGGCGCGACAACCGATAAAATCAGTAAGGCCATTGAGCAAATGCGAGGCGGTGACAGCGTGGAAGATCAAGGTGCTGAAGACCAACGTCAGGCGTTGAAGAAATACACGATTGATCTGACAGAACGTGCTGAGCAGGGCAAACTTGACCCGGTTATCGGTCGTGATGAAGAGATTCGTCGTACTATTCAGGTACTGCAACGCCGTACCAAAAACAACCCGGTATTGATCGGCGAACCTGGCGTGGGTAAAACCGCCATCGTCGAAGGCCTCGCACAGCGCATCATTAATGGTGAAGTGCCGGAAGGCCTGAAGCATAAACGCGTACTTTCCCTCGATATGGGGGCATTAATTGCAGGTGCTAAATACCGCGGTGAATTCGAAGAACGTTTGAAAGGCGTGCTGAGCGACCTGTCCAAACAGGAAGGCAGCGTTATCCTTTTCATTGACGAATTGCACACTATGGTTGGTGCAGGTAAGGCCGACGGCGCGATGGATGCAGGTAATATGTTGAAACCTGCGCTGGCGCGCGGGGAACTGCATTGCGTCGGTGCGACAACGCTGGATGAATATCGCCAGTATATAGAGAAGGATGCGGCGCTCGAACGTCGTTTCCAGAAAGTCTATGTGGCAGAGCCTAGCGTTGAAGACACCATCGCCATCTTGCGTGGCCTGAAAGAACGTTATGAACTGCATCACCATGTGCAGATCACGGACCCGGCGATAGTCGCGGCGGCGACGCTGTCGCATCGATACATCTCCGATCGCCAATTGCCGGATAAGGCCATTGACCTGATCGATGAGGCTGCGTCCAGCATCCGTATGCAGATGGACTCGAAACCAGAATCACTTGATCGTCTGGAGCGCCGCATCATACAGCTTAAACTGGAGCAGCAGGCGCTGAGTAAAGAGTCTGACGACGCCAGTAAGAAACGGCTGGAAATGCTCAGTGGTGAATTGGAGCAGAAAGAACGCGAATATTCAGAGCTGGAAGAAGAATGGAAAGCCGAGAAGGCGTCACTTTCCGGTACGCAGAATATCAAAGCGGATCTTGAGCAGGCCAAAATCTCTCTGGAGCAGGCGCGTCGCGTCGGCGATCTGGGGCGGATGTCAGAATTGCAATACGGTAAGATCCCTGAGTTGGAAAAACAGCTTGCTGCGGCCACATTGGCTGAAGGCAAAACCATGAAGCTGTTGCGTAACCGTGTAACTGACGCAGAAATCGCTGAGGTACTGGCTCGCGCCACCGGTATTCCGGTCGCCAGAATGCTGGAAGGTGAGCGTGACAAGCTATTGCGCCTGGAGCATGAACTACATACCCGGGTCATTGGCCAGGATGAAGCGGTGAGCGCCGTATCCAACGCTATTCGCCGTAGCCGCGCTGGTCTGTCAGATCCAAACCGGCCAATAGGTTCATTCCTGTTCCTCGGGCCGACCGGGGTAGGTAAAACCGAGCTATGTAAGGCGTTAGCTTCGTTCCTGTTCGACAGTGACGACGCGATGGTGCGTATCGATATGTCCGAGTTTATGGAAAAACATTCGGTATCGCGGCTGGTGGGTGCACCTCCAGGTTATGTCGGTTATGAAGAAGGTGGGTACCTGACTGAGGCGGTGCGCCGTAGACCTTATTCCGTGATTCTGCTGGATGAAGTGGAGAAGGCGCATCCGGATGTGTTCAACATCCTGCTGCAGGTGTTGGATGATGGGCGCCTGACCGATGGCCAGGGACGTACTGTTGATTTCCGTAATACCGTGGTGATCATGACATCTAACCTGGGGTCCGATCTCATTCAGGAGCACTTTGGTCAGATGAACTACGCACAGATGAAGGAATCCGTCATGGAAATGGTGAGCCACCACTTCCGTCCGGAATTCATCAACCGTATAGATGAGGTGGTCGTGTTCCATCCTCTCGGTCAGAAACACATTGCCGAGATTGCCAAGATCCAGTTGGCGCGTCTGTACAAACGTCTGGAAGAGCGTGGTTATGCAGTAACGATGACCGAACCTGCACTGGAGCTGCTAGGCAAAACGGGTTTCGACCCTGTATATGGGGCGCGTCCGTTGAAACGTGCTATCCAGCAGGAGATAGAAAACCCGCTGGCGCAGCAAATCCTTTCTGGCAAACTGATTCCAGGCAAGTTGGTTACGCTGGATGTGGAAAACGAGCACATCGTCGCCAGGCAGTAATGTCTATATAGAGTGATTACGATAATAGGGAGCGGGAAACCGCTCCCTTTTCTTTATCTGTTTTTATTGGGCTTCCGATTTTTTGCGGGGTAACAGCCTTAAAACTCCCATTTTCTGACTAATAAATATCCTAAAATGGCCTTTTTGGTGGTTATTTGAGCGCTTGAAAAGTTTTTTGCATTTAGGGGTTGCGGCCTTCTGAGAACTCCCTATAATGCGCCTCCACTGACCGGGAACAACGACTCCTCTAACGAGAACCAGTCGCCCAGCCAGGAAGAATCAAGCCGGTGAAAACACCGTTTCTTAATAAGAAAAAAGCTTGACTCTTCAGCGGGAAAGCGTAATATGCACCTCCCGCGTTACCGAGAGTTATCTCAGTAACGAACGCTCTTTAACAATTTATCAGACAATCTGTGTGGGCACTCCACAAGACGATATCCAGAACCTTCGGGTTCGAAAAAATATCAAGTCTTGAAGAGTG
>NZ_JBJDOG010000003.1:0-438465 GCF_044900985.1 Serratia sp. NPDC087055
ACTTCGGCGATGTCCGCCATGCCCATAGGTGCACCCGGGTGGCCGGAATTTGCTTTTTGTACGGCGTCCATGCTGAGTGCGCGGATGGCGTTGGCAAGCTCTTTACGAGAGGACATGTTTTACTCCAGGTCGGATTAAAAAATCAGTCAAGTTTTCTATTTTCTCAGACTCAGCATTAAAACGGCAATCCCTAATACCAAATGAGAGCGAGTTCACAACTTATTAGCACGATTGGTCGGTTTTTCGGAATAACACTATTTTCCCAATTGCTATCGTACACTAGTCTCGTGCAGCACGATTTCCCTAAACTAAAAATGACACTCCCCCTTGTTACTATCACAGGAAGATGGCTTTATGAAAATCCGTACCTCTTTGATTGCATTAAGCATTGCCACCTTGGTAAGCGGCTGTCAAAACCTGAATACCGATACGTTGATGCAGTCTGGCGCGCAAGCCTTTCAGGCGGCGACATTGAGCAATGACGACGTCAAAACCCTGAGTGATAAATCCTGCGCAGAGATGGACAGCAAGGCACAAATCGCGCCGGCCGACAGCACTTACACCAAGCGTTTGAACAAAATTGCTGCGGCGCTGGGGGATAATATCAACGGCACACCGGCTAACTACAAGGTTTACGTCACCAAAGACGTGAATGCCTGGGCAATGGCTAACGGCTGTATCCGCGTTTACAGCGGGCTCATGGACATGATGACTGACAATGAAGTGGAAGGCGTGCTGGGCCATGAAATGGGTCACGTGGCGCTCGGCCATACTCGCAAGGCGATGCAGGTAGCTTATGGCACAGTGGCGTTGCGTACCGCCGCAGCCTCAACCGGCGGCATCATAGGTTCGCTGTCGCAGTCACAGTTGGCAGACATGGGTGAAAAACTGGTTAACGCGCAGTTCTCCCAGAAACAGGAAAGCGAAGCGGATGACTATTCTTTCGATCTGATGAAACAGCGTGGTATCGATCCAAACGGGCTGGTCACCAGCTTCGAAAAACTGGCTAAAATGGAAGCCGGTCGTCAAAGCAGTATGTTTGACGATCACCCTGCTTCCGAAGCACGCGCGCAGCATATTCGCGATCGTATCGCAGCTGGCAAGTAACACAAAACGCCCTTAGTTGCCGATCAATTGAGGTGTTCTTTGGGGAGCTCACCGTTCTTTTCGGTCGATAAACGCGCGAAGCACCATGAGGCTCATGCGCCTCGACCGAGCAAGGGGCCGTAAGCGCGGCCCCTTGCAACCCGCGCTCTTGCCCACTCAGACGGTTGGCTGCGCCAACGGCTCTCACTTCATCACACCGCATCACGGCCGGCTATGACAGGCGTCCCTGCCTGTCTCGCCTGAAACCGCCGTCCATGGCGGTTTCGCCTATGCGTTGTTCTTGCGTTCGACGTCTTCAGGGCGCCCAACCCCGTGCTCATCGCATCATGTTCACTGTCTTTCATCGCGCAACGTCACACTGAGTGGCTCGGTTGCCCGGTGGTTGCCAATGCGGGTGTTGACCTTGATGCGCATCACCGGCTGCCGAGCAAGGCGGCGTTGTCAGGGGCAACCGGCCAGGGAAGGCCGGTTGAAGCGAGACTAACAGGGACGTTTGTCATAGCCGACCCGCCCGACAATGCAGGTGCAGGAGGACAAATCTGCCTGCACTGCCCCTACAGGAACCGAATAAAAAAATGCCAATCGGGCTTAACCGATCGGCATTCAGGCAGAGCCGGGCATTTTTTATATCATCAATACAAACTCTTTTGCGGCGGCCCGGCGAAGGTCAACGGCCCAATACTGTTCATATCCACTTCCACCACCGACGGCCCCGGATAATTAATCGCTTCCGCCAGCACGCCATTGAACTGCGCCGCATTGTCCACCTTCCATGCCTTCAGCCCCATAGCCTCAGCAACCAGCGTAAACGCCGGGGTATGCAGCTCGTTATAGTATTGGCGACCGGCAAAATATTTATCCTGAATGCCGCGCATCACGCCATAACCGCCGTCGTTCATGATCAGCAGAGTGATATTCGCCTGCTCCTGCGCCATGGTCGCCAGCTCGCCCAGGCCTAACGCCAGCCCGCCGTCGCCCACCAGCCCAACCACCTTACGCTGCGGGTTGGCGATCGCGGTGCCAATCGCCATCGGCAGACCCATGCCAATCGCGCCCGCCAACGAGTGAATGTTGCACAACGGCGAAATAGCGCGGAATAAACGGCTGCCCCAGACGCTACCGGAGACGGTGATATCACGCACCAGCAACCCATCCTGCGGCAGCGCAGCGGCAATGGCGTCGTTTAATTTGGCATATTCCCCCGACTGCTGACGCAACGCGCTTTCCGCCTGCTGCACCGCAGCAATGATCTCGGCATCCCACTCGGCATTGACCTTCTCACCCGGATTCAGTCGGGCAGCCAGCGCATTAAGCAAAGCACCGCAGTCGCCGTTGATGTATTCGTCAGCCAGGTAATTGCGGTTGGCCGCTGCCGGATCAATATCAATCTGTACCAATGGGCGCGGCAGCGGCAGCGTCCAGGTGCGGGTTTCATTGCTGCGCAACCGCGAACCGGCCACCAGCGTCAAATCGCACTGCGTCAGGATCGCCTCAATGCTCGGCGAATTATGGAACGCCCGCAGGCTACGGGGATGGCTATCAGGCAGAATGCCGCGCCCGTGCGTACTGGAGATCACGGTAATACCGGCATCCGCCAGTTTACGCACGGCGTCTCCGCAGGCCAGCGCACCGCCGCCCAGCCAGAGTAACGGGCGTTTGGCCTGTTTCAGCCGCTGATACAGCCGCTCAACCGCTTCGTCGCTGGCCTGCGGCAGTGGAGCTGGCGCTACAGGCTGGCTCAGCACCGCACTGGAGACCAGGCTGCTCTGAATGTCGATAGGGATCTCGACCGCAACCGGGCCACAAGGTAGGGTCTGCGCATCGAGGATCGCCCGTTGGATCACTGCCACCGCCTGTTCCGGGGAGTTGACCCGATAGGCACGTTTGGAGCAGGCACGTAGGAAACCAAGCTGATCGCGGGTTTCATGAATAAAACCGGCATCGGCATCCAGATACGCTTTTTCCACCTGGCCGGTAATATGCAGCAGCGGCGTGTTGGCGTTCATCGCCTCGATCATCGCACCAACGGCATTGCCTGCACCTGCGCCGGTACTGGTCAAGGCCACACCAAGGCCAGAGAAACGACCATGCGCATCGGCCATGGTGACGGCTCCCGCTTCGCCACGCGCCGGTACAAAGCGAATGTTGCCACGCTGGCCTACTGCGTCAGCGATCGGCAGATTATGAATCGAAATGATGCCGTACATCGCCGACACATCGTACTGTTCCAGAGTCCGGGCTATTGCCTCACCAACCGTTATTTTCTCGCTCATCATCTGCCTTCTTATTGTGTTCGTTGTATACCCTTCGTCTTTCAAGTTGCAGGGGCAAAGGGGGTACGCACCGTCGATCAAACCTAATCGCTCCAGCGATTTACCTGATGGTTAAGCGCCAGGTACAGGCTCTTTTGCTGCATGTGAGCCTTGATGCCGTGCAGGCCCTTTTCGCGGCCCAGACCGCTCTCTTTAAAACCGCCGAACGGCGTAGAAATGGAGAATGTTTTGTAGGTATTGATCCACACCGTGCCGGTTTCCAGTTGCTCCGCCAGCGCCATCGCCCGCGTGAAGTCACGGCTCCAGATACCGGCTGCCAGCCCATACACCGAGTCATTGGCCTGTTCAATGAGCTGTTTCTCGTCGTCAAACGGCAGCACCACCAGAACCGGGCCAAAAATCTCTTCCTGACAGGCGCGGGCGCTGTTGCTCAACCCGTCGATAATCGTCGGCAGGTAATAGCTACCGCCTGCCAGCAACGGATCTGCCGGGGCTTCGCCGCCAATCACCACCCTGCCGCCCTCCTGCTGCGCCAGCGCCACGTAATCCGCCACGCTTTGGCGATGCTTGTCGTTAATTAGCGGTCCGAGATGCACTCCCGGCGTCAGCGGATTACCCACCCGCAGACCGGCCGTCAGTTCACTCATGCGTGCCAGCAACGGTTGGTACAAAGAGCGATGCACAAACAGCCGCGACCCGGCGATACAAGCCTGCCCTGCGGAGCTGAAAATGCCGTAACAGATGCCGCGTGCCGCCTGTTCCAGATCGGCGTCCTCCAGCACGATAGTTGGCGACTTGCCGCCCAACTCCAGCGACGTGGGGATCAGCTTTTCGGCGGCGATATGCGCCAGATGGCGACCGGTATTGGTGCCACCGGTAAACGAAATCTTTTTCACTAACGGGTGACGTGCCAAGGCTTCGCCAATCACCGAACCCTTGCCCGGCAGTACGCTGAGTAACCCGGCCGGCAACCCCGCCTGTTCAAACAGTTCCGCCAGTTTTAATGCCATCAGCGGCGTAGCTTCGGCAGGTTTGAGGATCACCGCGTTGCCCGCAGCCAATGCCGGCGCCACCTTTTGCATTTCACTGGCAATCGGTGAGTTCCACGGGGTGATCGCGGCGATCACCCCCAGCGGTTGATACTGGCTCAACGTCATCACCTCAGCACTGCGTTGAGTCGGCAGTTCTCCCTCCAGCACCTCGCAGGCTGCGGCAAAGTAGCGAGCCGTTGCCGCAGCGCTGGCTACCAAACCACGGGTTTCCGCCAGTGGTTTACCGTTATCGCGTGTCTGTAACTGCGCCAGCTCTTCCTGCTGCGCCATAATCAGGTTACTGACGCGGTACAGAATGCTGGCACGCTGGTGCGGCACCAGCCCGCGCCACTCAGGTGCACGCCAGGCACGTTCCGCTGCGGCCACCGCGTCGTTCACATCGTCAATGCTGGCGGCACACAGCCGCGCATTGACACTGCCGTCAGCCGGAAACACCGAGGTCATCTCATCGCCTCGCCCTTCACACCAGCGCCCAGCCACAAAAATCGTTAACTTTTCCATGCTCACTCCTGCCGTTCAGGCAATAAAACCACCGTCGACCAGACGGCGGCAGGCTTGTACTGCGCTTAACGCAGCCAGGGTTGATGTCTTGGGATTGCTCGCTAACGGGTTGCCACTCAGCTCAATCCGAAATTCACCGAAGTTCCCGCACACCTGCAGTCTGTGGGTGTTGCGCCGGGTCTCAGGATCCACCAGCAACCGTACTCGGGTGGCGTCCATTCCGAGACCGTTCAGCGCAATGGTCGCCGCCACGTTGGCATTCGCCGGGAACAGCTGCGCCGCCTCCCGCGCCGAGCCTTCGAAAAATACCTGCGCTTCGCTCACGGCATCGAGGTCAATCAATTGTTCCGCCATGCTGCCGCGCCAGCTCGCCGGGCTTTTGCAGGCCTGATAGGTCACGCTGTCTAGCCCGCCTTCGCGTGCCGATGCCAATCCGTCCATACCCGCCACCGCGCCGGACAGCACAATCACTTGCCCATGATGCAACCGACAGGCTTGCTGCAACCGCTGCTGCAACGCCGCATCCGCCAGCGCACCGGTAGAGATCACCGCCAATGGCCAACCACGCATGACCACCGCTTCACCAAACTCTGCCACCGCCTGCTGGCTGGCGCACTCCAGCACCAAATCAGGCCGTTCAGCACACCGATCCGGGTGGGTTAACGCCTGCACCGCGCCGCCAAAGTCACTGACAATTGCCGCATGATGAGCCGCACGTGCCACGATCCAGCCAACGCTCACCCCATCCGGTAGACGGGAAAGCACCTCTTTGGCCATCGCGCCGTAACCAATCATCATGATCTTTTTCATCTTTTCAGCCCTTGCGATTAAAGATGGCGGTTAAAGCCGCCGGAGACGTCAAGCGCCGCACCGGTGGTAAAGGACGCCAAAGGTGAAGCCAAGAACAGCAACGCCTGCGCAGGCTCCTGCGGTTTACCGAGACGTTTCATTGGGATACCGCGTCGTTCAGCTATCGCCGCCGTCCACTGTTCCCAACTTTGATCCTTATCGCTGCGCTCGTCGAAACGGCGGCGCCATTGGCCAGACTCCACCATGCCCAACAGGATCGAGTTAACGCGGATCCCCTTGCTCACCAGCTCTTTTGACAGCGTTAGCGTCATATTGAGCAAGGCAGCACGCGCTGCCGACGTGGCAATCATGTGTTCTTCCGGCTGCAATGCCAGTAGCGAGTTCACGCAGGTGATTGACGCAATATCCGAGCGTTCCAGCGCCGGCAGAAACGCCTGCACCGGGTTGATGACACCGAACAGCTTTAGCTCCGCCTCATGTAGCCAGGCGGAACGCGGTGTTTGGTCAAAGTGCGCGACAAACCCCTGACCCGCGTTGTTGATCAACACATCCACTGCGCCGAAGTGCGCCATCACTTGGGCAGCAAACTGTTTCACCTGCGACTCGTCCAGTACGTCACAACACAGCGCCAGGATCTCCGCGTGCGGAAACTCACTACGCAGACTGGCTTCGGCACCGGCCAATTTGTCCGCGTTGCGGCCGCAGAATGCCACCTTCGCCCCTTCCGCCAGCAACAAACGCAGGGTTTCGAAACCGATGCCCGACGAACCGCCCGTCACGACAGCGACACGTTTCTCAAGCTGAAAATTCATGGTTGGATTGCTCCCGTAAAGTCCTGCAGATAGCGGTTAAATTGCGCTGGCGCATCGAGATAGCTGGCGTGCCCCGCCCCCTCAATCAGACGCAGGGGCGCATCCTGCTGCTGCGCCAATACTGTCGCCGCTGCCGGTGGCGTGATCCGATCGCCGTCACCGCACCACACCTGTAACGGACCACGGTAATGCGCCAGATAGAGGCTGATGTCGTCATTAGCCAGCATCCAGGCTGCGCTAAGAAAACCGTCAGGATCCAACTGCTGCATGCCGTTGCGGATCCAGGCGATATCTTGCGGATCCGCGTCATCGCGCAGCAGCGCGGCTGCCCGTTGTTCGCCATAGCCTTGCGGCCCCAGGGTTTCGATCATCTGTTTGCGCTGGCCATAAACCTGTTGGCGCTTTTCTTCCGGTGCGCTGGCATAGCCTTGAGCCGGATCCGCCAGCACCAGCCCACACAAGCCATCGGGATAACCGGCAGCATAAGCACTGCCGATCAATGCCCCGAGTGAGTGACCCACGATCAACGGTTGCTCCAACTGCAATTGCGCCACCAGCGCCGCCAGCGCAGCGGCATAGGCGGTAGCCCCCGGTTGGCTGACCGTCAGCGGCAAACTGCCACCATAACCCGGCGCATCCCAGGCCAGCAGGCGGTGGCCGTCAGCTAAACCACGATCGTTGAACTGCTTGATCCACGACGCAGAACCGGAGCTAATACCGTGCAGCAATACCACCGGCCGGCCGTGTCCCGCTTCGCGCCAGCTCAGGGTGTAATCCCCGCAGCGTGCCTGCTGACGTTGCGCTAAGCCGTTCATCAGTTGCGTTTCACTTTGGATAATGGGTGATCTGCCGGGTAGGTCGGCGTTTCCGGTTTGGCGGTGCCAAGCATGACGCACATCAACGCTTCTTCTTCGCCGTGGTTGAATAACCCACGGTAGACGCCGGCAGGGACAGAGATCAGATCGCGCTCTTTCAGCTTGGTTTCGTAATACTCGGTACCGTCCTGGATCATCAGCGTGATGCTGCCTTTCAGCATAAAGAACACTTCTTCCACGTCATCATGCAGGTGTAATGGCCCTTCGCATTTAGACGGCAACACCATGGTGGAAAACGTAAAGTTACCCGCTGGAATGGTGTTGGTATCGTTAACCACCCCCGTGGCGCCGGTACCGATATAACGCATCTGGGCACGGCGGTATTTCGGGTCGTAGTCAGCCTGGAACTTCAGCGCGTTCCAGTCATATTTGCGGCCTTCAAAACGGGCGATGCGTGATTCCACCCAATTTTCTATCGACTGATCCTGTGGCTTAACGCCGGTTTGTTTCTCAACCTGGGACATGTTGGTACTCCTCGTTGATCAATGGGATATCAATATTTCTTCAGCAACGGCAGCAGAATGATGCAGCCGATAAAGGCCATCACCACCAGGAACAGCAAACCGTTATCCATGTTGCCGGTAGCGGCGATCAGCGCCCCCATCAGCACCGGCGCCAGCGCACCGGCAAAATTGCCTAATCCGTTAAAAATACCGCCGGCGGTGGCGCTGACCTTGCTGCTGGTCGCTTTTGCCAGCAGAGCAAAGATGTTCGGCGCGCCTGCGCCCCACATAAAGGTGCTGAAGGCCATGGCGGCAATCACGCTATAGGTGCCCTGCATATGCAGCACCACGGCCAACCCCAGCCCGGCGCCGCACAGCGAGATAAAACAGGCCAAGGCACGGCGATCCAGTTTGTCCGACAGCCAGGCGCCGACCACTTCCCCCAGCAGCATGGCGATGAACGGCAGTGATGACAGGTAACCAGCATGTTCCAGGTGAATGCCTTTGCCCTTGATCAGGTAGCTGGGCAGCCAGCCGTTCATGCCCCACAGGTAGGTCAGAAAGGCGATGTTAAACAGGCAAATCATCCAGAAATGCGGGTTGCGCAGCAGCTCATAGCGATGCTGTTTACGTTCGGCGATGGCCGGTTTTGAAACCGTGACCGCTGCCGGACGTGATACGTTGAGATGGCGCATGCCGAACAGCACCAACAGCATGACCGGCAGCGTCAGGAACGCCATAAAGAAGAAGGTGGCCTGCCAGTCAAAGGTATTGAGGATATACAGCGTGACCGGGAAGCCGAGCGCTGCCCCCAACGGTGTACCGAGCAGCCACAGCATGGTGGCGCGCGCCTGCAGCCGCTGCGGGAAAGCCTGGCGGATAATGGCGTAAGCCATCGGCAACAGCGGACCTTCGGCGATACCGAGCAAAATGCGCAGCGTCATCATGGTGTGATAAGAACGCGTCAGGCCCATCAACACCATCAATACGCCCCATACCACCATCATGCCGATCAGGACTTTTACCGGGTTCAGCCGATCGCCAATGCCGCTCAACAGCATTGAAGAAATGCCGTAGGAGAACAAAAATGCACTCATCAACAAGCCCAACCGCGCAGGGTCAAAACTGATGCCTAGCGCCTGCTGGAATTCGCTATCGGAAAACAGTGCCGCGATGCTGATCTTGTCGAAAAACGCCAGCAACACACAGGCGAATAGCGCGATGGGTACCGACCAGCGCACCCGCTGCTGCGGGTTTTCGGCAACAGCCTCCCCCACCCGTTCAGCGCGGGCGTCAATGTCTTGCGTAGTCATGAAACGCTCCCGATTCCCCCTTCGCGTTTCACGCTACAGCCTTGTTAGCTGAAACATAAAACGCATTGGGGAATGATTATTTCAACGCCATTAAAGAAAACTCTGCGTCCGCCAACTGCTGCGGTTCCAGCACCCGTCCGCTGGCCAACCAGCGTTTACCCAGCTTGATGGTGCGCGCATCGTTAAACGCCACCATCTGCACCAACTGCCGATCGGCATTCAGCGTAAAGAACACCTGCGATTGTGGCGTGCGCCGCACCACGTGATACATGCCACCGGCCGGTACGCCAAGGATCTGGATATTGACGTCATATTGATCCGACCACAGCCAGGCCACATCATCATAAGGAGAAGCAAAAGCGTCCAGCATTGCGCAGGCGGTGCTGATCGCCTGGTTCTGCGCATAAGCCCAGGACTGCAGGCACAGCCCGAGCGTTGGGTGGCGCGCGACATCCCCGGCGGCGAAAATGGCGGAGTGGCTGGTGCGCCCCTGTCCGTCAACCACAATGCCGGCATCAACCTTTAACCCGGCACCGTACGCCAGCTCCAGGTTCAGCTCCACGCCGATCCCCACGACCACCAGATCAAACGGCTGAGGATCACTGATGTCGCTGCCGATCCAGGCACTGCCGTTACGATCCTCCAGTTGAATGTCGCCGCAGCCGCACTGCACCCTAACCCCCTGCTGCTGATGCAGTTCGAGCAACGCCTGTGAGACGTCCGCCCCAACGCTACGCATGCACAGGGCCGGTTGACGCTCAAAGACCGTCACATCAGCCCCCATGCGCCGCGCCGATGCGGCGATCTCCAGCCCGATCCACCCACCGCCGACAATCGCCAGCGTGCGGCAATCCTGCAGCGCCTGGCGCAGCTTTGCCGCATCATCCCAGGAACGCAGCGTCATCACGCGCGGATGCTCAGCCCAACGGGCGTCCGGCAAGCGTGGTCGCCCACCGGTAGCAATCAGCAGTTGATCAAACTGCAGTTGCCTGCCATCGCTGAGGTGGACAATTTGCTGTGGCGCATCAATAGATGCGGCACGCAGCGGGCGACACCAATCGATGTTCAACCCGGCGACCACCTCTTCGCTGAACAGCCGGCTGAGTGGCGCATTACCGTCCAGCAACGCCGCCTTGGAGAGCGGTGGCCGTTCATAAAAGTCATAGGGTTCATCGCTGACCACCGTCAAACGCCCTGCATAGCCACGATCGCGCAACGTTTTTGCTGCCCAGCCGCCAGCCTGACCACCACCGATGATCACGATGCCCGCCGGTTCTGGCTGGCTCATAACGCCTCCGGTTTTTTCTGCTGCCGCCGCGTGTCATGGTCGATTCCGCCTTCCACAGCCCACTCGGTGAACGACACCAGTGAATGTTCCAGCTCACGCGGCTGCCAGTTTTCGGTCAGGTAGTCATCGTTGGTGTAATACTCAAACGCACCGCCCGTCGGGCTGTTGACGTACCAGAAATAGGCCGAGGAGATCGGATGGCGGCCGGGGCCGATAAAGGTACTCCACTTCTCTTTGTTCATGGCGATGCCGCCGCCGATCACCTCGTGGATATCGCGTACGGTAAAGGCCACATGATTCAAGCCGCGTGGTCGATTAGGCAATTTCAGCAAGAACAGATTGTGATGACCGCCGCGTGCCTGAGTGCGCAGGAATACCGCACGATCGATATAACGATCCGATACCTGAAACCCCAACACCTCACGATAAAAGCGCTCAGTCGCCGCAAGATCCTCGACGAAGAACACTACATGACCGATGTTGATTGGCTGCGCCTGGGCGTACACCGGGCTCGGCTGATCAATACGGCGTACATCGCCCCACTGGTTTATCGGTGACACAGGTAAATCAACGTCGCGCTGCTGACTGACGCTAAAGCGCAGCGTCATGCCGTTCGGATCGAGACACTCCAGCTCTTCACCCACCTGGCGGAAGCCCGGCATCTGCGCCAACAGCTGTTGCAACGCCGCCAACTCGGACGGGCTGCCAACCCCCCAGGTCATACGGCGGAGAGTCGAACCACTCTCGAACGCTGCCGGCAGCGCGTCGCTCTGCAACGGATGCAGCACCACGCGGGCACCGCTCAGCGTGGTGAATTCTCGTTGACGTTCTCCCCAGTGCTGTTGCGCTGCCTGCAGACCGAAGTCCTGCATGAATTTCTCGCACGTTGGCAAATCTTCAACGCCAAACTCCAGCTTTTCGATTCCGATTACGCTCATTAATTGTGCCTCACGTTCTCGCTGAATACGGTTTTCAGGCATGATCGAACCCCGGCCCATGATTGTCATGAGCCTCATCCCTGCCTGAGTGATTGATAGGGGACGCTGTTCGTCCCGATTAATTCGGGGCAACCTGCAGCGCCCCATTGCAAACAATCGGTTGTCAGTTAACCGGCGTTAGCCTGTGGCTGCGCGCCCAAGAACCCAGAGATTTTCTCTGCAGCGTCCCGCACTTCCATCCGCAGCCGCTCGCGATCCGCTTTCGGGATTTCATCAGACGGCACCATGATGCTGATCACCGCCTCAACCCGCTGCTCGCGGTTGAAGATGGGGTAGACGATCGAGGAAATGCCGTGGCGGAAAAACGACTCGCCGATGACATAGCCGCGCGCCTTATCCTGCTGCACCATCTGCCACAGCGTTTCACGATCCGCCGGGGTGCCCGGGCCGCTCCCCGGCAGTTGTTCCTGTGGATACAGAAGCTCGAACTCCTCACGGGTGGCGCTGGTCAGCAGCATCCGGCCAAGCGAGGTTTGGTGTACCGGCAAGCGAGTACCGACGCTGACCTGGTTGATTTGCGACCCCGCGGCACTAACACGCGCAATGTAGATCACGTCACGCCCATCACGGATTGCCAGATGACTGCTGCACTGGCTGCGATCGCGCAGTTGTTCTATTACCGGCTGACCGGCTTGTGCCACATCCAGCGAAGCAATATATTCGAATCCGAGACGTAGTACTTTGATGCCCAAAGAAAAAGTGTTGGTACGTGGGTTACGTTCAAGAAAACCCAGGTGCTCCAACGTTTGCACTACGCGATAGGCGGTCGCTTTTGGCATATCGACCAAGCGATGCAATTGGGCAAACGTCATTTCCTTGTGTTGCTCGCCAAAGGCCAGCAACAGCTGCAACCCACGATCCAGTCCTGGGATCAGATATTTACACCCTTGATCGTCCGCCATGTCCGTTTCCTTATAGAGTCATGCCTTAAATAATTGGAGCTGTATCACAACAAAGCCACGGCTTTGTTGAACGGCGCTTGCGCTGGCCCCAACGGGGCGAGGCTTTGCCGAGTAACGCGACAAGCGAGTAAATCCCGATGAGCTTACATTAAGTAAGTGATTCGGGTGCGCGAACGCAGGCAACACAGATACAGCTTCAAGTATGACAGGCATAATTAGTTAAAGACAAAACCACCGTTAACCGGTAACAGCTGCCCAGTGACGAAATTCGCCAATGGCGACAGCAGGTAGAGCACCGTGCCGTTGACGTCGTCAGGATGCTGCGCACCGGCCAATGCTCGTCCCTGTTCGTACAACTGATGTCGCTCGGCAGGCACATATTCCGTGGCCTCTACGCGTGTCAGGCCCGGAGCGATGGCGTTAACACAAATCCCCTGCGGGCCCAGCTCACGCGCCATTGAACGGGTCATAGAGATAATCGCCCCTTTGCTGGCCACGTAAGCCATTAAGCGCGGCGCGCCCCACAGCGCGGTATCTGAAGCCACGTTTACGATCTTGGCATGAGGAGATTGCGCCAGCAGCGGTACCGCTGCCTGGCTCACGAGCCAGGTGCCGCGCACGTTAACCTGCATAACCCGATCCCACAGATCGATATCGTATTCCATCATGGTTTTACCACCGACTCCGGTAGCCAACGCCGCGTTGTTCACCAACCCGTCGATCGCCCCGCCTTCGGCTATCGCGTTGAACGCACCGCTGATCGAGGCCGGATCGGCCAGATCAATCGTGTGGCTTTCAACCTGCGCGCCCTGTTCACGCAGACTGGCGGCACTGTCTGACAGTGCATCCGCCAAAATATCGCACATCACCACTGTGGCACCGGCCTCGGCGACCGCAGCAGCGAAGCTGCGCCCCAAACCCCGCGCCGCGCCGGTCACGACAATGCGTTTACCTGTCAACAGGCCGTTCACTGTGCCGCCTCCTGTTCACTCAGCCGCGCCAGTTGTTTCTGTGCTTCTTTTTGCATCATACGGCGCAGGCGAGACAGCCCGACGTCATGCTGATACAGATATTCACGGCCACGCGCGTTCGGCGCCATGTTTTCCAGCACGATACGATCCTGCTCCAACACGTCCCAGTGCAGCGATTCCAGGCGGTTGCGGTACATAAAGCGCCACATGTCACGCTGCCAGTCCTTCACCTTACGAATACGCCAGAAGAATACCCGGCAGTGATCTTTATCTTCCGGGACCACCATGCCGATGATCCAGAAATGACCACCCGGCCCAAACCGTTTTTTATACGGGATCGACAAGCGCATCCAGTACGCCCCGCTGCTGCCGAATTCGACCCAGTCAAAGTTCACGCCAATCTGGCCATTCTTCTTAAAGATGAAACCGCTGTCGGTTGGCTCCAGTGCCATGTCCGCCTTGCGATCCCCTTCCGCCATTGAGTGCGAGGATGAATGCAGGTAGGTGCCGTGCATTGGATCCATCACGTTTTCCAACGCGTATTGGTAATTGCAGTCCCAACTGGCCGTACACAAAAAGTTGCTGTAGGACGCTTCGTCTGCCAGTTCCGGCGGGAAGGTCAGTTCGACCGGCTCTTCATCTGCCGTCACGCCGAAATAGAGGAACACCGCGCCGTAAGCTTCTTTAGCCGGATAGGAACGCAGGCATTTCTGTCCCACCAGCGGGCAACGATCAACCGCAGGCACGTCTTTAACCGTACCGTCTCCGCCCACTTCCACACCGTGATACCAACACGCGATGCGATCGCCTAGATTCCACCCCATGGAAAGCCGCGCACCGCGATGCGGGCAGCGATCTTCCAACGCGTGGATCGCGCCTTCTCCATCACGCCACACCACGATCTGCTGTTCCAGACGGGTAATGCCCACCGGGTTATTGCCGATTTCCCAACTGGCCAGCACCGGATACCACATGCCGCGCAGCCCCTGGTCGAGATACTCTTGTAAGGTCTGTGCGGAGGATGTTGTGTTTGCTGTCATTGTCTTCTCCCGGATGCTGCTCAGAAACCGTTAACGTGAAGGAATTCGCGGAACGCCGTCTCATTCCAAGGCTGGCCATTGCGATCGAACAGGCGACGTTGATTCAGCGCACTGACAATCTGTTCCAGCTCTTCCGCGCCCTGCTCGAAGATCTCTTCCAGCGCAGCGACTAAAGCTGTCTCAAAACCGTCCGGCACTCGGGCCCGGTTTTGCCAGATGACGTTCTGGAATTGGCCTGGCTGATGGATCTGGCCATTGCCACCTTCACGCGCGGGGATCACCTGTTGGGTGTCCGGTAGCCAGGGATTGAAATCGGTGATGTGCTGCATGATTACTCCTCCGCAATAAAGGTGATTTGGATTTGATTGTCGATCACCCGGGTGGCATAGGTTTGCAGATCGCGGCCGCCTGGTTCACGCAGGCATTGGCCAGTACGCACGTCGAACAACGCTTCGTGCAACGGGCATTCGACCTTACCGTCATCAACAAACCCCTGGCTGAGCAAGGCATAGGCATGTGGGCAAACGTCTTCCAGTGCGTAGTAATTGCCGTCAATCAGATACACCCCGACTTCTTTCCCTTCCACATTGGCAGAAAAAGGAAAATCTTCTTTCACCTGAGACACTTCACACACTTTCTTCCAGCTCATTGCTTCTGTCCTCTATCTGATTGTTTCATATATGAAACTCAGTTTCTTATTTAATACACTCACTATAAGTCTGGTGAAACTTTCGTCAAGAGAGCAAAGCGGCAATTGTTAATGGAAAGTTGTTTAAACATGACAAATGCGGGAAGGATCACGAAAAAATGCACCGATATGAAAAACCGCTGGAAGCTGTGCGTTATATCACTATTTCATGGGTAAAAACCCATTGATCTTGCTGACGCAATGCGAGTAAAAGTTCTCTCACACAGACTAAAACACCCTTTTAAATAACAATAAATTTACATTTAGACAGCCAAAAACCTGCTTTTCAGCCCTGCGAAATCAGCGGGTTAGTTTTTTGCTGCCTGAATGTGTCAATCGCCCGTCAAAGGAGCGCACATGGAGCGCATTTTGCAACAACGTCAACGCTGGTACGGGGTCCTGGCCCTGCTGTTTCTGATCGTCATCGCCTATGCCGATAGGGTCAATATTGCCGTGATGCTGGTCAATCCCGATTTCCTGCAGCACTTCCAACTCGACGGCAACCGCGCGCATCAAGGCATGCTGATGACAGTGTTCTTACTCGGTTACGGGCTTTCCGCCATGTTGCTGACGCCGTTCCTGGAAACGCTGATGGGTTACCGCCGTGCGCTGACGCTAAGCATTGTGCTGTGGGCGCTGCTCACCGCCGCGTCCCCTCTGGCAGGATCGGTATTGCTGCTGTTTGCGGTGCGCGCGCTGCTGGGGATCAGTGAGGGGCCATTGTTCTCGCTGAAAACCATGTATATCGGCGATCACTTTTCCGCCCATGAACGTGGGCAACCCAATGCGATCAGTACATTGGGTGTCTCACTGGGGTTAGTGATCGGTTTTCCGCTAGTGAGTTTCCTGATGGCACACTTCGGCTGGGCCGTCTCTTTCTACCTGCTGGCGCTGATCAATCTGCTGCTGGGGTTAGCGCTGGTGCGGCTGTTTATACACCCGGCATCGCTGGCGTCACGCACTGTAGAGTCTCGCCCGGTCATGACGCGTGTCTGGGAGACGTTTGTTTTGGCCTGGCGTACACCGATGCTGGGTTGGATCATGCTGATCGAGATCGCCACCCTCAGCTACCTGTGGGGTTCCAGCTCCTGGTTACCCGCCTACCTGACCGACGAGAAAGGTTTTTCCATCAAACAAATGGGCTGGATGGCCTCGCTGCCGTTTGTCGTCAGCATCGCCTCCAAATACCTTGGCGGCGTGCTGCTCGATCGCATCCGCCCCTACCAGGCACCGTTGATCTTCGCCTTTGGCGGTGCGGCAACGGCGCTGTGCATTTATGGCGTGATGCACAGTGAACAACTCGGCTGGATCGCATTTTTCCTGCTGGCGGCCAATGCCTGCTGGGGCGCTCAGGGAGCCGCGATCCCTACCCTGTTACAGCATTATGCGCAGCCGCAGGCGGTTGGCAGCGCCTATGGGCTGATTAACGGCATTGGCAATATGTTTTCGGCGTTTGTACCGATGATCATGGGTATGGTGATGGCCAGTCAGGGCAAGGTTTCTTCGGGATTTGCCGTGCTGATCCTGTCGCAATTAGTGACACTGCTGGCGGGCGGCGTGCTGTTCAGTCGGATGCTGATGACGCGTGAGGTAAAGCGGGTATAAAACAGTCGGGCTGCACAATACGCCCGACGGATATATTTAAGCTAATGGCTGCTCAACGCCCTTTCTTTTTACGGCCCGGCTGTGCGAAGCGCTTACGCGCAGGTGCATTTCCGCTGGGCTTTTCTGCACTTTTCGACCCGCTGTTCCCCGGTTTTTTCACCGCAGGCTTGGCTTTCTTCGTTGGTTTGGCCTCTGAGGAGGAGCCCTCAATGGATTTAAACAACTCGACCAGTTCGTCGTCGGTTAAATCACGCCATTCACCCGGCGGCAACCCGGCCATGCTCACATTCATAATGCGAGTACGTTCCAGCTTGGTCACTTCGTAGCCGAAATGCTCGCACATGCGGCGAATCTGGCGGTTCAGCCCCTGGACCAGCACGATGCGAAACACAAAGGGGGCTTCTTTCTTCACCTTGCACTTTTTGGTCACCGTGCCCAGCATCGGTACACCGGCCCCCAGGCCACGGATGAAATCGTCAGTCACCGGTTTGTTCACCGTGACCAGATATTCTTTCTCGTGGTCGTTGCCAGCGCGCAGGATTTTGTTCACCAAATCGCCGTGGTTGGTGAGGAAAATCAGGCCCTGAGAGTCTTTATCCAACCGCCCGATCGGGAAAATACGGGTACTGTGATTGACGAAATCAACAATATTGTCTTTCTCGCCTTCTTCCGTGGTGCTGACAATACCGACCGGCTTGTTCAACGCAATAAAGATCAAGTTGTCTTCATTGCGCGGTTCAATCAGTTGACCGTTGACCTTGACCACGTCTCCTGGAAACACCTGATCGCCAAGCGTCACGCGCTTGCCATTGATAAAAACATTGCCTTGTTCGATGTAACGATCGGCATCGCGGCGGGAGCAAATACCGCTCTCGCTAATATATTTGTTAAGACGTGTGGATTGTTTCGTCAGCATGGTTCCTCCGTAAGCCCGGATTATAGACCTTCGAGGCAACAGATACAGGCATTTTCATGGTGCGGTAACGAACGGCAAACTGAGTGTTTTAGACTATATTTTTCCGTTCTACATTCACCACCCGCTATACCCTATGTATTTCAAGTTGCAGCCAGGCACCCAGCGCATTCATCCTCAGGAGCTTACTCAAGTAAGTGACTGAGGTGAATGACAAATCTGTCAGGAACAGATTTGAACGCTGCTTGCAGCGGCCCCGAAGGGGCAAGCCCCACGGATGGGGCTTGTAAAGCAGGTAACAACGCTGCAGCTTGAAAGACGACGGGTATACTTATTTCGTTTTTTTAGCGGCCTGCAGGTACAGCATTTCCAGGCCCAGGGTCGCCGCAGCCAGCGCGGTGATCTCAGACTGATCGTAGGCCGGTGCCACTTCCACCACGTCCATACCGACGATATTCAGTGACTGCATGCCGCGCACCAGCTTCAGCGCACGATCGGAGGTCAAGCCGCCAATCACTGGAGTACCGGTCCCCGGAGCAAATGCAGGATCCAGGCAGTCGATGTCGAAGGTCAGGTAGACCGGCATATCACCGACGATCTGTTTGATCTGAGCCAGCAGATCGTCAACGGTACGATCGTTAACCTGTGCGGCGTCCAGCACGGTGAAACCATTATCATGATCGAACTCGGTACGAATACCGATCTGCACCGAGTGCTTTGGATCGATCAGGCCTTCGTTTGGCGCATGGAAGAACATAGTGCCGTGATCGTATTGGCTGCCGTTAGCATAGGTGTCGGTATGCGCATCGAAGTGCACCAATGCCAGTTTGCCGAAATGCTTAGCGTGTGCACGCAGCAGTGGCAGTGTGACGAAGTGGTCACCGCCGAATGAGAGCATACGCTTACCCGCTGCCAGCAGTTTTTCCGCGTGCGCTTGCAAGTTGTCACTCATGTCCTGAGCATCGCCAAAGTTGAACACGATGTCGCCACAATCGACGACGTTCAAACGATCGCGCAGGTCAAAATTCCACGGCCAACGGTTGCCTTCCCACGCCAAATTGGTGGAAACCTGGCGGATTGCCGCCGGGCCATGACGGCCACCGGCGCGGCCGGAGGTTGCCATGTCAAATGGAATGCCGGTGATGACCCACTCTGCATCGCTGTCGTAAGGCATGAAGTTCAGCGAAAAGCGCAGGAAACCAAAGGCGTTGGACACTAAAGAATTATCGGACTTATGGCCTAAGGTGCTCATAGTAAACCCTCATATTTCAACGTTTCACCTGGCGAAAAATCACACAGGCGCTGACAAAAAAAAATCCCTCCCGCGTCGTTAGCCCGACGAGAAAGGGATTGATACAGAATCTGGTTCAGTACTGCTGATACGGCAGATTATCGCCGCATTTCGTTCGCGCTTCAAGAGCGCGCATCATCATCCTGCCGACTCGTCACCGTCCAGTATAGGCACTACTGCTTCACCAGTACGGGTTGCTGGCTATAACGCGCCGGGAATAAATGCTCCAGCTGTTTTATTTTCGGCTGATCGTTAATCATGATGTAGAGGGAATCAGGGTGTTCAGTCAAAAAATTCTGATGGTAAGGCTCCGCCGGGTAAAAATGCCCGTTGCTCTCAATACGCGTAACCAGCGGTTGATCGTAACTGTGGCTGGCCTGCAGCTGAGCAATATAGGCATTGGCAACCTGCTGTTGTGAAGCATTCAATGGGAAAAGCGCGGAACGATACTGCGTGCCACTGTCCGGTCCTTGCCGATTCAGCTCTGTGGGGTTGTGCGCCACGGAGAAAAAGATCTGCAACAGGTCGCCGTAGGACACTTGAGCCGGGTCAAAGGTCACTTTCACCGACTCCGCATGGCCGGTATCGCCGCCGCTGACCTGCTGATAATCGGCAGTTTGCGCGGTGCCTCCGGTGTAACCTGAGATGGCGCTGGTGACGCCCTTCACATGCTGAAAGACGCCCTGCACGCCCCAGAAGCATCCACCGGCAAAAATAGCGGTCTCAGTGTGCGAGGTGCCTGCTGGCTCATCAACCGCAGGGGCTGGGATCACTACCGCGGTTTCCGCCCCGCCAAATGACCACGCGTTTCCCTGCCAAAGGCCCACACCGACCAGCGCTACCACGCCAGTGATGGCATAAGATCGCAACAACATGCCTAACCTGTTTGAACGTTTCATCATATTCACCACTGGATTAACCGAAAGTAAAGGCGTAGGCAGCAACCCCTGCCTGTTCAAATTCAATACTGAAGGTGTGTTCTCCAGCGCCGTCTGTTTGCCGAATCAGCTGGTAGAGACGCTGATCGGTGACCACGCCGCGACCGTCCGGTGTCACATCCGTGCCGTGCATTTCACCGGGTGCTTTGCCATCCAGCGTCACTTTGAACGCGACCGGTTTACCCCCGGCGTTCGGGCCTAGCACCAAATGCAGATCACGCGCATGGAAGCGGTAGACGATGCGCCCTTGAGGGGCATTCAACATCACGTTTTCTTCGCCAACCGTCCAATTCCCCACCAACCCCCAATCATTGAGCGGTAAACTTGCCGGCACGACATAGCTGGCGCTCCGGTCTTGAGCGGCCTCGCCGGAAGCAAAGTTTTGCGCCCGCGCGTAGCCCAGATAGGTTTCTGGTGAGATATCAGCCTGATTGCCCGCCGCCTGTTCAACGCCCTGCCCGGCAACCTGGCTAACGGCCGTGCTGATATTTTTTGCCCCAGCCTGGCGCAGCAGTTCCTGAATCACCCGCTCAGATTGCGCATAGTCGCCTTCACCAAAATGCTGGTAACGAATATGCCCGGTGGCATCGATAAAATAGTGCGCAGGCCAATATTGATTGTTGAACGCGCGCCAGATGCTGTAGTTGTTATCGATAGCGATCGGGTAGTCGATACCCAGTTTTTTCGCCTCTTTGGTGACATTGCCAATATCTCTCTCGAAGGCAAATTCCGGCGCATGTACACCAATCACTACCAGCCCCTGATCGCGGTATTTCTCCGCCCAGGCCTTCACGTAAGGCAAAGAGCGCAAGCAGTTGATGCAGGAGTAGGTCCAGAAATCGACCAGGACCACCTTGCCACGCAGGGACTCTGTCGTCAGCGGCGGGGAATTCAACCACTGTACAGCCCCTGACAGGGACGGCATCTCGCCCAGGTCATCCAACATCGGTTGAGCGTCGACTGCCGTTTGCACCGGAGGTCGCACCGGCGTGGTGGCGGGCGTCAATGTCTGTACTAACCGCTGTTCAATTCCCCCCGTCGACGCCGCGGAAAGACGTGCCAACACCGTGGTATCCAGGCCAAGCGCAATCGCCACTACCCCCACGAGCATTGCCGCCCCCAGTCCCCGTCGGATCCATTCACCGGCGCCCAGTGAGCGTTTCATGGCGCTAAATACCTTACCGCCGATCAACAATGCCAATGCCAGCGACGTTGCTGCCCCTGCGGCATAGGCCAATAGCAACAATGTTGAGCCGACGTTAGCCCCCTGCAATGCCGCTCCTGTCAAAACCAGACCGAGAATAGGGCCGGCACAAGGTGCCCAGAGCAGGCCAGTGGCGATACCCAGCAGCAACGACGAGCCAACCTGGTGCTGTTTGTCTGCCGCAATCTTGTCAGACAGGCGATTACCGGCCGATACCAATGGGTGCATCACGCGTTCGGCAACTGACGGAAACAGTAAGGTGATGCCAAATACCGCCATCAGGATCAACGCCAGCCAGCGACCATATTGATTGGCCGCCACAACCCAGCCACCACCGACGGCCGCCAGCGTGGCAAACAGCGCAAAGGTCAGCGCCATGCCCACCAGCATCGGCAAACCGGAGCGTAAGAAAGGGCGATCGGCACGCGAGAAAATGAACGGCAGCACCGGCAGTATGCACGGGCTGGCGATGGTCAGAATGCCGCCGAGATAAGCCAGTATCAGGATCAACATGTCGCTCTCCCCATTATGCCTGTTGCGGTGTGAACAACAGCGCCAACCCGTTCATGCAGTAACGTAACCCGGTAGGTTGCGGGCCGTCGTCAAACACGTGTCCAAGATGCCCGCCACAGCGCCGACAGTGCACCTCGTCTCGCACCATGCCGAATGAACGGTCCTGGCGCTGGGCAACGGCATGGTCAAGAGACTGATAAAAACTCGGCCAGCCGGTATGGCTGTCAAACTTGGTATGGGAGGAAAACAGCGGTAAATCGCACCCTGCACAGGAAAACACCCCATCACGGTGTTCGTCATTCAGCGCGCTGCTGTAGGGTATTTCGGTGCCCTCCTCGCGCAAAATATGGTATTGCGCGGCGGTCAACCGCGCGTGCCACTGTTGATCAGTGTAGTTGACTTCAAATTGCGCGGTGGCCGCAGCCCGCGCGGCCCACGTTGGCAATAGCCCCAGCGAAAACGCCGCGGACAGGCCGCCGCCAACCAGAATAAACTGCCGTCTGTTCATCATCATTGCCACCCCGAAGACTGATCAAACCGATAGTGACAACCTACAAAGAAAACCCTGTCCGAATCCTCACGGAGAGTTAACAAATTTGTGATAACTGATAGGAGATAAGGGGTATTGCGAGGGGAAATGCGGGAGAAAACCAATAAAAAAGCCGGGCATCAAGGAGATGCCCGGCTTTTCAGCGTGACTTACTCATCTTCTAAATAAGTATAACCGTACAAACCGGCCTCAAACTCTTCCAGGAACTGCGCTTGCAGCCCACTGTCCAGATCGGTTTCTTTTACCTGATCGCGGAATTTGGCCAGCAGCGCAGTAGGATCGAGCTGCACGTATTCCAACATGTCGGCAACGGTATCGCCTTCATCAGACAATTCAGTTTCTACCGTGCCATCAGGGAAGACAAACACGTCCACCGAGGCGGTATCACCGAACAGGTTGTGCATATTGCCCAGGATTTCCTGGTAGGCACCCACCATAAAGAAGCCCAGCGCCGGCGGATTTTCCGGATCGTACGGCGGCATTGGCATGGTGGTCGCTACGCCGTCACCGTCGATGTAGTGATCGATAGTACCGTCGGAGTCACAGGTGATGTCCAGCAGTACGGCACGGCCTTCCGGCGGCTTATCCAGCCCTTCCAGTGGCAACACCGGGAACAGCTGGTCAATACCCCAGGCGTCCGGCATTGATTGGAACAGTGAGAAGTTGACGTAGAACTTGTCTGCCATGCGTTCTTGCAGTTCGTCGATGATTGGACGGTGCGCGCGGTTGCTTGGATCCAGTTGCTGCTGGATTTTGTTGCAGATGTTCAGGTACAACTGCTCGGCCCAGGCACGCTTGGTCAGATCCAGCATACCGTGAGCATACTGAGTGTGGACATCATGCAGGTCCATCTGACTGTCATGCAGCCATTCACGCAGCGAACGGCGGTTTTCCGGCTCGTTCATTTCCTGCCAGGTTTCCCACATGCTTTCCAGCGCGCGCGGTGCGTCCTCTGCCGGTGGCAATGGATCGCTGAATTCATTGCGCTCAACGCCGATCACATTGGATACCAACACCGTATGGTGTGCAGTAACTGCACGGCCGGATTCGGTGATCACCGTCGGATGCGGCAAGCCGTGTTCGTTGCACGCATCACCGATACCCCAAATCACGTTGTTGGCGTATTCGTTCAGGCCATAGTTCACCGAGCAATCAGACTGCGAACGGGTGCCTTCATAATCTACGCCCAGACCGCCGCCCACGTCGAAGCACTGGATGTTAACGCCCAGTTTGTGCAGTTCAACGTAGAAACGTGCCGATTCGCGTACGCCTGTCGCGATGTCGCGAATATTGGCCAGTTGCGAACCCAGGTGGAAGTGCAGCAGTTGCAGGCTATCAAGACGGCCCGCTTCACGCAGGGTTTCCACCAGTTTCAACACCTGAATGGCTGCCAGGCCGAACTTGGACTTTTCGCCGCCGCTCGACTGCCATTTGCCGGAGCCTTGTGACGCCAGACGCGCACGCACGCCCAGGCGTGGTACCACATTCAGACGTTCAGCTTCTTCCAGCACCATGTTGATTTCGGACATTTTCTCGATCACCAGGTACACCTTGTGCCCCAGCTTTTCGCCGATCAACGCCAGACGGATATATTCACGGTCTTTATAGCCGTTACAGACGATCACGGAACGGGTCATGCCGGCATGTGCCAGCACCGCCATCAGCTCAGCTTTAGAACCGGCTTCCAGCCCCAGCGGTTCGCCGGAATTGACCAGAGATTCAATCACGCGACGGTGTTGGTTGACCTTAATCGGGTAAACCAGGAAATAACCACCTTCATAACCAAACGATTCACGCGCACGTTTGAAAGCGGCGTTGATCGAACGCAGGCGGTGCTGCAGGATCTGCGGGAAGCAGAACAGCGCCGGCAGACGCAGACCGTCTTTTTGGCGTTGTTTGACCAAATCAGCCAGATCGACACGCGCCTGCGGGACGTCAGGATCCGGGCACACACTGATGTGACCCAGTTCATTGACGTCATAATAATTGTTGCCCCAGTAGGCGACGTTATAAGTGCGCAGCATCTTGCTGGCATCACGATCATTCATGGCAACCTCCTGCATGGAGCGCAAAGATATAGATTCGCCCGTTGCTGACGGACGGTGAATCAACAGATCATCAGACATTACTCGCCTCACATCCCGTACTGACGATACAGTCAGCCACTATCGCAGCTACAACCCGCGAGAACAACCCAACAAACCGCCCTTGCGGCAGCGAATAAAACTGCCGTTCGCGGTCAGCGATCGGTTTATTACTCATATAATTGTAAGACACCCTGTTCAAACCTCGTGAATCGGGTCAAGAAACATCCCACAGGAAGGCTGCAGGCTACCCTTGTTCAGTTCTTCAGACGACCGTTAACCGGCCCGAGAATCCTGAGTAGCGCCCAGGTGTTTATCACACCTGAAAGGTGGTGTAGAGACAAGACGGGAAATAGCAGAAGAATGTGCGCCAGAACGGCACTGCTGTTGAGAACCAACAACCGGTAGACAACGGATCATTAATCCAACCACCTCCACGCACGTCGTCCTCAATGAACGACCGAGCCTCTATTAATAGTGTAAGAACGTGACCGTTCTATGAAGCGGCGACGTCAAAAAGGCCGACGTCTGCAGCTGACAATCCGGCTACCCATGGCGAGTCACAGAAGTTTACAACTTCTTTCCCCGCACTGTGCACCAAATGAGCCGCGCGCGCAGTTTATACCGATAACCAGGGGAAAATGCAAAATGAAAATTTGTCGGAAACTGTTTCAAGCGATGAAAATGGCGTCGGCAGCTTTGCGCAAAAGAGCGAAATGGCAAAAAAATACTGGCAATCCGGTCAAGGCCTGACCTAAAATAGACGTCCAGATGTTAATCCATCTATACTGATTAACGAAGAAACTGCTTAACGGCTTTGCCTGAGGGGCGTTGCAGGATGTATCTCGCGCCATCAGCGGAAGACCCTTCGCTTTGATGCCGGATCTCCAGCGCTGTGCAGTAATTTCTAACCCGTCTTATGCAAGGTAAAGAATACAATGGCTAAACACCTATTCACGTCCGAATCCGTCTCCGAAGGGCATCCTGACAAAATTGCTGACCAGATCTCCGATGCCGTCCTCGACGCCATCCTGGAACAAGATCCTAAAGCACGCGTCGCCTGCGAAACTTACGTGAAAACCGGCATGGTACTGGTTGGTGGTGAAATCACCACCAGCGCTTGGGTTGATATCGAAGAAATCACCCGTAAAACCGTACGCGAAATCGGTTATGTCCACTCGGATATGGGTTTTGACGCCAACTCTTGTGCCGTACTGAGCGCAATCGGCAAGCAATCCCCAGATATCAATCAGGGCGTTGACCGCACCGATCCGCTGGAACAAGGTGCCGGCGACCAGGGCCTGATGTTTGGCTATGCTACCAATGAAACCGAAGTGCTGATGCCTGCACCGGTAACCTACGCGCACCGTCTGGTGCAGCGTCAGGCCGAAGTGCGTAAAAACGGCACCCTGCCATGGTTGCGTCCAGATGCGAAAAGCCAGGTGACCTTCCAGTATGACGACGGCAAAATCGTCGGCATCGACGCAGTAGTCCTGTCCACCCAGCATTCCGAAGATATTTCTCTGAAAGATCTGCAAGAAGCGGTAATGGAAGAGATCATCAAGCCCGTGCTGCCAACTGAATGGTTAAGCGCCAGCACCAAATACCACATCAACCCAACCGGCCGTTTCGTTATCGGCGGGCCAATGGGTGACTGTGGTCTGACCGGGCGTAAAATCATCGTTGATACCTACGGCGGCATGGCTCGTCACGGCGGCGGTGCGTTCTCTGGTAAGGATCCGTCTAAAGTTGACCGTTCAGCAGCCTACGCAGCGCGTTACGTGGCGAAAAACATCGTGGCGGCTGGCCTGGCTGACCGCTGTGAGATCCAGGTCTCCTACGCCATCGGCGTGGCAGAACCGACCTCAATAATGGTGGAAACCTTCGGTACTGAGAAAGTCCCTACCGAACAGTTGACCCTGCTGGTGCGTGAATTCTTCGATCTGCGCCCATACGGCCTGATCCAGATGATGGACCTGCTGCAACCAATCTACCGCGAAACTGCAGCTTACGGTCACTTTGGTCGTGAGCACTTCCCTTGGGAAGCGACAGACAAAGCAGAACTGCTGCGCGATGCTGCCGGCTTGAAATAAGCCCGGGTATCCAGCGTGAAAACGGCGAGCCTAGGCTCGCCGTTTTTTTCTGAAGGAAGGGCGTCAGACACCGCGTATACAGCAGCAGGAAAGCAAGCCCTAATGGGCCGCCAACTCCCTGAAGAAGGCAGGATTAGCCTGAATCGCCGCCAGCACCTTTGCAGCCAGACCGGTCGGATTACGCCTTTTTGTTTCCCAGCTTTTAATGGTATCAACGCTGGTACCCAACACCTTTGCCATTTCACTCTGAGAAATATTAAGCTGCGCCCTGATCGCTTTCACATCGGCGATATCATAACGAGTGACATTGGCCGGAGCCTCAACCCCGTTCTTAATCGCGACGGCCTCTTCAAGAGACGTTTTCATATCGTCAAAAAAGCTCATGTCATACCTCATCTTTCAGCAATTTCGTCAATGTCTTCAGCTCTGACCTTTCCATGTCGCTCAGACTGTCTTTACTATTTTTCGGGTAGGCCATTACCAGATAGATGACCTCTTTGGTTGCCAGAAAGTAAATCACTCTGGCACTTCCACTTTTACCCTGGGAACCTGTAGCCATTCTGACTTTCCGCAGGCCACCGGTTTTCTGTATCAGATCGCCTTTATCGGGTGATTCGATGAGTTCTTTCTGGAGTTCTTTTAGCTCGTCGTCCGTGGCAATTTCCCTTACCTGCCGCGTAAACATCGGGGTCTCAATAAATACTAGCGCATGACTCACTGGCACCCTCTCCATGCTGAGGTACAAAGTACACCAGAAAATGTACTGTGTACACCTTGATAATTTGAGTGTAGGGGTACCTCTTTCCTTGCCTTTCGACAGGATTCAGAGCACCCGCGCGCAGTATATTTATCTTCCCCCAGATTTCCGCGCCCTTTCCGCACGGGATCTCCGTTCTGCGTAGCCGTACGCAAAGCGTTGCAATAGTATGAAAACACGAAAAAAATAAAGGCCCAGCGATGCTGAGCCTTTGATTCTAGAAACGGCAGGAACGGCGTCGGTTATGAGGTTTGTTTACGCAACAGGTAAACGAAATACGGCGCGCCAATAAAGGTCGCCAGCAGCCCGGCAGGGATTTGGTACGGGAACATCACCATCCGTCCGCACCAGTCAGCAAACACCATCAGCAAGCCCCCTAACAACGCGGAAATTACCATCTGCGGTAACGCACGGCGGAAGCCCAGCATGCGCGCCATATGCGGCGCCATCAGGCCAATAAAACTCAGCGGCCCTACGGTCAATGTCGCCATCGCGGTCAGCGTGGCGGCCAGTAGCAAGATGGTTAACCGCACCGGCGTCAAAGCAATACCCACCGAGCGTGCAGTGGCACTGCCAAGCGGCAAAATACTGAGCCAGCGGCGGCACAGCGGTGCCAGCACAATCAACGTCGCCGCAATAATCGCCGTTCGCACTGCCTGCTCCGGCGTCACCGAATAGGTGGAACCAGAAATCCAGGTCAGCAGCCCACCGGTACGCGGATCGCCACTGGCTAACAGCAGGAAAATGGTGGTGGTGAACGCCGTGCTAAGCGCAATACCGGCCAACAGCATGCGTTCGGTGGAAAAACCACCCCGCCCTGCAGCAATCATGATCACCAATAAAGTACCGGCAGCGCCCAGGCTCCCTGCAGGCAGCAACCAGACGAAGGCATCACCCGGTACGACCAACAGCATCATCACTACGCCGAACGCAGCACCTGAGCTGATACCCAACACTTCCGGGCTGGCCATCGGGTTACCCGTCAACTTTTGGATTAACGTCCCCGCAACCGCCAGCATCATGCCCGCAGCCAAAGCCGATAATACCCGTGGCCAGCGCCACGGCATCAATGACTCCAGCTCGGCGCCCTGACTCCAGTGCCAACCGGCAGCGTTTTGCCCAAACATCAGTGCCACAGCCAGCCCAGCGAATAACACCGCCCCCGCCAGCGCAACCCACACCAACAGATGACCACGTTCCGCCGGTACCTTATCCCCCAGATTCATTGGCGGTGGCGTGGAGGCGCTGCGCAGACGCGGTAACAACCACAGCAGCAGCGGTGCACCAAATAGTGCGGTCGCGGCACCGGTAGGAACCTCACGCCATACCTGCGTCAGCCAGATCATTACCTGATCGGTTAACCACAACAGCAGCGCACCCAGCAGAGGTGCCAACATCATGCGGTGTGCCAGTCGACGTGCGCCCAGCATTTTCGCCATCAAGGGGGCAAACAAACCGATAAAACCGATCACACCAGCGGCATTAACCAGCATGGCACTGAAGATAATTGCCACGGCCAGCGCGCAAAAACGCGCCATCGACAACCCCAGCCCCAGATTGCGAGCCACACCGTCGTCCAATCCCAACAGCGTTAATGGACGCAATAACAGCACCGCCAACAGCCCTGCCACCAGCAAACGCGGCAGGATAAACTGCACGGTATTCCAGTCTTGCTGGTTCAGGGCACCGGTGCTCCACAAAAATACGCCTTGCAGTTGATCGTAATTGAACAAGGCCAGCAGGCTGTTAACCGCACCGCAATATAGCCCCAACACCAACCCGGCGAGGATCAGCGTCACCGGCGACATGCGTTTGCCCCACGCCACACCGAACACTAATCCACCGACCACCACCGCTCCCACCATCGCAGCCAATTGTCGGGTCAGTTCCCCTCCCGGCAACATCCATAGCGTCGCGACCGTCAATCCAAGCTGCGCACCGGCGGAAACGCCGAGCGTCGCGGGTTCTGCCAACGGGTTGCGCAATACCTGTTGGAAGAGTACGCCGACCAGCCCTAATCCGGCACCGGCCAGCAAGGACACGGACAATCGCGGCAGCAGGCTATAGTGGAACAACATTTGGTGAACATCGTCGATATCCGGTGCGTTCAGCGCCTGTCCCCACAGTGCCCACGGCAGCTGTTGCAGCAGGTTATAAAGCGTTAAGCCGCTGGCGCTCGCCAGCAGAACCAGAACCAACGTCACCGGCAATGCGCGGATACCTGCGTTCATGAATAGCTCTCCTGCGCGTGTTCCAGCAGGTGGCAAAAGCGCATCGCCGATAACGTCGCACCGTAGAACCACACTGCCGGTACCTGGCGCAATTGATTCTGTCTGACGAACGGCAATGCCTGCCATAACGGCGTCGAGCTGACCTTATCCATCATCGCCTGATTACCGTGATCGAGATAAATCGCCCGTGCGCTTTTCACCGTTGCCAGGCGTTCAATTCCCACCACCGCCGTGCCCCAGAAGTTGGTTTCGCCTTCCCACGCATTTTTTATGCCAAGCTGATCCATCACCTCCTGGAACAGGCTCTTCTGGCCAATAACCAGCGCATGACGGGTATCTATCAGTGAAAACATCAGGAGTGGCTGCTGGGTATATGAATGCAGGCGTTGGCGCATCTCCACAATAAAGCGATCAAACTGCGCCAGATGCTGCATAGCGCGGCTTTCTAACCCTAACCGCTGCGCCAAGGCCTGCAGCGATTGCCTCGCCACCGTCAGCGGTTTGCCACTGCCGTCGTTAAAGCTAAAACTCATCGATGGTGCGATCGGTTCCAACTTTTGTGGTGTAGGCCCGTAGCCCTTCGACAGCAACATCAATGAAGGGCGAAGCTGCTGCAACAATTCGAGGTTAGGTTCGGTACGCTGACCCACGTCAATAACCGATGCAGGCAGCTTTGGCTCTTCCACCCACAGGTTGTAGTTATGAATATCAGCGACCGCCAGCGGCGTAATCCCAAGGGCCAACAGCAGCTCAATCGGCAGCCATTCCAGCGCGACAATGCGCGTCAGGTCGGGCGGCGTTTCAGCGGCGTGCCCCGGCAGGGAAAGCAGCAATGGCGACAGCGCCATTGCCGTCAACAGGCGACGGCGTACGGCATCATGATGAAACTCAGAAGAATCAGACATCAGTAGACAAAACTCACCGGCGCACCGCCGCTTGGATGTGGCAGCGTCCCCATAGGAATACCGTAAATTTGTTCCAGTACGTCACCCTGCATCAGATCTAATGGTGCGCCCTGTGCAATCATTTCTCCGCCGCGCAACGCCACCAGATGGTCGCAATAGCGCGCAGCCATATTGATATCATGCAGCACTGCAATCACCGTCAGACCGCGCTGGCTGCTTAATCGTTGGATCAACGCGAGCACGTCAACCTGATGGGCGATATCCAGCGCCGAGGTCGGCTCGTCCAACAACAGGCAGCGGCTGTCTTGTGCCACCATCATCGCCAACCAGGCACGCTGGCGCTCACCGCCGGACAGGCTGTCCACCAAACGGTTGGCAAACGGTTTTAATCCCACCAGCGCAATGGCCTCTTCCACCTGTTGGCGATCGTTGACGCCAAAGCGCCCCAAAGCACCGTGCCACGGGTAGCGACCAATCGCCACCAACTCGCGCACCGTCATGCCCTCTGCGGCCGGCAATTGCTGCGGCAAATAGGCGACCTGACGCGCAAAGGCTTTGCTGTCCCATTGGTGCAGTGGTTGTTGGTTGAGCAATACACTGCCGGTGGACGGGTTCTGATGGCGACCCAAGATTTTTAGCAGCGTAGACTTGCCAGAACCATTGTGACCGATCAACCCACAGACTTTCCCCACGGGAAAGGTCAGCGATAATGGCTGCAACAGCACACGGCCGGGAACGGCAAAACTGGCGCTATCTAATGTAAAAGTGGCGTCGTGATTGGGGTGTTTATCCTGCATAGGTCCTACTCTGTCCGGGGCGACATAACGCCGCCCCGGTTATCCGATTAGAAGCGGAAGGTTGCGGTGGCGACCACCTGACGTTCTGCGCCCCAATAGCAGCCATAGGTAGCAAAGCAGCTAGAGACGTATTCTTTATCAAACAGGTTGTTCACGTTAATGCCAATCGAGGAACCGGGCAGATTGAAACGCGCCAGATCGTATTTTATTGCGGCATCAACCACCGTGTAGTCTTTCACTTTAAAGGTATTGGCCTCATCACCATAGCTGGAACCGACATAGCGAACACCGGAGCCCAGAGTCAAACCGCTGAATGCGGTTTCATGGAAGGTGTAATCCGCCCACAGTGAAGCCATATGTTTTGGAATCGCCGCCGGGGTATTGCCTTGAAGCGTGGTGTCCTTGGAGTACTCGGCATCCGTGTAGGTATAAGACCCCAGCAGGTTAACATTGGCTGTTAGCGCGGCTTTGGCCTCCAGCTCGACACCGCGAGAGCGAATCTCACCGCCCTGAACGCTGGCGAATGGATGGTCTGGATTAGGGTCCGCCACCTTGTTGTTGGTTTTAGTCAGCTGATAAATCGCCATGCTGGCAGTGATAGGACGATCTTTCGGCGCAAATTTCACGCCCGCCTCATACTGTTTGCCCTTGGAGGCAGCGAAGGTGTTACCACTGAAGTCCGTGCCTGAAGTCGGCTCAAAGGATTCACTGTAACTGACATAAGGTGCAATGCCGTTTTCGAATACATAATTCAAACCGGCGCGGCCGGTGAATTCGTTGTCCTTCTGCTTTGAAACCGAATTCTGGTTCAACCGGTTGGTGCTGTTGGTATCACTCCAGTCATAACGTCCGCCCATGGTCAGCACCCATTGGTTCCATTCAGCCTGGTCCTGTACGTAAAGCCCGGTTTGCTCCTGGCGATTGACCTGACTTGCACCACCCGTAATGGTGTAACTTTGGTTACCGTACTGCGGCGCCACGACATTCAGAGGGGAAGCGCTGCCGTATTGATAGACGACGTCGTTACGCATACGCATGTAGTCCACCCCCATCAACAAGATGTGAGCGACCTGCCCAGTGGCAAACTTGGCCTGTGCCTGCGTATCCACAGCAAAACTGGACATGTGCTCTTTCGAGTTCATCACGCCACGGGTCAATTCCGCAGGGTTAGTCGCGCTGATACCCTGGCCATAGATGGATCGGTAATCAACGTCCATTTTGGAGTAACGCAAGTTTTGGCGCACCGTCCACACGTCATCAAACCCATGCTCAAAGGCGTACCCAACCATCTGTTGCTTACGTGAGATGTTGTTATAGCCCGGCTCACCGTCGTTGAAACTGGTCGGCAATTTACCGTTGATACCATTTTGCACCGTGCCCTCTTTCGGCAACCAGCCATAGAAGCCCACGCTGGGGTCATCCTGGAAACTGCTGAGGAAAGTCAACGAGGTGCGATCATCAGGCCGCCAACTGAACGAAGGCGCAATAGCATAGCGCTTGCTCTTTTCTCCCACCTGCTGCTGATCTTCATCACGCGCCAAGCCGGTCAAACGGTAAGAATAAACACCCGCATCATCCAACGCACCGCCGAAGTCGAAGCCGGTCTGGAACAGATTGTCGGTGCCCATTTTGAACTGAACTTCGCGCAGGGTTTCCGTCGTTGGGCGTTTGCTGACCAGCGCGACGACACCGCCAGGGTTGCTCTTACCGTAGAGTACGGAAGAAGGACCGCGCAACACTTCGGCACGCTCGAGGAAGTAAGGGTCAATCTGGTAAATGGAATAGTTATCGTCCTGCAGTTTCAGACCATCCAGGTACATATTGGTACCCACGGAACTAAAACCACGAATGTTCACGGCGTCGTAGGCGGTAGAGGCACCACGGTTGCCTACCATCACACCCGGCGTATACGCCAGCGCACTTTTCACCGTTTCCGGCTGGCGCATATCCATCTCTTCACGCGTCACGACAGAGACTGACTGCGGCGTTTTAATCAATGGCGTATCCGTTTTAGTCCCGGTAGCGCTGCGCTTGGCCGCATAGGTGCCGACCGGCCCCCAGGCGCTTTCCTGCTGGGACTGACCGCTGCCTACCACGGTAATCGTGTCTTCCTTGGCAGTCGATTTGGTGTCGGCGGAAAAAGCCGGCATAGCCAGCGTGCCAAGTGCAGCAGCGATAGTAATCGCTAACCCACTGACGTGAAAACGGCTCTGTTTGGCCGTGGAAGGAAGACGCTTGGTCGGCATAAGTGGTTTCTCTGATGAATTATTTGATAACGAATGTAAACGATAATAATTATTATAAGCGACGCATTTTATGCAGAAGCCAAATTAAACTGCAAGTCGAATTCAGCCTGTGAATTGGTGTGAGATTAACCGCTTAGCCACATTAACCTGATGGAAATAAACTGCGCGGAGAAATAAAAAAGCCCGCAACAGAAAGTTACGGGCTTAATAACAAAGAAAAACTTTTCGCCTAAGCGTTTTACATGCTTGGCTGCTTACTTGCCGAACATGTCCTTGATCCAACCCGCGACGCCGTCAGCATCTTTTTGCTCACCCGCCTGCTGTTGCTGTTGCTGCTGTTGTTGCTGTTGCTGAGCGGCCTGGCTTGCCTGGCACAATCCCTGCGGGTTATCCGTCCATACAGGAATGGTACGCCCACCACCGCTACAGACAAAGTTACCGCTGGCATCAATGCCCATTTGGTTAATACCTTCCGGCGGCTGCAGCATCAGCGGCAGCGGCGTCTGGTTTTCCAAATAGCGGCGATAAAGGGTCAATGCACCGTTGGCACCGGTCAACTTGGCTGGGCCGTTGTTATCACGCCCCACCCAGGCGATAGCCACTTCTTTACCGTCGATGCCGGCAAACCAGCTATCACGCAAATCGTTGGTGGTACCGGTTTTCGCCGCCAGGTTGTAGTTAGGGAACTTGACCGACAGTGAACGGGAAGTCCCGCGCGCGACACCTTGTTGCATGGCGTACAGCGTCAGGTAAGCTGCCTGAGCAGGTACCACACGCTCGGCCTGCGGGAAGCTCTGATACAGCACTGAACCGTCTTCAGCAATCACCGAACGCACTGCAGACAATGGAGCACGGTTACCACCGCCGGCAATCGTCTGGTATTCCTGCGCGACTTCCATCGGTGTCAGGCCAATCGCCCCGAGCAGCATCGAAGGCACCGGGTTAATTTCTGCCTTTGGAATGCCCAAACGTTGCAGCGTAGCACTGATTTGATCCAGCCCAACCGACATACCCAGGTTCACCGTAGGTATGTTGAGTGAAAATGCCAGGCCATCCACCAGCATCACCTGACCACGGAACTTACGGTCATAGTTGTTTGGCTGCCAAACGGTACCGTTAGACAATTTCAACGTCAGTGGTTGATCCGCCAGCCAGGTGTTCAGACGATATTTGTCCGGCTCGGACAAGGCCGTCAGGTAAGTCGGTGGCTTAGCCAGTGACCCGACCAAACGACGCGCCTGCATGGCACGGTTGAATCCGGCAAACTGTGGGTTAGCGCCGCCGACCATGGCACGAACTTCACCGCTAAAGCGATCGACGATCACCATCGCCGCTTCCAGATCCTGAACGTGGCGAGCCGCCTTCAGCGCAGGTATACCATCCTCAACCGCCTTTTCTGCTGCATCCTGTGATACCGGATCCAACGTGGTGAAGATTTTCACACCGGACAGATCGTTAACCTTGTCGCCCAGCTTGGCTTGCAGTTCCTGACGAACCATCTGCATAAACGCGGGTTGCGGCGTGATCACCCCGCCTTTCGGCTGCACGCCCAAAGGTCGAGCACTGAGCATGTTATACAGCTCTGCATCGATAACACCTTGGTTCTGCAACAGTTTCAACACCAGGTTACGGCGTTCCAGCGCCAGTTTCGGGTTACGCCAAGGGTTATACAGCGACGCCCCTTTAACCATGCCCACCAACAGCGCCTGTTGATCCAGACTCAGCTCGTCTACCGGGCGGCCAAAGTAATACAGGCTGGCCAGCGGGAACCCACGGATCTGATCGTTGCCGCTCTGGCCGAGGTAAACCTCATTCAGATACAGCTCAAGGATGCGATCCTTGCTGTAGCGGTAATCTACCAACAACGCCATGTAGGCTTCGTTGGCCTTACGCCACAGCGAACGCTCGTTAGTTAAGAACAGGTTTTTCACCAACTGCTGCGTCAGTGTACTGCCGCCCTGCACTGCACGTCCGGCTGTCAGGTTAGCCAACACCGCACGGCCAATGGAATAGGGGCTGATGCCGTCATGCTCATAGAAATGGCGGTCTTCGGTGGCAATCAGCGTATCCACCAGCAGGTCTGGGAAACCGGCGCGTGGCACAAACAGACGCTGTTCACCGTTCGGCGACTGCAACATGGTGATCAGGCGCGGATCGAGGCGGAAGAACCCAAAACTGCGCTGGTTTTCCATGTTCTCGATGTTCGCCAGGCGGTTGTTCTGGAAATTGAGACGCGCGTGGATCTGGCCCTCTTTACCGTCTGGGAAATCAAATGGGCGACGCAGCATCTCGATGCTGTTGGCCTGCACGGTGAATTCACCAGGGCGTGTCATGCGGCTTACCTGACGGTATTGCATGCCCTCAAGCAAATCGACCATTTCCTTTTTGCTGTACGGCATGCCCGGTTCCAGGTTGACCATTCGGCCATAAACCGCTGCCGGCAACTGCCAGACTTTGCCGTCAATGCGGCTGCGGATCTGTGAATCCAGATAGACGCCGTAGATCGCCAGCAGAACTGCGACCACCAGAATCAGTTTGATAAGCAGGCCGAGCCAGCGGCGTTTTTTACGCGGCGGAGTCGCTTTTACCTTACGCGGCATGCGTTCTTCCTCGTCTTCATAATCATCATCGTCATCCTGGTACTCGTCTTCCTCGTAATCATCGTAATCGTCTTCTCGACGACGGCGCGGCGGCTTGCGCGACGCGGTGCGTGTTGGTTGTTTCCCTTTGCGCCCGATGGGCTCGCGGTCATCCCCAGCCATTGCTGTTACTCTCCAGACTTGGCGGCACTGCCGGCCATTATGAGTCGCTTAATCTGTCGCGGCGTCAGGCCATTGAACAGAAGAAACATCTGAATTCATCCCCTAAATCATTGGTGTTGCATCCAGGCGGCAAGAGAACTTATCCCGATGAGCTTACTCTGGTAAGTCATTCGCGTAAGTGAGTGCAGCCAACACAGATGCGGCGTCAAGTATAACGGGGATTACTGATACTTTTTCGTGCGCCGCGTCGGTGCGGTATTCGCCGGGTCGTCCGGCCACACGTGCTTCGGATACCGCCCTTTCATCTCTTTTTGCACTTCTTTGTAGGCCCCCTGCCAAAACGCCGCCAGATCGCCGGTGATTTGTAATGGCCTGTGCGCCGGTGAGAGTAACTCAAGCACTACCGGGATGCGACCTTCTGCCAGCATCGGGCTACGCTGTTCACCAAACACTTCTTGCAAACGCACGGCCAGCGCAGGCGGTTTGCCGGCGTCATAGCGAATCGGTAACCGGCTGCCGGTCGGCACAGTGTAATGAGTGGGTAACGCATTATCCAGCCGTTGCTTTTGCTGCCAGTCCAACAGCCGTGATAACGCCTCGGCAATGTTCACCTGTTTTAATCCACGCATGTCACGTACACCATTCAGCGACGGTAACAACCACTGCTCCAATGACGCCAGCAACGCGTCATCATCGACCGGGGGCCAGGCGGCCTCTGGCAGCCAGTTTTGTGCGCACTGCAAACGTAGGCGCAACTGCTCGGCGGCGGTATCCCAGTTAAGCACCGCCACCCCCTGAGCACGAACCCAGTTGAGCAATGCCTGTTGCAGCTCTTCGTCTGCCGGTTTGGCAAGGGGTTGTGCACGCAACGTCAAACGGCCAATCTGCTGACGTTTCCAGGCGCGCAACGTGCCTTTTTCCTCGTCCCATTCCACAGCGGTTTGCTGGGAAACGATCGCCGGCAGTTGGGCCGCCAGCGCATCAATCTCTACCGGTAGCGCCAGCAAAATACGGGCGTCGGGGCTGTTATGCCCTTGCAACAGGCCAGGTACGATCAGCCAAGGGGCTCGCGACAATGCCTCATCCTGATTCATCGCAGCGCCCATACCGTTAGCCAGCAGGTAACGACCATCCTGACCACGCCGTTGAGCAATACGGTCAGTAAACGCCAACGCCAGGAGGCTCGGCGCCAGGTCAACATCCACCGGCCCCGCTTTTGTCTGTAAACGCCGGGCCAACTGGGTAGCACGGCGTTGCCAGTTCGGCTGCGGGCGGCTCAGCCAGTAGCCAATGTCCATTTGCCCGCTGCGTGGCGGTTCTTCCAGTAATGCCGCTAACGCAGCGGCTGTCGCAAGCCCATTGGCTCCTCGCTCTGCTCCCTGGGTTAGCATCGCCGCCAAACGCGGCTCACAGCCCAGAAGGGCCATCTGGCGACCACGCGCAGTCAGTTTATCGCCTTCATCGGTAGCACCAAGGTGCCGTAGCAGCCTTTTGGCGGCCGTCAGCGCCGTCTCCGGTGGCCGATCGAGCCAGGTCAATTGCGCAACGTCATGGCAGCCCCATTGCAGTAGCTCCAGCCAGAAAGCGGCGAGATCGCTTTGCACGATTTCCGGCTCCGCATGTTCCGCCGCCCGCTCTGCCTGCTCTTTGGCAAACAGATGCCAGCAAATGCCGGCCTCCAGGCGCCCTGCACGGCCAGCACGCTGGATCATTGATGCCTGGCTAATGCGTTGCGTCACCAATCGCGTAAGGCCGTTACGCACGTCATAACGCGCTACCCGCTCCAGACCACTGTCTACCACTAACCTAATGCCTTCGATGGTCAGGCTGGTTTCAGCGATGTTGGTTGCCAATACCACTTTACGGCGGCCTGCTGGTGCGGCCTGAATCGCTTTCTGCTGCTGTGCTAACGGCAAGGCACCGTACAGTGGGCATAACTCGATATCGCCCGCGACGTCACCGCTCAACCGCTCCAGTACGCGGTGGATTTCAGCCACGCCGGGCAAGAACAGCAGCAATGAGCCCGCCTGCTCAGACAACAGGCGCTTAACCGCGCTCGCCACACCGTCCTCCAGCCGTTGGTGGCTGGCTAATGGCTGATATTGACGCTCGACAGGGAAGCTGCGGCCAGCGGACACCACCACCGGCGCCTGTGGCAACAACTGCGTCAGACGAGCGTTATCCAGCGTCGCCGACATGATCAGCAGTTTTAAATCGTCGCGCAGCCCCTGCTGCACGTCCAATAGCAATGCCAGCGCCAGATCGGCCTGCAGGCTACGCTCATGGAACTCATCGAGAATCACTAACGAAACGCCCTGCAGCTCAGCATCCTGCTGCAACATGCGGGTAAGAATGCCTTCTGTCACCACCTCGAGCCGGGTATGCGGCCCACTTTTGCTTTCGGCGCGCATGCGGTAACCCACCGTCTGACCGGGTTCCTCCCCCAGTTGCTGCGCCAATCGGTATGCCACGTTTTTCGCCGCCAACCGCCGGGGTTCGAGCATAATAATGCGGCCCGGCAAACCGGCGTTAGCCAGGATCTGCAGCGGCAGCCAGGTCGATTTACCGGCACCGGTCGGTGCATGCAACAATACCTGCGGGGCGGATTGCAGTGCAGTGAGCAATTCATCAAGAACCGCACTGACGGGCAGTGAAGACACAGAACTCTCCGTAGTGGTTAACATTGGACGGCGCACATTGTAGCATTAGACTCTGCGTTTCCTTACTTGCCGGGTATCTATGTCCAGTTCGCGCCGCCTTTTTTTCGCCCTGACCTTACCGGATGCATTACAGCAGCAGGTGATCCGTTGGCGCGCAGAAAGCTTCACACCCGAAGCGGGTCGGCCAGTCGCAGCAGCCAATCTGCACCTGACGCTGGCCTTTCTCGGGGATGTTTCAGCACCAAAAGAAGCCGCGCTTAAAAAGCTGGCCAGCCGCATTCGCCAACCCGGCTTCAGCATGGTATTGGATGACCTTGGCCACTGGCCTCGTCCCGGCGTGGTTTGGTTAGGCACACGACGCGCCCCGCGCAGATTGCTGCAGTTGGCAGAGCTTTTGCGATCGCAGGCAGCCCGCAGCGGGTGTTATCAAAGCCCCATGCCGTTTCATCCGCACATCACACTATTGCGCTCTGCAACACAGCCCGTCGCCATACCACCGGCTACACCGGGATGGGTCTTCAGCGCCGACGCATTTGCCTTGTACCAGTCAGTTTTTGAAAACGGCCGCACGCGTTATCAGATGCTTGAACAATGGCCCTTAGCCAACCAGGACAACTCATGATTTTTACGCCACCGCTGCGCCATGCCACGCTGATTAAACGTTACAAACGCTTTCTGGCGGACGTCATCACGCCGGAGGGAGAAACCTTTACCCTGCACTGCGCCAACACCGGTGCCATGACCGGTTGCGCAACACCCGGCGACACCGTTTGGTATTCCACCTCAGATAATGCCAAACGCAAATACGCCCACAGTTGGGAACTGACACATACCCAACAAGGGGGCTGGATCTGTGTGAATACCTTACGTGCCAACACCTTGGTGCGCGAGGCTATCGAACAGAATCTAATCAATGAATTATCCGGTTACAGTAAAATCAGCAGCGAAGTAAAATATGGCAGTGAAAACAGTCGTATCGATTTGTTATTACAGGCAGAAAATCGAGCTAGCTGCTATATTGAAGTTAAGTCAGTCACATTATTGCAACAACAACGTGGTTACTTCCCTGATGCGGTAACGCTCAGAGGACAGAAGCACTTACGTGAGTTGCTAAGCGTGGTTGAAAGCGGGCAACGGGCGGTTTTGTTCTTTGCTGTGTTACATAGCGGTATTGGACAGGTCGCACCGGCACATCATATAGATGAGCGTTATGCGGCACTGTTGGCACAGGTTCAGCAATTGGGCGTAGAAGTCGTTTGTTATGGGGCTAAATTATCACCTGACGGTATATCTCTCTGCGATAAGTTACCGTTTTTTATCGATTAGCGCTGACTGGGCACAAATATTCCGACAACCGGTTATCGCGTCGCCAAATACGCCTTCCTTCACACCATTGTCAAGCAGGCGACAGGAATAATTGCCAACCTACGTCCCATCTGTTATTTATAGCGGCCTGTTTTTCCCCCGCATTGGGGATTCGATAGTGCGTGTGTATGTAGGAGAAGCAACATGCAAGAAGGGCAAACCCGTAAAACCTCGTCCTTGAGCATTCTCGCCATCGCTGGGGTGGAGCCGTACCAAGAGAAGCCGGGCGAAGAGTACATGAACGACGCCCAGTTGTCGCATTTCAAGCGCATTCTTGAAGCATGGCGCAACCAGCTCAGGGATGAAGTGGATCGTACTGTGTCGCATATGCAGGAAGAGGCTGCTAACTTCCCTGATCCGGCCGACCGTGCCACTCAGGAAGAAGAGTTCAGTCTTGAACTGCGTAACCGCGATCGCGAACGCAAACTGATTAAAAAGATCGAGAAAACGCTGAAGAAAGTAGAAGACGAAGATTTCGGCTACTGCGAATCCTGCGGCGTGGAGATTGGCATTCGTCGCCTTGAAGCGCGCCCGACTGCCGATTTGTGCATCGACTGCAAGACTCTGGCCGAAATCCGCGAAAAGCAGATGGCCGGCTAATATACCCAAAATAGGTGGAGTTGCATCAAGGCGGCAAGGGAGCTGATCCCAATGAGCTTACTCAAGTCAGTGATTAGGGTAAGTGAGTGCCGCCAACGCAGAAGCAACTTCAAAGATGACGGGTATACAGTTGTTACCGCTGCGGCGTGCGTCCTGCGTGCGCCGCACAGAGCAAAGGGAAAGTTTCCCCTCTGATATGCAAGAAAGACATTATGTGGGGCGCTTTGCCCCATCGCCTTCCGGGGATCTGCATTTCGGTTCGTTGATTGCAGCGCTGGGAAGCTACCTTCAGGCTCGTGCTCAACGCGGGCAGTGGTTGGTTCGCATTGAAGATATTGATCCCCCGCGCGAAGTTGCCGGTGCGGCCGATCGTATCTTATCCGCTCTGGAACACTATGGTCTCCACTGGGACGGCCAGGTCATCTATCAATCCCAACGCCACGAAGCCTACCGAGCCACGCTGGATCAACTCCATCAGCAAGGTCTCAGCTATTTCTGCAACTGTACCCGTAGCCGTATCCAGCAGATAGGTGGCCTCTATGACGGTCACTGCCGTCATTTGCATCTGGGTCCTCAGGGTGCCGCCATTCGTTTACGGCAGTCCGCACCGGTTTTCGCTTTTCACGACCGGCTGCAGGGCGAGTTGCACGCCGATCCCGCGTTGGCACGGGAAGACTTTATCATCCGTCGACGTGATGGCCTGTTCGCCTATAACCTGGCGGTAGTGGTTGACGATCATTTTCAGGGTGTTACCGAAATCGTACGCGGTGCCGATTTGATCGAACCGACAGTGCGCCAAATTGCGCTATATCATCAGTTGCAGGCACCGGTACCCACATATGCGCATTTGCCGCTGGCGCTGGGTGCTAACGGCATCAAACTCTCGAAACAAAACCATGCGCCAGCGTTGCCCGACGGTGATCCTCGCCCCGTGCTGGTTGCCGCATTGAAGTTTCTGCGCCAACCCCTGCCGGAAAGCTGGCAAGATCTTGACCTGCCGTTATTATTGAGCTGGGCAATCGCACACTGGAAGCTGGATAATGTACCGCGTCAGGAGGCAATCCCCTGGGCGGAAACACATCGGCATTCTCAAAAGAGCCATGGTGAGCTATGATTAGCCGCTATTTTTTGTTAGCGCCATTTTTATCAGACACTATCGAGGTGTACCATTTTTACCCGAGTAGCCAATTTCTGCCGTAAGGTGCTAATCCGCGATGACAAGCAGCCGCGCGATGAAGCGCCGGTCAGCGATAAAAACGTAGTCCGCGAAGAAAGCGTGGCGGCTGAACAGCCAGCTGCGCCGCAGCAACGTTCCGCCGATCGCGGCAGAGAAAGCCCTGCCCGCCGGCCGGCACCGCGTAAACGCCCACCTTTTCCTGCGGCAGAGGGAAACGGCTCAATGACCGTGATCCCGCGCGACCAGCACGCCATCTCACGTAAAGACATCAGTGAGAATGCGCTGAAGGTGCTCTATCGCCTGAATAAATCCGGCTTTGAAGCCTATCTGGTCGGTGGCGGCGTACGTGATCTGTTATTGGGCAAAAAGCCAAAAGATTTCGACATCACTACCAACGCAACCCCAGAGCAGGTGCGCAAGCTGTTCCGCAACTGCCGTCTGGTTGGCCGCCGTTTCCGCCTGGCTCACGTGATGTTCGGGCCTGAAATCATCGAGGTTGCGACCTTCCGTGGCCACCACGAACAGCAAACGCCGGAATCGGACAAGAATTCTTCCCAGCAGGCCCAAAACGGCATGCTGCTGCGTGACAACATCTTTGGCTCAATCGAAGAAGATGCTCAGCGCCGTGACTTTACCATCAACAGCTTGTATTACGGTGTCGCGGACTTCACCTTGCGTGATTACGTCAACGGCCTGCGCGATCTGAAGCAAGGCGTGATTCGCCTGATCGGCGATCCAGAAACTCGCTACCGTGAAGACCCGGTGCGCATGCTGCGTGCTGTGCGCTTTGCCGCCAAGCTGGACATGACCATCAGTGATGAAACCGCCGAGCCGATCCCCCGTCTGGCGTCCCTGCTACATGAGATCCCACCCGCGCGTCTGTTTGAGGAGTCACTCAAACTGTTACAGGCTGGCTACGGCTATCCGACCTATCTGAAGCTGTGTGAATACCAGTTGTTCCAGCCGTTATTCCCACAGATTGCACGTCACTTCACTCCTAACCATGACACGCCAATGGAACGTATCCTGGTGCAGGTGTTGAAGAATACCGACTATCGTCTGCAGAATGACATGCGCGTCAATCCGGCATTCCTGTTTGCTGCTATGCTTTGGTATCCGCTGCTGGAACATGCGCAGAAACTGGCGCAGGAAAGCGGGTTGGCCTATTACGATGCCTTCGCTCTGGCAATGAATGACGTGTTGGACGAGCAGTGCCGCTCGCTGGCGATCCCGAAACGTATCACCACGCTGGTTCGTGATATCTGGCAGTTGCAACTTCGGCTGTCACGCCGACAGGGCAAGCGCGCGCATAAACTGATGGAACACCCGAAGTTCCGCGCCGCTTACGATCTGCTGGCGCTGCGTGCGGAAGTGGAAGAAAACCCGGAAATGCTGCGTCTGACCGAATGGTGGGGCGAGTTCCAGGACGCCACGCCAGCGCGCCAAAAAAGCATGTTGAACACCTTGGGTGACGATCCGGCACCGCGCCGCACGCGTCAACGCCGCCCACGCCGCCGGACGCCGCGTAAAGAAGGGGAATAATGATCCGCGTTTATATCGCGCTGGGCAGTAACCTGGCGCACCCGCTACAACAGGTGAAAGCCGCACTGGAAGCGCTGGAGCATCTCCCGCGCACCCGGTTGATCGTTTGTTCTTCGTTTTACCGCACGAAACCGCTGGGGCCACAGAACCAGCCGGACTTTCTCAATGCCGTGGTTGCATTGGATACGTTATTGCCTGCCGAACAGCTCCTGGATCACACTCAGGCGATAGAGCGTAATCAGGGCCGCGTACGCAAAGATGAACGCTGGGGGCCTCGTACCCTGGATCTGGACATGATGCTCTATGGCGATCAGGTCATTCATACCGATCGCCTGACCGTGCCACATTACGGCCTGAAAGAGCGTGAGTTCATGCTCTATCCGCTGGCGGAAATCGCCCCCGAGTTGATCTTCCCGGATGGCGAATCCCTGGCCAGCTGCCTGAAACGCGTGCCGAAAAATGGCATGGAACTCTGGCATCACCCCAAGCAGAAATCCTGAGTCGGGCGCAGTTCATCTCCAGCGCCCTACAGCATCACCTGAGCAACAAATCCCCCTTCAGGTCGGTTGGCAAAGCTAACACGCAATCCATGTAAACCCGCGATACGCTCCACAATCGATAGCCCCAAACCACTCCCCGTTTGTTCCTGCCCCGGCGGACGATAAAAGCGCTCGCCAAGCCGTGTCAGATGCTCCGGCGTAACACCAGGGCCATCGTCCTCGACCTCCAGCAAGCGTTCTGTCAGCCTCACCGTGACCCTGCCCCCTTTCGGGGTATAACGCACGGCATTATCCACCAGATTGCGCACCAGCAATGACAGCAACAGCGGTTGCCCCTGTAACGGTGGCGGCGTACCTTGATGTTCATAGCGCAGCGTGACATTGGCGGCATGTGCATGGCGCTCATGCTCCGCCAGGAGCATCGGAACCCATTGACCCCAGTCGACCGTTTCCAGTTCGGCCAGACCGGACAGGGAGTCCAGCCGCGACAGTGTCAGCAGTTGATCGACCAACCGCGTGGCGCGATCGATGCTTATCGTCAGGTTGTCCAACGCATGCGCACGCATCGGCTCGTCGTCACCCGCCAGTTGCACGACTTCTGTCTGCACACGCAGTGCCGCAAGTGGGCTGCGTAACTCATGGGCAGCGTCTGACGTGAATCGCCGTTCCCGCACCAGCAACGCATTGATGCGGGCAAAGAGCGCGTTAAGCGCATCCACCAACGGACGTACCTCTGTCGGTACCTGGCCCGCATCCAGTGGTGTAGCATCATCCGGGGCGCGTTTGCGCAGCCCCGCGGCGACAGTGCGCAACGGCCGCAGCTCACGCCCGACCATCAGCGCAATCAGCACCATCAGGATCGGCAACGTCACCAACCACGGCACCAGTTGCCCGGTCACCATGCCTAGCGCCATATCCCGGCGATAGTCCCACTCCTGCCCCACCACAATGCGGTATCTCCCGTCGGGGCTGGTTAGCCACAGCAGACGCCAACTGTCGTCATCGCCTTTGCGTTCACCGTCGGTAAAGCCTTCACGCTCACCGTCAAAGCGGAAATCTGCGCCATTCTCGCCATCATTGAGCAACATTTTGCCGTCGCGATCGAAGATGGCGAATGCCAACGCGTCGTCGTCCTGCTCGCCACGTTTTCCGTGGTGCACCAGCCTCTTGGTTTTCGGCAAACTCCGCACGCTTTCCTCTGCCAGCAGATTACCCAGATTGGTGGTTGCCAGCCGTTTGGCGAACAGCATCTGTTGGGTATCAAACACTTCATTGATGTTGTTACGCATCATCATCCACGCCACCAAACTGGCAGAACACCAGGTCACTAACGCAAGCACACTGAAAATCAGGATCAACCGCAGCCGCAGACTGAGATGTTTCACGGCACATCCCCCAGCGTATAGCCCACACCGTGAATGGTACGGATAAAGCCGTTGCCCAGCTTCCGTCGCAGATGATGAATATGCACCTCCACCGCGTTGCTACTGACCTCATCGTCCCAGTTGTACAACTTTTCCTGGATCAAGGGACGAGCCAGCACCCGCCCTTTGTTGTGCAGGAACAACTCCAGCACCGCCAGCTCCCGCGGTGTTAATGTGACAGGCTCGCCGTTACAGCTCACGCTACGGGTGGCAGTATCAAACACCACGTTCCCATGTGCCAATTGCGGCATCAACTGGCCATGGCGACGGCGGATCAATGCCTGCAAACGTGCAGCAACCTCTGCCAGGGCAAAAGGCTTGCACAGGTAATCATCGGCGCCACTTTGCAGGCCGCTGACCCGTTGTTCCAGCGCATCACGTGCGGTCAGGATCAAGACAGGCACGTCATGGCCGGCCTGCCGCCACTGGCGCAACAAGTCCAGCCCGTCGAGGCCCGGCAGGCTGAGATCGAGGATCACGGCATCGTAAGGCGCACTTTCCAGCGCATTTTTACCAACCAGCCCATCGGTAAACCAGTCCAGATTAAAACCGAGTTTGGTCAGCCCAGCCTTGATACCGTCGCCAATTAATTTGTCATCTTCTATCAGCAAAATTCGCATGCGCGTCCTTTTTTAGCCCTTGTTATCCATTACACCACAAGGTTCTTAAGAACCTCTTAAGCATTATGATCTGCGCTACCCACCCCGTTAGGGTTACAGTAGAATGACAGCACTTTTTTGCAGCCAGAGCCCTGCGCACGCCGCACGGCTCGATTCAGGAGACGTAGTGATGAAACCCACCACCGTGACCCATTTGCGCCAGTGGAAACAGGAACAACGCAAGTTTGCCTCCTTAACCGCCTACGATGCCAGCTTTGCCAAATTGTTTGAAGAGCAAGGCGTTAAAGTGCTGCTGGTGGGTGACTCGCTGGGCATGACGCTGCAGGGCCACGACTCCACGCTGCCAGTCACCGTCGCCGACGTTGCCTACCATACCCGCGCCGTCCGTCGTGGCGCTCCAGCCTGCCTGTTACTGGCCGATCTGCCCTTTATGAGTTACGCCACGCCACAACTGGCCTGTACCAATGCCGCTGAGCTGATGCAAGCCGGCGCCAATATGGTGAAGCTGGAAGGCGGCAGTTGGCTGTGTGAAACAGTGAAAATGCTCACCGAGCGTGCCGTGCCCGTATGTGGTCATCTCGGCCTCACGCCACAGTCGGTAAACGTGTTCGGCGGCTACAAGGTGCAGGGCCGTGATGAGCTCGCTGCCAAACAATTATTGGAAGACGCACAAAATCTGGAACTGGCCGGTATTCAACTGCTGGTGCTGGAGTGCGTACCCACTGAGCTGGCGCGCAAAATCACTGAAGCCCTGGCAATTCCGGTGATCGGCATTGGCGCCGGTAATGTCACCGATGGCCAGATCCTGGTGATGCATGACGCGTTCGGCATTACCGGCGGCCATACACCGAAATTCGCTAAAAACTTCCTGGCGCAAAGCGGTGATATCCGCTCGGCGGTGCAACAATATATGCAGGATGTGGAGCAAGGAATTTATCCCGCAGAAGAACACTCATTTAACTAACGGCATGGTTTAATAGGCATAAATGGCGCCGCCTGATTACGCGCAGCAAGCGCATACAGCCGAGCAAAACAGCCTATCAAGGAGTTATGGAATGGTAATTATCGAGACCCTGCCGCTGTTGCGTCAGCAGATCCGCCGCTGGCGTCAAGATGGCAAACGTATCGCGTTGGTGCCTACCATGGGCAACCTTCACGAAGGCCATATGACATTGATCGATGAAGCGCGTGCACGTGCCGATATCGTGGTGGTCAGTATTTTCGTCAATCCAATGCAGTTCGAACGCCCTGAAGACTTGGCAAGTTACCCGCGCACCTTGCAAGAGGACAGCGAAAAGCTGACCCGCCGCGGTGTTGAACTGGTATTCGCCCCCGCGCCAGCGGATGTCTATCCTCAAGGTCTGGAACAACAAACCTACGTCGATGTACCCGGTATCTCCACCATGCTGGAAGGCGCCAGCCGCCCAGGGCATTTCCGCGGCGTGGCTACCATTGTCAGCAAGCTGTTCAATCTGGTGCAGCCGGATCTGGCCTGTTTTGGCGAGAAGGATTACCAGCAACTGGCGTTGATCCGCAAGATGGTGGCGGACATGGGTTACGATATCGAGATCGTCGGCGTTCCGACCGTACGGGCCAAAGATGGCCTGGCACTCAGTTCACGTAACAGCTATCTGACCGCCGAAGAGCGTAAAATTGCCCCGCAGCTCAGCAAGATCATGAATGCACTGGCAGAACAGCTCAGCAACGGTGAACGTCACGTCGACGAGCTGCTGGAGCAAACTGCAGCACACCTGCGCAACGCCGGTTTCATCCCTGACGAGCTGTTTATCCGTGACGCAGACAACCTGCAACCGCTGGGTGTTGAGAGCCAACGTGCGGTGGTGCTAATGGCCGCCTGGCTGGGTAAAGCGCGGTTGATCGACAATCAACAGGTTGATCTGACACTGTAGGTTATTTTTCGTGCAACCGTCACCGTTGAGGCCGGCCTGACAGTAGACAATGGCGGGCTTATCGGTGACGATATATTTCGGTATGGATGTTTAACCCAATCGCCTCTCTATATTAGGTAAAGCTATGATACGTACTATGCTGCAAGGTAAGCTACATCGGGTGAAAGTGACTCAGGCCGACTTGCACTATGAAGGCTCCTGCGCCATCGATCAGGACTTCCTGGAAGCCGCAGGCATTCTGGAATATGAAGCTATCGATATTTATAACGTTGATAACGGTCAGCGTTTCTCGACCTATGCTATCGCCGCAGAACGCGGTTCGCGCATTATTTCGGTCAACGGTGCGGCAGCACGCTGCGCCTGCGTGGGCGACAAGCTGATCATCTGTTCTTATGTGCAGATGAGCGATGCCGATGCCCGCCAACATCATCCGAAGGTTGCCTACTTCGAAGGTGACAACAACCTGCAGCGTAAGGCAAAAGCCGTACCGGTTCAGGTCGCTTAAACGCAAAAACGGGCGCTTTCGGCGCCCGTCTCATCTTTACGCTAAACACGTCGAATTGCATCGCGACGGCAAGGAACCGAAGCACGATGCACTTACTGCACTACCAGCGTTCCCGGCTTGTTGGCTATTCTGTCCGCCATTGTCTGAATAGAGTCGGTGCGCAAAATATATAGCCGCTTCAGCGTATAAGGATTATCCCCCGGCTTCACTTTGCCCTGCACCGTGGTTACCGCCATATGGAAACCGGCGTCTTTCGCTGCCTGAATCGCCCGCTGGTTATAGCCACCAAACGGGTAGGACAGATACAGCACGTGCGGATTAAACTGCGACAGCGCACGGCGTGAGTGCTCAAAATCGAATTCGATATTATGCAGGGAACGGCTCAGCAGGATCGGTTGACGGTTACCGTCAGTGCGATGCAGGAAATGCGTATGCGATTGCACATCGAATACGTCCTGAATCTGCTTCAGCTCGGAAATACTCATAAACTGCAGCGAGTCTGGGTTCCACTTCTGCGGATGGCGTTTGATGCGTGAGGAAATGATAAACGCGGTGGCGCGGAAGCCGTAGTCTTTCAGCACGGGATAAGCGTACCTGTAGACCGACTTTAGCCCGTCATCAAACGTCAGCACCACCGCCTTACCCGGCAAATTGATCTGGTTGTTCAGGTAAGCTTCCAACTGGTACAAGGAAATGGTGTCGTAGCCGGCCTGCTTCAGGTAGGTCATCTGGTTGCTGAACGCCACATCAGACGTGGTCGTCGACGTATGACGGAAGCGCTTGTTCTCTTCGTTCTTCAACAAATGATGATAAGTCAGTACCGGAATACCCGTGTCAATTTCACAGTCCAGCTCGCTGACATAACCCAGACGGTCACCAATGTTGATCTCATACCAGGTGTTGTTGAGCCGATCCTTCAGCTTACCGATGATCGGGTAACGCAGGTTCTCTTCCAGCACGCCAAAAACATCGCTGCCGTTATCCGCATCGGTATAGACGTTTGTCACTTTTTGGGTGATCAGGTTCTGGTTGGTCAGCGGCTTGTTCAGCTCACCAAGATCATCCTTCACTTTGCGCGATTTTTTGAGATTCCGCACATCGTCTTTATCGATAAAACCGGTACCGTGACCGAATTTGAACTCGTAATATTCCGCATCTGCCGGGAACACCTGAATCAGTTGCCCCTGCTTCACTTCACCAACCGGAATAACATGCTCGCCAATCAGCGAATAGACCTCGCTGTCGCGTTGCGCTTCCATATATTCGGATTTAACAGCACTGTCTTCCGACAACAAATTTGCCAGACTTGCCGGAGATGCAAATACCATCAGAATGCCGAGAAGCCCAGCCGCTATCTTATGTTTAGACCGCATGGTTATGTTCTGCTTACGAGTACGTAATAACAAAATGGAGGAAATGTGGAGCGCCAGCATAGCACGATTTGAACAGCGGGGAGAAAGGGGTTATTGGAGCAATTTTATTGATTTACATGATGTCTGTTTCAGGTCAAGAAAAGCGTCCCCGGACGACTGAACGGGGACGCCAGTTAATCAGGTACGCAGACCGCGGCCGCGTTCAATCAGGTACCATGACAACAGGTAGAACACCGCAATAAACGCCACCAGCACTGCCATCGTCAGCGCCAAGGGAACGTCGCTGATGCCCAGGAAACCGTAACGGAAACCGCTAATCATATACACGATCGGGTTCAGTTTGGACACCGCCTGCCAGAACGGCGGCAGCAGCGTCAGCGAGTAAAACACCCCGCCCAGATAGGTCAGCGGTGTCAGCACGAAGGTCGGAATCAGGCTGATATCGTCAAAGGTCGTGGCAAATACCGCGTTGATCAGCCCCGCCAGCGAAAACAAAATCGCCGTCAGCAGCAGTGTAGCGACAATCACCCACCAGGCGTGGATCTGCAATGGCACAAAGAACAGCGAAATCACGGTAACCAATACGCCGACGCAAATGCCGCGCGCCACGCCACCACCGACGTAACCGGCGATGACGACGTGCGTCGGAACCGGTGCCACCAGCAGTTCTTCAATGTTGCGCTGGAATTTGGCGCTGAAGAATGACGAAGCCACGTTGGCATACGAGTTGGTGATCACCGCCATCATGATCAAGCCCGGCACGATAAACTGCATGTAATCAAAACCGTGCATTTCACCAATGCGCGAACCAATCAGGTTGCCAAAGATGATGAAATACAGCGTCATGGTGATCACCGGTGGTACCAGCGTCTGGATCCAGATACGGGCAAAACGGTTGATCTCTTTGGCCCAGATACTCTGTAAGGCCACCCAATACAAACGCGTCATGCTTTTTCTCCATTGCCGTTAACCAGGGTGACGAACAGCTCTTCCAGCCGGTTAGCCTTGTTACGCATGCTCAGTACCTGAACACCCTGCGTGCTGAGTTGGGTAAACAGACCATTCAGGCCTTGCTCACGCATCACTTCAACTTCCAACGTTGAGGTGTCCGTCAGACGGTGGCGGTAACCGTCCAGCTTCGGCAATGGGCTTTTCGCGGCCAGATCCAGGATGAAGGTCTCGGACTTGAGCTTGGCCAACAACCCTTTCATTGAGGTATTTTCGACCAACTCACCGTTCTGGATAATGCCGATGTTGCGGCACAGCATTTCGGCCTCTTCCAAATAGTGAGTGGTAAGAATAATGGTGGTGCCTTGCGCGTTCAGCTCTTTCAGGAAGCCCCACATCGAGCGACGAAGTTCGATATCCACCCCGGCGGTCGGTTCATCGAGGATCAGCAGTTTTGGCTGATGCATCAGCGCTCGGGCAATCATCAGGCGACGCTTCATACCACCAGACAGCATGCGGGCGCGCTCTTCACGCTTGCCCCACAGATCCAGCTGAGTCAGGTATTTTTCCGCCCGCGCCAGTGCTTCACGGCGAGCTACGCCGTAGTAACCCGCCTGGTTGACGACTATCTGCATCACCGTTTCGAACGGGTTAAAGTTGAATTCCTGTGGCACCAGCCCGAGCTGGCGTTTGGCATTGACGATGTCTTTGTCGATGTCGTAGCCAAACACCCGCACGCTGCCGGACGTTTTATTAACCAGCGAACTGATAATGCCGATGGTCGTGGATTTTCCGGCACCGTTAGGCCCCAGCAAAGCATAGAAATCCCCGGCTTCGACATTCAGATCGATCCCGCGCAATGCCTTGACGCCACCGGCGTAAGTCTTGGTTAACTGCGCTAATTCCAGTGCATAATTCATAAGTTAAAAAGTACCTTGTGACGATGAGTATGCTGCTGCGTATTGTAATGAAGGTGATCTTATCATCAGCAGCGTTTTCACTGAGGCAAATCCGTGCGGAAAATTCAGGTTCCATCCCGCCATGCTGTATAAAAAGTGGCTGAATATCGTCTTGCGTAACGGTTCCGATTTCCAAACTGTGACGCTTGTCCTATATTACCCCAACGCAATCTGTTCGTTACAGGCCAATAACCTCCATGAAAGAAATCGAAAAGCTTATCGCTAATAACCATACTTGGTCGGCTAACATCAGTAAGGAAGATCCAGATTTTTTTGAACGTTTAGCACAGGCGCAAAAGCCCCGTTTTTTATGGATTGGTTGTTCAGACAGCCGCGTTCCTGCGGAAAGGCTGACCGGGTTGGAACCAGGAGAACTGTTTGTCCACCGTAATGTGGCAAACCTGGTCATTCACACCGATTTAAACTGCTTGTCGGTCGTGCAATATGCCGTCGACGTGCTGGAAGTTGAACATATTATCATTTGTGGCCACCTGGGCTGCGGTGGCGTAGAAGCCGCGGTGGAGAACCCAGAACTGGGGCTTATCAACAACTGGCTGCTGCACATTCGCGATCTTTGGTACAAACACAGTTCACTGTTGGGTGAGCTGGAACCGGAACAGCGCCTTGACGTATTGTGCGAAATCAACGTGATTGAGCAGGTCTATAACCTGGGCCATTCCACCATAATGCAGTCGGCGTGGAAACGCGGTCAGAAAGTGATGATTCACGGTTGGGTGTATGGGATCCAGGACGGACGTCTGCGGGATCTGGAAGTTGCAGCCACCAGCCGAGAAAGCCTGGAAATGGGCTATCGCAAGGCGATGGCTACACTGCAGCAAGATAAAGGCATTTAACTCCGCCCAGAACACGACATATACCCCAAATAATTGAAGTTGCACAATGACAGTCAAACACAGGTGCAGCTTCAAGTATAAAGGGTATATCGCGCCAACCGCAGTTTATTCGTCCAGCAGCACCACTTTACCGACGTACGGCAAATGGCGATAACGCTGGGCGTAGTCGATGCCGTAACCCACCACGAACTCGTCCGGGATCGGGAAGCCGACGTACTCAACCGGTACTTCAACTTCACGGCGTTCAGGCTTGTCCAACAGGGTACAAATCGCCAGTGATTTTGGCCCGCGCAGTGCCAGGATTTCGCGCACTTTATTCAACGTGTTGCCAGAATCAATGATGTCTTCGACGATCAGCACGTCTTTGCCACGGATGTCTTCGTCCAAATCCTTGAGGATTTTTACGTCGCGAGTAGTGGACATGCCACTGCCATAGCTGGAAGCTGTCATAAAGTCGACTTCATGTGGTACATCAATCGTACGACACAGATCGGCCATGAACATGAAGGAGCCGCGCAGCAGCCCAACCAATACCATGTCACTGCCGCTATCGCGGTAATGTTCGGTGATCTGGCGGCCAAGTTCAGCGATACGGGTCTTAACTTCCTGCTCGGAAATCATTACTTCTACAGTGTGTTTCATAGGTTTCAGGTCAGTTGCCGGAAGAAGGGCGCAGAGTTTAGCATAGCCTGAAGCCGCTGGCGACGCGAGTGCGCCGCCCGTTTTACGCCGCGGGATAATCAGTCGGTTACCGTAAAGCCCAGCATCATGCCGGTATCTTCATGTTCCAGCAGGTGACAATGGGCCATATAGGCATGATCGCTGTTGGCCAGCTGATCAAAGCGCACCAACACTTCACTGCGCCAGCCTTCAACGCGCACCGTGTCTTTCCAACCACTGCGGTGGGCCGCTGGCGGCTTGCCGTTTTCCGACAGAATACGGAACTGGGTGCCGTGAATATGGAACGGGTGCAACATCATGTCGCCCTCGCCGGAGATGGTCCATTTCTCGTATTTGCCGCGCTTGGCGTCAAACATCGGTTTAGCCATGTCGAAAGCCTTGCCGTTGATCATATTGCCGTGACTGAAGTCGAACGGTTTGGCGCTGTGATCCATGCCCTTCATATCGCCGTGATTCATACCTTTCATATTGCCGTGGTCCATGCCTTTCATACTGCCCTGTCCCATGCCGGCCATTGCCCCGTCACCTTTGCCCATGCTGCCGTGATCCATGCTCATTCCTGCCATGGCTTGATGGCCGTAACGATCCATCAACGCCTGCATGCCCAGCATATCCAACTGCGGATTCATCATAAGTTGCAGCCAGCGCTCTTGCACACCCGCCACCGCAGGCAATGCCGGCAGCGCCACCAGGCTATCCGGCATCGTCTTGATACCCTGCGCCATCGAAGGCTGAATATGCAGCACCGGCAGCGGTTGGTCGAATGGTGCCAACGTCATGCCCATCTGTTTAACCGGCAGCGTAACAATATCAAACGGCTTGCCGTCGGAGGCATCCACCAGCACTTCAAAACGCTCGCCCATCAGCATCGGCAATTCGGTCAGCTTGACGGGTTCAGCCAGAAAACCCCCGTCGCTGGCGATCACATAAAGTGGACGGTTATCACTGGCCGCTATGTTCAGCGAACGGGCATTACACCCGTTGAGGAAACGCAGGCGCAACCAACCACGTGGGGCAATATGCCGTGGATACTGCGCGCCGTTGGTGAACATGCGGTCACCAAACCAGCCCACCGCCGCGCTCATCACGTCCAATTGATATTCAATCTGTGCGTCTTTGCCCAACCGCTTATCCTGCAAGATCACAGGAATATCATCCTGCCCCCAGGTTTTCGGCAGTGGCAACTTACTGCTCTCATCATCTTCCAACAGCACCAACCCCGCCAACCCCTTCATCACCTGCTGCCCCGTCTTGCCATGGGTATGCGGATGGAACCAGCAGGTCGCTGCGGGCTGTTCAACCGTGAACTGCACCCTGCGCGTGGTACCCGGTTGGATTAACGCCTGTGGGCCGCCATCGACATCGCCCGGGATTTCCAAACCGTGCCAGTGAAGGGTACTGGCCTCCGGCAACGCGTTGCGGATATCTACCGTCACCGGTTTGCCGCGTTGCAGTCGAACGGCCGGCCCCAGCAGCGCACCATTCACGCCCCAGGTGTGGGTCGCTTTACCCGGAAGCCAGTTCATTTCGCCGGTTTGTAACGCCAGCGCGATATTTCCCTGCGCATCCGGCGTCAGTAGCGGCGGAATAGGCAACGCAGGCAGCTCGGCCGCCCACACACCCCGGCTCCACAACGGTAAAGCGCTTGCCGCGCCCAGCGCAGCGGTCAGTTTGATAAAATCACGGCGTAACATCGCTGACTCCCTTTTTCAGTGATCGGCACTCAATGCTCACTAAGCTGCAGCAAACTCAATCAGGCTGCAGCTTGAAAGATTATGGGTCTAAACTTAACGCTATACAGCCTAAACCCTCCCCTTAGCGGAAGGTCAAGCCTTTGCTGTCCATTATGTTATCCGTCGGTAATAAAATTTGGTGCCTTTACAGGCAAGTGTGATAACGTCTGTTGACAACAAACAGGTCTATTTTCACGATGAAAAAAACAACATTACTGGTGGTGCTGCTCACCATGCTGGGGTTCTCCAACGCCAGTCTGGCGCTGAATGAGTCTGAGGCGGAAGATCTGGCCGATCTGACGGCAGTATTTATCTATTTGAAAAATGACTGTGGTTACAACGACTTGCCTAATGCACAAATCAAGCGCGCCATCGTCTACTTTGCCCAACAAAACCGTTGGGATTTGACCAACTATAATAGCTTCAACATGAAGGCGCTGGGTGAAGACAGCTACCGTGATCTTAGCGGTATTGCCATCCCGACCCCTAACAAATGCAAATCCCTGGCTCGTGACTCGCTAAGCCTGCTGGCCTACGCCAACTAATCCCCTCCGCCTTTCCGCTACCTCTGTTTGAAATTCAGCCGTGCATCACCAGGCAGAGTTAGCTATGATGTTGCGCCCATTTTTCATGGCTGTTATTACGGAGTTCCCGCACATGACCCAGAAAGAAATTTGGTATGAGACGCTGCATGCCAACTTCGGCCAGTACTTCTCAGTAGAGAACGTGCTGTATCGTGAGAAGACCGAGCATCAGGATTTGGTTATTTTTGAAAACCCGGTTCTGGGGCGCGTGATGGCGCTCGACGGCGTGGTGCAAACCACCGAGCGTGATGAATTCATCTATCACGAAATGATGACCCACATACCGCTGTTGGCACACGGCCGGGTGAAGAAAGTGCTCATCATCGGCGGTGGCGACGGCGCCATGTTGCGTGAAGTGAGCCGTCATCAGGGCGTAGAACACATCACCATGGTTGAGATCGACGCCGGTGTGGTGGAGTTCTGTCGCCAATACCTGCCAAACCACAATGCGGGTGCCTACGACGACCCACGCTTCAAACTTGTGATTGATGACGGTGTCAATTTTGTTAGTCAGACCGATGAAAAATTCGATGTGATTATCTCTGACTGTACCGATCCCATCGGTCCCGGTGAAAGTCTGTTCACCTCTGCGTTCTATGAAGGCTGTGCACGCTGCCTGAATGAAGGTGGCATTTTTGTCGCGCAGAACGGCGTGTGCTTCCTGCAGCAAGACGAAGCGGTTAATAGCCACACCAAACTGAGCCAGTACTTCAACGACGTCAGCTTCTATCAGGCCGCAATTCCGACCTATTACGGCGGCATTATGACCTTCGCTTGGGCGAGTCAGGATCCGGCACTGCGCCAGCTCGACTTACCTACCCTGCAACATCGCTTTAATCAAAGTGGCTTAAACTGCCGTTATTACAACCCGGCAATTCACGTGGGCAGCTTTGCACTGCCGCAGTATTTGCTCGACGCACTACGCCCAAAATAATTGAAGTTGCATCACAACGAAGCCACGGCTTTGTTGAACAGCGCTTGCGCTGGCCCCAACGGGGCGAGGCTTTGCCGAGTAACGCGGCAAGTGAACGAATCCCGATGAGCTGGCGCCAGTCAGCGAGCTGGGTGAGGGAGCGCAGCCAATACAGAGGCCGCTTCAAATAGGTCGGTAATGAACGTTTCACGTTAAGCGAGAAGATAAAGGAGGTGAACCAAATTGCATAAGCTAAAACTGCACGGCTTCAACAACCTGACAAAAAGCCTGAGTTTTTGTATTTACGATATTTGTTATGCCAAAACCGCGGATGACCGCGCTGGCTATATCGCCTACATTGACGAGCAATACAACGCCAACCGCTTGACCGAGATCCTGAGCGAAACCTGCTCGATCATTGGCGCAAATATTCTGAACATCGCGCGCCAGGACTATGAGCCTCAGGGCGCCAGCGTCACCATTCTGGTTAGCGAAGAACCGGTTGATCCGAATGATGTCGATACCTCGGAACACCCAGGCCCATTGTCAAAGACCGTGGTTGCACACCTGGACAAGAGCCATATCTGTGTTCACACCTATCCGGAGAGCCATCCGGAAGGCGGTCTGTGCACCTTCCGCGCCGATATCGAAGTCTCGACCTGCGGCGTGATTTCACCGCTTAAAGCGCTGAATTACCTGATCCACCAGTTGGAATCTGACATTGTCACCATGGATTACCGCGTGCGTGGTTTTACCCGCGACGTGAATGGCGTAAAACACTACATCGATCATGAGATCAATTCGATCCAGAACTTCATGTCTGATGACATGAAGGCGCTATACCACATGATGGACGTGAATGTTTACCAGGAGAACATCTTCCACACCAAGATGCTGCTGAAGGATTTCGATCTGAAGCACTACCTGTTTAACGCCAAACCGGATGCACTGAGTGCCGCCGAGCGTAAAGAGATTACCGCTCTGCTGTGGAAAGAGATGCAGGAAATCTATTACGGCCGCAATATTCCGCACCTGTGATAACTTTCGGGCGCAGCGCAATGCCGCGCCCGACGTTTAGTACTTCAGCATGAAAGAGCGATAAGCCTTCAGCACCTGCAAGAAATCCTCGACGCCGCAGAATGAGAGACTTTCTTCGTCATAATAATTCATCCCCTCTTCCATCTCGTCGCCTTCAAACTCCAGCAGATTGGCACGGATCATCACCTCCTCACCATCCATCAGCAACGTGTATTCATGGCCTTCCAACTGCCATTGGCGTTCGCTGCCCTTTACCTCCGCCGCACCGGCTTCTATCCGGTCCAACAGGTTAAAGTCACCTTTGAGTTCTTCGTTGATCCAGTGGCCAATGACCTCATGCCCCATCGAAAATCTGACGATCACCTGGCCGGTCACGTCACGCAGAAATTCGTAATCCATAGCACGCCTCCTGAGCACTTTCCTTTAGTGTAAACATTAATTCATGACTAACTCAGTGAGCGCTCGCAAAGTTGGCAACTGAGAAAAATAAAACGCCGGTGGCGCTATCGCCGCGCAATATAGCCGCTTGCGTCGGCAATGGGAAGTCGCCTGTCGCTCGCTCGATAGGCTCGCGGTTTTGTTTTGCTCCCCGTGGGCGAGACACTAAGCCCACCGCCATCTCCGCGGTGCACAAATTGCCCCGATAATCCTCTCACCACCCTGTCGGCATTAAGGATTAGCTCAATCAAGTTGTCATAAAAAATAGAAGGAAGAGTTGGCGCTATTGCCGGGAGAAAAGTAAACCAGCACGGCTTATTTCGAGATATGGGTAAGGCAGGATCATGGAAAATGTTCAATAATCTTATTTATTCGAACAATGTAAAGAAAGTGAAGATGCATGTCAAAATAAGGCAAATGAAAACAATATACCATTGAAAAATAGATATATTATTATGGCCATGACAATCCTTCTCTTTTGACTTTCTGCAAATATCGATTAGCTTTTACATTATGGAGCTTTCATAAAAGTTCAATACCGGCCAGAGGCGATTTCATCGCCTTCATATCTATCATCAAGATCAGGATGTGTGCCATGAAATACATTATCCCAATCGTTGCACTGAGCATTATTTTCTCAGCATCTTCTTTTGCCGCCAAGCAGATCACCCTTGAAGATTCTGCCAGCTATACAAAACTCGGCGACCTCTCAATCCAACAAACCGGCGTGCCAACCGTCGGACATAAAGGCATCTCCAACGCTGTCGATCAAAAATGCAATGAACTCAGCGGATTGAGCGGCAAAGATTGCTACTACCGAATTGTCGGTGCATCCGGCCAGGAAAGCGATCATAAAGACATCCACGTTGAAATCTTCAAAAAGTAGACAGTGGGTAACCCCATTTTGTGAGCATGAAAACAAGCAGGCATGATTGCCATAAAAAACGGGGGCCTTTATAGGCCCCCGCTTCACATGACGACTCTGTCACTCAATTAAACCGCGGTTTGGAAAATCACGCCGTCAGCTTTTTCAGTGTACTGGCCCAGTTGGTCAAAGTTCAGATAACGGTAGGTATCCGCCGCTGTCTTGTCGACCTGCGCCATATAAGTCTGATACTCGTCCGGCGTTGGCAGACGACCCAGCAACGAAGCAACCGCGGCCAATTCTGCAGACGCCAGATAGACATTAGCGCCGGTCCCCAGACGGTTCGGGAAGTTACGGGTCGAAGTGGAAACCACCGTCGCACCGTCAGCCACACGCGCCTGGTTACCCATGCACAGTGAACAGCCCGGGATCTCGATACGCGCGCCGCTCTTGCCGAATACGCTGTAGTAGCCTTCTTCGGTCAACTGAGCCGCATCCATCTTGGTTGGTGGAGCAACCCACAGACGCGTTGGCAGCTGACCTTTGTGCTGATCCAGCAGCTTGCCGGCAGCACGGAAGTGACCAATGTTGGTCATGCAAGAGCCGATGAACACTTCATCGATCTTGCTGTTGGCCACGTCGGACAGCAGGCGCGCATCGTCAGGATCGTTTGGTGCACACAGGATTGGCTGAGTGATCTCGGCCAGATCGATGTCGATCACCGCGGCGTATTCTGCATCCGCATCGCCTTCCATCAATTGTGGATCCGCCAGCCATTTTTCCATGCCCTGGATACGACGCTCCAGCGTACGGCGATCGCCGTAACCTTCGGAGATCATCCACTTCAGCAGCACGATGTTGGAGTTCAGGTACTCTTGGATCGGCGCCTTATCCAGCTTGATGGTACAACCGGCAGCAGAACGTTCAGCAGAGGCATCGGTCAATTCAAATGCCTGCTCAACTTTCAGATCCGGCAGGCCTTCAATTTCCAGGATACGGCCGGAGAAAATGTTCTTCTTGCCCTTTTTCTCCACCGTCAACAGACCCTGCTGGATCGCGTAGTAAGGGATAGCATGCACCAGGTCACGTAAAGTGATGCCCGGCTGCATTTTGCCTTTGAAGCGAACCAGAACGGATTCTGGCATATCCAACGGCATAACGCCGGTCGCCGCAGCAAAGGCCACCAGACCAGAACCCGCAGGGAAAGAAATACCGATCGGGAAACGGGTATGGGAGTCACCACCGGTACCTACAGTATCCGGCAGCAGCATACGGTTCAACCAGGAGTGGATAACACCGTCGCCTGGACGCAGCGATACACCGCCACGGTTCATAATAAAGTCTGGCAGCGTGTGGTGCGTGGTCACGTCAACCGGTTTCGGGTACGCGGCCGTGTGACAGAAGGACTGCATCACCAGATCGGCAGAGAAGCCCAGACAGGCCAGATCTTTGAGCTCGTCACGGGTCATCGGGCCGGTGGTGTCCTGAGAACCGACAGAGGTCATCTTAGGTTCACAATATTCACCCGGACGCACGCCGGCAACGCCACAGGCGCGGCCAACCATTTTCTGCGCCAGTGAGAAGCCTTTGTTGCTGGCTGCCACTTCTTTGGCAACACGGAACACGTCGCTGTGCGGCAAGCCCAGCGCTTCACGAGCTTTAGTGGTCAAGCCACGGCCGATGATCAGCGGGATACGGCCACCGGCGCGCACTTCATCAAGCAGCACATCGGTTTTCAGTTCGAAGTTCGCGATCAGTTCGCCCGTTTCATGGTTACGCACTTCGCCTTTGTACGGATAGACGTCGATCACGTCACCCATGTTCAGGTCATTCACGTCCACTTCAATCGGCAGCGCACCGGCATCTTCCATGGTGTTGAAGAAGATTGGCGCAATTTTACCGCCCAGTACCACACCACCGCCACGCTTGTTAGGCACATACGGGATGTCGTCACCCATAAACCACAATACCGAGTTGGTGGCCGATTTACGGGAAGAACCGGTACCGACCACGTCACCGACATAGGCCAGAGGGAAGCCTTTTTTGTTCAGCAGTTCGATTTGCTTGATCGGGCCAACGCTGCCCGGCTGATCCGGCACGATACCTTCACGTTCATTCTTCAGCATCGCCAAGGCGTGCAAGGGGATATCTGGACGAGACCAGGCATCCGGCGCCGGTGACAGATCATCGGTATTGGTTTCACCAGTGACTTTGAACACGGTAACAGTGAGTTTTTCTGCCAATTTTGGACGTGACAGATACCATTCGGCATCGGCCCAGGACTGCATGATCTGCTTGGCGTGCGGATTACCCGCTTTAGCTTTTTCTTCTACGTCATAGAAGTTGTCAAACATCAGCAGCGTATGGGACAACGCTTTGGCAGCAATCGGTGCCAGCTTTTCGTTATCCAACGCGTCAATCAGCGGATGAATGTTGTAGCCACCCTGCATGGTGCCTAACAGTTCAATGGCTTTCTCTGGGGTAATCAGGGGAGATGTTGCTTCGCCTTTGGCGATGGCCGCCAGGAAACCTGCTTTGACATAGGCGGCTTCGTCGACGCCTGGTGGTACACGGTTAATCAGCAGGTCTAACAGGAATTCTTCTTCGCCTTTTGGCGGATTCTTTAATGATTCAACCAGCGCTGCCATTTGGGTGGCGTCTAACGGCTTAGGGACGATGCCCTCTGCAGCACGCTCGGCTACGTGCTTACGGTATTCTTCTAGCACGACATTCTCCTCGCTCTCATTGTCATTTATTGTGCCTGGCGTTTTGTACCCGTCGCCTTTAAGCCACAGGGTATATCTTCAAACCGGGTTTAGCGCACGGTGTTGATGCCATTGATCCTGACGGGGCACTGCTGTCGATGTCCTGGACTGTAAGTACAGTGCCCGGTTCCGCTCAGCCAGCATATCAGGATTTGAATTGGTTGTTAATTCGTTCACATAAAAGCAACATTAAATCTTTGCTGAATCGTTGAGCGCAGTGTAATCGGCTGCTACACCGGCCAGACGGGGCTGTAGGACGTTTCCGTCTACACCATAATTCAGCCTGATGAGAACAACACAATACCCACTCACTTACAATGGTTAATGGTTGCAAAAATCGAAAGTTGAGAGCGAAAGACACAAAAAAACCGCCCCAGGTGAAGGCGGTTCTCTTGTTCCGTTCGGTGTTAGCAGGCACCTTACGGATTTCTTACATCGTTAAAGAACGATACAAGCGCCACAAAGCAGGGACATTGTGCGCAAGAGCGATTAAAAAATCAACAAAAAGAATGTCCAACAGTTTATTTCAACGTACTATTAATGCGGGTCTGTTCTGCCGGTTTAGCAGTTGGTCATCGGGCTTGAGAACAGTGCTGCAACTACTGCGATGCAAGCGCCACAAAGCGCTTGTTCCACCGGGATTTTTCCGGTGAAGTCGCGGTGGTCGTGGTTCCACAGGGATCGCGCAATGAAAGGGAGTTCTATGTTTATCCTGCTCATTGTACTGGGATCGGCGTTTGGCGTGAACAAAGGGGGTTGGTCGGTTAACGGCAACAACCTGACGCTGAACGTTATATTCCAGAACAAGTAAGCTACTGGCCGCTCATTGAGCGGCCTTTTACTGAATTCCGCCCATAAAAAAACGGCCCCTTTGCAGGAGCCGCTTATTACCCTTTCAAACCAGCAGAATTACTTCTTCTTGGCTTTCGGGTTAGGCAGATCGGTGATGCTGCCTTCGTAGATCTCAGCTGCCAAGCCTACGGATTCGTGCAGGGTTGGGTGAGCATGGATAGTCAGCGCGATGTCTTCTGCGTCACAACCCATCTCGATAGCCAGACCGATCTCACCCAGCAGCTCACCGCCGTTGGTGCCGACAATCGCACCACCGATGATACGGTGAGTTTCTTTGTCGAAGATCAGTTTGGTCATGCCGTCAGCACAATCAGAAGCGATAGCACGGCCTGAAGCAGCCCACGGGAAGGTGGATGTTTCGTAGCTGATGCCTTTCTCTTTTGCTTCTTTCTCGGTCAGACCTACCCATGCAACTTCCGGCTCGGTATAAGCGATTGATGGGATCACTTTCGGGTCGAAGTAGTGTTTCATGCCGGCGATAACTTCAGCGGCAACGTGGCCTTCATGCACGCCTTTGTGCGCCAGCATCGGTTGACCGACGATGTCACCGATAGCGAAGATGTGCGGCACGTTGGTGCGCAGTTGTTTGTCGACGTTAATGAAGCCACGTTCGTCAACTTCAACACCGGCTTTACCCGCTTCCAACAGCTTGCCGTTCGGTACACGACCGATAGCAACCAGCACCGCGTCGTAACGCTGTGGTTCTGCAGGTGCTTTCTTACCTTCCATCGTGACATAGATGCCGTCTTCTTTGGCTTCTACCGCGGTCACTTTGGTTTCCAGCATCAGGTTGAACTGCTTGCTGATGCGTTTGGTGAAGACTTTCACCACGTCTTTATCCGCTGCCGGGATCACCTGGTCAAACATTTCGACTACGTCGATCTGTGAACCCAGCGCATGGTATACGGTGCCCATTTCCAGGCCGATGATACCGCCGCCCATGACCAGCAGACGCTCTGGGACGGTTTTCAGTTCCAGTGCATCGGTAGAGTCCCACACGCGTGGATCTTCATGAGGAATGAATGGCAGTTGGATCGGACGAGAACCTGCGGCAATGATGGCATTGTCGAAGTTGATAGTCGTTGGGCCATTTTCGCCTTCAACAACCAGGGTGTTAGCGCCGGTGAACTTGCCCAGGCCGTTAACCACTTTCACTTTACGGCCTTTAGCCATACCAGCCAGACCGCCGGTCAGCTGATTGATGACTTTTTCTTTCCAAACACGCACTTTGTCGATGTCAGTTTTCGGCTCGCCGAAAACGATGCCGTGTTCGGCCAAGGCTTTGGCTTCTTCGATCACTTTGGCAACGTGCAACAGTGCTTTGGAAGGGATACATCCCACGTTCAGGCAAACACCGCCCAGAGTGGAATAACGTTCAACCAGAACGGTTTCAAGACCTAAGTCAGCGCAACGAAAGGCAGCAGAGTAACCTGCCGGGCCCGCCCCAAGTACCACGACCTGAGTTTTAATTTCAGTACTCATCATGACCTCTTAATTTATTGTCCGGCGGGTCAGACGTCATTTATACCCGTCATACTCGAAGCTGCCTCTGCGTTGGCTAGGTTCATTCACCCGAATCACTTACTGACGTAAGCTCGACGGGATTCACTCACTTGCCGCCTTGATGCAACTGCAATTATTTAAGGTATGTTATTAATCGATCTCATAACGCCCTTCATCCACCGGGACGCTTACACCGCGAGCAGTTTACAGAATTGTTAATAATCTGCAAAGCGTGTTCGAGTGACCCGTGTCTCAACAATTTTGTCGAGTCATGCAAAAACCGACAAAACTGCTACTGAAGTAGTAAGGGCGCAGCATGCTGCGCCCTTTTTTTATCACATAACCATACGGCGGATATCCGCCAGCATGTTGTTGATGATGGTAATAAAGCGCGCACCATCAGCACCGTCAATGACACGGTGGTCGAAGGAGAGCGACATTGGCATCATCAGGCGCGGAACGAACTCTTTACCGTTCCAGACCGGTTCCATAGCAGACTTGGAAACGCCCAAGATAGCAACTTCTGGTGCATTCACGATCGGTGCGAAGTGAGTCGTCCCGATACCGCCCAGGCTAGAGATGGTGAAACACCCGCCCTGCATTTCGCCTGCGGTCAGCTTACCGTCACGTGCTTTCTTGGAGATAGCCATCAGTTCGCGGGACAGTTCAGTGATGCTCTTCTTGTTCACATCTTTGAATACCGGCACAACCAGACCGTTTGGCGTATCAACCGCAACACCTACGTTGATGTATTTCTTCAACGTCAGCTTCTGGCCATCTTCGGACAGAGAACTGTTGAAGCGCGGCATCTGCTCCAGAGCAGCGGCAACAGCTTTCATGATGAACACCACAGGGGTGAACTTCACATCCAGCTTACGTTTAGCCGCTTCTTCGTTCTGTTGCTTACGGAAAGCTTCCAGATCGGTAATGTCTGTTTTGTCGAAGTGCGTAACGTGCGGGATCATCACCCAGTTACGGCTCAGGTTAGCACCAGAGATTTTCTGAATGCGACCCAGTTCAACTTCTTCAATCTCACCGAACTTGCTGAAGTCCACTTTCGGCCAAGGCAGCATACCTGGCAGACCGCCACCAGCAGCAGCAGCTGGCGCCGCTTCTGCACGTTTGACCGCGTCTTTCACGTAAGTCTGAACGTCTTCGCGCAGGATACGGCCTTTACGACCGGTGCCTTTCACTTTCGCCAGGTTTACGCCGAATTCACGCGCCAGACGGCGAATGACCGGGGTAGCATGCACATAAGCGTCGTTCTCAGCGAACTCGCCTTTGGCAGCAGGAGCAGCCTGCGCGGCAGGTGCCGGGCTGGCAGCAGGAGCCGGTGCAGCTTCCGCTTTCTGGGCAGGTGCCGCAGCAGCAGGCGCAGCGCCTTCAACTTCGAATACCATAATCAGGGAACCGGTTTTCACTTTGTCACCGGCGCTGATTTTGATTTCTTTTACGGTACCTGCGAACGGTGCCGGCACTTCCATAGAAGCCTTGTCACCTTCAACGGTGATCAGTGACTGTTCAGCGGCAACTTTGTCGCCCACTTTCACCATCACTTCGGTCACTTCTACTTCGTCGCCACCGATGTCCGGTACTGCAACGTCTTTAGCTGCAGACGCAGCCGGTGCCGCAGCGGCCGCCGGTGCTTGTGCCGCTGCTGGAGCCGCAGCAGATGCTGCGCCAGCCACTTCGAATACCATGATCAGGGAACCGGTGGTGACTTTGTCGCCGGTAGCGATCTTGATCTCTTTCACGGTGCCCGCGAACGGTGCCGGAACTTCCATTGACGCTTTATCGCCTTCAACGGTGATCAGGGACTGCTCGGCTTCCACCTTATCGCCCACTTTCACCAGGATCTCGGTGACTTCAACTTCGTCAGCACCAATGTCTGGTACCGCAACGTCTTTGGCTGCAGCGGCAGCCGGCGCAGCAGGAGCAGCAGCCGGTTTTTCTTCCGCCTTGGCCGCTGGCGCAGCAGCCGCTGCGCCTTCTGCTTCAAAGATCATCAGCAGTTTGCCCGTTTCGGTTTTATCACCGACGGAAACCTTGATCTCTTTAACCACACCCGCCTGCGGGGATGGGACTTCCATGGAAGCTTTATCACCTTCAACGGTGATCAGCGATTGTTCTGCTTCAACTTTATCGCCAACCTTCACCAGAATTTCGGTGATTTCCACTTCGTCTGCACCGATGTCCGGTACTTTAATTTCGATAGACATTCTTCAGTACCTCTTATGCCAGACGCGGGTTAACTTTTTCTGGGTTGATGTCGAATTTCTTAATCGCATCAGCTACCACAGAAGCTTCGATTTCACCGCGTTTAGCCAGTTCACCCAGTGCAGCAACCACAACGTAAGAAGCATCAACTTCAAAGTGGTGGCGCAGGTTTTCGCGGCTGTCTGAACGACCGAAGCCGTCAGTACCCAGTACGCGATAGTCGCTGGCTGGAACGTAAGTACGAACCTGTTCTGCGAACAGCTTCATGTAGTCGGTAGACGCAACCGCTGGCGCATCGTTCATCACCTGAGCAATGTAAGGTACGCGTGGGGTTTCGGTTGGGTGCAGCATGTTCCAACGCTCACAATCCTGGCCGTCACGCGCCAGTTCAGTGAAGGAAGTCACGCTGTAGATGTCAGAGCCAACACCGTAGTCGTCTGCCAGGATCTTCGCCGCATCACGTACGTGACGCAGAATAGAACCTGAACCCAGCAACTGAACCTTACCTTTGCTGCCTGCCAGAGTGTCCAGCTTGTAGATACCTTTACGGATACCTTCTTCTGCACCCTGCGGCATTGCCGGCATGTGGTAGTTTTCGTTCAGTGTGGTGATGTAGTAGTAGACGTTTTCTTGCGCGTCACCGTACATGCGGACCAGACCGTCGTGCATGATCACTGCCACTTCGTATGCGTAAGCTGGATCGTAAGAGATACAGTTAGGGATAGTCAGGGACTGGATGTGGCTGTGGCCGTCTTCGTGCTGCAGACCTTCACCGTTCAGGGTGGTACGACCGGAAGTACCGCCGATCAGGAAGCCGCGAGCCTGTTGGTCGCCTGCTGCCCAGCACAGGTCACCGATACGCTGGAAACCGAACATCGAATAGTAGATGTAGAACGGAATCATTGGCAGATCGTTGGTGCTGTAAGACGTCGCTGCGGCCAGCCATGAAGATGCTGCGCCCAGTTCGTTGATGCCTTCCTGCAGGATCTGGCCTTTCTCGTCTTCTTTGTAGTAAGCAACCTGCTCACGGTCCTGCGGGGTGTACTGCTGGCCGTTCGGGCTGTAGATACCGATCTGACGGAACAGACCTTCCATACCAAAGGTACGCGCTTCGTCGGCGATGATTGGAACCAGGCGATCTTTGATCGACTTGTTCTTCAACATCACGTTCAGGGCACGCACGAAGGCGATGGTGGTAGAGATTTCTTTGTTCTGCTCTTCCAGCAGTGAGCTGAAGTCTTCCAGTGCCGGCATTTCCAGTTTCTGGGTGAACGCTGGCAGACGGGTCGGTACATAACCTTTCAGTGCCTGGCGGCGCTCGTGCAGGTATTTGTACTCTTCAGACTCTTTCTCGAAGGTGATGTATGGCAGTTTTTCGATGTCAGCATCGGCAACCGGCACATTGAAACGATCGCGGAAGTGGTGAACCCCTTCCATGTTCATTTTCTTCACCTGGTGAGCAATGTTTTTACCTTCCGCGGTTTCACCCATGCCGTAACCTTTGATGGTATGGGCCAGGATAACGGTTGGTTTGCCTTGGGTGTCCTGCGCTTTTTTCAGTGCAGCAAAGACTTTCTTCGGATCGTGACCACCACGGTTCAGCGCCCAGATTTCGTCGTCGGTCATGTCTTTGACCAGAGCAGCGGTTTCTGGGAAGCGGCCGAAGAAGTGCTCACGGACATAAGCGCCGTCTTTGGATTTGAAGGTCTGGTAATCGCCGTCCAGGGTTTCGTTCATCAGTTGGATCAGCTTGCCGCTGGTGTCTTTACGCAGCAGCTCGTCCCAACGACCACCCCAAATGACTTTCAGTACCTGCCAGCCAGCGCCAGCGAAGATGCCTTCCAGTTCATTGATGATCTTGCCGTTACCGGTGACCGGGCCATCCAGACGCTGCAAGTTACAGTTGATGACGAAGACCAGGTTGTCGAGCTTCTCACGGGTAGCGATAGTGATCGCGCCCTTGGATTCTGGCTCGTCCATCTCGCCATCGCCCAGGAAGGCGTAAACGGTTTGAGCAGAGGTATTTTTCAGGCCACGGTGTTCCAGATATTTCAGGAACTTCGCTTGATAGATGGCGCTGATTGGACCCAGACCCATAGAAACGGTCGGGAACTGCCAGAATTCAGGCATCAGTTTTGGATGCGGGTAAGAGGACAAGCCTTTACCGTGAACTTCCTGACGGAAGTTGTTCATTTGGTCTTCGGTCAAGCGGCCTTCAAGGAAGGCACGTGCGTAAACGCCCGGAGAGATGTGGCCCTGGAAGTAAACCAGATCGCCGCCATCTTGCTCGTTGCGTGCACGGAAGAAGTGGTTGAAGCAGACTTCATAGAAGGTCGCAGAAGACTGGAAGGAAGCCATGTGGCCGCCCAGGTCCAGATCTTTTTTGGAAGCACGAAGAACGGTCATTACCGCATTCCAGCGAATGGCGCTGCGGATACGACGTTCAAGATCCAAGTTACCAGGGTAAGCAGGTTCGTCTTCCACCGCGATGGTGTTGACGTAGTTGTGAGCTGCAGCACCGGCTGCAACACTAACACCGCCTTTACGGGCTTCACCCAGAACCTGATCAATCAGAAACTGAGCTCGCTCAACACCCTCTTCACGGATGACCGATTCGATCGCCTGCAGCCAGTCGCGGGTTTCGATCGGATCCACGTCATTGTTTAAACGTTCTGACATGGTGGTATTCCTTATCTGTCTAATGGTTTGTTTTGGAGCCTGTCTTCCTGTGTTCTGAGGCAAAACACACGAAGACAGGCCCATCAGTTTAGTTGCCGCTTAAATGCTTAACTAAGCACTTCGAACGTAAGCCCCACAGGCTGGTGTACCCTGAAGAGAACCGTTCTTAATCCTTGCGTTGCTGGAGACGCCGCAGCGATCTCTCGCGTCGAGTATGCTCCCGACTGAGATCCAGCAAGATTTCCTCGATAAACGCCAAATGGCGGTGCGAGGCTTCACGAGCCTTTTCCGGCTCGCGTGCCACTATCGCCTCAAAAATTCCGGCGCGGTGGCTGCTCACTTTTGCCAACATCTCACGGCGCGAGTAGAGCAATTCAAAGTTCTGTCGTACGTTCTGTTCCAGCATCGGCCCCATACAGCGCAGCAGGTGCAGTAACACAACGTTATGGGCAGCTTCGGTCACGGCGATTTGGTACTGCATGACCGCGTCCGCTTCGGCGTCAAGATCGCCGCTTTCCTGGGCCTGCTGAATCACAATGTGGCAATCGCGGATGCGTGCCAGATCTTCGTCGGTCCCGCGCAACGCCGCGTAATAGGCAGCAATGCCTTCGAGGGCATGACGGGTTTCTAACAGATCGAATTGCGATTCAGGATGGTCGGCCAGCAGTTCAGCCAGCGGATCGCTGAAGCTCTGCCACAGATTAGTTTGTACAAAGGTGCCACCGCCCTGACGGCGCAGGAGCAGCCCTTTAGCTTCCAGGCGCTGGATGGCCTCTCTCAGAGAAGGACGGGAAACATCAAATTGTTTCGCCAGTTCGCGCTCCGGTGGCAGTTTCTCGCCTGGACGCAGTGTACCCTCGAGGATCAGGTGTTCGAGCTGCTGCTCAATCACATCTGACAACTTGGGTTGGCGGATTTTGCTGTAGGCCATGGGTGAATTCTTCTCTGCGAATGGCGCGGAGTCAATTGGTAATACCAATTTCAAAAACGTGACGGTAAAGTAACAAAGTATTCACCTCCTGTCCATATGGGCCTTGATCGAAATCAGGTTACCCGCACATTTTAACACCTCAATTCCAGACCTGCTGCAAACCGCTAACGCACGCGTGGTAATACCATTTACGCGGTAGGTTCTTGATTTAACTTTTGCGAAACCTTCCAGTCAGCAGACTGAGGCCTCAAGGGCAGGATATTACTGCATGTTTATTAAGCTTTAACGAATACCTATTTGCATCGCAAAAGGTCCATTTAACCGGTTAATACTTCGCCACCGACAACCCACGCTATCTAAATTATTTTTGCGCATTATGTGAGTTATTGCTTATTTCATGCATTGAATCCCCCCTGCCGTCACACAACCCGCATTTTGTTTCCTAAACTGCTGAAATCTTAATCACTCACAACATAAAGCAGGTGCAAACTGAAGCGCATAACATTATTCTTTGCCAAACGGTAGCGGCTCCGTGGAATTAATAGATATAACGCCGTAAATAAAACAAAACACACATCGTAACCACTGCTTTACAGCATGTGAGTAATTCTGCAACGACAGAGGGTTTCATTAATGGATGGTCAACAGCATGGCGACCAGCTGAAACGCGGCCTGAAAAACCGCCATATTCAGCTTATTGCTTTAGGGGGCGCGATTGGTACCGGGCTATTTCTCGGTATCGCGCAAACAATAAAGATGGCCGGTCCATCGGTTATTCTCGGCTATGCCATTGGCGGCTTTATCGCATTTCTGATCATGCGCCAACTGGGTGAAATGGTGGTAGAAGAGCCGGTTGCCGGTTCCTTTAGTCACTTTGCCTACAAATACTGGGGCAACTTCGCCGGTTTTGCTTCCGGCTGGAACTACTGGGTGCTGTACGTTTTGGTTGCCATGGCGGAACTGACCGCGGTCGGTATCTATGTGCAGTACTGGTGGCCCGAGATCCCAACCTGGGTGTCTGCGGCAGTGTTCTTCCTGGCCATTAACGCCATCAACCTGGCAAACGTGAAGGTGTATGGCGAAATGGAATTCTGGTTCGCCATTATCAAGGTCGTGGCGATTATCGGCATGATCGTGTTCGGCGCCTATTTGCTGTTTAGCGGCCTGGGGGGCCCAGAGGCCACCGTGACCAACCTGTGGGCTCAGGGCGGGTTCTTCCCGAACGGCATCATGGGGCTGGTGATGGCAATGGCGGTGATCATGTTCTCGTTCGGCGGGCTGGAACTGGTCGGCATCACCGCAGCGGAAGCAGACAACCCACAGAAAAGCATTCCTAAAGCGACCAACCAGGTCATCTACCGTATTCTGCTGTTCTATATCGGTTCACTGGCAATCCTGCTGTCACTGTACCCGTGGGGGAAAGTGGTTGAAGGCGGCAGTCCGTTCGTACTTATCTTCCATGCACTGAACAGCAACCTGGTGGCAACGGTACTGAACGTCGTGGTGTTGACCGCCGCGCTGTCGGTGTACAACAGCTGTGTTTACTGTAACAGCCGCATGCTGTACGGCTTGGCTAAACAGGGTAATGGTCCGAAGAGTTTGCTGAAGGTCGATGGCCGCGGCGTGCCCGTCATTGCGATTGCCGTCTCCGCAACGGCCACGGCATTCTGTGTGCTGATTAACTATCTGATCCCTGGCCGCGCCTTCGAACTGCTGATGGCGTTGGTGGTATCGGCACTGGTGATTAACTGGGCGATGATCAGCCTGGCACACCTGAAGTTCCGTGCAGCCAAGAACCGTGAAGGCGTAGAACCAAAGTTCAAAGCCTTCTGGTATCCGTTCAGCAACTACCTGTGCCTGGTGTTCATGGCCGGCATTCTGGTGATCATGTACCTGACGCCGGGGATTCAAATCTCGGTGTTGCTGATCCCCGTTTGGGTAGCGGTACTGGCCATCGGTTACGCCGTCAAGCAGCGTAGCCAGCGCGCAGTAAGCGCAACCCACCGCGGATAAGCTTTTCCCAAAACAAAATGGCCCGCAGATTGATCGTCTGCGGGCCATTTTTTTAGCTTAACTCAACCTATTTATGACGCAAGGCTTTCACCTGTTCGGCAGTCACATCCGCCGGTAATCCGCCCCAGGTCACACGCAGATAGTTCACCAGTTCCGCCACCTGCGCATCATCCAGCCGGTCGCCAAAGGCTGGCATGCTTTGCATACTTTCATCGTTAGGGAATTGCTGCGCCGGCAAACCGTCCAGTACCGAGACAATCAGGTTTTTTGCGTCCGGTTGGCGCAGCGTGGCGTTATCGCGCATCGCCACCGCCACGTGCGGTTTACCCTCGCCTTCACGCGCATGGCAACCCGAGCACTGATCCAGATAGCTGATGCGTCCGGCATCGCTACCCTGGCCGATTTTGACCGGTACTGCTGCCGGCGGTTGCTCACCCATCAGATAGGTCGCCAACGCCTGATGATCTTCCGGCGTCAGGTGACGCGTGCTGAGATCGACCACCATATGCATCTCGCTGAAAGCGGAACCCTGCGGTGCTATACCGGTCGCGAGGAAGCGGCTCAGATCGTCCGGCGTCCAACCGCGTTGTGCCAACCCATGCGGCGTAATGTCCGGTGCCATAAAGCGCCCCAAATCACCGCCCTGCATCGGTTTGCCGAGATCCATCTGCCCCAGCAAGCCGCGCGGCGTGTGACATTCGCCACAGTGACCCAGCGTATCCGCCAGATAGCGACCGCGCTGCCACTGGGCTGAATCACCCTGCGAGCTGGCCGGCAGCGGATCCTGGCTGCGGAACAGCAGATTCCAGCCAATCAACGCCATGCGTTGATTGAACGGGAATGGCATGGCGTTTTCTGGAATGGCGACATCTACCGCCGGGCGAGTCATCAGATAAGCATAGATATCATCGGCATCTTGGCGCGACATGCCTTTATACGAGGTATAAGGCATCGCCGGATACAGATGACGCCCGCCGGGTGCCACACCCTGAGTCAGCGCCAGGAAGAAGTCGTCTTTGGTCCAGCGGCCAATACCTTGGTCGGCAGAAGGTGTCAGGTTACTGCCGTAGATCGTGCCAAACGGCGTATCAAGTGGATAACCGCCAGCCATTGGCGCACCGCCACTGGCGGTGTGGCAGGCGGCACAGTCGGCAGCCTGAGCCAGATAACGACCACGGGCAACCTGTTCAGTACTGACCGTCACCTGCTGCACAGGGCCATCATAATGGCGGTTTTCACGCCACCACAGCACGGCAATGATGACAATCACCACCAGCAGGATCAACAGCGCGAGACGTTTCTTCATTGCGCAGTCTCCTTCACCAGACCTGGGGTTTTCAGCACCACATCACGTACGGCTTCGTAATAACGCACATAGCCCGTACAGCGGCAGATATGGCTGTCCAGCGCCTGTTCAATAGCGCCTTCCAGTTGCTCGCGGGCTATCGGTTCACGCTTAAGTTTTTCCACGAAAATGGTGGCAGCGTTGACAAAGCCCGGCGTGCAGTAGCCACACTGGAAGCTGTAATGCTCCAGGAAAGCCTGCTGAATAGGGGAAAGCTCGACGACCTCGCCTTGTTCATCCACCTTGGCGTGACCTTCGACCGTGCGCACTTTCTTGCCGCTGAAGAAATGTGCGCCGGTGATGCAGGTACGCACTTCCTCACTGGTGCCGCTCGGATGATCGACAATCGCCACACAGGCGTGACAAATCCCCTGCCCGCAGCCAAGGCGTGAGCCGGTCAGGTCGAGATATTCATGCAGGAAATCGATCATCATCAGCCCTTCCGGCACGTCGATAGGGCCGTACTGCTTGTCGTTGATGGTCAGGGAAATTGGCTGGGTTTTAATGCTCATTGTAATACCTCACGAATATTTTCTGCACGAACGGGCAAATCACGGAAACGATGGCCGGTAGCGTCGGCGATAGCGTTGACCAGTGCGGCAACCACTGGGATCATCACCACTTCAGCCATACCTTTTGGCGGATCGGTTTCCGACAGCGCGGGCAGGATGTCATCAGTCTGTTTCCAGACCGCCACATCGCTGGCTCGCGGCAGGTGATAACGGTTAAAGTTCCAGGTACCGTTACCGGGTCCGTCTTCGTACAGCGGTAAATATTCGTGCAGCGCATGGCCGATACCCATCGCCAACCCACCCTGCAATTGGCCAGAAACCAGTTCCGGCACAATCAGGTTGCCGCACTCCATGATGGAATGGTGGTTCAACAGTTCCACCTGGCCGGTTGCGATATCCACCGCCACTTCCGCCAGTGTTCCGACGGCACTGTAATACGTCACCGCAGCGTTATTGCGCTGAGTCGGTGGGTAATAGACCTGGTTGCGCGCCAGCGTCTTGAACTCACCGTTGGCATTGCGTACCGCCAGCCCGTCAATCGGTAGACGTTCACTCTTGCCGCCCAGGGTGAAGTCCGCTTCCGCCCACTGCCAACGGTTGAACACGTGCACCGCCGCACCGGTGATGCCGCCCATCTGGTAGGCTTTTTTCGCCAACAGTTCCAGGCTCAGCACCTCCATACCCGCAGCGGTCAACCCGCCTTCCACCCAACGTGCGTCTTCTCTGCGCACCACCAAGGGGGCAGCCTGGCCACCGCCGATGCCGGATTGCCAAATGGCCATCGCCGCCGGCCACAGACCATGGTCGAATATCAACCGTGCAGCTTCGCGTGTGCTGTGTGAGAAGTAATATGCCGAGTTGCTGGCACTGGACGGCGAACAGTAGCTTGGTGTCCAGGCTGGGTTGGCTTGCAACCGATCCTGATCGGCCTGTGACATGATATAAGGATCGCCGCTGGTGACCATTGGCAACACAGACCAATCGGTCACCGAGAAGTGCGCCTCATCTGCCGGTTTGCCCAGCCACTGAGCACACAGCACCGACTGCGAAGTCGACATCCCGGTCCCCATCTCCGCACCGCTGTGATGCAGCATGATGCGCCCATCTTCCGCCAGTTCAACACGGGCGAACGAAGTCTCGGCACCGGTACCGAAGTCTTTTTGCACGCAACCGAAGCCAACGCCAAAACGTTTGCCTGGGTGCTGGCTCTCAAATTCCGCCTTACGCTGAGCACGTTGCAACCACATCTCATGCTTGGCGGCCTTTTCCAGCACTTCATCGGCACGAATGGCCCCGGCAGGAATCGCACCCTGGGTATTTTTCATGCCGGATTTCAGCACGTTGCGCAAACGGAACTCGATCGGGTCAATCTTCAGCTCGGCAGCCAGCTCATCCACCATCATTTCGGTGGCAGCCATGCTTTGCAGCGTGCCATAGCCACGTGCCGATCCTGCGTCTATCGCACGTGAGGCTAACCCCACCGCAGACAAATCGCTTTTCGGGAAGTAGTAGATCGACTGCGCCGCGGTTGCCGCCACCATGACTACCGATGGCGTAAAGTTGCTACGACCGCCGCCGTCTGCCGTCATCTCGCCGTGGAATGACTGCAGCACGCCGGTGTGCCGATTCACCGCAATACGGTAATTCATGTCGAAAGCGTGGCGTTTGAGCGCGGTCTGGAACTGTTCAAAACGGTCATTGGCCAAGCGTACAGGACGCCCGTCACCGTACATTGCCGCCACCGCCCCGTAGTACGGGAAGTTATAGTGATCTTTCGAACCGTAACCAACGGTGTAGCATGGGTGCAGAATCAGCTGTTTCACCGGCGGATTATGCTTAGCCAGCATGCGCGGCATTTCATCTGCCACTTCCTGCGGTGACTGGGTAGGTATCACCAGATGCAAAGTCTGGGTCGCTGGGTCGAACCAACCGTTCGCGTTGTCCGGCTCCAGCGCAGAGGTATCCACTGACTGCGTCGTGTAGCGCCGCGACATTACCAGCCAGTCTTCCGGCGGGGTTTGCAGCTCATTGGCGATCATACCGGCGTAATACATGCCTTCCTGATCCAGCTTGCCGCCTTCACGGCCTTCTGGCCAAACTGGCAGGTGTTTCTTCATCGATACAGGGAAAATCGGCGTGTCTTTCAGGCTGGAGAAGCGATCGTCGTCAAACGGTTTATCTCCGCCAACGCGCACATAACGGAATGTCCCCCAGGGATCACGCTGCAGCGGGCCGGTTTCCGCCCCGTATTTCAGGGTTTCCTCACGGAATTTCAGCTTGTCTTTTGCAAAGCGGAAACGCGCGAAATCATGATAAATCAGGATGGCCACGGCTTGGCCGAGATAGGCTGGGGTTTTGCCGACGGGCAACAGCATGTCATCGCCGTAGAAGGCTGGGAACGCCAGGCCGTCACGGGCCAAATCCTCCGCCGTTACCAGTCTGTCTGGTTGTAAGTCGTCCCCCAGCAATGAGAGATCGATCCCCGCAAACAGCCTGTCGGCCTTGGTCACACGTAGAACGAAGGCATGTGCCTGCTGCTGCGGCCAATGCGGCATGTCGACCGCACGGATGTCACGCGCGAACACTTTTTGCCCCATCACTTTAGCGCGACCATCAATACGGAAGCGTATACGCTTTTCATGGGCATCCCAGTTCGGGGACTGGAGTATTTTTTGCTCAAACAGTGCGGCATAGGCGCGGCTGTACAATGGCGCGAGGTATACGGATACCCCCGCTATCACGGCGCTTTTGATAAAGCGACGCCGCGACGGGTTGAAATTGCTCATAAAAAAGTCCTTCGTATCTTTATTGTATTTTTGTATTCAGCGGTGTTGTTGCGCAAACGCTGACGACCTTGCCGTAGACGTCATAAGCATATGCTTATAACCAAAATTATGTGATGATTAACATGTTGTTTTCAACAAAAATACATCTCAAAAACACATAATTTTAGTAAGGTAATAAAAAGTTGCGCAAATTCGGGCGTGGAAAATGACAGCAGGCATACTGATCGCAGCCGCCGGACGTGGAGAACGTTTCTCCCAGGCCGGTGGCGAAGGCAATAAATTAAATGCTGCGTTTGTGGATGGTGCGGGTCAACAACGCTCGCTGTTTGAACAAACGCTGCGTCAGGCACTGGCTTCTGGCCTGCCGGTATGGGTAGTCACGCGACCGGATAACGTGCAAGTACAACAGATCTGCGCCACTTATCAGGTTGCGACCACGCTGCTCGCCAGCCCGGGTCTTGGTGATTCCATCGCCGCGGGCGTTAATGCAACGCCCCACTGGCAGGGCTGGTTGATACATTTGGCGGATATGCCGTTCGTTACGCCCACCGTTTTCCAACGGGTGGCCAGCGCCCTGCAGCAACACGCCATTGTTCGCCCCATTTTCCAGCAGCAACCGGGCCATCCGGTCGGTTTTTCCGCTCTATTGCGCAAACAACTGTGCCAATTGCGTGGTGATAATGGGGCACGAGAGCTAGTTAAAGGGCAACCGGTGCATCTGCTTCCTGTTGAACAACCCGCTGTCGTGCAGGATATTGATCTTCCGTCGCAGCTACCCGTCAGCGAGTAAATCATCTATGCAACATCTCGATATCAGCGTGGTCAGCCAGGCGATAAACTGGCTGAAACAGCAACCGGTGTGGCTGTGCACCGTACTGAATACTTATGGCTCCTCGCCACGCTCGCCGGGAGCATTACTGGCGGCAACCCAAGATGGACATTATTGCGGTTCGCTGTCAGGCGGCTGTGTGGAAGAGGATTTTCTTCGGCGTGTGGCGGCTGGAGAGTATCAGGCGGCCAGCCAGGTGATCCGCTACGGCGAAGGGGGACTGGAACCGAACGTCGCGCTGCCCTGTGGCGGCGTGTTGGAAGTGTTGATTGAGTACCTACCGGCCGGTGACGAGAGTATTGACTATCTGACTACCATTGCAGGTGCTCTCAACGGGCACCACGCGTTGATTAAACGACTGACCTTACCTGATGCTTGCAACGGCCTGACACTGACCGATTTTGCCAGCGCCACCCAAGTCGAGCGCCGTGGCCCGCACATCACTTTGCATATCGCTGCAGCCCCGCGTTTACTGATCGCCGGGTTATCCAGCGTGGCCCTGTATTGCGCCGACTTCGCCAGTTCATTGGGTTTTGAAGTGCTGGTCTGTGAAAACCGCCCAGATGCGCTGGATAATTTTGCCGCGCAGCTCAGACCCAACGTCACCTTGTTGCGCCAGTTCCCGGCCAAATTTATTGAAGATGGCGGCTGTCATGCCAATACCGCGATTGTGGCGCTAACGCACGATCCGCGCATGGACGACCTGACGCTGATGGAGGCGATTCACACCCCCGCCTTTTACATTGGTGCCATGGGTTCATTGCGTAACAGTGCGCGACGCCGCCAGCGTCTGCAGCAAATTGCCGAGTTCAGCCCACAAGAATTGGAGCGTATACATGCCCCGATCGGTCTGCCGCTCGGCAGTAAAACCCCGGCGGAAATTGCGCTGGCGGTAATGGCCGATATTGTGCAACAAAAAAACCGCACGCCTGACGTTCGGTCACTCAACCCAGGGGCGTCACTGGCACCAGATGCTGGAGCTCAAGATGCAGCTCCTCCTGCTCATTCAGCGAATAGTTGAACATCGTAATGTCTGGCCCTTCACGACGGGCCAGGCCGAGCTCCGGTAATGCCTGGGTATAAATTTGTACGACATGATCGTGCAGGGCGACAGGCTTGCCGGAGTAGAAAAATCGGCAATAATCGCCGTAAATTTCAGGCAGCGGCTCAAGACCTGCATCCTCGCTGACGGGGTAGTCCGCTGCAACACCGAGAACATACTCGACCCTGACCTGTTCACCATCCGGAATAAACTCGGTGAGTGCATAGGTCAACGCCGGCCGACTAGCCACCGACGCATAGAATCTCTCTCTGAGCTTACTGCGGATATGCAGATGCGATTTATCCAGATCGGCAATGTCCAGATGGTAAGTATAACTTTTGCCTCGGATCGCATACTGGCCTTTGGCGACCTTGATGCAGTCCACTTGGATGTCACCCGGTTGACTGACCGACAATGAACGCACCAAATGGCTGAAATCCTGCTTGCGGGCATGGCGGTAAACACTGGGGGATTCAGCAAAGTGCTTCTTGAAGCAACGAGAGAAAGTCTGTTGGTTATCAAATTGATATTCAATTGAAATATCAAGAATGCTTTTGCGTGTGAAACGTAAGGCGAAGGCGGCAAGATACAAACGACGAGCGCGAATATAGGAGGCCAGCGACAGGTTGGTTTGCGTTTTGAACATTCGCTGCAGATACCATTTCGAGTAGCCTGATTTGGCAGAAACGATATCCAATGACAGTGGGTTAGTCAGGTTGTCTTCAATCCAGACCAGCAACTCCCTGATATGATTTTCCTGCGTTTCCATGTGTTTGCCGAACCTTCTATTCCAAATATGCCTTTACGCGAGTGATACTGCTTAGCGCGTAGGTTATACAGGTTAAAAGGTGGCGTCCAGCAGGCTACAGGACTTTACACATGAACCCCACAAGCAGGAAACCTACCGCCCGGCGTCGGGCGGTAGGTCTTTAGAGGGGGGTTATTTCACGCAGCGTGAACATTGGCCGGCCTGGATCTTCTGGAAGAAGTCATTGCCTTTATCATCGACCAGAATAAACGCCGGGAAATCTTCCACTTCGATTTTCCAGATCGCTTCCATCCCCAACTCCGGGTATTCGACACAGGTCAGGCTCTTGATGCTCTGCTGCGCCAATACCGCAGCTGGGCCACCGATACTGCCGAGATAGAAGCCACCGTGCTTGTTACAAGCGTCGGTCACCTGTTGGCTACGGTTACCTTTCGCCAGCATAATCATACTGCCACCGTGGGACTGCAGCAGATCAACGTACGAATCCATACGCCCAGCGGTTGTCGGCCCCAGCGAACCCGATGCGTAGCCGTCCGGCGTTTTGGCCGGGCCAGCATAGTAAATCGGGTGATCCTTCACGTACTGCGGCAAACCTTCACCCTTGTCCAGGCGCTCTTTCAATTTGGCGTGTGCAATATCACGGCCCACGATAATGGTGCCACTCAGTGACAAACGGGTGGATACTGGGTATTGCGACAGCTGTTTGAGGATCTCGGCCATTGGGCGGTTAAGATCGATTTTAATCGCCTCACCTTCCCCGGCCTGACGCAGTTCCTGTGGAATAAACTTGCCCGGGTTATGCTCCAGTTTCTCCAGCCAGATGCCGTCACGGTTGATCTTGCCTTTGATATTACGGTCAGCGGAACAGGAAACCCCCATGCCCACCGGGCAGGATGCGCCATGACGCGGCAGACGTACCACGCGGATGTCGTGCGCAAAGTATTTGCCACCAAACTGGGCACCTAACCCGAGGTTCTGCGCTTCTTTCAGCAATTCGGCTTCCAACGCCACATCGCGGAACGCCTGGCCGTGTTCGTTACCTTCGGTCGGTAGCCCGTCGTAGTACTTGGTGGACGCCAGCTTCACGGTTTTCAACGTTGCCTCGGCAGACGTCCCGCCGATAACAAACGCGACGTGATAAGGCGGGCAAGCCGCGGTACCCAACGTGCGCATTTTCTCGACCAAATAGTCCTTCAACTTGCCCGGTGACAGCAGCGCTTTGGTTTCTTGGTAAAGATAGGTTTTGTTGGCTGAACCACCGCCCTTGGCGATGCACAGGAATTTATATTCTTCACCGTCGACGCTGTAGAGATCAATCTGCGCTGGCAGGTTGCTGCCGGTGTTGACCTCGTTGTACATATCCAGCGCGGCGTTTTGCGAATAACGCAGGTTGTCTTCAATAAAGGTGTTATACACCCCGCGTGACAATGCGGCTTCATCACCACCGCCAGTCCAGACACGTTGGCCCTTTTTGCCGACGATAATGGCCGTCCCGGTGTCCTGACAGGTCGGTAAAATACCCTTGGCGGCGATTTCTGAGTTACGCAGAAATTGCAGCGCAACGTACTTGTCGTTTTCGCTGGCGTCCGGATCTTTGAGAATATCGGCAACCTGCTGCTGGTGCGCTGGGCGCAGCATGAATGAGGCGTCATGGAACGCATGTTGAGCAAGGAGGGTTAACGCTTCGGGGGCTACTTTCAGGACTTCCTGGCCTTCAAACTCGCTCACGGAAACGTGATCGCGGCTCAACAGATAGTATTCGGTATCGTCTTTCTTCAGCGGGAACGGATCTTGATAATGGAACGGTTTATTCGACATTGATCTCTCACTTGCAACATCAGCTGCGTTAAATTCACACTTACTCAGCCAGCTCGGGGCAGGCCGCGTCAAAAAACTCCCCATACCTTACGTATTTTTAATCAGTCGGTTATTGCGCTAAATCGCATAATAACCCCCTGCTTTGTAGGGGCAGCGTATACTGCGCCCGCGTCAATCGGGACGAATATAGGCGTCCCCAACGGGTACAGACTCAGCATGTACGGTTTATTATCCCGCAGTTAACACATTGATTACAATCCATCAGCGTCGATCGGGTTATCAATGCGGTGAAAAACCTGCTTGCAACTGCACATCTTGCCAGCCGATGCGCCATTGCTTAAGCTAGCGGCAATGAACAAAGTAAGAATCCCCATTGCGCTACAACAAGCGGTGATGCGCTGCCTGCGAGAAAAATTGCAGTTGGCCCGTCAGCACTTTTCCGTCGAGTTTCCGGAGCCTAAAGTCGTTTACCAACAGCGCGGCACCAGCGCGGGTACGGCCTGGCTACAGGCTTGGGAAATCAGGCTAAACCCCATATTGCTGATGGAAAACCAACAGGCGTTTATCGACGAAGTGGTGCCCCATGAACTGGCACACCTGTTGGTATTTCGCCAGTTTGGTCGCGTCCCTCCTCACGGCAATAAATGGCGTTGGATGATGGAAAGCGTCTTGCAGGTCCCTGCCAGCCGTACTCATCAATTTGAGATTGCCTCAGTACAGAGCAAAACCTTCCCCTACCTGTGCCGTTGCCAACAGCACCAGCTCACTGTGCGTCGCCATAATCGGGTGCTGCGTGGAGAGAGTGAATACCGCTGCCGTCAGTGCGGCGAAAAGCTGAGATTTATCGCTAACGATCCGCTTTAATGAAACGATTTATACGTTAAAACAAGTAAATATCGCCATTTGCCACTGCCTTAAACTTCCGTTACCCTGCCTGCTTTTCCAATTTTGAGCTGTTTTGGAATATGCTTCGCAAAATTTTGTTTATGGTAGTTCTCACTGCCGGTGCCGCACAGGCCCACGGCATCAATAACTTTTCTCAGGCCAAAACGGCGGCGGCTAAAATTAACCAGGACGCGCCGGGCTCATTCTACTGCGGCTGCCGGATCGACTGGCAGGGCAAGAAAGGCATTCCCGATCTGAACAGTTGCGGCTATCAGGCGCGTAAAAATGCCCAGCGCGCGCAACGTATCGAATGGGAACATGTGGTACCCGCCTGGCAATTCGGTCACCAATTACAGTGCTGGCAGCAGGGTGGCCGTAAAAACTGTAATAAGGATGCCGGCTACCGACAAATCGAGACCGATCTGCACAACCTGCAGCCCGCGATAGGTGAAGTGAATGGCGATCGTAACAACTTCATGTACAGCCAGTGGAAAGGAGGGGAAGGCCAATATGGCCAGTGTCCAATGAAAGTGGACTTCAAAAACAAACAGGCCGAACCGCCCGCCCGCGCCCGCGGTGCCATCGCTCGTACTTACTTCTATATGCGCGATCGCTATCAACTGCAGCTTTCACGCCAACAGACCCAGCTTTTTGACGTGTGGAACCGTCAATATCCGGTAAGCCAGTGGGAATGCCTGCGCGAGGCACGCATCGCTAAGGTGCAGGGCAATCATAATCCCTATATTCAACAGGCTTGCCAGCAACGAAACGGCTAACTCCGTTCGTACTTAAAGCTGCCGCGGTGTTGACTGCATGAGCTTACGTGGCCCATCCGTGGGCCACGCCCCTAAAGGGGCCGCTGCAAGCGGCGTTCAAATCTGCTCCCGGCAGATTTGTATCCCGAATCACTTACCTCAGTAAGCTCATCGGGATGCACTCACTTGCCGCCTTGCTGCAGCTTCAATTACTTTGGGTATATACTCTTTTTTTTAAGCTGCAGCACTGATGACTGCACATTAGTCAGGATCGAATATTTCTATGCGTATACCCCGCATTTATCACCCGCAGTCGTTGAACGATCATGCGGAAGTCGCGTTGAGCGAAGACGCAGCCAACCACATCGGGCGTGTACTGCGTATGAGCGCCGGCCAAGCGCTGCAGCTCTTTGATGGCAGCAACCAGGTGTTTGACGCCGAGATCACCCAGGTCGATAAAAAAAACGTGCTGGTGCGACTCGGTGCCGGCCAACAGGAAGACCGTGAATCGCCGCTCAATCTGCATCTGGGCCAGGTGATTTCTCGCGGTGAGAAGATGGAATTCACCATTCAGAAATCCATCGAGCTTGGCGTCAATGTCATCACTCCGCTGTTTTCCGAGCGCTGCGGTGTGAAGCTGGATGGTGAACGCCTGGCGAAAAAAATTCAGCAATGGCAGAAGATCGCCATCGCCGCCTGCGAGCAGTGCGGCCGTAACCGTATTCCGGAAATTCGCGAAGCTATGAAACTGGAAGACTGGTGCGCCGAGCAAGATGGCAGCCTGAAACTTAACCTGCATCCGCGCGCCAGCCACAGTATCAATACGTTGCCGCTGCCGGTGGAACATGTCCGCCTGCTGATCGGGCCGGAAGGCGGTTTATCCGCCGACGAAATTGCGATGACCACAGGCCACGGATTTACTGATATCCTGCTGGGGCCACGCGTTCTGCGTACAGAAACCACAGCGCTCACCGCGATTACCGCTTTGCAGGTACGTTTCGGTGATCTGGGTTAAAGGAGAAAAGATGATTAAGCTCGGCATCGTGATGGACCCTATCGCCTCCATCAACATCAAGAAAGACACCAGCTTCGCCATGCTGCTCGAAGCGCAGCGTCGTGGCTGGGAACTGCATTACATGGAAATGGACGATCTCTATCTTCACGCCGGTGACGGCCGCGCCCGCACTCGCCTGCTGAGCGTAAAGGAAGATAAAGAGAGTTGGTTCAGCTTTGGCAGCGAGCAAGATCTGGCGCTGCAGGATCTGGACGTGATCCTGATGCGTAAAGACCCGCCTTTCGATACCGAATACATCTATGCGACCTACATTCTGGAACGCGCAGAGGTTAAAGGCACGCTGGTGGTCAACAAGCCGCAAAGCCTGCGCGACTGCAACGAAAAGCTGTTCACCGCCTGGTTCCCTGAACTGACGCCGGATACCTTGGTCAGCCGCAGCGCAGCGCACATCCGCAAATTCCATCAGCAGCATGGCGATATCATCCTCAAACCGCTGGATGGCATGGGTGGCGCGTCGATCTTCCGCGTAAAACAAGACGACCCTAACCTGTCGGTCATTATCGAAACCCTGACCGAACACGGTAGCCGTTTCTGCATGGCGCAAAACTTCCTGCCGGCCATCAAGGAAGGTGATAAACGCATTCTGGTGGTTGATGGGGAGCCGGTACCTTACTGCCTGGCGCGCATTCCCGCACAGGGCGAAACCCGTGGCAACCTGGCCGCAGGTGGCCGTGGCGAAGCTCGCCCGTTGAGCGAAAGCGACTGGAAAATCGCACGTGCGGTGGCACCAACCCTGAAAGAAAAAGGGCTGATCTTTGTTGGCCTGGACGTGATCGGTGATCGCCTGACCGAAATCAACGTCACCAGCCCAACCTGTGCACGGGAAATCGAAGCCGCCTTCCCGGTGTCGATTACCGGCATGCTGATGGACGCGATAGAAAAACGTCTGGCGGCAAAATAATCGCAGTGCGGGCGTAACGTCGCCCGCCATTCTGGCTTCACGGGCCGGCTCGCTCGGCCCGCGTCAAGCAAGCTGTGGCTTGAAAGGCGATGGGTATAACCGCATACTGGCGGTTGTTTAACTTCTCACCAATCAATTACCTTAAATAACACCATGAATTTACAGCACCATTTTCTTATCGCTATGCCATCGCTTCAGGATCCCCGCTTCAAACGCTCGGTAATTTATGTCTGCGAGCACAATGAAGACGGCGCCATGGGCCTGGTGATCAATAAACCGATGGAACAGTTCACGGTGGGAACGGTGCTGAGCAAACTGAAGATCATGCCACAGGCGCGTGATCCGGCCATCAGCCTGGATAAACCCGTATTTGCCGGTGGCCCGCTGGCGGACGATCGCGGCTTTATCCTGCATACCCCCTGTGAGGGCTTCGGTTCAAGCATTCAGATCTCACCAGAAACCATGATCACCACGTCGAAAGACGTGCTGGAGACGCTGGGCACCGCAGACCAACCCGATGACGTGCTGGTAGCGCTCGGTTATGCCGGCTGGGAAAAGGGGCAGCTGGAACAGGAAGTGCTGGAAAACGCCTGGCTGACCATTGAAGCCGACGCCAACATTCTGTTCCATACGCCAATCGCCAACCGCTGGCGCGAGGCAGCTAACCGCCTCGGTATCGACATTTGTAGCATTGCCAACCACGCAGGACACGCTTGATGACCAACCGCACCATTATCGCCTTCGACTTCGGCACCAAAAGCATTGGAGCTGCCATCGGGCAGGAGCTCACCGGCAGCGCCCGTGCACTGGCGGCGTTCAAAGCCCAAGAGGGTAAGCCGGACTGGCAAAAGATCGAGAAACTGCTGAAAGAGTGGCAACCTGATCTGGTCGTCGTCGGCCTGCCGCTGAACATGGACGGCACGGAGCAGCTGGTCACAGAGCAAGCACGCAAGTTCGCCAACCGCTTGCATGGCCGCTTTGGCGTACAGATCGCGCTGCATGATGAACGCCTCAGTACTGTCGAAGCCCGTGCTAATCTGTTCGATCGCGGCGGCTTCCGCGCTCTGGACAAGGGCAGCGTGGATTCTGCTTCCGCCGTCGTGATCCTGGAAAGCTGGTTTGAGCGGCAATTGGGTTAATCGCCCCCTGAGCCGAAAGCGTTCTCTTCCCCACTCAGTAACCCTGCGCTGATCCGCTGTTGCAAACCCTGTTCAAACGTCTGCATGCCAAACTGCCCACCCGTTTGCAGCACGCTGGCCAGTTGATGGGTTTTGCCTTCGCGGATCATGCTGCTGACTGCCGCAGTTACCGTTAACACTTCAAAAATAGCCACACGCCCGCCGCCCAGCCTGCTCAATAGTTTTTGGGCAATCACCGCCTGCAAACTGCCAGCCAACTGGGTACGCACATAAGGCTTTTCCTCCGCCGGGAAAACATCCACCAGCCGATCGATCGCCTGCGGCGCGCTGCGGGTATGTAAGGTTGCCAGTACCAGATGACCGGTCTCCGCAGCAGTCAGCGCCAGACGTATTGTGGCGGTATCACGCAATTCGCCCAGTAAAATCACATCAGGATCTTCACGCAGTGCGGCGCGCAATGCGTCGTCAAAACTGTGGCTATCGCGGCCCAATTCCCGCTGTTGGATTAAACACTTCTGGCTACAGTGGATAAACTCGATAGGATCCTCCACCGTGAGGATATGCCGCCGCTGGTGCTGATTAATGTTGTCAATCATCGCCGCAAGCGTGGTCGACTTGCCGCTGCCCGTCGCTCCCGTCACCAGAATCAAACCGTCCTCCCGCCGCAATAGCGCCGAGATAATGTCGGGAGCTGCCAGAGCTGCCAAGGTTGGACAGCGATCGGCAATGAGCCGCAAGGCAATGGAAATGCCCTGACGTTGCAAAAAGAAATTGGCACGCAGCCGGAGACCGCCCGACAGAGAAAGTGCCAGATCGAGCTGGCCCTGCTGTTGCAACTGCTGGCACTGCGCCGGTTGCAACAGCATGCTGCACAGCAAATCCATACTCGCCTCGGTGAGCATTTCCGCCCCTTCCAAGGGCTGCAGATCGCCATCAATGCGCAACATCGGTCGATGACCGGTACAAAGGTGCAGATCCGAAGCATTATGCTTTACACTAAGGGCCACGAATTCATCGATATCCATATCAATCTCCTGGGTCAATAATGAGCACTATCCAACAGAATCTGCAGGATGTCAGAAACCGCATTGTCGCGGCCGCTCAAAGCTGCGCTCGCGCTCCAGAAGAAGTGACGCTGCTTGCAGTGAGCAAAACCAAACCTGTGGCGGCGATCGCAGAAGCCATCGCGGCAGGCCAGCGCGCCTTTGGCGAGAACTATGTTCAGGAAGGCGTGGATAAGGTTCAACATTTCTCCGCACTGCCAGAAGGTGCAACGCTGGATTGGCACTTTATCGGCCCACTGCAATCCAACAAGAGTCGGCTGGTGGCAGAACACTTTGCCTGGTGCCACACCGTCGATCGGTTGCGTATCGCCCTGCGTTTGAACGATCAACGCCCGGCTGACATGCCGCCGCTTAACGTGCTGATCCAAATAAATATCAGCGATGAACAGAGTAAATCTGGCATTGTACTGACTGAATTGCCGGCACTGGCTGAGGCGGTTGCCGCCCTGCCGAATATCAAGCTGCGCGGGCTGATGGCCATCCCCGCTCCGCAAGAGGATTACCAGAGCCAGTTGGCGGTGTTCGGGCAAATGCGTGAGGCCTTTCTGGCCCTGCAACAGCAGTATCCCCAGGTGGACACGCTGTCGATGGGCATGACCGATGACATGGCGGCGGCGATTGCCGCTGGCAGCACCCTGGTGCGTATTGGCACCGCAATTTTTGGCGCCCGTGATTATTCACAGGCCTAATATGCCCCTTGGCTTTCACGTTGCCGTCCTACGGCCGGCTTGAAAGACAACGGGTATACACACAGATGAGGGGTTTTAATGCAACACCGTAAGATTACCTTTATTGGTGCCGGTAATATGGCACGCGCTATCATCGCCGGCCTGGTTGCCGGGGGTTACCCCGCTACATCCATCAGCGTCTGCGCACCCTCGGCCAAAAACCGTGATGCGTTGGCGGCAGACTACGGCATCATCAGCAGCGGCGATAACCTTGCCTGCGCACGCACTGCCGATGTCGTGGTGCTGGCGGTAAAACCGCAAATGATGGCGGACGTGTGTCAGCCCCTGCACGATCAGATCGATTTCAGCGGCAAACTGGTGTTGTCCATCGCTGCGGGTATTCAGGTCAGCCGTTTTTACCAACTGCTGGGGGATAAACTTAACATCGTGCGCATCATGCCGAACACCCCATCATTGGTAGGCAAAGGCATGAGTGGCCTGTATGCGCCACAGCACGTTAGCCAGCAGGACCGCGACTACACCAGCGATTTGATGGCATCCGTCGGTAAGGTTTGTTGGGTGGATGACGAAAACGGCATCAATAGCGTCATCGCCGCAGCGGGCAGCGCACCGGCGTATTTCTTCCTGTTTATGGAAGCGATGCAACAGGAAGCCGAACGTATGGGCTTTGACAGCCAAACCGCCCGCAACCTGGTACAACAGGCCGCTTCTGGCGCCGCCGCACTGGTCGAAGCCAACCCGGATACGCCATTGTCGACTTTGCGTGAACAGGTCACCTCCAAAGGCGGCACCACCGCCGAGGCGTTACGGGTGTTCAACGAACAACAACTGCCGGCCACCGTGGCCAAAGCCATGCAAGCGGCAGTATCCCGCGCGCAGGAAATGGAAAAATCATTTTAAATAATCGAGAGTTAAGGAGAAGGGCTACTACATGCTAACGCTGACTTTTTTGGTCAAAACCGTTGTCGATCTTTACGTCATGGTACTGCTGCTGCGCATCTGGATGCAGTGGACTCGCGCTGACTTTTACAACCCATTCGCACAGTTTGTCGTGAAGATCACCCAGCCGGTGGTTGGCCCACTGCGCCGTATCATCCCGTCACTTGGGCCAATCGACAGCGCCTCACTGCTGTTGGCATTCTTGCTGATGACCATCAAGTACCCGCTGCTGTTGCTCATTCAAGGCGGCGCAATGTCACTCAGCCCATATAACCTGCTGTTTGGCCTGATCTCGCTGGTGAAGTCGGCCGGTTACCTGATCTTCTGGGTAATGATTATCCGTGCGCTGATGAGCTGGATCAGCCAGGGCCGCAGCCCAATCGATCAGTTGATGTATCAACTGACTGAGCCTTTAATGTCCCCTATCCGCCGTATTCTGCCGGCGATGGGCGGCATCGATTTCTCAGCGATGGTCGTGATCCTGATCTTGTATCTGATCAATTACCTGGGCATGGATGTGTTCGGCGAGATCTGGTTCCTGCTGTGAGTGCTGTTACTCCGGTGCTGGACGGGCTGGCTATCAGGCTATATATTCAGCCAAAAGCCAGCCGCGACCAGATTATCGGTTTGCATGGCGACGAACTTAAAGTCGCCATTACCGCCCCGCCGGTAGACGGCCAGGCCAACGCTCATTTGATCAAATTTCTTGCCAAGCAGTTCAAAGTGGCGAAAAGCAACGTCACCATCGAGAAAGGCGAGCTGGGGCGGCATAAACAGTTACGCATCGTTAATCCGCAACAGATCCCCGCCGTGGTCGCGGCGCTATACACAAAGTAGCTGAATCAGCAGCAAGGCCGCTGCGGTTTCAGCTACGTAGAGCATCATCGAATCATTTTCAAGGTAGTCACTATGCAAAAAGTCGTTCTTGCCACCGGTAACCCGGGCAAAGTGCGTGAACTCGCCGACCTGCTGGCCGATTTCGGGCTGAATGTGGTCGCACAAACCGAGCTGGGCGTGGATTCCGCAGAGGAAACCGGCCTGACCTTCATCGAAAACGCGATCCTGAAAGCACGCCATGCCGCGCAAATCACCGGCCTGCCGGCGATTGCCGACGACTCGGGCCTGGCTGTCGACGCGCTGGGCGGTGCACCAGGCATCTATTCTGCGCGCTACGCGGGCGTTGACGCTTCTGACCAGCAAAACCTCGACAAACTCCTGGTTGCGCTGAAAGACGTGCCGCAGGGCAGTCGCGGTGCACAGTTCCACTGCGTACTGGTGTATATGCGCCATGCGGAAGATCCCACGCCGTTGGTATTCCACGGTAGCTGGGCCGGCGAGATCACCTTTGCCGCCGCAGGTGAAGGCGGCTTCGGTTACGATCCCATCTTCTATGTCCCGGAACTGGGCCGTACTGCAGCGGAGCTGAGCCGTGATGAGAAACGTGCAGTATCCCACCGTGGTAAAGCGCTGAAACTGATGCTGGAAGCAATGCGTAATGCTTAAGTTGCCCCCGCTGAGTTTGTACATTCATATCCCGTGGTGCGTGCAGAAATGCCCGTACTGCGACTTCAACTCGCATGCGTTGAAGGGTGAAGTACCGCATCAAGAATATGTCGATCATGTGCTGGCAGATCTGGATGCCGATCTGCCATTGGTTGCCGGCCGCGAAATCAGTACCATTTTTATCGGCGGCGGTACCCCTAGCCTGCTCAGTGCCGAAGCGATGCAATCCCTGCTGGACGGTGTCCGGGCACGTATTCACGTGGTTGAGGGTGCCGAGATCACCATGGAGGCGAACCCCGGTACCGTAGAGGCCGATCGCTTCAGCGGCTACCAGCGCGCCGGTGTGAACCGCATTTCTATCGGCGTGCAAAGCTTCAGCGCCGAGAAGTTAACCCGTCTGGGGCGGATTCACGGCCCGGAAGAGGCCAAACGCGCGGCACACCTGGCCACCGGTCTCGGGCTGCGCAGTTTTAACCTTGATTTGATGCACGGCCTGCCGGATCAGTCATTGGAAGAGGCGCTGGACGATTTGCGCCAGGCGATAGCCCTTAATCCGCCGCACCTGTCATGGTATCAACTGACCATCGAACCCAATACGCTGTTCAGCTCACGTCCACCGGTATTGCCAGACGACGACGCGTTGTGGGACATTTTCGAGCGCGGCCACGCGTTACTGAGCGCCGCCGGTTACCAGCAATATGAAACCTCGGCCTATGCCAAGCCAGGCTATCAGTGCCAACACAACCTCAACTATTGGCGCTTTGGCGACTATTTGGGGATTGGTTGTGGTGCACACGGCAAAGTGACCTTCAGCGACGGCCGTATTCTGCGCACCGCGAAGACCAAGCACCCGCGCGGTTTTATGCAGGGCAAGTATATGGACAAGCAGCATGAGGTGACGGCGGCCGATCGGCCGTTCGAATTCTTCATGAACCGTTTCCGCTTGCTGGAAGCCGCGCCGCGAGCCGAATTCGTCAACTACACCGGGCTGGATGAAAGCACCATCCGTGCGCCCCTGGATGAAGCATTGGCGAAAGGCTATCTGGAAGAAACGCCGGAGTATTGGCAAATCACCGAGAAAGGCAAACTGTTCCTTAACTCGCTGCTGGAGTTGTTCCTGGCAGATGAATAGAAAAAAGCGCTGAATGTTCAGCGCTTTTTTTTGCTTCAGTTGGAAGACGTAAAACAGCAGGCGACCAGCGTGATGTCGTGTTACTTCAACGCCTTCAACAGGTCTTTACGCTGAGTTTCCAGACCAGTTACACGGTTACACACGTCACGGCCAAAGTTTTGGAAGTCCTGCTCTTGGTTGTTCCATTCATTCTGAATCGCTTTCTGTAGGCCACCCAGATTGCCCATGATCGCCTGCAACGGGTTACCGCCACTGTTGGCAGCCTGTTTGACGCCCATCTCATTCAGGCTGTCTTGCAACACACCGCCCATGCTCTGCTGCACGAGATTACGGCCATCCTGCTCAACCTGATCAATCGCCTTGTGGTGGAAGGTCAGGCCGTCGCTGCGGTGCTCGATGATACGGTTCATTTGCTGCTTGAGCTGCCCATTCAGGGTGGTCAGGCGGTTGCGCACGTTACTGTCGCTACCCAGCTCCTTCACAATGACCTTGTCCAGCGCCACTCGCGCTTTCTCCAGGTGTTGCTGCGCACCTTTATCGATCCACGGCAATTCTTTGCGCAGTGCGCTCTGATAGCTGAACGCCTTTTGGCGCTGGCTGTCATTTATGCTCAAGGCCTGGCCGTTGCGGGTAACATCACCATCAGGTGAAATCTGCAGATTGCCACTGGCGCCCGTCACCTGCACATTTTGCGGGCTGATAATCACGTCGTCCTGAGGTTTAACACTGCACTGATACTCGGCATGTGCCTGTGAAGCCGTCAACAGCAACAAGGCTAGCCCGGTTTTCTTTAACATATTTTCTCCTGACGCCCTTCCGTGATGGGCTAAAAAATCGAACGGCTAATCCGTTGAGACAACAGTTCCAGTGCCGCAGTTCCCGCCAATGAGTTACCGGAGGCATCCAGCTCCGGTGACCAGACTGCGATCGACAGCTCATCGGGAACAATGGCGACAATGCCGCCGCCGACGCCAGATTTGCCCGGCATACCCACACGGTAAGCAAACTCCCCTGCGCCGTCGTACATACCGCTGGTCATCATCAGCGCATTAATCTGCCGCGCCTGCAATGGGCTGATCACTTCACGCCCTCGAAGATCGCGGCCATGATTGGCCAGGTAAACAAAGCTGCGTGCCAGCTCTACGCAACTCATTCGCAGCGCACAGTAGTGAAAATACGTTTGCAGCACGGTGAGCACGTCGTTTTCGAAGTTACCGAATGATTTCATCAGATAGGCTATTGCGGCATTGCGATCCGAGTGCTCAAACTCGGAACGTGCCACCCGCGCGTCATAGGCCAGATCATCTTCACCGGCCAGTTGGCGCACCACTTCCAACATGCGCTGTTTGGGGGCGCTGAGCCGGGTTTGCAGCATGTCGCACACCACCAGCGCACCGGGGTTAATAAACGGATTGCGCGGTTTACCCTGCTCCATCTCCAGCTGCAACAACGAGTTGAACGGCAGGCCGGAAGGCTCTTTGCCGACCCGCTGCCAGATTTCATGTTCCTGATAGCGCGCCAGTGCCAGCGTCAGGCTCAGTACCTTAGAAATAGACTGAATAGAGAAGCGCTCGGTGGCTTCACCCGCCTGGAACATTTCACCGTCGACAGTGCAAATGGCAATGGCCAAGCGATCAGCAGCCACTTCCGCCAACGCAGGAATGTAATCCGCCACTTTGCCCTGGCCAATCAGCGGGCGCACCTGTTGCAGAATGTCATCCAGCAACGCGTTATCCAATGTAGTTACCACCGCGGTCACACTCCGGGTCTCCCTTCATCTTTCAAGCCGCCGCGTTGTTGGCTGCGTTTCATCGCCCCGGTCACTTACCTGAGTAAGCTCCCGAGGACTCACAAACTTGCCGCCTAGCTGCAACTTGAAATATTTTGGGCATAAAACAAAGGCGCCGTTAAGGCACCTTAAAATCAATAAGCCTAGCGCGGCACCGGGCCGCGCCGATCGGGCAGGGAAAATCAGTCCCACCAGATATCGAACAGATCGCTGACCTTAACGTCGGACAGTTTACGCGCTTCCAGCCATTTTTTGACCAGTTCGCGCTGTTCGTCGGTGCAGTGACCAATAGTTTGCAGGCAGATCAAACCTTCCCACTGCAGGTAGCCGCTACCGTCAAACGCCATGCCGTTCGGCTCGATCACTTCATCAATGAAAGCGTCCAGCGTGCCGTCGATATCTTCAACCGAAGTGCCTTCGGCAAAACGCCATGCTACGGAGAAACCCAGCTCCTGAAACTCTTCAATGTGTAACTTTTTACGTAAACGACGACTGCGGTTCTTAGCCATTATTCTTTCCTCTCAAACATCAAATCCCAAACGCCATGTCCCAGACGCTGGCCACGTAATTCAAATTTTGTCAGTGGGCGTGAATCCGGACGCGGCACATAATCATTATCGCTGGAAAGATTACGGTAGCCTGAGATCCCGTTCATAACCTCTAACATATGTTCTGCATAAGGCTGCCAGTCGGTAGCCATGTGGAACACGCCGCCAACTTTCAGTTTACGACGCACCAATTCAACAAACGGCGTCTGTACGATGCGGCGCTTGTTATGGCGCGCTTTGTGCCACGGATCGGGGAAAAACAGCTGAACCATGTCCAGCGAACCGTCCGGGATCATATTCTCCAGCACCTCAACCGCGTCGTGACACATTACGCGCAGGTTGCTCAATTCCGCTTCGGTGGCGTCGGCCAAGCACGCGCCCACGCCCGGCGAATGCACTTCAATCCCCAAGAAGTTCTGCTGCGGGTTATTGCCCGCCATGGTCACCAGCGAGGCGCCCATACCAAAACCGATCTCCAGCACGGTTGGCGCATCGCGCCCGAACAGTGCTGCGATGTCGACAGGTTCAGCCTGATACTCCACGCCCATCACCGGCCAATAGTGGTCCAGCGCGTGCTGCTGGCCTTTGGTCAGCCGCCCTTGGCGGCGAACAAAACTGCGGATACGGCGCATAGCGCGGCCGTTCTCATCAAATTCCGGGGAGATGACGTCATTAATCATAGTGCTTTCTGTCTGTTTGGCTGCTAATTAGGGGAAACGCGCATTATGCAAAGATACATTGGTTTAGCAAGTGTTCATCTTATGTACCTGCCGTGCGACGTCGGAAAGTTCCGGTTTACAGCATCATGACTCTATGCTGCAATCGCGCTTCATTTTCTGCCGGATATCGAATCTGCTTATGATGCAAGCACAACAGTTCGCACAGGTGGTGCTTGACTGGTACCAACGCTACGGCCGCAAAACCTTGCCGTGGCAGTTGGATAAAACCGCCTATCAAGTATGGCTCTCTGAGGTCATGTTGCAACAAACTCAGGTTGCCACCGTGATCCCTTACTTTCAGCGCTTTATTGCCCGTTTTCCCAACGTGCGTGCTCTGGCAGAGGCGCCGCTGGACGAAGTGCTGCATCTGTGGACCGGCCTGGGCTACTACGCCCGAGCGCGTAACCTGCACAAGGCTGCGCAGACTATTGTCGCACAGCACGGCGGCGAGTTCCCGACAACCTTTGAAGAAATCCACGCGCTGCCCGGAATCGGCCGTTCAACCGCTGGGGCAGTGCTGTCGTTGGCACTCGGCCAACATTACCCGATCCTCGACGGCAACGTGAAACGCGTGTTGGCACGCTGCTATGCGGTGGAAGGCTGGCCGGGCAAGAAGGACGTCGAAAACCGTCTGTGGCAGATCAGTGAAAATGTTACCCCAGCCCAAGGTGTCGGCCAGTTCAATCAGGCGATGATGGATCTGGGTGCGATGGTCTGCACCCGCTCCAAGCCCAAATGCGAGCTATGCCCGCTCAGCCTGGGCTGTATCGCCTATGCCAATCACAGCTGGGCGAAATACCCGGGTAAGAAACCCAAGCAGACTTTACCGGAAAAAACGGCCTACTTTTTATTGTTGCAGCAGGGCGAACAAGCCTGGTTGGAACAACGGCCGGCCGTTGGGCTGTGGGGAGGCCTATTCTGCTTCCCGCAGTTCAGCGAACGTGAAGAGATGGAACTCTGGCTGCAACAACGCGGTCTGAAAAACAATCGCCAGCAACAGTTGACCGCATTTCGCCATACTTTCAGTCATTTCCATCTCGATATTGTGCCGATATGGCTGGAAATGGACGACGCAGGCAGCAGCATGGATGAGGGTGCCGGTCTCTGGTATAACTTAGCGCAGCCGCCATCGGTCGGGCTGGCAGCGCCGGTTGACCGTCTGTTACAACAGCTGGCAAAACAGTCACCGCGCCAGCAGGATTAATACCCTAAAGACGTCGAAAGTATGACGGGTTTATTTGGCGATAGCGCCATTGATGAGGAATTAGCATGAGCAGAACCATTTTTTGTACCTTCCTGCAGCGTGATGCCGAAGGGCAGGACTTCCAGCTTTATCCTGGGGACGTCGGCAAACGTATCTATAACGAGATCTCGAAAGAAGCCTGGGCAGAATGGATGAAAAAACAAACCATGCTGATCAACGAGAAGAAGCTGAACATGATGAACGTGGATGACCGCAAACTGCTGGAAGCGGAAATGATCAAGTTCCTGTTCGAAGGGCATGACGTGCACATCGAAGGCTATACGCCGCCAAGCGAATAACGCTGTTGGGGCCAGGCGCTGGCCCTCTTCAATACCTTAAATTCTTCTCGTATACGGCTTTTATTTTAGATGAAGAAAATTTTAGCTTTGCTAGTGATAGCGCCTTTGCTGATTTCTTGTTCCAGCAAAAAAAGTGAAGACGTCAACGAAGCCTGGGTCAAAGACACCAATGGCTTTGAGATCCTGATGGGGCAGTTCGCCCACAACATTGAGAATATCTGGGGTCTGAACGAAGTTCTGATCGCCGGGCCAAAAGATTACGTTAAATATACCGACCAGTATCAAACCCGTAGCCACATTAACTTTGATTCTGGTGCCATCACCATTGAAACCATCGCCACCACCGATCCTGCTGCACACCTGCGTCAGGCGATTATCAGCACCTTGCTGATGGGTGACGATCCGGGTTCTATCGATCTCTATTCCGACGTCAACGATATCCAGATCAGTAAAGAGCCATTCCTGTACGGCCAGGTGCTGGATAACAAAGGCGCGCCGATCCGTTGGGAATGGCGTGCGGCGCACTTTGCTGACTACCTGTTGCAGACCAAACTGCAAAAACGCACCTCCGGCCTGCACGTGATTTACTCAATCACCATCCAGTTGGTACCAAACCACCTGGACAAACGTGCGCATAAATACCTGCCAATGGTCCGTAAAGCGTCGGAAAAATACGGTGTTGAAGAATCACTGATCCTGGCCATCATGCAGACAGAATCAAGCTTTAACCCGTATGCGGTAAGCGGTTCGGATGCACTCGGCCTGATGCAGGTGGTACAACACACCGCCGGTAAAGACGTGTTCCAGATGCGCGGGAAATGGGGTACGCCAAGCCGCAGCTACCTGTTCGATCCAGAGAACAACATCGACACCGGTACTGCCTATTTGGCCATTTTGCAGAACAACTATTTGGGCGGCATCCAGAACCCAACCTCACGCCGCTATGCCGTTATCACCGCCTATAACGGTGGCGCAGGCAGCGTATTGCGGGTGTTCTCCAGCGACAGGACGCGCGCGGTGGGTATCATCAATGGCATGCAGCCGGGCGACGTCTACCAGACGTTGACGACCAAGCATCCAGCCGGTGAATCACGCCGCTACCTGGTAAAAGTGAACAACGCGCAGAAGAGCTATCGACGCCGTTAATCACCTTGGTCAGGGCGGCCTGTCGCGCCGTCCTGACCAACCACATCACTCTGCAATGCTATAGCCATTGCGACCAAGCGCCTTGGCACGGTATAACGCCATGTCGGCTGCCGCCAGCAGTTGCTCACGGCTTTGTCCCGGTTGCCATTGCAACCCCCTGGCTTACCGTCACCCATTGCGCCACCTCAGAATCTGCATGCGGCAACGCCAACCCCGCGAGCAGCGCCGCGATTCGTTGTGCTACGTTTTCAGCCTCACGGGCATCGGATTTCGGCAGCAGGATAATAAACTCTTCACCACCATAGCGGGCCACCAGATCCTGCGAACGCCGGGTCGCGCTCTCCAGACAGGCGGCTAGCCTGATCAGGCACTCATCCCCCTGCTGATGGCCATAATGGTCGTTGTATTTTTTGAAAAAATCGACGTCCAGCAGGATCAGGGCAAAGGGCGACTGCAGCGTCGACTCCCGCAATAACACAGCGTCAAAGTAGTGATCAAAGTAACGCCGGTTGGCGATACCGGTAAGTGGATCGCGGTGCGCCAGCTTGCTCAGGCGTTCAATCAGTCGTTTGTTTTCTTGCTCACGCTCAATCGCCAACTGGAACCACTGCTTCAACCGCCGCTGCGCCGAGTAAATCAGAAACAGCATCAGCGCATATGAAATCATGTTCGCCAGTGAAAAGGCGCTGCGGATAAAAATATTCTCGGCAATAGCGACCAGCAGCACCGGCATGCTGAACAAGAAAAACAGCTTTGGCGACAGGTAAAACGCGACCAATGAAGAAAACAGCAGGCCTATCGTCAGCGGGTAGACCAGGTAAATGAGATCGTTGACGATAAGGTGGTGAAAAATGGCACACCAGCACAAAGCCAGCAGCGAGATAGAAACGACGGCGCCACGCCACGCGGCACTTTCCCCTCTTGGGGCTAACTGACGTAAAACAACATAGGACAGGGCCGACACCGGGATCACGGCGCTTATCGCCGGCATTTCGCCTATCAACTGCGCGAAAGAGTGGGCAGCAAAGGCCTGACCCCGTTGGAAAAACAAATAGACAGAGAACAGGGCATTAACCAATAAGAACCAGTTAAAATTACGTAGCGTCGAGCGCCTTTTCTCTCCGTCTACCCACTCCAGATAACCCTCTTCTTTCATCTTCTTATTCTTATTCTTGATATCTATGGTTTTACCTAAAAGGTAGCGGTGGGTTTCAGCTTTGTCATCCCGTGAACCGATAATGTGAAAGCGGCCCGTTATGGGCCGCCTGTCGCTATTGCTTGATCATATAGCCGAAGATGCGTTTCCAGCCGTGATCTTTTTTCTCGATATACACGCCCTGCAACTCCGGCGAGAAGCCCGGCAGCCGGTTAATCCCGTCTTCCAAGGCCAGGAAGTAACGCTGCACCGCCCCGCCCCAGACTTCTCCAGGCACCACGCACAATACGCCCGGTGGGTAAGGTAATGCGCCTTCCGCCGCAATGCGCCCTTCCGCCTGGCCGATAGGCACCAGTTCGACGTTATCGCGAATAAATTCCACATTTGCGTCTTGTGGGTTCATCATCACCTGTGGGAAATGACGCTGACGGAACATCTCTTTTTGCAGCTGCTTGACATCAAAGCTGACGTACAAATCGTGCATTTCCTGACACAGTTGGCGCAAGGTATAACCGCGATAGCGCTGTTCATTCTTGCGATATACCGTTGGCAGGACCACGCTTAACGGCGCATCTTCTGCCACATAGCGTTCGAACTGCACCAACATGTCCACCAACTGCTCCATCTTGGCCGGGTTTTCCGCCGGAGTCAGCAGGAACAAGATTGAATTAAGATCGCATTTTTCGGGAACAATGCCGTTCTCGCGCAAGAAGTTGGCCAGAATAGTCGCCGGCACGCCAAACTCGGTGTACTGGCCGGTGGCCGCGTCAATGCCCGGCGTGGTCAACAGCAGTTTGCACGGGTCCACCAAATACTGATCCTGAGCATAGCCTTCAAAACCGTGCCATTTCTCACCCGGTACAAAGTTGAAGAAACGCGCGTCGTTGGCGATCAGATCGGTGTCGTAATCTTGCCAATTCTTACCCGCCACCTGCAGCGGAATAAAGGGTTTAAGCTGCGAGCAGCGCTCCAACAGTTGCTTGCGCGTCTCAATGCCCAGTTTAACGCAGTCCATCCACATGCGCCGACCGGCTGCCCCGGCATGCATCTTGGCATTCACATCCAGCGCGGCGAACAGCGGGTAAAACGGGCTGGTCGAAGCGTGCAGCATGAAAGCATTATTGAGATGCTTGTGATTGCAGTGGCGCTTCTGCCCCTTGATGTGATCGTCTTTCTTGTGGATCTGCGAAGTCTGTGAGAAGCCTGCCTGCTGCTTATGCACCGATTGAGTGACAAAGATGCCCGGATCCAGCTCATCGAGCTCCAACAACAACGGGGAGCACTCTTTCAGCATCGGGATAAAGCCTTCGTAACCTACCCAGGCAGAGTCAAACAGGATGTAGTCACACAGATGGCCGATAGTGTCGATCACCTGACGTGCGTTATAGATGGTGCCGTCATAGGTACCAAGCTGAATGATTGCCAGCCGGAACGGACGTGCTGCATTGGCCTTTTCTGGCGCAACGTCACGAATTTGCTCGCGCAGGTAGTGTTCATCAAAGCAGCGTGAATCAATACCGCCAATGAAACCAAACGGGTTGCGCGCCGTTTCCAGATACACCGGTGTCGCACCGGCTTGAATCAAGGCGCCATGGTGATTGGACTTATGGTTGTTGCGGTCGAACAGTACCAGGTCGCCACGCGTCAGCAGTGCATTGGTCACGACTTTGTTGGCCGCAGAAGTCCCATTGAGCACAAAGTAGGTTTTATCGGCGTTGAATACCCGCGCAGCATGCTTTTGCGCATCCTTGGCCGACCCTTCGTGGATCAAAAGATCGCCCAACTTCACATCAGCATTGCACATGTCAGAACGGAAAAGCGTTTCACCGTAGAACTCGAAAAACTTTCGACCGGCCGGGTGTTTGCGGAAAAACTCCCCACCTTGGTGCCCAGGGCAAGCAAAGGTCGAGTTCTCCATTTCCACATAGGTTTTCAATGTCTTGAAAAACGGCGGCAACAACGCTTGCTCATAGGCATCCGCAGCAGCCTCCAATTGCGCCATATAGAACGCCTTACTGGCGCCGTCCAGTGCAAACACGCCGCTGATAAAAGGCAGGTAGTCAGGTGAAAGATGTTCATCCGCGGCAACCGCCACAAAGGTCGGGATCTCGAACCCGGTCGCTTTAAGTTGCGTCAGGATACCGGTGTTGACGTCATCAACCGACACCACTAATGCAGCAACATCGGTGTAGTCCGTTTGCTCTACGCGGACGATCTGACGCAGCGTTTCAATGGTAGCGACCAGGCTGGCGCTGGTGGCGATTTTCAATTCTTTCATCATGCTAACTCTCAAACGGTTAAGGATGAGGGTGTGCCACAGGGCACAGTAATGAGATAACAAAGGTTATCCCGGCAAAGTGATGTCCGGGGTTGCAGCATAGAGCGCAATTGTGACCGGCTGACTCTCCTGAGGTTATCAGGTAGCTATCCAAAATAATGGGTATTGCATCCAGGCGGCAAGTGAACCAACCCCGATGAGCTGACATTCGTCAGTGTCTCGGGCGTGTGAGTGTGGCCAACACAGATGCAACTTCAAGTATGAAGGATATATCGGGGGCTGGTATCGGCAGCGACCAATAGACATCAGTAAAACCAGAACCGCAGTTCTATTTTTAATAATGCCTAACAGCGAGCATCAGATAGCCTTACCGCATGGCAGGCAGAGTATTACTGGCCGAGCGCGTTCGGGAAAAGTAACGGCAGAGTGATGGCATCATCAGATGTCTGGTGCGCAACTGCACTTGAGCAACAAAACCAGTCATGCCTGTAATCCTCTGACATATGATGAGGGGGAATCACCCTAGGGTGAATGTGCGCAATGATTGCACGTTTTTTTTGACGGTTCAAGCCGGTTAATAGCCGCTAAAAGTGCATAATTATTTAATTCTTGCCATATGGGTAATACCACATGGCAAGACTGACAGGATGAGAACACGTTAAACGCGTAATCCACTTGCAGTTCGACCACATGGTTTCTCGACCGCATAGGTTTGCCGCACGGCGCGAACTTAGGCTGATTGTGCTGGCGTTGAAAGCTTCAGGAAGGTCTGCCAGAAAGCTGTAGCGAAAGATTATTCGGCACAGGCTGCGAAGGTGCCCAACGTGAATAAACCCGCGTTTCGCCACGTTAAATCTTCTGGCCCCGGCACTTCCCCCTTCAGGTAAGAAAGTCAACGATTGTCGCGTTTGAGCCGGTATTGAAGTAACCGCAAGGCTTACCATAAGGGCTGAAGTGTTAACTAAATCGTAGCGATTGCAGAGAAGCCAGCGGGACTTGCTTGAAAATAGAGCAACCGGTCGGCTTTGTGATAGAAAGCGATTGACGGCATCCGGTCAATACGGTTTAATGCGCCCCGTTGCCCGGATAGCTCAGTCGGTAGAGCAGGGGATTGAAAATCCCCGTGTCCTTGGTTCGATTCCGAGTCCGGGCACCATATTTAGAAGAACCCGCCTATGGCGGGTTTTTTGCTTTCAAAGATACGGACTCTTCATCGAACTCCGTTCGATTATTCGGCCCCAAGGCCTCACCCTACGGGCCAGCGCTAAAGCGCTGTTCAACACGGCGCAAGCGCCGGTTGTCCGAGTCCGGGCACCCTATTTAGAAGAACCCGCCTATGGCGGGTTTTTTGCTTTCAAAGATACGGACTCTTCATCGAACTCCGTTCGATTATTCGGCCCCAAGGCCTCACCCTACGGGCCAGCGCTAAAGCGCTGTTCAACACGGCGCAAGCGCCGGTTGTCCGAGTCCGGCACCCTATTTAGAAGAACCCGCCTATGGCGGGTTTTTTGCTTTCAGAGATACGGACTCTTCATCGAACTCCGTTCGATTATTCGGCCAAAAGCCTCACCCTACGGGCCAGCGCTAAAGCGCTGTTCAACACGGCGCAAGCGCCAGTTGTCCGAGTCCGGGCACCCTATATAGAAGAACCCGCCTATGGCGGGCTCTTTATTTTCTGAGATATGAACTCTCTATCTAACACGTTCGATTATTCGGCCTCAAGGCCTCAGCCTATGGGCTGGTCCCAAAGCCATCATCGCCCCGATCCTCCCAGACGATTTTTATTAATTGACTTGGTATGTTTAATAAATGCATACACACTTAATAAAAGCATAATCACTGCTAAAAATAATAGCATCATTTTTACCGTCCTTTGGCTACACGCAGCGGGAAAGGTCACCTTGATAACAAGCAATTCTGCTTGGTACCATGACGAAGCCATTCACAATATTGGTGTAAAATAATAAATTATCTTAGTGGACTATAAACAGCCCTGGTTTTTCCCATCTGATGGGTTAAGAAATTATCACTGGCAGATTACCGCATACTTTTTCATAACGGGTGATTTGCAAATTGAATTAAGCACGTCGCCCTTTTCTTGTTCCTTGGGCTTAGTGGTACCGTTACTCTCCCCAACGCATTTACCCCCATTCTGGCCTTTGCCCTCATCACAGTGGCCAATATTAATGTCCCCTGCGCCGTTACCGTTTCCTTGATTATCGTGAGTATTGGTGTTCCCATTAAAACCAGCATAGGCATAAGACGCCATCATGATGCAGGCACCGAAAAATGAAATGGTTAATTTTTTCATATACAACGCTCCTTGTTGGTGTTTTTCAATCAGTAAATAAAAACAACTCATTAATTTATTTTGATAATTATGTAAACGCTAAGCTATAAATTTTGTGGAGATATAACATTCTGTATTCTTGTTATACCCAATCCCCGTGGGACAAAAGCCAGTAAATAAATTCATGATGTCGACTTAGCATCAATTTTTTCATAACGGAACGTTTATGGCTGTGTACCGTTTTGACGCTCACGCCCAGCACTCGGGCCGCTTGTGATTGATCGAGCCCCCTTCTGAGATAGCTCATAACCTGCTGCTCACGCTGGGTCAGAAGCGGATGCTCAAACGATCTTACTGGGCGTATATTCGCTAAGGTTTCGGCCAGCAGTTCGAACAACTTAGCCGGCCTGTCCGTTCGGTACAGCACGCGCGGTGGTTGACTTACGGCAACCACCGGCCTTTCCTTGATCGTGACGACAGGCGAACGCCCATTATCATAAGCCGTTCGGCGCCAACTCTGGGCCCCCCGACGTGTTGAAACAAACACCACATCGGGCTGAATTTCAGCATCCTGCTTTAAAAAACAAATCGTTTTATTATGGCACCGGGCATATTCCTTAATGCTGCTCTGCAGGCCAGCAGAAAAGTAGCGATTATCATCATCAATGATGATATTGATTACCTTCATCCTTACCTCCCTAGAATAGGAGCATAGCAATATAATCTGCAAGAACGCAGAACATGCCCGTGCCCGTCATTAAGACAACAATGAAAATTACATCAGTCATTGTGTCTCTCGCAGGAAACTTTATAACCTACGAGGTTATGTACCCCCCTTATAGATGATTAATAAGAGTTTATGATAAGAATGCCATTGCCACTGAACGGCCCCTCTTCAACATTACCGACAGTGTGCAGGGTAGATTCCAGGTTAATCGATGCCCCACCAGTAGGAATGTTGATTTTCTTACCGGTTATGCCAGGTACACCATCGATAGTGACAGTGGAATACAGGCTATCGTCACCCTTTAGCATTATTTTTTCACTGGCATTATTACTCACCAAAGAAATATCTGCGTTAGCCGGGTAGGTGCAGGAAATACGAAAAGTCTCTTGTTTCTTATGGCCATTAACCTCATCTGTACTTAATTGTCCGTGATCCAGTGTTACCGCGCCCGCATCAATATTGCATTCATTATTAGGCGGTGTTGGGCCAATACAACCCTGTCCAGGAAAAGTGTTATAATATGCAGATGAAGTCCGGTAATAAACAAGCGCATAGCATACTTTTGAATAGGCCTCCCACTTATTCTGAATAATACATATCGCGGAAGCAAGCTCAGGGTCACAATAGTATTTAACACTGCCATACCCCCCTACCTCAGCCCCAACATGAAAATTATTTCCGGCTTTACTGCTTAAGGCTGCATAAAGCTCCCCCATAGTTTTCGATTGGTATATTGGCCCCATCTCCCACATATAGGCTAAGTATGAACGTACATAAGGTGCAGGTATACTCGAGAAATTAGTATAAATGCCAATAGTTGCTATGCATGCTTTCTGATAACAAGGGTTCGGTGTTGGATCATTAAAGTCCATACTCACAATTTTACCAGCAGCCCCATAGTACTTGGCATTTGCGGACGAAATAGTTCCATCTATTATAGGCGCATTGGTGGTTTCCCAAACTATGCCCGCTTCTGCTTTACACACAAAAATAAAAATTAAAAAAGAAGATAAAATAACCTTACCCATCCATGCCACTTTGTCATTAAAAAAATACAAATTATAAAAACTCATAAGTTCCTCTTTGAAACCATGGATGTATTAGAAATTAAATAGGCATAAATAACAAACACCACTCAATTAGCACACATAAAAAGCAGCAATGCATTTTATTAAAATAATATTACTAAAGCCCCTCTAATAACCATACCGACTGCATGATTAAATAGCATATTTACGTTTAAAAAGTTAACACCGGCGATATCTATTTCCTGCAACCAGGCATATCTGCCTAGTTGCAGAAACCGCTATTACTCATACTCAGCAGTCAGAGTCGCAGCGCCGGTAAAATCGGTACCCACTAACATGCTCCCAGGCCGTGCGATGGGTACCGCATAGAGCTTTGTGGGGTTAGCGGCATTAATGATCAGTTTGGTGTCGCTGACATAGGTGGTGTCGCCCGCGCCCTGCGTAATACGCAACCCAAGGTTGCCAATACTAGACTGCAACGGTTTGCCGTCACCCCAGGATACCGGTGCAAATCCCAGCTTCACTTTCAGGTCACCATAACCCGCTGAACCACCATTGCAGCTAACGGTATAAGGGATTTCCATTTTTTTGTAGTTAACACCGTCAATTTTACTGATGGCGACGTTGGCGAAATCAACGCTAATATCTTTGCCATCATTCAGCGTACAGATCGGTTGTTCTACCAATTTGCCCATGAACTTTACATTTACCGCTTGCGCAGAGCCAACCACCAGCAATCCCATGCAGAGCATTGTCGCCATGGCGGAATAATGCGTCACATTCATTTTTTTCATATTAGCTTCCTTCATGTTTATCTCCTTATTGAACCTCTACAAGTAACGTGGCGGCACTGGAAAAATCCCCCCCTCTCAGCGTGGCACCGCTGCGCTTGACCGGAACTGCATATAATGCAGGTGCAATCGGGTAGGTAAAATTAAGCCAGGAATTCAACCGCAGCTGTTGGCCATTCTCTTGCACCAGCTTAATTGCCAGATCGTTATTATTGGTACGCAACAAACCGTCGCCGAAATCCGGTGCCAAGCCTTGCAAGCTGATTTTCAACAACCCTGCGCTACCTGATGTATTGCCACTGCAGCTCACCCCGTAAGGGATCGGCCGTTTGCCGTATCTTTCACCATCAATCTTGATCGTGGTCAGCTCACCGAAGGGCACGTTAATATCCTGCCCGCCATTAATCTCGCATTTTGGCTTGGCAACAATGACGCCTTTGACGGTAACCGTCACCGTCGCGGCCCACCCGGCCTGGCTAATCAACAGCACTGCTAACAAGGTCAGCGCTGAGGTCGTCGCCATGGTTGCCGCCAGAGCGCAGCAGATCAGAATGCCCTCCTTCGCCTTTTGCCACGCGCAGTACCCTGGGTTGCCCATTGTTTTCGCCTCAGTCATAGTTCATCCGAAAATCAATCGCGACCTGGTAGGCACCTGCAACCAAAGGCGCACCTGTACGTTCCGCCATGACGTAGAAATTCAGCACGTCATTTGCACCTTTCAACAGCTGTGGTCGGCTGCGGCTGCCCAAACGCACATCCTTTTTGTCGCTATCCAGCAGGCGAAGCGCTAACCCACCCGCCCCACGAACCTTGACCAACTGCGGCTTATCCGCGTCTAAGGGCGCGTTGAAACTCACCGTAACGGCCGGCTGATAGGCATCCCATACGCGATTGCCCAAACGGTCATCTTGTATTGCTCCCCCCGTTCGCAGGCAGTCTCGCAAGCGAAGTTGGAAAGCGACCGGCTTAGTACGTTCGCCCACCTTGGCGAGGCTGCCCGTTGTCGTTTCCCCCAACCAGACATCTTGATATGCCGACGTCATATCCAGCCGACAAGCGCCTTCTGTTAATGCACCATGGACAAATAGAACGCCGTGATTCCCTTCGTCCGCTTCGGCGTAGCCGGCCGTCAGCAAGGCCACCGCCAATAGGGTACCTATGCCTGCTTGCCGTGTTAAAAAGCCGTCCCGCAGATTGCTGTAACCCTTGCCCATTCTTTGCATTGTTTCTTCCCCACACGCTTCAACCAGTAAAATAGGCCACCGGCATCGGTTACCCTTTTGCGTCTGGCACAACCTGGCAATCACTGGTGCCGCATTTGAACGTCAGATCAGGGCGACCGCCGTAATCATTGACGTAGGTCAGCACCGGTGAATTACCCAGGCCGGAGGCCCCTAACGCAATACTGCCCTTAGGCGGCACCATCAGCGGTTCAAAACCCTGCGCCGTTTTGCCTTTTTTGCTGCTGCTGGCATCCACCAGCGTGATGTAGTAAGGCGTAGGGTTATTAACCTGGAAACCTTCTCCTTGGCGTGTCAGCGTTAATTTTTCCTGCCACGGCGTAAAGGCGTTGCCCTTGCTGGGTGTAATCGCTGCGGGGCGATAAAACAGCTTAATGCGCGTCTGCAAGGCAATTTGCAGCGTGTTAGCCTTATCACTCTTTGGGGGAATTTCACGCAAGTTGAAATAGAACAGGGTTTCACGATCCTGTGCTAACAAATTCGCCGCTGGCGTCGCCTGCACTTTTATTTGGCTCTGTGCACCCGGCTCCAACCGTTGCACCGGAGGCAAGACCACCAGCGGGCTGGTGATTTTTTTGCCATCGGCGTCCTCGAGCCACCCCTGAGCCAGATACGGCAATTGCGTGTTTTTATTGCTGATATTCATGCTCACCGACTTCTCGCCACCGTTAAAGATCACACGGGTACGATCCAGCGCAATAGCCGCCTCTACCTGGCTGCTCAACAATGTTGCCGACAACACCCCAACAACAGAAAATGCCTTTACCCTATTTGTTTGCATAAAATTGTTCCGTTTCCTAACGCTGTTCTTACTGAAATAATCACGGGAGCGACGGCTTATTCCGCCCGCATCTCGGTGTTCGCCCGGCACGGCAACAGCAGGTTGCTTAACGCGATATCCGTGCGGATCTCCGGCAGTGCGATCCGGCATTGCGCTTTACCATCCCAATTCACCGTCATCTCGGTATTGGGCTGGATGCCGCTCAGATATACGCTGCCTTCATCATTAACCAGGCCTGTCTGTTGCTGCCTGCTGTTGTAGACCAGTGCGCCAAACGGCGGTGCACTGCCGTCGGCCAGACGGATTACCGCCATCGCCTTTTGCCCCGAAATGACGTTAAACCGCCGATAACCAATTGCCCCTTCGGTTAGCGTCGCCTGCACCACCGACTGCGTTGCGTCAACATCATCCGGCAAAGTGTTGAGATCGATACTCGCCCTGCTGCGGTAGTAACTGCTGATGTCCGCAACCACTGCTTTGCCAAACGCATTGGTACTCGTCGTTGCACCAAACCCTCGCACCGGTACCCCGGCCACACCGTCGGTATCCAGCAATAAGCGTGTCCCCCCCAGCGAGCCGGTTCGATGCAGCGCCGCCCCTTTGGCCGTTGCCGTCATCCCGCCTTGTAAGGACATGCCCATGGATGAATAGCCGCCACTTTGGTAACTGGCGTTGGCGCCGATCCGCGCGCTATCACCTTCGTGGGTGTAGAAACCACTGGCTGAGCTGCCTCGGCGTGAGTGGCCGGTGCTCAATTGGTAATTATTGTGTTCATCCAGTCTTTCGTAATATCCCACTCGCTGGGTAGTCTCATTACGGTTCCATGAGCTGCTATAACTGACGTTAGAGTTCATGCCCCAAGGCAGGGTAAAGGACAAATACATGCCATCGTCATTGGCGCGGTTATCTTTATTTCGATAAACCGTTAATGATGCATTCATATTTTTCATTGGCCCCAAATCGAAATAGCGTGAGAGTGCCAGGCTATAACGCTCGCTCACGGGCTGATCCCAATAACTCTGGTGGCTATAATTGAGATATGTGCTTAACCCCAAATCACGAAACTGTTTATTCAGCGTGATGGTGTACATTTCTCTGTTTTTCCCGATGCGGTTATCGTAATAACGAGCATCAAGATATTCACTCATGGTCATAAAGTTCTGCTCTGAGAAGCGATAGCCGGCAAAGGTGATCTGGCTGTCGTACTCGTCAAAACTCTTTGAATAACTGACCCGATAAGACCCGCCGCTTTTAACATCAGCCTGCTGCGGTAATTTCGCTCGCGATTGCGTAGAGTCAAACGACACTGCACCAAAGGCCAGCAGGTCACGCCCCAGCCCCATAGACAATGCGGTGTAATCCCCGCCGGCAATAGCGCCGCCGTACAATGACCAACCGTTACTCACCCCCCAAGAGAATTCGCCGGTGGCGAACAAAGGCCCCTGGACATGATGATTCCAGTCGGAAGGCTTGCCGCTGGCAAATTTATAACGTACCGAACCCGGGCGGGTCAGGTATGGGATATTGGCGGTATCTACCTTAAATTCCTGCACGCTGCCGTCTTGTTCTTCAACCCGAACATCCAACTGGCCGTTAATAGAGTCATTAATGTCCTGGATGCGGAATGGCCCTGCCGCGACACGGGTTTCATACAGCACACGCCCCAGCTGGCTTATAACAACTTTGGCATTGCTTTTGGCTATGCCTGTCACTTCAGGCGCATAGCCACGTAAGTTAGGTGGCAACATATTGTCGTCTGAACTCACGCTGACCCCGGTAAAGCGGAAGCTGTCGAAAATATCCGTCGCCAGATAATCCTCCCCCATCGTCAGGCGAGCGCCCCAGCGAGGTAGTGCACGAAACGCGTAATACCGACTCCAGTCAAAATTCTGCTGGGTAGGTAAACCGGAGCCGGTCTGATGATTGATGTTCATCTGCCAGTCAGCACGTAAACGCCAGGCCCCCAGGTTAGCCCCGGTAGTACCATTACCGCTAAGGTTGTATGACTGCTGCCCACCTTGTTGCGTACGTTGAACCTGTGAATTCAGGTTATAGTCCAACAGCAAACCGGGAATACCTTCATCCCAACGTGATGGAGGGTCCCAATCCGGAGACGAATATTCCAAATAGGCCTGTGGCACATTCAAATACAGGCTGGACGTGGCCAGATCGCCTTTGGCTTCCAGGCCGTTAAGGCTGGTTAAATCCAGGCACTGTTCGTCATGCCACCAGCGCAGCTTTGTTAGGGCGTCCGGTTTAAAACCCAGTTTTTCAACCAGCGTTGGAGATATACAAGCCTGGCTGCCTTTTGCATCATTTTCCGGCGCATAGAATGCGATAGGCTCTTCGGGTAAAACCTGCGTGTTCAGACGAATAGACATGACATATTTCCCCGGCATGATATAGCCGCCGCGAGAAAACTGACTCAAGTCAATATTCTTTCTGTCATTGAGATCCAACACGTCAATGTTAAACTGCACCTCATCACTTGCCTGTAATTGAAATGGCAAGCTGCATATCGCCAAAGCGACGCACACTCCTAATAGGCTCAATAAAGGTGCGCTCGAATTATTTGCGTTCGATTCCATGATACCGCCAACCTTTAACTTATTTATAATCAGTAGTAATTCAATTTAAAACGGATAGCGGTTCTATAATCCCCGGCACGCAACACTTGGCGATTAGCCACCAGTTGCATTGAATAGTTTAATTGATTCTCTTTTATTACCGTGCCGTCTATCGGCATGGTCAAGCCTGGGTAAATAACATTGCCGACGCTGTCTGAAAGACGTAATGCTATTCCCGTTGCATCTCCCATCACCCCGAACAATCCGTTATCGGCTCTGCCATCAAACATCATTTGAAAATGTTGACGGCCGGGTTGTATTTTTCCTGCGTCTGTTAAACTGCAATTTAATAACCGCAAGCTAAATGCCTTGGTCAGGCCCTTGCCATCCCGGGCAATTTGTTCCACCGGTAATGTTTGCATGTCGATAGTTTGATCACGGCTCGCAGATTCAATTGCACAAGCAGCATTGACAATGGCGCCTTCCATATTGACCCTTCCCCACCCAATCACAGAGCTCTGTGCCATTAATGGCTGGGTAATAAAAATCAGGGTCAACAGGGAAGGTGCCACTAAGGTTTGGACTTTCTCAAACATATACACGTTCCTGGCAATAAGGTTCCATTTTAAAAAGCATGCGGTTACCCGCATGCTGAATACGCTTATGAATATTGCTTATTGGTAGTTCAGAGCGAAGTTAACAACGCTGGTGAACGCACCAGGAACGATGGTGTCCAGAGCGCCACCATTGCCTTTCAGATAAGCCTGGAATTCCAGCTCGGCATCAGTATCACCTGCAGCAATAACCTGACCGGTCGTTGCGGTACCCAGCTCAACAACGGCATTACTGTTTTTGGTATCGGTAATAACAATACTTGCACCTTTAGCAGTGCTGCCGCTGCCCAGAGCAACCATTTTCTTATCTGTACCTGTAGCGCCGCCCGGCTCACCGGTAAAGGTGGTCTTCACTGTTTTCGCTGTTGCTGAAGTACAATCTTCCAACACGATTTTGAAGTCTTGTTTTAATTCAGACGCACGACCATCTTTCAGGCTCAGGTTAGAGATTTGGCCCATTGCGATAGTCTGATCAATATTGCCTGGTGCGATTGAACATGGTGCATCGATAATTTCACCGGTAAAGGTGACTGAACCGCTGCCCTGGTTTGCTGCGTTAGCGAAAGAAGAAACACCAAAAGCCATCACTGCAGCCAGCATAATTTTATTCAGTTTCATATAAAGCCCTTACATTCCTTAGCAAGAAGAGAAATCAATGTATTCCATCATCAGATCATCAACGCTGAGGGTTAATTTATCCAAGCGTTGTTTGAGTGCCGATACATAACGTTTAGCGCTCCGTATCAGTGGGAACAAAGTTACCTTCTTCAAAGCCAAAATAAAATGTTATGCGTGAAATAGACAAAAACACAGGATATTATAAAATAAAATAGCAATTAGATAGGTTTTAAACCCAAAAAATACGTATTAATTACACATATTTATTTTAATGTACTTATAACATAAGCAATTATTTACGGATATTATAAGAATATAGAGATAAATCCTATTTACTCATATTGAGTAGGATTGAAAAAAAAGTCAGAAGGTCTCAGAATCATCTCTCGACAGGAAAGTTGACAGGTAAATAACATGATTTTTAATATTAATGACAACGTCCTCTATAATGAAGAGGAAGGCACGCTAATGCATATAGACAATGCGAGCAGTAAGCTGGCGTTGTTGAAACCGACGTGCCGCTTGCTCTCTTTATTTATTCGCAATAATGATGTTCTCTTGTTGCGAGATAGATTACTTAATGAGGTTTGGGTAGAGTATGGTTTAAAAGCATCCAATAATAACCTTAATAATTACGTGTCCGGGCTCAGAAAGTCTCTGGCACAGTTTGGGGAGGAGGAGCTTATCGTTACCTATCCACGCCAAGGGTTTAAATTTTCCGCCAAAGTCATTCATCAGATAGCGAATGAGGATGAACCCTACGCCTATGAAAATAAATTTTCTTGGCAGGATGAATATTCTCCGTCAACCAAAAAAAGGTTATGGAATCCTTTTCAGCGCTTAATCATGATCACTGCTGCTTGCCTAGTGCCGTTTGCTGCCATCGTGCTGTATCAGAACAGCACTCGCATTAACGTCTATCCGCTGGGGAATTATGAGCGCTGTCAGATCTACAGTATGAAATTGGGGAGTGGGAGTTTAGATAAGATTAGAGGCATCATTCAGCAAGCGGGCTTTAACTGTAAAAGTAAAGCAGACGTCTACTATTACGATAACATCCGTAACGAAAACTCACAGAGTAATGAGGAGCAGATAACCTTTTGTCCGCGTGAAATTAGCAGCCCTTGCATTAATAATTACATCAATAATAATAATTAAAATTCTATATGCCCCCCAGGGTCAGATTTTTAGTCCCCTTGGCTGTCTTACTCCAAGGGGATACAACTTACCGTACAGTGCTGCAGACAAAAAGCGGAGCGTAATTTCCAACAAATAAGAAGCGCTGGCTGTCTATTTGTTCAATACGTAAATGATACTGTTGCCCCTGCATTGGCATACGCCGATTCAATTCGGGTGCTATTAGCGAATCCGCCGGTCTATTGTTGTTTTCCCGCACGGTAAACGTATAGTTATCTCCTTGGCGTTGATAATCCATTATCACCGCACGGTCAATGTTGTATCTGACATATCCGTCGAAAAAACTGCCGTGAATCAACACCTTTGCCCGTCGTGCACCTTCTGGTGCGATGCTAATCAGCAATACGCGCCGCATCGTTTTATCTTTTAGCTGATTAGTCACCCATAATGTCGCCTGGCACTCCGGGAGCTGGGGTCTAAAAAACAACGCGTAAGCGGAAATGCCGCAGACAACCAGCGCCAGCAGTGCTGCCATCCCATAGCCGCAACGGCGAAAAAAACTATAAGTCCTTATTTTCATAAAAATTCTCACATTGCACTTGGCTAGAACTCACCTGCTTCTCAGGACAATAATAGAAATAAGAGGTTCTGAATCGCCCGGCGGCATTCGGCATTAGCGATAAGGTGTCGTAAAAAAATAGCGTCGCTGGCTCGGTGCATTTGATATCGTTTTTTTGCGCCAACAGTTCCTTCAAATGGGTCAAATCGACCTGGCCGGAGCCCACCTTATGGTAAGACGTAATGAATTGAACGTCACAGCTGCCTATTTTACCCACGGACCTCGTTTTAATCGGTGAATATCCAAGGTCCGACCAGGCCCAAACGCCACTGACGGCAGCCAACAGAACCAGTGTGCTCAAAGCAACACCTTTAAGACGAGCAAAATGTGGCGAAACAACAGGCAATGTCTGCGCCATGTCATTCGGGAGTTCAGTAGCCGGTAAATCGGCAGCCAAACTGTCCGCCGTTTCCAGCGTCGCGGCGGTAAACATAAACCCCTGCCGGGGCAAGGTAACGATAATGTCCTCTTCGCCGAGCGAAGCGAATATTTTGCGCAGGATAGAAATGGTGTTATTGAGATTATTGCCGGAGGCCACTTGCCCATGCGCCTCCCAGACCTGCATCAGAAGCGTATTGCGAGAAAGCACCAGATTATTGTTTCTGACCAAGGCGGAGAGCAAGCGATTCAGGGTTGCCGTCAAGGCAACCGGCGGGATGTTATCATTCAGTACAACCAGTTCAGATCTATCTTCATGATATTTAATATTATTATTAATTATATATTTCATAATCCCTTGCCCTACAAACTAATTAACAATAATTCACCTTTATTAAGCATGGTTATATTACCATAGAACAACGACTAAGAAAATTCCTAACGCAATGGTATAATTTTATATAAAACAATAGCCTATTGAAAAACATTAACGGCCCTTGGGTAACTATTAACGTCATTATTGGCAAAGAAATACCGCCAGCTGGCCTGATAGGGTGAATTTCCGAACCCGATTTTGATATTCAGGTACGACAATTATGAGGGATGGGTTTCTCTACGCACAGTGGGTTGGTGATTGGGTCATTCTGAATCCAGCTTCGCCCTCCCCCCTTATCAACCCACTGAGCACATCACCGGGCTGCTTTGCTTTTATGGCGACCGCTGAACGGCCATACCCCCCATTTACTGATGAGATGTTATTATCGAGGTTTTTCAGTTGAACAGGCTCAGCATGGCATCCTCTTTTCTTCGCAGTCTTACCTTTGTCATCTCGCTGATTATCGGCGTTGGCTCCCCCATGATGGTGCAGGCCAGGCCCGATCTGGAACGTAAAATTGGCGTGACCATCGCCGATACACAGTCACCTGATTATCAATTCAGTGATTTACGGTTCAATTCAGTGGATGGCCAGCGCCATTACCGCATCCGCATCGCGCAGCCGCGTATCGCCCCGCCACCGGCTGGGTATCCGGTCATCTACTTTTTGGACGGCAACGCGGTACTGATGGAGCTGAATGCCAGCTTGTTGGCACGGCTTGCAGCACAAAAACAGCCGCCGGTATTGGTGCTGATCAGTTATGACAACGATTTGCGTATCGATGCCAATGGCCGCAGCTACGATTACACCCCGGCCGCACTGCAAACCAGTGGGATGCGGCCCAATGGCGGCGCAGATGCCTTCTTGCAACTGATTGAACGTCAGGTGAAACCGGCAGTTGCAGCGAAGGTTACCGTTGATCCTCAACAGCAAACGCTGTGGGGACACTCTTACGGCGGTCTGTTCGTTCTGCATACGCTGCTAACCCAGCCAGCGGCGTTCCAACATTACGTCGCGGTTGAACCCTCTCTCTGGTGGGGCAAAGGCTTTATTCTGCAAGAAGCACAACGGGTTATTGATCGACATCCTGCGTTATCTGCCCATCTGTGGTTATGGACCGGCGGTGGCGAGAAAATGCGTTCAGCACCGCCCAATGTCAAGCAGGCTCCACTTCCCGCAGATGCAGCTCAGCAGTTGGCCGAACGGTTGGGTACGCTAAAGGGACTTGAGGTTGATTTCCGGGAATGGCCAGGCTTGGATCACGGTGCTATGTTCAGTGCGGCTATCGCACCTGCATTGGAGGACATCGCCAAGGGTACCGCTCAGGATAAATGATGGGATTACAGTTGCTGACTCTGGGGAATTTTGAACATGGCGGCTCCCCTTTGGCAAGTTAGCTTGCTCTACCGGTGGAGCCTGAATGGCTAATGTATTTTCTGAAGGAGGCCCTGGTGAGGCACAATAAGAAGAGATTGACTGGACAGGATTTACCGCTATTTATTACCGCGTATTGCGCTATTTTCTAGCCCCGTCACAGTTAATATAAAGGTTTGCCCCACCGACGGGAACGGGTGAAAACCACCCTTGTAATACATTATGAAAAGTGATAGTTAAACCCGTTGGTAGACATCAGATTGATTGCAAAAACAATTATTATCACAGGGAATTATATTACAACAATGAATATCAATATTACCGATCAACCAAACCCACAAGATGAAGAGTTCGTCATTGATAGCCTGTGGGCTCACAACGAAAAAACCGAACATGTCGATATCCACCCGCTGTTCCTGACCATTACCGATGACGAAGGCAAAATCGTCGCCGGCCTGGTTGCCAGAACCTGGTGGGGCGGGCTTGAAGTACAGTATCTTTGGGTCGGCGAGCAATATCAGAAAAGCGGCTATGGCCGCCAATTGATGTTACAAGCCGAAGAAGAAGCCAAGAAGCGCGGTTGCCACATGGCTTATGTCGATACTTTCGACTTCCAGGCCCGAGGCTTTTATGAAAAATTGGGCTATCAGGTTTACGGCAACTTAGGCGATTATGCCAAAAAGCATACGCGTCACTACCTGGCGAAAAAGTTATAACCCAATCTTAATCGGTGAGGTCAGAATGGATTCGCCCGATAAAAGTAATGAATTCTATTTGAAGGGCCTGATTGCCATGATGGAGCACTTAAGTGAGCCATGGGGCATCAAGGATCTGGCATCCCGTCATCTTTACATGAACCGGGCCGCCTACCTCTATACCAACACGCCATTAAGTTTTGATATAGCCGGTAAGCGAGACGACGAATTCCCCGCCGACTGGGCCGAATCTGCCGCCGATTTTGTCGAGCATGACAAAATGACCGAGATCTCACGCGATCGGGTTGCCGTGATAGAAACCCATTATTGGTATGGGAAAGACAGCCTGACACCGTTTATCAGCGAAAAACTGCCCATCTACAACGATAAGAAAGAAGTCTTCGGGGTGATGTGGAACGCCAAGCCGCTCAACACATTATCCCCGCTTAATTATATCAATCATCATAAACCCAGCGTATTAACCACGGAAACCAACAGCACTATTTTTACCCGTGCTGAACTGGACGTTATCTTTTTAATGTTGCAACGGCTGTCGGTGAAAGAAATAGCCAAAATATATAACATCAGCAATAAAACCATAGAAAACAGAATATATAACATTTATCAGAAATCTGATGTCCACACACAGCAGCAGTTTGAGGAGTTTTGCAAATATGCGCGTCTGGACAGCTATATTCCCGATCGCCTGATAGCGAAAGGCATCCAGTTTATTTAAATAGCAAGGAATACCTCACCGTGATCAAAATTGAAGACTATCCGTTAACCCGGGTACCTCAGGATAAAAGAGTCTCCTTTTTAAGCGTAGCTATCGTGCATATGGGCATGTTGACCGCTCTGGATCAGTTTATGCTTGGCGCCGTGTTGGGCCATTCCATGACGCTGATCGATGCATTCACCGCCATTTTTGTCGGCAGCCTGATTTTTGGCGTAGTGACCTACGGCCTCGGGTTGGCGGGGATGCGCGAAGGGATCTCCGGTAGCCTGCTCGCCCGTTGGTGCGGTTTCGGCCGCTTGGGTTCGGTCCTGATCGGTGTCGTCGTCGCTGTCAGCCTGCTGGGTTGGTTTGGCATACAAAATGCCATCTTCGCCAAATCGTTGGATTTCGCTCTTGGCAATAAACTGGGCTTTGGTCTGGCGGCCGGGCTGTCCGGTACCCTATTGACCATCCTGGTGGCGTTTGGCTTCAAGGCCTTGCGCATTGCCGCCAGAATTGCGGTGCCGATGTTTATTATGTTGGTGGCCTATATTTCCTATATCACCCTCACCGGCCATAATCTGCCGGAGATTATCCAACTTATGCCGCCGGGTGATCCGCTGTCGATCAGCGCCGGTATCACTATTGTGGTCGGCGGCGCTATTGTTGCCAGCCTGATGACCCCCGATTTAACGCGCTACTCAAAAAACAGCAAGCATGTATTTGGCGTGACCATTCTCACCATTGTCGCCGGAGAGTTCGTGGTTAACGGCCTGGCGCTGCTGATTGCCAAAACGCTCGGCACGGCGGATGTGGTCACCATCATGTCGCAAGTTGCCGGCGGTGCGGGCTTGCTGGTCGTCGTGTTCTCCACTTTGAGGGTTAACGACCTCAACCTGTATTCATCGTCACTGGGCATCGTCAACGCCGTTGAAGGCATGACCGGTAAAAGGCTGAAATACACCGCAACCACGTTAGTGATTGGCGTATTGGGCACCACACTTTCCGTATTGGGCATTCTGGATCGGTTTGTCGATTTCCTGACGGTACTTGGTGTGGTATTCCCGCCGATTATCGGCGTTATGTTGGTCGATTATTATCTGTTGCGCACTCACCGTAAAATTCTGGATGAGAGCCGCCAGGAAGGAAAACTGCCTGACCAGACGCCAACCATTGGCTGGACGGCCATCATCGCCAGTATTGCCGGCAGCATCGTCGGATTGGTGACTGAGTGGGGTGTGCCTACCATCAACTCGTTACTGGCCGCCAGCCTGCTGTACTGGGCGCTCAAATTGACAGTGAGCCGCTCTCAGAAACCGGCGTCTGCACAAAGCTAATCTGGCCTGAGTGATATTCTCCACTCTCTCACTGCCGGAGAGTGGGGAAATAAGAAACAAGTAGAAAAAGAAATAGAATCGCCGAGTGATAACGTCAAGGCATAAATAGATATCGGTCGGCTAACTAGCCGACTGGCATCAATATAGATTGGTGGGTTTTAAACTGTAGCGTTACAGCCGATGGCGTAATTGGGATTCCCTGGTGTCAGTAGCTAAAATATCCTTTATTACTCAGAGAATGGAAACGCCCCCTCTCCGAGCTTTTTATTATAGAAGCGGTCAGACGATTGCCTATTAACCCTTCTGATCGTCAATAAACACTTCAATATGGGTGAACATTAGCTCACAAAATCCACCCTGGTCAACACAAAAGTAGACACAAAACCCACTTTTGTGTTCACTTTTTACAGATTAAGACGTAAGTGATTGATTTGTATTTGATTACCTTTATTTCTCATTATGCGCACATTAATAAAAGCCTTCATGACCACGGCAAGGGATAGAGCCCCTTTCATTTTTAAAGTGTAATCAGCCGGTTACCGGCATAATCTCTGTGTCCGTTCTGGACAATGCCGGTGCGTGCGATATAGTAAAGCCGGCCAGAATATTGTAAGGAATGCTTATGAAGACCACTAACGCCCAGCGCAAAGTCAACATCATTAAGAATATTGAATATCTGATGCGCACACGGGGCGAAACCAAGGCATCCTTCTCTAACCGTACTGGCCTGACACGCACCACCATCTATAAAATCCTGGATGGAAAGGTCAACAATGTGCAGCAAGCCACCGTTAACCGGATTTCAGACTTCTTTGGCGTTTCCTGTGAGGAGATCGAAGACTATGATCTGGAAAAACTGGAGCTGCTCAACGAAACCCTTTCAACCGAAGGGAATAAAAACCCTTCTGCCATTCCTGTTATTCCTCAATCGCGATTTTTATCCGTTACGGGCTGGAAGATTGGGCAGTTGGTGACAGAGTTTCCTTTGACTTATTTCTTCGGCGATGAGTCAAATATGGTAGCAATGAAAATAGAGACCGAAATAAAAGGTTCATTTATCCCTGGCGAGGTCATTATTATAAAACGCCCGCCGGTGCTGGTTTGCAATTCGCCTTTATTGTATCACTCGGGAAAAAACGGTTTCTTTGTCATTAATGACAAAGAAGAAAGCAGCATGGAGAAAAACAATCAGGATACCGTGCAATTCCTGGGTTATATCTTTGGAGAAAGGCTATAAATGGAACCTAATCAAAAGTTCAAGCTATTGGGCTTTACCCGGCATGGCACCCTCGCGGCCAATGTCATGGTATTAGCCACCGGCAAAACCATCACTATGGGGCTCAATGAGCTGGCCGACAGCGAAATATCGGAAGATCTTAGCCGACATGAACTGCAGGCACTGTACCGCAAGATTTATGGCAACAATCAGCAGCAAACCGCTTATGAACTTAGCGATCGCCATGAGCGCTCTTGGTACGCCTACTTGATCATTACCGTGGCACTCAGCGTGATTTATATTTTTTCAACGCTGTGCGGCGTAAAGCCGATTCAAATTCCCGCGTTAAACCTGATCACACCACCAGCCATTTTTATTTATCCTCTCACTTTTATCCTCGTCGATATTTTAAACGAGTTTTACGGACTACGATTGGCCAGGCGCACCATCATCATCTCGTTTATGGCCAACCTGATTTTTGTGCTGGGCGTTTGGGCCACCACCCTGGTGCCGAGCATTCCACAATGGGAGTTCAGCAAAACTTATGACGGTATCGTCCACAGCATTATGGCGGTACTGGTTGCCTCCTCTGCGGCTTATTTAATTTCCGAGAATGTTAACTCCTACCTGCTTTGCAAAATCAAAGAGTTGACCAACTCCCGCTACCTGTTTGTGCGCGTGATCACCAGTACCGTTGTCGCCTCAGCCATCGACAGCGTGGTGTTCTGTACACTGGCGTTCTACAACGTCCTGAGCTGGGACATCATCAAAACCATGATCCTGTCGCAGTTCCTGATCAAGGTGGTCTATGCCCTGGTGGGCGTCGGCCCGATTTACGCCGCTCGTAGTCTGTTTAACCGCTATATCAATACCGATCTTGCAAGGAGCAACGAATATGCATATCAAAAAACAAGATAAAATCACCCATCTTGGCGCTAACTCCGATTACCCGGACCAGTATGCTCCCGAATTGCTCGAGGCCCTGCCGCGCGCACGCGGCCGTGATCTGATCGGTGTAGATGAACAAAACCTGCCGTTCCACGGCGTGGATTTATGGACCGCCTTCGAACTGTCCTGGCTCAACGCCAAAGGCAAGCCAGTGGTTGGCATTGGCGAGTTCACTCTGCCGCATTCTTCCACCAATCTGATTGAGTCCAAGTCATTCAAGCTGTATCTCAACAGCTTTAACCAGACGCGCTTTGACAGCGTTGAACAGGTGAGCGCCGCGATGCAAAAAGATCTGTCGCAGGCCGCCAACGGTCAGGTCGGCGTCAAACTCTATCCAGGATTGGACGGTTATTCATCGCAAATAGATCGCCTGCCGGGCATCAATATTGACGATCTGGACATCGCCGTGGATGACTTTGACTTCAAACCAGAATATTTGCACGGTGCAACCTGCGATCAAGCGGAAACCGTGACGGAAACGCTGTCCTCCAACCTGCTGAAATCCAACTGTCTGGTCACCAACCAACCGGACTGGGGCAGCGTGGTGATCCACTATCAAGGCCGGAAAATCGATCGCGAGCGCCTGCTGCGCTACCTGATCTCTTTCCGCCAGCACAATGAGTTCCACGAGCAGTGTGTCGAACGCATTTTTAACGACATCAAACAAAGCTGCCGGCCGGAAAAACTCAGCGTTTTCGCCCGCTACACCCGCCGCGGTGGTCTGGACATCAACCCGTTCCGCAGCGATTTTGAAGCCGAACCCACACTGGGTCGCCTGATCAGGCAATAAGCCTTCCTCAATAATGCCCCGATCCGGGGCATTATTTCTCCCCCTTTCATCTCCTTGTTATTTTTCGCCATTACCGTCGTTAACGACTATCTTCAAAGCAAACCTTGGGGAGTAAAACGACGCATGCCTGATTTTTCGCGCAGAGAAGTACTGCGGGCTGCCGCCATCGGATCGGCTTTTTCACTGTTACCTGCCTCGATCCGTAAAGCCCTGGCAATATCGGCCAATAACCGCACCGGCACGATTAACGATGTCGAACACGTCGTGATCCTGATGCAGGAAAACCGCTCTTTCGATCATTACTTCGGCACGCTGCCTGGGGTGCGCGGCTTTAGCGATCGTATTACCATTCCATTGCCCGACGATCGCCATGTGTGGCAACAACAAGGGACAGATCGACTGGTCTTGCCCTATCACCTGGACAGCAAACGCGGAAATGCTCAACGGGTTAGCGGTACACCCCACTCGTGGGTAGACGAACAGTCCGCCTGGGACAGCGGCCGCATGAGCGCCTGGCCCACGTACAAAACGCCGACCTCGATGGGTTATTACCGCCGCCACGAATTGCCCTTCCAGTTTGCGCTAGCAGAAACCTTCACTCTGTGCGACGCCTATCATTGTTCGATCCACGCCGGTACCAATACCAACCGCCTGTTCCACTGGACCGGGACCAACGGCCCGACTGCGGCCGACGTCGCGGTCGTGGTTAACGAATGGGACAGCCCCGGCCCCGTAGAGGTCGGTTACCAGTGGCATACCTATCCTGAGCGGTTGGAAGCCAGTGGCGTCAGTTGGAAGGTCTATCAATTTTTGCCGGATAACTTCACCGACAACCCCTTGGCAGGTTTTCGCCAATACCGCGCCGCCAGCGTTAAGGTCGGTAATCCGGCGCAGCCGCCGAAAGACTTCACCGCCTTTGTGCCCTACCGCGATGAACTCAATGCCGAAGCGCCGCTGTACAAAGGGAATGGCAATACCCTGCCCGCCGCCAACGGCAATGATTTGGGCGCGATGATAGCCGGTTTCCGCGCCGACGTTCAGCAGGGCAAACTGCCGCAGGTGAGTTGGATTATCGCACCGGCAGCCTATTCGGAGCATCCCGGGCCGTCCAGTCCGGTGCAGGGGGGCTGGTTTACGCAAGAAATTCTCAATGCGCTGACCGACAACCCCGAGGTGTGGAGCAAGACCGTACTGCTGGTCAATTACGACGAAAACGACGGTTTCTTCGATCATATGCCTTCACCTTCCGCGCCATCGCTACGCGAAGATGGCAGCTTTGCCGGCAAATCGACGGTGCCGTTCGACAGTGAAATCTTTCAACACGTTGCTCCACCTGGCTCGCAGGACCAACCCCCACCGGACGGCCGTATTTATGGCCCCGGGCCACGCGTGCCCATGCTGGTGCTATCGCCCTGGAGCCGTGGCGGTTGGGTCAATTCACAGGTGTTCGACCACACCTCGGTACTGCAATTTTTGGAGAAACGCTTTCAGGTGCATGAACCGAATATCAGTGCCTGGCGAAGGGCGGTGTGCGGCGATCTCACCTCCGCGTTCAACTTTGTCGATCCGAACGGAGAAACCTTACCCCGTTTGCCGGCCATCAGTCGCCACGCCGCCGACAGCCTGCGCCAACGACAGGAACAGTTGCCGCAGGTACCTCTGCCCCCCGCGGATAAGCAGCAATTGCCACACCAATCCCGATTGGCGCGTCCATCACGTGCACTGCCTTATCAACTGCACGTTGAGGCCACCAGCTACCCCGAGCAGCACAGGGTGACGCTCAATCTCTACAATACCGGGGCGCAAGGCGCGGTATTCCACGTTTACGATCGGCTGAATCTGGATCAGATCCCACAGCGCTATACCGTCGAGGCCGGCAAAGCCGTCAGCGATAACTGGTCAACAACAGACGAATACCATCTGTGGCTACTCGGCCCCAACGGCTTTCACCGTGAGCTACGCGGCACCCTTCTCCAATCACAGCCGGAAGTGCGTTTGAACCCACAGGGTGACGGCCTGTCGCTCACGCTCACGAACCCCGGTAGCCAGACAACAACGGTAACGATCGCCCGCTGCCCCTATACGCAACATGGCCCTTGGCACATTGAACTGCCGGCAGGTGGCCGCCATCAGCAAGCCTTTGACGCCAAAACCAGCGGCGGCTGGTACGATCTTTCACTAGAAGGTTCCCATGGCTGGCGACGGCGGTTGGCGGGCAGGCTGGAAACGGGCGAACACAGCGTCAGCGACCCACTCATGGGTAAAGCATAAGATATCCGCACTGGGGTGTTCAAAAAGCGAAAGGATATGGATTATCATTAGCTTCTTTATTCAACGCCCCATGCTCAAGGATCTCCATGCTCGCCGTTCTTATTGCCAAAACCAGCCGTTGGCTGGCCGCCTGCGCCCTGCTGCTAGCCAGTGCCGTTCAGGCTGCGCCAATCGTCGTGACCGACGTTGCCGGCCGCCAGGTTACCCTGCCACAACCGGCGAAACGCGTGATCCTGGCTGATGCCCGTGCACTGCTGGCGTTGAATATCCTGCACCCGCAGGAGCCGTTGAAAAACATCATCGCCTGGGACAATTCACTGAAGGTCAAAGCGCCAGATCTGGTGGAGGCCTACGCGAAGAAATTCCCGCAGGTGATGCAGATCCCCACGTTCGATAACCCATACGTCAGTGATTTCAGCGTTGAAAGCGCGGTGGTTCGTAAGCCAGATCTGATCATTTTCGACATCGGCCTGTTGAGCAAGTTGAAAGACAGCGGCGTGTTGACCCAACTGGAAAAAATCGGCATCCCGGTGCTGATTATCGATTTCCGCCAACAACCCCTCACGAACACCGTCGCCAGCATGCAGCTGTTGGGCAACGTATTTGATGAACAGCAGAACGCCGATGCCTTTATTCAGCTCTACCAGCAACGGCTCGCTCTGGTACGCCAACGGGTGGCGACGCTCAAGCCAGAGCAACGCCCTAGTGTATTTATCGAACGCAGTGCCGGCATGAAAGGCGAGCAATGCTGCAACACCTTCGGCAAAGGCAGTTTTGGCCAGTTTATTGATACCGCCGGTGGCAACAACATCGGCAGCACGCTGTTTGCGGAAATGGGCGGCGAAGTCAATGTGGAGCAGATGATCGCCAGCAACCCGGATTTCTATCTGATGACGGGTGCTGACTGGAGTCGCGGCCATAAAGGCACGATGGCAGTCCCCTTGGGTTACGCAACAGATGCCGCCACCACTCAGCAAAAGCTGGCTGTGTTGATGAACCGCACCGGTCTGAACGTGCTGAAGGCCGTCAAAGAAAAACGCGTAATGGCGATTTATCACCAATTCTATGATACGCCGTTGAATTTCATCGCGGTCGAGGCGATCGCCAAATTCCTGCATCCGGACTTATTTAAAGATATTGATCCGCAAGCGGATATTGAAATGGTACACCACAAATTCACCGCATTGGATTACAGCGGTGTGTTTTGGGTCACCGCGAAATAATCCTCACACAGGGCCCGTCAGCCGGGCCCTGACGTTCCTGTCGTCATTTAATTGCCCGCTGAATTATTCCGCAACAAAGTTATTTACTTGCCAATAATTATCATTAAGATTGTCATTTCTAAAAAAACACATCTGGGTTTGAAACTTTTAAGGCATTATTATGTCAATCCTTTTTCGTCTTTCTCTGTTGGCAGCGTCCGTTGCCATGGCGCTACCCGTCCTTGCTGCTGATAATAAATCTCAAAACCAAACGCCCACTGACAACATAACCGTTGTTGGCAACTGGCTGGATAACCCCGACACCAGCTCCGTATTGCTTAACCACCCTGGCGCAAGATCCATCGTTACCGAACAACAGATGCATGAGCAAGGCGATCAGACCATCGCCGATACGCTGCGTGGCGTGCCTGGCGTACAGGTACGCGACAGCAATGGCACCGGCGGTAGCGATATTTCGCTCAACGTCGGTGTGCGCGGCCTGACGTCTCGCCTCTCTCCCCGCTCCACCATTTTGATGGACGGCGTACCTTTGGCGGTTGCCCCTTACGGCCAGCCACAGCTGTCGATGGCACCGCTGTCGATTGGCAGCCTGCAGTCGGTTGACGTGGTACGTGGCGGCGGTGCGGTGCGTTACGGGCCACAAAACGTCGGTGGCGTGATTAACTTTGTCACCAAAGACATTCCGAAAACCTTTGGTGGCTCAGCCAGCGTGCAAACCCAGGGGGCCAGCCACGGCGGGTTGAAAACCCTGACCAGCACCTCGCTCGGTGGCACCGCTGACAACGGCTTCGGCGCAGAACTGCTGTATTCCGGCCTGCACGGCCAGGGCTATCGCGACAATAATGACAACACGGATATCGACGACGTCATGCTGAAAACGCGCTATGCGTTTACCGATCGTGATGAGTTTCTGGCCAATTTCCATTATTACGATGCCAAAGCAGGAATGCCGGGCGGGCTAAGCAGCGCGCAGTACGCACAAAACCCGTTCCAGTCGACCCGCCCGTGGGACCAGTTTGAAGGCCGTCGCAAGGACATGTCGTTCAAATATAAGCACCAGGAAGACGACAAGCAGTTCGAAGTACTGACTTACTTCACCGACAGCTATCGCGGTAGCAGTATCGAATCGGAAGGCACCGGCAAAAACGCCGGTATGAAGCGCATGGTGTCTTACCCGCGCCACTACTCCACCTGGGCGATTGAACCCAGCTATTCGCAGGTCTTCCGCTTCTGGGACATGGCACACGAGATCACCCTCGGCTACCGCTACCTGAACGAAACCATGGACGAGAAAGCCTCGCGCTCCGCCTGGTACAACCCGGCGAATATCGGCTCCACGCCGGAAACCCCGGATTACTACCAGCACACCTCCGGCGGCACGGCGGCCCACGCACTGTACATTGACGACACCATTAACGTCGGTAACTGGACGCTGACCCCTGGCCTGCGCTATGAAAGCATTCGCACCCATGTCGATGATTCATTCAACAACATCAGCCGCGAGAAGAGCTACAGCGAACCGCTGCCGTCACTGAATGTCATGTACCACATGTCGGACGCCTGGAAGCTGTTCGCCAACGCCAATACCTCATTCGGCAGCATGCAATACTTCCAGCTGACCAAAGGCGGCAACGGCAACCAGCCGGCACCGGGCCTGACAGCAGAAAAAGCCCATACTTATGAGTTCGGTACCCGCTATGACGACACCATCGTCAAAGCCGAAGCCACGCTGTTCTACATCGACTTCGACAACCAATTGCAGTACATCAGCAACGATGTGGGTTGGACCAACATGGGGGCGACCAAGCACAAGGGGATCGAGCTGGCACTCAGCTATGATCTCAGCGAACTCAGCCGCATGCTGGACGGCGCCAGCGTCTATACCAGCTACACCTACACCAAGGCCAGCACCGACAAAGGCGACTTCGCCGGTAAAGACCTGCCGTTTTATTCACGCCAGGTGTATACCGTCGGCACCCGCTACGCCACAGGTAACTGGGTGTGGAATCTGGACAGCTATGCTCAGTCCAAGCAGCACTCTCCGGGCACCGGGCCGGATTACGTGACCCAGGAAAGCGCCGACGGCCAGTTTGGTAACATCGCCGGGTATATGGTGTGGAATATGCGTGGGGAGTATAACTTTGGGCCGCAGTTGTCGAACCTGACGCTGGGTGCCGGGGTAAAAAACCTGTTCGATCAGCGCTACTTCACCCGCTCCAACGACAACAACTTTGGTAAGTACGTCGGTGAACCGCGCACCTTCTTCGTGCAGGGTTCCGTGGCATTCTAAGCATCAGCGCCCTCTTCGGGGGCGCTAATCTCACCGACAGTGCAGCCGAAACAAGCGCGCCAAGTGTGCGCCCATCGGCGTCAGCGTGGTGTCTTTACGCTGAATCAGATAAAACGTCGCCTTTGGCAGACTTTCCTCTAGCGCCAGCGGCACCAAATGCTTGCCCAATATCGGATCAGAGATCACATCTACCGATAAAATACTGACGAAGTCACTTTGCGCCACCAGGCTGGTGCAGGCCATAAAAGTCTCGCAGGTGACACTGATCGACGGCGCCATCCCCAAATCCCCGAACAAATCATGCAGCAGCCGGTAATAGCTGCCTTTTGGCGTCGGCATGGTCCAGTCGCAGTGCTGCAATTGCTTGAGCGACGTGGCCCCTTCCATCGGGTGGCCCTTCCGTACCACTACCTTGTACTCTTTCTCCATCAGCCGTTCGTACTGCAATTCGTTATCCAGGCTGCTGGGGTAATAGGTATTGACGGTAAAATCCAGTTCACCCTGGCGCAGCTCCGGGATCATCGACACCAACTGCCCTTCAACAATCCTGACTTTAACCTTCGGGTATTCACGATGAAACTGGGTAATCACCTGTGGCATCACCGTTCGCGCAATACTGCCGCCGACGCCGATATTCACCGATCCCCCTGCCAGCCCCAGCCGTTGCTGAATATCCTCCTGCGCTACGCGAAGTTCTTCGAGGATCAGACTGGCATGTTGGAAAAAGTTATCGCCGCAGTCGGTCAGCACCACACCCTGACTACGGCGAACAAACAACTTGGCTCCCAGCACCTGTTCCAGTTCCTGAATCGACTTGGTCAGTGCGGGCTGTGAAAGGCGTGAGGTGCGGCTGGCGGCGCGGATGCTGCCCTGTCGGCTGACTTCGACAAACGCACGTAATTGGTGCAATTTTATTGAGGCGGGCATAGGCAAAGGGTGATAACCGTTGTTTATCAATAGCAAGATATTGGCATCTTATTTAGCCTGATTCCATTGTGTACATTCGAAAAAAACATAATAAATAACCAAATTCTTATTTCGCTTAATTAAGCACATTTTCTGCGGCGATAAGCGCTCTTCACGGTAGTTAGTCACTAAATACGCCATTTTCATTAAATAGTTTCACCCTCTGATTCCAGTTCAGAGCACCACTGCTGCCCAGCGTTTATCTGGGCGCGATAACTAATGAGATATCCCAATGAATAATCCGCTTTCGATGTTGGTGACCGATTTGTACCCGCAACTCCAGGCCTGGCGCCGTGACTTCCACCGCTATGCCGAGTCCGGTTGGTTTGAGTTCCGCACTGCCACTTTGGTGGCTGAAGAACTGGACAAGCTGGGCTATCGCCTGCAACTGGGCCGCGAAGTCATTAATGCCGATGCACGCATGGGGCTTCCGTCAGCCGAAGCCTTACAAAGGCAAGAACAACGCGCCCGTGAACAAGGTGCGCTGGAAAAATGGCTGCCGCACTTTTCCGGCGGTTTCGCCGGTATTGTTGCCACGCTGGACACCGGACGCCCTGGCCCGGTGATCGCCTATCGGGTGGATATGGACGCGCTCGATCTCAACGAAAAGCTACAGCCGGACCACCTGCCGTTCCGCGAAGGGTTCGCCTCCTGCAACAGCGGCATGATGCATGCATGCGGTCACGATGGCCACACCACCATTGGCCTGGGGCTGGCACACGTATTCAAGCGCCTGGCACCACAGCTTAGCGGCACCATCAAACTGATTTTCCAACCGGCGGAAGAAGGCACCCGCGGGGCAAAATCCATGGTGGAAGCCGGCGTGGTGGACGACGTTGATTTCTTCACTGCGGTGCATATTGGCACTGGCGTACCCGCCGGTGAACTGGTGTGCGGCAGCGACAGCTTTATGGCGACCAGCAAGCTGGATGTGACCTATCGCGGCATAGCCGCCCATGCCGGTGCCAAACCGGAAGATGGCCGTAATGCCCTGCTGGCGGCGGCGCAGGCCACATTAGGGTTGTACGCCATCCCACGCCACAGCGAAGGCAGTTCACGCATCAACGTCGGCGTATTGCACGCCGGCACTGGCCGTAACGTGATTGCCGATCAGGCCTTTATGAAAGTGGAAACCCGTGGCGCCACCAACGCCATCAACGAATTTGTCTACCAACAGGCACTGAACGTGATCGACGGGGCAGCCAAAATGCACGGTGTGGAATACAACGTCACACTGATGGGGGCGGCACAAAGCAGCAAACCAACCCAACCCTGGGTGGACTATATCCACCAACAGGCGCAGAGCATCACAGAGCTGTCCTCCGTCGTTGATCGCCGTGAGCAGGCTGCCGGTTCAGAAGACGCGACCTACATGATGGAACGGGTCAAATCCCACGGCGGACAGGCCTCCTATGTGATTTTCGGTACCGAACTGAGCGCGGGGCACCACAACGAGAAGTTTGATTTTAACGAACAGGTCATGGCGGTTGCGGTGAAAACGCTGGCGTCTCTGGCGCTGAACCTGCCTACTTTCAGGAGCAAAGCATGAGCCATCCGCAACTGCTGGCATTTATCAATCACTACATTGACCAACACCAGCCACGTTTTAGCGCACTGAGCGACAGTATCTGGGATCACCCTGAAACACGCTTTACCGAAACCTATTCCGCCAATTTGCTGGCTGACGCGTTGGAGCAGGAAGGCTTTACGCTTGAACGTGGCGTTGGCGGCATTGAAACCGCGTTTATCGCCAGCTTCGGCAGCGGCCAGCCGGTGATCGCCCTGCTGGGCGAGTACGATGCCCTCGCCGGGCTCAGTCAACGGTCAGGCTGCGCCACACCAGAACCCTTAGTGGAAAATGGCAACGGCCACGGCTGTGGTCACAACCTGCTGGGCACTGCCGCGCTGGCGGGCGCCTTTGCCGTGAAAGCCTGGATGCAGCAGCAGCGCTTGACCGGCACCGTGCGTTTCTATGGTTGTCCCGGCGAAGAAGGCGGTTCCGGTAAAACCTTCATGGTGCGCGAAGGGCTGTTCGATGACGTCGACGCCGCCCTCACCTGGCACCCCGAAGGCTTCAGCGGCATGTTCAACACCAGCACCTTAGCCAATATTCAGGCAGCCTTTCAGTTCAAAGGGATCGCCGCTCACGCCGCTAACTCGCCACATCTTGGCCGCAGTGCGCTGGATGCGGTGACATTGATGAACACCGGCGCTAACTTCCTGCGCGAGCACATCGTGCAGGAAGCGCGGCTGCACTATGCGGTGACCAACACCGGCGGCAGTTCGCCCAACGTGGTGCAAGCCGACGCAGAAGTGCTGTACCTGATCCGCGCGCCGCAGCTCGATCAGGCGCAGGATATTTACCAGCGGGTGATCAACATCGCTAAAGGCGCGGCGCTAATGACCGACACCCAAATGACGGTGCGTTTCGATAAGGCCTGCTCCAACTACGTGCCGAACCGCAGCATGGAGCAGGTGATGTATCGGTATGTCTGTGACTTCGGCCTGCCGGAATACAGTGAGGAGGAGCGCAGATTCGCCACCGAGATCCGCCAAACGCTGAACAAGGACGACCTGCGCAATGCCAGGCTGAATATCGCCCGTACCGGCGGTGCGGCTGGCCGTGAATGGGTACAGCAGTTGGGTGACAAGGTGTTGATGGATGAGGTCGCACCTTATGTGGCATCGGAGGATTTGTTGTACGGATCGACCGATGTAGGCGACGTCAGCTGGGTGGCACCGACCGCGCAGTGCTTCAGCCCGTGCTTTGCATTCGGCACCCCGCTGCACACCTGGCAACTGGTAGCACAGGGCCGTACCTCTATCGCCCACAAAGGCATGTGCCTGGCGGGCAAGATCATGGCTGCCACTGCCATCGAACTGCTGAGCGACAGCAACCTTCTGGCAGACTGCCGACAAGAGTTCAAACGCCAACGCGCAGAACACCCCTACAGTTGCCCAATCCCCGCGGGCATTAAACCTTCACCGTTAAAATAACGACTACGCTGCAAAGGCCCGCAAACCGGGCCAGTAACAATAATTATAATTAAATCAAATAATAAAAAATAAACACAACAGGACAAACACAGAGGGTAAGTCAATGAGTGAGGTCACAACGTCAGCGAATAAAAGCCCCGGCCGCGTTTTTTACTGGGTAGAACGCATCGGGAATAAAATCCCCAATCCATTTTTACTGTTCGTCTATTTAATCGTTGTTTTAATGCTGGCCACCGCGCTGTTCTCCTGGCTGGACGTGGCGGTGAAGAACCCGGCCACCGGCGAGCTGATCAAGGTGAATAACCTGATGAGCGTGGCGGGCATGCAGTGGATCTTCCCGAATATCATTCATAACTTCAGCAGCTTTGCGCCGCTGGGTGCCATTTTGGCGTTGGTCATCGGTGCAGGGTTGGCCGAGAAAGTCGGGCTGTTGCAGGCATTGATGTACAAAATGGCCTCACGCGTTAGCGCCCGCTATGCCAGTTACATGGTGCTGTTTATCGCCTTCTTCAGCCATATTTCATCGGATGCCGCACTGGTGGTGATGCCGCCGCTCGGCGCGCTGATGTTCCTGGCGGTGGGGCGCCACCCGATAGCCGGGCTATTAGCCGCTATTGCCGGGGTGGCCTCCGGCTTTACCGCCAACCTGTTGATCGTGACCACCGACGTGCTGCTCTCCGGGATCAGTACCGAGGCCACCAAAGCGGTAGACGCCGCCGTTCACGTCAGTGTGATCGACAACTGGTACTTTATGGCTACCTCAGTGATCGTGCTGACCATCGCCGGCGCACTGCTGACCGATAAGTTTATTGAACCCAGGCTGCCAGAATGGCACGGCAGCGCGGAGGACAAGATCGAGGCGCTGACCCCGCTGCAAAACCGCGGGCTGATGATGAGTGGCATCGCCGCACTGGTGTTTATCGCCATTATCGCCGCCCTGGTGGTGCCGGAAGCCGCCCCGCTGCGCGATCCGAAAACCGGCTCGGTGATCCCATCGCCGTTCATTAAAGGCATTGTGCCGATCATCATCCTGTTCTTTTTCACCGTCGGCATTACCTATGGCGTGGTGACCAAACAGATCAAGCGGCCTGACGATATTCCCCACCACCTGATAGAGCCGATGAAAAGCATGGCTGGCTTTATTGTGATGGTGTTTCCGCTGTCGCAGTTCGTGGCGTTCTTTAACTGGAGCAACATGGGCAAGTTTATGGCCATCGGCCTGACCGACATGCTGGAAGCCGCCGGCATGAGCGGCGCCCCTGCGTTCCTTGGCCTGATGTTCCTCTCCGCCTTCCTGTGCATGTTTATCGCCAGCGGCTCTGCTATCTGGTCGATTCTGGCGCCGATCTTTGTGCCCATGTTTATGCTGCTGGGCTTCCACCCGGCGTTCGCACAGATGATCTTCCGCATTGCCGACTCCTCGGTGCTGCCGTTGGCACCGATGTCGCCGTTCCTGCCGCTGTTCCTCGGTTTCTTGCAGCGTTACCGCAAAGATGCCCAGCTCGGCACCTATTACGTGCTGATCCTGCCTTATCCGTTGGTGTTCTTTGCCGTGTGGATTTTGCTGCTGCTGGCGTGGTACGCACTCGGCCTGCCGATCGGGCCGGGGGTCTATCCAAAAATGGGGTAAGCGTGTTCGGCCTCCCTTCGGGGAGGCCTGGCTCATTCAACTATCAGAAACGGTAGCCAATGCCGATGTTGAAACCGTTGATAGAGCGATTTTTACCGCCTGCATCCAGGCTGGAGCCTTCATAACCGATATCCACCGCCAGATTTTCCATTGGGTTTACCTGGAAACCGACGCCGTACATAAAGGAGGTTTTCTTCTGGTTACCGCTTTCTTCACCCATATATTCGTAAGTGTCGTAAGCGTAATTGCTCCAGGAGGACGTGTAATCAACCTTGTTATAGTTCAAACCCAGCAACCCGTAAACGCTGATATATTGATTAAAACGGTATGCCGGGCCAACGGACAGCGAGTAATATTTCACTTCGGCATGATTATTAACCACATCACGATAAACATTGTACGATTCGTCCTTATCACCGCTCATATAGGTAAATGAGCTGATAACGCTGATTGGCGAATCCCACTCATAGCGGTATTTGATATTCACGCCGTTGATGTTTTTGAAGTCCTGCACCTTGCTCTGCGCATATCCGGCGGTAATAGTGCTTTGGCCAGCCTGTGCCGCAGCGCCGAAGCCCAAGGTAGAAAGGGCCAGAGTGGCAATAGCTAACTTTTTCATGCAATCATCCTTAATAGTAAGTGGAACAACTTAGGTACAAAAATAGCTTTCCATGCCGTATTAACGGCATAAATAATTGAATTAATCTTATCAAACCCAATAATAGATAAGGTTAAAGACTAGCAGGTCCGACATAATAATTAATCAGTGAAACCGGTAACTTGCGAACTGCCACGCATCAATAGTAATTCCTCCCGCCCAGCAAACCCGTTTTATAGTTATATCATTTGTATTTTCTTCAAACATTCATTAAGACTCTGGTGGCTCATCAGGGGGGTAGTTTTTTATTAGCGTTATACTCATCTATCTTTGCGAAAACCCATGAACCAACACCGGCTGCAACACCAACGATACCACTAACTACCAAAGAGTCTTTAAAAGATTGTTGAGTAAAGCGCAACTCACAAAATTTCAACAAATTACCACCCTTTCACTAACATAATGAATATAAGAAAACAAAAAAAGCAGTAAGCTAAGCTAAGCTAAGCTAAGCTAATAAATAACGTTTTAATTTTAGATTTATATAATGCTACATAAGAAATAATGTGATCACACCCGAGATCACTGCCCATTATCTCGTATACCTTTCAGACCTTTTTATGACGCCAACTGATGTCGTCGTGGCCCACTTCAACACAGTTAGAATCCTTTTATTTTCAAATACCGTACCAAAACTATCCCAATACCTAATATGCCTCCCCCCAAAACCTAGCTTTGCTGTATGCAATGCACGTTGCCAAGTCATATCAAAGTCACCATCCAGGAACCATAACACTCCGGCAAAGAACAAGTTCGACTAACAGTTTTTTCAGATCTCCCATCGTTCTCCCATCAGGATCGAACCAATATAAATCTCATTAAAAATCAACATAGTAAAACGCACGTGTGCAACCATAACCTTCAGGGAACAGCTCAGCTCTAGCTATGATCTTCTTCGCATCTTCCGGCCCTGCATTTATCAGGAGTTGACCTATTTTCTGATAATTCTCTTGCTCATTAATCATAATCCATCTCCTGATTATATCTTGGATCCAACACAACTAATGGTTCAGCCTCTTCCTCCCAGACTTTCTTCTCTCGTAATTGCCATTCCGTCGGTGCATCCCAAGAGGAAATGCACTGACGAATCGCTCTAATCACCATATTGAATTCATGGCTATCTAGCTCGACGAAATGGATTTGGTCAAGTGGAAGCATTTCCATTATCTTCTCATGGAGTTTGGGATGTTTTTTTTCCAACGCATCATCAATAAGTAACTCCAAAGCATCCGAAGCCCCACGATTCAATGTCACATGTAAACTTTTATCCGTAGTGTAACCGAAGAAAACTGTAGACCCCATAATACTTACCTCATAATAATAATTTTTGATTGCTGCGACTCAGGTAGTTTTTTTACAAAGTCTAAGAACACCTTTTGATTACCCGGTGTCAGCACACTAAAGTCCACAGGAACAATATCTGCCTTACCTAAATGGTCAAGAATTTGTTGTTGCCCTGCTGGAATTTTCCCCTCAATTGGAGATGTGGTCATATTTTTCTCATAGAACTTATTTAGACCATCAATTTCTTTCTGCGAAAGATTTTTCGTCGTATACATCAAATCAACAGTCTTTCCAGCCTGTGGTCCGCTGGTAATAACAAAGTCAGCACTTTTCTGCCCGGCGACTGAATCAGGTAAGCGCTCCATTGAGCCTAAAACCGTCTCCATTCTCGCTGCGGCTGCTGCCTCTGCAGGATTAAGTTTACCATTACCCATTGTATCGACCGTATTGAGACGCTTTTGCCCTTCAATTGGAGTGGCATTGATATTAATCTCATAAATGCCATCACTATTTTTTAGCAATGATGCATCTTTCAACACTATCTTATCAACTTTCCCAATAACCTTAGCAGCAACCTTCTCCGTGATTACCACCCCACCTTTCACTAGCCCGGCACCGCCAGCTGCTAAAGATGCAATATCAGTCAGCAGTTTACCGCCTTCAATACCCGAGTTAAACGAACCACTCGCACCTGCTTTTTGATACTCAGCTTCCATATTGTCGATGCGCTCAATATACGACTGTTTTACCGCATCAGACACATTACCGAGCACATCTCCACTGTTGAAAAGCTGTTTCAAAGCATCATAGGTTTCTACTGGGCTCAAGCCCATTTGCACGATACCTTCAACCGTGTCATATAGCCCAGCCGGAACCCCTGCAACCATCCCCGCCGCAAAGCTACCATCTTGGCCCGCATCTATCGCAGCCCATTTAGCCTGAGTACCCGCTTTACAGACCAGCGAGCCACAATCTGCTAACTCTTTATCTTTTTGAATTTTTTGGGCATCACTCAGATAATTATTCTCCACCGCGTTCTTGCCGCTTTGCGCACCTGCGACTGCATCCCCGGTGCCGTCACCCACTAGTCCGCCGGCCAGCCCTGCGGCTAATGTTCCCAGCGCACTCAGGGTCTGTTTTTGGTCTTCCGTCAGGTTTTCGGGCTTCACATCCGGGTAAAGCTCACCCGCTATGTAGCGCGCCATCAGTTCCCCGCTGGCCGCACCGGCTGCCCCCGCCAGGGCGCTGTTACCGCTGGCTTTGGCCGCTACCGCCCCCCACACCGCATGCGCCATCGCGTTCGCGGCAACGTTGGTGCTGCCGTCAGCATTGGTCGTCATCGCCTTGATGACCCCGGCCGCATAAGGGCTAAGCCCCCCGGCCATCGCCTGCGCAAGATTGTTGCCCGCCAGCCCCTGAATCGCCGCCGTGGCCGCCTGCATGCCTTTTTGAACTGAGCTGCCGGTACCCCACTCTTTCTGCGTCGCTTTGTAGCTGTCTGTCGCGTGCAACTTCTCGTTGTAGGCTTTCCACTCTTCCTTGTCAGCCCCTTTCTCCGGCTCTTTGATCCCTTTCTTCGCTAGCTCTGCCTTGCCCGCATTGATGGAGCGGATATCCCCCTCCGTCCGCGCAATGTCCATCGCCTGATTGCCGATCTCGCCGATCAGCTGTGCCTGCTGCAACCGTTTCTGCTCTTTCTCTTTGTCGAAGATCGGGCTTAACGTCTGGTTGGCGTGCTCGACGTCGCGGCTCAGATCGTTGACGTTCTGCGTCTGTTTGTCCTGATCGCGGATGATGATGGTGCCGTCACTCACCGCAGATTTGGTGGTGGAGCTGTCATGCCCACTGTTGTTGGCGCCCACCAGCAGGCCGTTGGCCATGTTGCCGGCGAACTGGCTGCCGATGCTGCCGCCGGAGCTGATGCCCACGCTCTGGTGTTCTACCTCGAAGTCCGCCTGATTGTGGATGTCCTTAAAGCCCAGCGTGCCGGTATCGAGTTTGTTTTTATCCGCCGTGGCGGTGCTGCCGATCACCGCGCCGTTAAGCTGGGTGTGCTCGCCCACCGTCAGGTCAAAGCCACCTTTACCGGCGAAGATACCCGTCTGCTCCTGCACGCTGTCGTAATTGCTGTGCATCTTGTCTTTGCTCAGGCTGATGCTGCCTGAACCTGTCATGGAGCCAAAGGTGAAGCTGCCGCCGGCGCTGGCGTTCTGCTGTTTGGAATCGTAACGATCGCTGTCCTGCTGGCTTTCCAGCAGCAGGTTGCGGCCCACGTCGGCCTTGACCGATTCGCCGGTGACCTGTGCACCGATCAGGTTGGTATCGCGCCCGCTGATAATGTTGACCTGATTACCGGCGTTAACCGTGGTTTCGGTGTGGCTGGTGCCGTTGCCTTTCTCGTTGCCTTTGCCCTTGTTGACGCTGGCGGAAACGCTCAGCCCAATGCCGCCGGACCCGACACCGATACCCACGCCCAGCGTACCGCCCTGGCTCTCGTTCTTGCCGTCCAGATACTGGGTGTTTTTGGCGGAAAGCAGGTTCACGTCGCGGTTGGCGTTCAGGGTCACGTCTTTGCCCGCTTGCAGTTGGCTGCCCTGCACCAGAATGTCGCCGTCCTGGCCCTTCACGCCGTTGCCGCTCGCGGTGATGCTCAGGTTGTTGCCCGCCGTCAGGCTGCTGCCCTGCGCGGTGCTCTGCCCGCTGTTTTGAGTAGAGGTGGAAGACTGGGAGCCATAGGAAATGCTGATCCCCACCATGTTGTTATTGGCCGGATCCGCGCCCTGTGCCTGCGCCAAACGCGCAGCCTGCACGGCCTGCACACCGCTCAACGCCGCTTTGGTACCCTGCAGTGCCGCCAGGCGGCTGTCGTCAGTGGATTTTGCCTGTTGCGAGGTTTCTACCGCGGTGTTCAGCGCACTGCCGACTGTACCGGAAAGCGCCAGCGTCAGGCCGGATTTTTTCTGCTCGACCTTGTGGGTCTGGCTGTTTTCATCCTGCGCCTGCGTCACCGACACATTCTTGCCGCTCAGCGCCATGTCCTTGCCGGCCACCAGCTCGGAGCCGGTCACCGCCAGATTATTGCCGGCCCCCAGGGTGACATTGCCGTTTACGCTACCGACGGTGCTGCCCTGATTGGTCAGCCCCTGTGCGGTGTCCGTGGTTTTCAGGCTTTCGGTACCGTAGCTGATGCCGATGCCGCCGCTGCTCATCAGGCCGGATTTTTTCTCCTGCTTGAGGTGCAGTTCGCTGTTGCTTTCGGTCGCACCGGTGATGCTCAGATCGTTACCTGCCAGCAGTTTCACGTCCTGAGTCCCGGCCACGCTGCTGCCCTGTACCCGCAGATCGTTGCCCGCCAACACATTAATGCTGTCGCCGCTCAGGGTGCTGCCCTGCACGGTCTGGCGATCCAGGGTGTCGCGGGTGGTGGTGGTGGTTTTCGACATAAGGCCGTTACCACCGGTCACCTTGTGGCGCTCGTCCAGATCGAGGGTGTTCTCACCGCTGAGAATATTGATGTCATGACCGGCATTGAGGTTCAATGCATCGCCGGCAGAAACCGTTGCCGCATGGGCAGTGATATCGTTCCCCGCGTTGAGGGTTACGGCCCCTTTGCCCACCACTTCGCTGCCTACCTGCTGGCTGTTGCCCTGTTTCAGGCTGTTGTCGCCATCCCAAACCAGGGTGTCGCGGCTGGCGGTAGTCACCGTATTCAGGGTGAGATCGCGCCCGGCATTCAGCACCGTTTGGCCGTTCTCACCGCTATTGACCACCTGCGCCGCATCCAGTTTGATGTCGCGACCGGCGTGCAGCATCAGCTTGCCGTCGGCCCCCTGCACGTACATGCCCGCCACGCTGTCGATGTTAGTGCGCTCGAAGCTGTTGGCACCGTTAACGCTCTGCGCCGTTCGGGTGGTGCTGATGGCATTGATGTCACGCCCGGCGCTGGCCAGCAGCGCGTTGTTGCCCTGGATCACCCCACCGATATTGTTGATGTCGGTACGAGCAATCAGGCCAACGTCAGCCCCCTGAATGTTGCCCGCCACGTTGGTGATGTTGGCGGCACTCAGTTTCACCACTTCACGCCCGGCGATATGGCCGCTGTTGAACAGGCCTTCGCCCAGGTTGAGGTTAACGTTACGCCCGGCAATCAACGCACCGGAACCGTCCAGATCGCCCGGTTGCATGCGGGCATACACCTGCGGCACCAGTACGTTTTGCTGGCTGCCGTCCGGCAGGGTGACTTTGGCATTCACCAACCAAACGATGTCTTTGGTCAACAGCCCCATTTGCTCTGGCGTCAGCGCCACGCCGACCTTCAGGTTATATTGCTGACTGAAAGCCACCCCCTGATCCATCAGCGCCTTAAACTGTTCTTCGTCGTTGTTGTAACCGTCCAGATAGCGCTGGCCGGTCAGATTGATCACCTGTTCACGGATCAGCCGCTGCTCGTAGTAACCGTCACCCAGGCGCTTCAGCACGTTGTTCGGGTTATTGGTCGCTTTAGCCAACATGTAATCCGAACCCAACCAGGCTTTTTGGTTGGTGAAACGCGGATCGGTCTCCACCAGGTACTGACCACCCGGTGCCGGATTGGTCTTGAACAGGCTGTTGTCTGGCAAGCGGGTGTCTGGCCCGACAATACGCACCACGCTGTCTGCCGCGTCACCCTGTTGGCTATTAACCTTGTTGGCGACTTCGAACTGCTGGCCCGGTTGCAGTGCCACCGCTTGAATCACCGGCAGCGCACCGCTGCCGATGGTCTGCATTCCAGCGGAAATATCGGTGCCGGTGACCACCGCATTGACCCCACCAGCAGCGCCGATGGCGGTATTGGTGCCCTGCTGCGTCAGCGGTGCAATGGCGATCGGGTTGCCTGCCACCTGGCCGTGGTCAATCAGTTGGCTCGGTTTCAGTGCAATGGTCTGAATGGTGGTCGGCGGCGTATAAGCCGTGGCATCGTGCCCCTGCTTGTCTTTCCCTTTCTTCTTGATGCGGTAATAGCTGGTCACTTCGCCGACGTCGGTGGTCAGGCGCTGGCCCGGTACCGACACGTTATCCACACTGCCGGCGTTAATCGCCAGCGTCCCCCCCGCGATCACCTGGCTCTTGTCGTTCAGCAGATGCCCGGCGTTGATCGCCATGTCGCCGCCCGCAATGATTTTGGCCGGATCGCTTTCCTTGATCTGGGTTTCCTGCACCCTGCGGTTGTAGTCGTATTGGCTGAATCTGTCGTTGTTATGACCGGTTTTCCCGGGAGTGTTCAGGTTCAGCAACGAGTCTGATGAATTGCGGTCAACAAAGACGCCCTCTTCCCCTGCTTTCCAGCGCACCGGATCGCCCGACTGCTGGTACTCGGTGACTTTTTCGTTGGAAACGGTGACCAATTCGGTACTGAAACGGTCGTTGACGTTATTGATCTGCCCAGCCGATATAGCCATGTTGCCCGCAGATTCAATGGTCGAGCTGTGATTGTTAATGGTGCCTGCCTGACCACTGGCCAGAGAGTTGGCATCCAACAATCCGCCAACGGCCATATCGCCACCGCTGTAAATCAACCCGTGATCGTCGTTATTCAGCGTTTGGGTGCCGATATCCACCCGCTCGCGCCCGGCTAGCGTCGCGGCGGTGCCGTTTTCCGCCAGATTGTTGAAGGTCGCAGTTTGCACGCCGATGGCGTCGCCATAAATACGGCCGGTGCCGATGTTGTTCAACGTGTTGGCCGTCAGCAGGGTGTGCTTGCCGTCGATCAGACCGTAGTTGGTCAGGGTGCCGTTCACCGTCAGCCAATCCTGCCCGGCGTTGATCTCGCCGCTGACGGCGTTAAACAGGTTATTGGCGTGCAGATCGAGCTTGGCACCCGCCAGCAGTTTGCCGCTGTTGGTCACATCGCCCGGCGTGGTGAAGTTGAAATTACCGTTGGCAATCATCTCACCGCTGTTATTGATGCCCTGAGCGCTGACCAAATTGATATCGCCCAGCGACAACAATTGCCCATCACCGCCGATCGCGTTGGCGTTAATCTCCAGCAGCTTGCCGGCTTTGATCGTGCCGCCGGTGTTCAGAAGATTAAGCCCTGCCCCCTGCAACTGCAGGTTTTCACTCGCGGCCAGTTGGCCAGCGGTATTATCCAACTGCCCATCGTTGGTCAGGGTGAGTTGTTGGTTAGCCAGAATGCTGCCACCACGGTTGCTTAACGAACCGGTGTTAAGCGCTACGGATTGGCCTTCCAGCCCTTTATTTTCCGCCTTGGTGCCGTCGTTGATGAACTGCAACGCATTAAGCGTCACGGTAGCACCGCTGCGGATCAGCCCCAGAGCGTTGTCGATAAGCCCCTGCGCGCTGTCCAGCAACAAATTGCCGACCGCCTGAATTTGCCCGTTACGGTTATCCAAACCCGCGCTGGCAAGCCGGACCGCCTTCTCACCGATGATCCGCCCGCCGTTACTGTTGTCCAGTTTCAGTGCCGTCAGGGTGAAATCGCCTTTGGCGCCCAACGTACCGCCCTGGTTATTGAGGTCACCGCTGCTGAGTTGCAACTCGCCTAAGCTGTGCAAGGTGCCGTTCAGGTTATCCAACAACTGTCCGTGGGTGTCGACGCGCATATCACCGCCCGACTGCACCAGGCCACTCTGATTATTCAGGCCGCCCGCGCCGGTGGTATTCAGCACCAATGCCTGTTGCGCCACCAGTTTGCCGCCACCGTTCAACAGCGCTTCGGCGTCAAGCTGCAAGCCTTTACCGGCGATGACTACGCCCTGGCCGTTATCGAACACACCAGTGGTAAGGGTCATGGCGCCCTGGCTGGTGATGCCGCCTTTGTCACCGCTGTTGGCATTAGTCAGCCGAGCGACGGTCAGATCTAACCCTCCACCGCTCTGGATCAAGCCACCGTCGTTGTTATTGAGGCTGTTGCCGTGCAGCTCCAGCGCCGTCTGCGCCGCCAATTGGCCCGCGCGATTTTCCAGCAGGCCAACGTTAATCTTCGCCGCATCGGCGCTGACCAAGGTGCCCCGATCGTTCACCAGGTGCGCGCTGTCCAACTGCAGTTTTTTGCCTGCGCCAATCACCCCCAGATTGCTGTTATCCAGCAATTCTTCGGCGTTCAGCACCATATCCTGGCCGGATTTAATCGCCCCACCCTGATTATTGGTCACCTTGGTGGTCGCCGACAGTTGCTTCTCGGAAGCCAGCGTGCCGCGGCGGTTATCCAGTTGATCGCCATGCAGTTGCAGGTCACCTGAACTGGCGATAAAGCCGGCCTGGTTATTCACGTTACCGCTGGTGATCGCCAGTTTGCCCAGGCTGCTGATCCCGCCATTCTTGCCGCTGTCGAGGTTGCTCAAGGCCTGGCCCTGAGTATCGATGCGTGCATCGCCACCCGCCTGCAATAGACCACCGTCGTTAGTCAGCGCCAGGCTGTTGATGTTTAGTGTTTGCTTGCCGACCAACGTGCCTTTGCTGTTATCGAGCGTTCCGGTGAACAGATCGGTCGCGCGCGCGCCCACCAGCATGCCCTGGGTGTTGTCCAGCGCACCACTGTGGATAGTCAACGTACCCTGGCTGAGGATACCGCCGGTCTCACCGCTCAGGCGGTTGCTCAATGCTGCGCCCTGGGTGTCAAGATGCATGTTACCGGCAGATTGCAGCAGGCCGCCGTCATTGGTCAGCGCACCACTGCTCAGGCTCAGATCGCCTGTGGCGGCGATAATACCCTGCTGGTTGTTCAGCGCACCCTTGCCGAGCGCCAGTGAAAGCGCACCACCTACCACCTGCCCGGCCTGATTTTCCAGCCCGGCACCGGTCAGTTGTAGGGCCTGTTTGGCCTCGATACGACCACCGTGATTATCCAACGCCTGTCGCGCCGCCACTTCAGCGCTGCCCGTCGCGGCAGAAACCAGCCCTTTGCGGTTATCCAGCTTGTCCGCCTGCAGCTGCGTGTTGCCGCTGGCTGCCAGTTGCCCCTGTCGATTATCGATAGCGCCACTGACCTGAGCCTTCAGGCTGCCGTCCTGCGCGGCAATCACTTTGCCGCTCTGGTTATTTAACTGCGCGGCATTCAGCGTTACATTGCCGTTGGCCGCCAGTTGGCCGTCCTGATTATCGATCCCCTTCCTGGTGCTAAGGCGCATTTCACCCGTGCCGCTCTGTACCAGTTGCCCCTTGCGGTTAGACAGGCTCCCGGCATCCAACGCGATGTGCTGCGCCGATGTCGTGCCGCCGTCCAGCACGTAGTCGCCGCCCTGCATACTGAGCTGGCCGTTGGACAGCAGTTTGCCGCTATCGCCCTGCAGGCGGCCAGTATTCACCGCCAGCGAGCCTTTGCCCGCATGTACGATTTCACCGCTCTGGTTATCGATCGCCTCGGCCGTCAACGTCAGCCCGTTACCGTTACTGGCGATGCGACCGCCGGCATTATCCAATTTACCCTGTGGGTTCAGCGTTAAATCATCACTGCCAAGCTGGGTGATTTCGCCCTTCCGGTTCGACAAATCATGTGCATTCAGCGCCAGTTTATTCGCCGCCAGCTTGCCACCCTCATTATTGAGGAACTTGCCGCTGCTGGCCGTCAGCTGCTGCGTGGCTTCAACCTGCGCATTGGCCGTGGTCAAGTCCCCAGGCCCCGCATCCAGCGTGACTTGAGTAGCAGCAGTGCGGCTGCCGCTGATGTCCATACCCTGCCCATTAGCGTGCAGATTACCCGCCGCCAAATTTTGGCCCTGCGCGGTCAGTTTGCCGCTGGTGGTTAACGCCAGTTCGCCGCTGCCACCCAGCTTGCCATCTTGCTGCACACCGGCTGCCAGCGTACTGCCTTTGCTGCTGTTCAGGCTGGCTGCCTGGAGGCGCACATTATTGCGCGCGGCGATAGAGCCGCTGTTTTGCACATCACTTTCACTACTGACACCAGCATTACCGGCTGCAAACAGCGAACCGCTGTTACCGACGCCGCCTTTCGACGCCAGCTGCATGTCGCCGCCGCTGCTGATTTTGCCGCTGTTTTCAATACGACCGTCGGCGGTTACCACCACGCTACCGGCTTGTGCGCCGATATTACCGGCATTGCGCACCCCGACGCCGGTTTCGGTACCGATCATGCGGATCTTACCGGCATACATACCGCCCAACTTCGCCACGTCTACCGCCAATTGCGGGCGTGTAGCGGGATCGTCACCTTGTTTGTCGATCTGCTGATGCGCCGCATCGACCTTGTTGCGACCGGTCGTGACCTGAAGATCGTTAGCCCAAAGCCCAGCGTTGATCTTCGTCGATCGCGCAATGATCTCGGTATAATCCTGCCGTGAACTGTCCATACCGGCACCTTCAACCACCACTTCGCCGCGTTCAACGTTAAAGCCCGTCAGGTTGCCGTTATTCATTTGCGCCTGGCCGGTGGTCAGGGTGGCTCTGTTGGCATTGATAAAGCCGCAGCCATTACAGGTAATGCCGGACGGGTTGGCGATAACCACTTGCGCACGCTGGCCGGCCACTTCGATATAACCGTTCAGGCGACTCGGATCCCGGGAGTTGACCTCATTGAGGATCACCTTGGCTTCGCCTTTTGCCAGCCAGGGGTTACCGTCGACCCAACCGCCCTGCTGCGTCTGGGTCATTTTATGGGAGTTGTTGAGGATCGCGCCCTGCTTGTCGACATCAAACTGGCTGTAGGTATTACGAGAAACCCCGCCGGCGCTTGGCGTTTGGATATTGACCTGTGGCGTACCGTTGGCGCTGTTGACGATGGTCGGCTGCTGGCCACCCGGCGCATTACCGTCGGCAATAATCGCTGCCTGCACCGGCTGTATAGCCCCCAGAGCTATCAGTAAACTGAAGCTAACGGGGCTGATTTTGCCGATACACTGGCTCAGCGTATGGCCCAGACCCGGTGAACGAGCAGACCCGGCACGACCGGAACGGGCGATATCCGCCACCACCATCAGCATGCCACGCGCTTTGTTGAAAACGATACGATACAGGTTCTTGTTCATGGCAATGTCCTTATTGAATTTCTGATGGCTCGACGGCTAACGGGCGGTCCGCCCACCATTGCTGCGCTTGCTGATGGCTGACCTGTGCACCTTTAAAGTTCACCACGCGTTTGCCGCGTTGCGCCCCCCGGTGATACAACGCCCGTACACACAGGTGCGGGAATATCTCCCTGACCATCAGATTACGCATTTCCCGCGTATGGCCGAACGGCGCGATCCAGTCGCAGAACCACAAGCGATCGCCGCTGTTCCAGTCACTTTCTTGCATATTTACTGCCGGTTGCGTCAAATAGCGTGCTTCAGCGTCTTGACTCATCCAGGCCCAACTGAGGAAAAACACCGGCTGATTTTGCTGTGAAACCAACACATATTGTTGTCGCTTGATGATCGGCAGCAACAGTGTCGGTAGCGTGTGCAGCGGCGCATCGCGATGCATCGGCGAATGCATCCACAACCAGACGGCAGCCCCAAAGGCTTCCGCTTCACTGTCGTCACCACCGAGGATCAGCGGTGCTCTGATATCGTATTCGCCTATGCGCATCGTCGTGCCCTCAGTAGTTCCAGCTCAGGTTAAAGCCCAGGGTGACCGGGCTGGTGCTGAACCTCTCAGGTTTGGAAAACGGCACGCCGGCAAACAGATCGTAACCGACCTTAAAGGCATAGCCGCGCAGGCCAACCACGCCACCGGCCAAGTGTTGACCGGCCAGATAGTCAGAACCGTAGCCCCCCACTTCGCCGTAGTCGGCACCGAGGTACAGTTCTTGCCCCTGCAATGGCGTGCGCCAGGCCAGATCGTTACGGACGAACCAGCCGTGGTTAGCGTTCAGGGTGCGCTCGCCATCAAAGCCGCGTACCGTCCAACGGTTGCCGATAGCAAACTGGTCTTGCGGCGTCAGCGGCGTATTGCTGATCTGGCGCTGGTATTGCACGTTGTAGCGGAAGTTCTGGCTAAACAGGCTGAATGGCACGTCAAGCTGGGCATTTAGCTGCACAATTTTGCTCAGTGCAGTGGCTTCGCCAAAGGTCTCTTCCGGCGCAGGCAATGCGCCGAACCAGCGGGTTCCGCGTTGATAACTGACGCCCGCGTCCAACGTAGCCTGTTGAATATAGTGGCGATGCTGTAATCCCAGCCGCCAACCGGAGGTACGCCGTCGCTGCACGTCCAATTCGGTGTCATTGATGTAGTTGCTGGATTCGCGTGCCAGCACGTCGTAGGTCAGCGTGGTTTTCTGGCTGCCGTTGCGGTGCAGCACTCGGCTAAGCTGGAAATCCAGATTTTTGCTCTTGCCGCTATAGCGATAATCCACATAGGGGCCAGCGACGGTCTGGTGGTAGTCATAACTGTTAGCGGTCACCCCGGCCATCCAATAACCGAACGGCACCGAGTAGTGCCCAGTAATGTTTTTGGAGCCTTTGCCACCCTGGTTTTGCAGATCGGTAGATCCCGAGATATAGAACAGATCGCTGAGTGAGAACGGGTTATCCAGCGATAGCGTCAAGCCCCCCTGATAACGCCCGGTGCTCTTGGTGCCAGAATCATCCAACGAAGCGCCAATGCGCCACATGCGCTCCTGCTTCCAGCTCAGGGCAATATCACTTTCTCCGGGTTGTTCACCGGGAATGATTTCCATGTTGGCCTGTACCGTCGGCAAACGCTGGAGATTTTCCAGCCCTTGTTCGATATCGCGCAGATCCAGCAGGTTGCCGGCATGGGCCGGGAATGTGCTGTAGGGTTGAATGTAATGGCCGCTGTCCGCCGTCAGTTTCACCTGCCGCACGTAGCCCGGCACCACCACCAACCTCAGCTTACCGCTTTTCAGATCCTGCGTCGGTGCCAACACGCGGGTGGTGATATAGCCGTGATCCACCAGCCGGTTTTGCAGGGTGCTCATCAGCAGGTTAATGCCCTGCCCGCCCAGGCAGCGGCCCTGCGCCTGATCGGCGATACGCTGCAACGGCAGCCAATGAGGGAGTTTGTCCTGACCGGTTAACACCACCTGATCGATAGGGAAGCAGGTTTTTTCCTGCGGGAAAGCAATGCGGCCAAAGCTGGACGAAGGTGGAGACAAACGCACATCCGGTGTCGGTGGTGTCAGCTGTTGCTCCAGCGCCTTTTGTCGCTGCTGCTGTATGATCAGCTGTTCGTTGCTTGTCGTTGCCGCGTGAAGCGGTAGGCTGTATATAAACAGCGGCAAGACAACGGAGCCTAATGGAATACAACCCTTACGCACAACAAGGCTGAGCGACGAGTAGGCGGAATGGCGCATGACTTTTTCCCTGTCGAAAGACAAATAAAAGATAAGAATTGTAAAAAAACGCAAACATTATGCGCACGAATAGCTCACGATCAACTTAATTTTGGTCCGTAATGGGCGCCAGATAACAAAATACCTAATATAAACACCGTGCGTCACTCATATATCCGCCCTAAATTACACCCAAAAGAAACATGTAAGACATTGATATATTTAAGATAAAATTAAAATAAACTTGAGGGATCTATTAATTAACATGAATAATTGCATCTAAACCATGCAATTATTCATCACGGCGCGATTATACCCAGCAGCCACCTTGATTTAGGAAATATCCTATTTAAAATCACCGCCACATTTTATTATCCGTATTTGGAAATTACACTTTCCATTAATCTGACTTTTATTTTTTAATTATAATTGTCAACACGTTACTTATTCCCTCTTGCTATAACTTATTTCCTATTTCTGCATTTTATGGCCCGCCATATGCGACTTTACCAGCAGGTTTCGGATTCTTTCGTTGCAATGCTAAACCGGTTCTTCTATTTTAGCTCGCCATCTGACACGGGTGAAAACAGGGGTTGAACATGGTTAATCGCGTATGGGTGCTGGGCGACGCAGTCGTCGATCTGGTTCCTGAAAATTCAAACAGTTATCTTAAATGTCCCGGCGGTGCTCCCGCCAATGTGGCGGTGGGTATCGCCCGCCTGGGCGGCGACAGCGCCTTTATCGGCCGTGTGGGTCAAGACAGCTTTGGCGCGTTCTTACAGCAGGTGCTTAGCGAAGAGCAGGTCGATACCTACCATCTGTCACAGGACCCCGACCACCACACGTCCACTGTGGTAGTGGATCTCGATTTGTCGGGCGAACGCTCCTTCACTTTCATGGTCACCCCCAGCGCCGACCTTTTCCTGCAACCTGATGATTTGCCCGATTTCAACGCAGATGAATGGCTACACGTCTGCTCTATCGCCCTGTCGCAGGAGCCAAGCCGCAGCACCACGTTTACCGCCATGGAGAACATCAAGGCAGCCGGTGGCTGGGTCAGTTTTGACCCAAATATTCGCGAAGAGGTTTGGCGTCAGCCGGAAGCTCTGCGTCCCTGTTTGCAAAAGGCGTTGCTACTGGCGGACATCGTGAAAATCTCGAAAGAAGAGCTGAATTTTATCAGCAGTATCGGTGAGTTAGAGAGCGGCATCGATTGGATGATGCAGCGCTACCCGCTCCGTTTACTGCTGGTGACACTCGGCAGCGACGGTGTGTGCATGCACGACGGTAAGCAAATTCGTCACTTCCGCGCCCCATCGATCACCCCCGTCGACACCACCGGCGCCGGCGACGCTTTCGTCGCCGGTTTGCTGGCGGCACTGGCACAGCTTGGTACTCTGCCACAAGAAGAACAGTGGTCAGCAGTCATCGCTCAGGCCCAGGCCTGCGGCGCACTGGCCACCACGGCCAAAGGTGCAATGACCGCGTTGCCACGGACCGACGAGTTGCAAGATTTTCTCCAGCGTTAGTCCGTTAAGCGTACATCCGGCCCCCAATCCCCTCGCCTGAACCATTGGCTCTGGGGGCCAGAGCACACCATTTTCATCATTAGGGTGTAATTTGCGGGCTTGATCACAATAGCTGAATCGGGTTAGCAAACTTGATTGCAAGCCGCCTTTCAACTCACTATCTTCCATCATGAAAAACCGGTTTAGCATTTTAGCAAAAATAATAACAACCTTCCCGGATGATAGAAAATCATGAAGAAACTAAGCTATCTGGCAGTAACAACAGGGCTCCTTATCTCTACCTCTGCGGCAGCAGCAGGCGCCAACGACAGTATCGAAGCGCGTCTGAATGCACTGGAACAACGGCTGCAACAGGCCGAACAGCGGGCCAGTCAGGCAGAAACGCGTGCTACGGCAGCGGAACGCAAGGCCCAGCAATTGGAGCAACGCACCGCCAACACCGAGCGGCAAACCGTGCAGGTGGCACAGCGCACCACGACGTTGGAAACCCACGCCGCACCAGCCAGCAACCTGCAACTCACCGGTTTAACCGATCTGAAGCTGTACGGGGACGTCGAGTTCAACCTGGACGGAGCCAGCCGCAGCGGCCAGCTTACGTCGCTGAAAGGCAGCGACAATAAAGACTGGAAGCCCGGCAACAAGGAACGTTGGGATATCAACGGCCGTATTCTGGTCGGCGTTGACGGCTACCGCCGCAACCCGGACGGCAATTTCTCCGGCTTTAGCGTGCAGCCGCTGGCGGACATGACCGGCAAGATGAACCTCGACGATGCGGCCTTCTTCTTCGGCAACGAAAAGAACTGGCAGACCAAGATTGGCCGCTTTGAAGCCTACGACATGTTCCCGCTCAATCAGGACACCTTCATCCAGTATTCCGGTAATACCGCCAACGATCTGTACGCAGACGGCTTCGGTTATATCTACATGATGAAAGAAGGCCGTGGCCGCAGCAGCAGCGGCGGCAACCTGATGCTAAGCAAGTACGCCGGTGACTTCTACTTTGAACTCAATACGCTGGTGGAAGACGGCACCTCGTTGTTCCAGGACGACGCCTACCACGGTAACAGCCTGGATAAGAAGAAAAACGTCACCTACCTGCGGCCGGTAATTGCCTGGAAAAAAGACCAGCTCAGCGCGGCCGTCGCGATGGAAAGCAACGTGGTCAACAATGCCTACGGTTATCATGACAACCAGGGACAATTCGTCGACCAGTCCAAACGTAACGGCTACGGCATGACCCTCAGTTGGAACAACACCGCCACCCATCCAGACAACGGCGTGGTCGCCAACCTGAGCACCGCCTATCTCGACGCCTCTGGCGAGCAGGACTTCACCACCGGAATAAACGTGCTGTGGCGCCGCTTTGAAGTGGGTTATATCTACGCCCACAATAACATTAAAGAGTTCAATACTGCCGGTATGGCGGCCGACATCAGCAACCCGCTGAGCGAGCCGGGCAAATATGACATACACACCATTCATACTTCGTACCAAATACCAAACATCATGAATATGAAGAACTTCAATTTGTACCTCGGCGCTTACGTTTCAATGCTGGAAGCCAATGCCGAGAACAAGATCGCCAACGCCAACAACGATCAGCGCTATGGCGTACGCGCCAGATTCAAGTACTTCTTCTGACGCTGCTGAACTGATTTCCGCCGCGAAAAACCGCGGCGGTATTTTTATTGATTAAGGGAGTGAACATGGACATTACCGCAACCGCCAACGCGCTGTTGCCGCTACTCGGCGGCAAAGAAAACATTGCCAGCGCCGCCCACTGCGCCACGCGTCTGCGCCTGGTGTTGGTGGATGACAGCAAGGTAGACAAAGTGGCGATCGGCAAGCTGGACGGCGTGAAGGGCTGCTTTAGCAACGCCGGACAGATCCAGGTGATTTTCGGCACCGGTTTGGTCAACAAGGTACACGCGGAATTTATCAAGGCGGCCGGCGTCAGCGAATCCAGCAAGTCTGAAGCCGCCGACATCGCGGCAAAGAAACTTAACCCACTGCAACGTATCGCTCGCCTGCTGTCGAACATCTTTGTTCCGATCATCCCGGCGATCGTCGCCTCTGGCCTGCTGATGGGCCTGCTTGGCATGGTGAAAACCTACGGCTGGGCCGATGCCAACAGCGCTGTGTTCGTGATGCTGGACATGTTCAGCTCTGCGGCGTTTATTATTTTGCCGATCCTGATCGGCTTTACCGCAGCACGTGAATTTGGCGGTAACCCCTATCTGGGAGCCACACTCGGTGGCATTCTTACCCACCCTGCGCTGACCAACGCCTGGGGCGTCGCCGGCGGTTTCCACACCATGGATTTCTTCGGGTTGGAGATCGCCATGATCGGCTATCAGGGCACGGTGTTCCCGGTGCTGCTGACAGTGTGGTTTATGAGCGTGCTGGAAAAACAGCTGCGTAAAGTGATCCCCAACGCGCTGGATCTGATCCTGACGCCGTTCCTGACGGTGGTCATTTCCGGCTTCATCGCCATGCTGTTTATCGGCCCTGCCGGCCGTGCGCTGGGTGACGGCATCTCCTTTGTCCTCAGCACGCTGATCACCCATGCCGGCTGGTTTGCCGGCTTGCTGTTCGGCGGCCTGTATTCCGCCATCGTGATCACCGGTATTCACCACAGCTTCCACGCCGTCGAAGCCGGGCTGCTCGGCAACCCGAATATCGGCGTCAACTTCCTGCTGCCGATCTGGTCGATGGCCAATATTGCCCAAGGCGGTGCCTGTCTGGCGGTCTATTTCAAAACCCGCGACGCCAAGATTAAAGCGATTGCGGTGCCTTCAGCCTTTTCCGCCATGCTCGGTATTACCGAAGCCGCGCTATTCGGTATCAACCTGCGTTTTGTGAAGCCCTTCCTGGCGGCGCTGGCGGGCGGTGCACTCGGCGGTGCCTGGGTAGTGGCCAATCACGTCGGTATGAACGCGGTCGGGCTGACCGCAATCCCGGGGATGGCGATCGTGCAGGCCAGTTCATTGGTGAGCTATATCATTGGCCTGGTGATCGCCTTCGGTAGCGCCTTTATTCTCTCATTACTGCTGAAATACAAAACGGACAGTGAATAATGGAAGAACACGACTTAATGAAACAGGCTGTTCAAGCCTTGATGAGCGGCATGCCAAAGGCGCTGCGCGATCCGCACCGCCCGGCGTGGCATTTGGCGCCTAGCGTCGGCTTGCTTAACGATCCCAATGGGTTCATTCAGCATAACGGCGTCTACCATCTGTTTTATCAGTGGAATCCGCTGGGCTGCGATCACCGCAACAAATGCTGGGGCCACTGGCAATCGACGGACCTGGTCAATTGGCAGCATCAGCCGGTAGCCCTGGTGCCGGGTGCCTGTTACGACAGCCACGGCTGTTATTCCGGTTCGGCGGTCGTGGCGGACGGCAAGATCACGCTGGTCTATACCGGCAACGTGAAATACGCCGAGGGTTCTCGCACCGCTTATCAGTGCCTGGCGCAAGAGAATGCGCAAGGGGGCTACGACAAACTTGGCCCAGTGTTGCCGCTGCCAGCAGGCTACAGCGGCCACGTCCGCGATCCAAAAGTTTGGCGCCATCAGGACGCGTGGTACATGGTGCTCGGCGCACGCGATCTGCAAGATCGTGGCAAAGTCCTGCTGCTGCGTTCCGACGATCTACGCAGTTGGCAATTGCGGGGGGAAATCGCCGGTTCGCAGCTTAATGGCATCGGTGACTTCGGTTATATGTGGGAATGCCCCGACCTGTTCACGCTGGACGGTGTCGAGGTGCTGATCTGCTGCCCGCAAGGGCTTGAAGCGCAGGCCGAACGTTACCTCAACGTTTATCAGGCTGGCTATTTCACGGGTAAGCTGGATTATCAACGGGCCACTTTTGACCATCAGGACTTCCACGAGTTGGATGCCGGATTCGAATTCTACGCACCGCAGACCACTCTGGCCGAAGACGGCCGCCGACTGCTGGTGGGTTGGATGGGCGTGCCAGAACAGGACGAGGATTATCATCCGACGCGGCAATATGGCTGGATCCACACCATGACTTGCCCGCGCGAACTGTCATTGCAGAACGGCAAACTGTACCAACAACCGGCACGCGAACTGCAACAGCTGCGAGGCACAAGCCAACAATGGCAAGGTGCCGCCGACAGTGCGCCATGCTTGCCTGTCGATAGCGCGGAGCTGCTGCTGACACCGCAAGGGAGGTTCAGCGCTAACGTCGGCGATGCCATTGTGCTGGACTGGGACGGTGCCTTGCTGCGGCTGACGCGTAACAACCTGCGCGACGGGCAGCCGGAACACCGCTACTGGCGCGGTGATCTGGCCCACTTGCAGATACTGTTTGACCACTCCAGCGTGGAGATCTTTATCAACCACGGCGAAGCGGTCATGAGTGCACGCTACTTCCCCGGCCCGCAACCGCTGTTGCAACTCGGTGGTGATGCGCACCTGGCGCTCGAACACTGGTCGCTGGCGCCATGCATGCTAGAATGACGCATCCTTCGATGAACTCAGATGCCGTCAGTGAAAAAAAATAAACGCATAACCATCAGTGATGTTGCCGCACTGGCCGGCGTGTCTAAATCGACCGCCAGTCTGGTGCTTAACGGCCGCAGCAAGGAATACCGGGTGTCTGATGACACCCGCGATCGTATCTTGGCACTCGCGGCCGAGCACCACTACCAACCCAGCTTCCACGCCCGTTCGCTGCGTTCTACGCGTAGCCATACGTTGGGGCTGGTGGTGCCGGAAATGACTAACTACGGTTTTGCGGTAATCTCACGCGAGCTGGAAACCCTGTGTCGCGAGGCCGGTTTGCAGTTGCTGATCGCCTGCACCGATGAGAATCCGGCACAAGAAATGATGGCGGTGAACAGCCTGGTACAGCGCCAGGTCGACGGTCTGATTGTCGCCTCCAGCCAGCTCACCGATACCGAGTATCAAAAAATCAATGCTGGCCTGCCGGTGGTACAGATGGACCGTCTGATTACTGGCTCCGACCTGCCGCTGGTGATCACTGACTCGCTGACATCGACCGCCACCCTGGTTGAAAACGTGGCGCGCCAACACCCGGACGAGTTTTATTTCCTGGGCGGACAACCGCGCATCTCACCAACACGTGACCGGCTGGCCGGTTTTCAGCTCGGCCTTGAACGTGCCGGAGTCGTCTGTAAACCAGAATGGATCATCAACGGCAATTATCACCCCAGCTCCGGCTACGAGATGTTCGCTCAACTGTGCGCACAGCTGGGCCGGCCGCCAAAAGCGTTGTTTACCGCCGCCTGCGGCCTACTGGAAGGGGTATTACGTTACCTGAACCAGCACCAGTTGATGGAAAGCGATTTGCATCTGTGCAGCTTCGACGATCACTATCTGTTCGACGGCCTAACGCTGAAAATCGACACCGTGGCGCAGGACTGCCGCGCGCTGGCACAACACAGTTTCGACATGGTCAGCGCACTGATTGACGAGCGGCCATTAGAACAGAATGCGCTATACCTGCCGGGCAGTATCCACTGGCGGCATGCCGGTTCTAAAGCACTGCTCGACCAGCACCCGGTTTTTCCTTTTCCCGGTTAAGGAGCTCAACATGAGCCGTGAGATTAATAAAGATACCCAGCTGTGCATGTCGCTGGCAGGCCGCCCAGGCAACTTCGGTACTCGTTTCCACAATTACCTGTATCAGGAACTGGATCTGAACTTCATCTACAAGGCGTTTACCACCCAAGATATTCAGGCTGCGGTGGGCGGCGTTCGCGCATTGGGTATTCGCGGCTGCGCGGTATCGATGCCATTCAAAGAGAGCTGTATTCCCTTCCTGGACGCGTTGGATGCTTCCGCCACGGCGATTGAGTCAGTCAATACTATTGTCAATGACAACGGTTTTCTGCGGGCTTACAACACCGACTATATCGCCATTGCCAAACTGTTGGCGCAACATCAGATCCCGGCAGAAACATCCTTTGCCCTGCGCGGCAGCGGCGGCATGGCGAAAGCGGTCACCGCAGCACTGCGTGACGCCGGTTTCAAAAACGGCCATATCATCGCCCGCAACCCGGAGGCTGGACAGGCTCTGGCTAGCGCATACGGCTACCAGTGGCTGGCAGAAGTGGGTGAGTTACAGGTGGATATGGTGATCAACGTAACGCCAATCGGCATGGCCGGCGGTGTAGAAGCGGAGCAACTGGCCTTCGCGCCAGCGACTGTCGATGCGGCGAAAATCGTCTTCGACGTCGTGGCGCTACCCGCGGAAACGCCGTTGGTTCGTTACGGGCGTGAACACGGTAAACGCGTGATTACCGGGGCAGAAGTGATTGCATTGCAGGCGCTCGAGCAGTTTGTGCTTTATACCGGCGTACGCCCAACCGATGAGCAAATCGCCCGCGCTGCGGCGCACGCTCGCGGCTAAAGGATGTTGAACGTTAGGGGCTGAGCAGATGAGCCAGCGCTTAACGTTCTAACGACAAGCCAGCAAACGCAAAATATTCCTCGCACCGTGGAATACTCGCTGGATCCTGACATTATGTTGCATCGCAGTAAAAACGATAAGGTATTTGCCATAGGCGCTAATCCTGACGTTCCGGCCAAGCTCAGGGCGCTTTTGATAGGTGTCCGGCGACTCGCCGATACGCTGGCATTGGCTATACAAACTCAGAGCACGCACCGGATTTTCCTGCGCAATAGAGTCGCCAATATTTTCAATGCCACATATCGCCGCCGACGATATTGTTAGCCCCATTAGCCACTTCCATTATCCACCATCCGTTGGTATTTAGTCCGTAAACGCGCAAATGCTTCCTCCGCCGGAACTCCCTCACCACTTTCGACTCCCTGCGCAATAGCGACTCGCAACTGTTCAATTTTCATCGCCCGCTCATGCTCTTCGAGCAGGCGTAGACCTGCTCGAATCACTTCGCTGACGTTGCCATAACGCCCGCTGTCAATTTGCTCATGAACGAACTTTTCAAAATGAGGGCTTAAAGCAATGCTTGTTGGCATGGCCGACCCCGGAAAGTAGTGTTAATTACTATCTATTAGTATTTTCATGTGTTGAAGGCGCGTCAAACTTTTGTACAAAATTCAGGCAATAAAAAAGGGCGCCTGAGCGCCCTTCTATCCATTGGTGATGTCAGCCCGTTATTTGGCGGCGCCTTCCATCCCCACCAGCCCGACTTTCAGGTAACCGGCTTTACGCAGCGTATCCATCACGCTCATCAGCGTTTCATAGTCCACGCTCTTATCCGCCTGGAAGAAGATAGTGGTCTCTTTGTTCGCCTGCGTCCGTTGATCCAGCACCGACGTCAGTTGCTCTGCACTGACAGCTTGCTCGCCAACATAGAGCTGTTTGTCCGCTTTCACCGACAGGAACACCGGTTTTTCCGGGCGCGGCTGCGGTTTGGCGGAGGACGCCGGAAGATCGACACGGATATCTACCGTTGCCAGCGGCGCGGCCACCATAAAGATGATCAACAGCACCAGCATAACGTCGATAAACGGCGTCACGTTGATTTCATGCAGTTCGCCGCTGTCGTCCAAATCTTCATTTAAGCGCATCGCCATAACTCACCCCACCCGCAGTTGGTGTGAATGCTGTGAACGTTTGGCTTCCGCCGTAGCGGCCAGATCCAAATCGCGACCCAGCAGCAGCAGAACCTGCGCCGCTACGTCGCCAACCTGTGCACGGTGGCCACTGATCACGCGGGCAAAGATGTTATAAATCACTACCGCCGGGATCGCGGCGACCAAGCCCAGAGCGGTGGCCAGCAGCGCTTCTGCGATGCCGGGTGCAACGACTGCCAGGTTGGTGGTCTGCGAGTGAGCGATGCCGATAAAGCTGTTCATGATGCCCCAAACGGTACCGAACAGACCGACAAACGGCGAAATGGCACCGATGGTCGCCAGGAAGCCATTGCCACGGCCCATATTACGGCTGTAGCCCGCTACGCGGCGCTCCAGACGGAAACCGGTACGTTCCTTGATGCCGTTGTTGTCGTTGGATGCCGCCGACAGCTCCAGCTCGTTCTGTGCATCGTTCAGCAATACGGAACTGATGCTCTCGTCCGAGAAGCTTTGCGCCAGCTCAGAGGCTTCGTCCAGCGAGCGGACGTTGGCTAACGCCAACTGTTCACGGCGCAGACGGCGCTTGGCGCGGAACAGTTCGCTGCCTTTAGAGAACAAGATGGTCCAGGTGACAATAGATGCCAGCACCAAACCGATCATCACGATTTTTACCACGATGTCCGCATGTTGGTACATGCCCCAAACGGACAGGTCCATACCGCGGGTTTCTGGCGGTTGGATGGTCGGTTGTGGGTTCACCGGCGTGACATTTTCCGGCGTGGCTGCAACAGCAGGCGCCGCAGCCGGAGTAACGCTTTCGGTAACGGCTGGATTAGCCGCCGGTGCTGCCTGAGCGCTACCGGCCAGACCCACCACTAATACCATTGAAGCGATCAGACCGCGGCCGAATGCCTGGCCCCATTGCGCCCGGCCCTGACCGAACGATCCTTGATTTAAATTCTTGCCAGCCGTTTTCACGCTGTGCCTCCACCCGTTACCAATCAAAATTGAGGAATAATTCAGCGTGCGATCATATCAAACCACTCAGGGATTGATAGTAGTTCTCATTATTATTTACCAAATAATCGGGAAAATTATCGCCACGGCGTCCGCAACGCTCTCCCGCTAACCCATTCGCGACCTGTTCGGCCCTATAAGCACCTTTTATAAGGTTTTTCGTCACTTTTACGGCACAGGGCTGCAACAACGTCATCGTTTTATCGCATTTTGTCGTCACATCACGAATTTACCGATAAATCCGCTTGGTCATTGCAGCCCTGCAGAAGGATGACGTCCAGGAACAGCATCAGACAGAGGATTGCATCCGTTTCTGCATTTGGCAGTTAAAACGTCTGGATGGCTATTAAATGTCATGCTACCGTAAGGACTCTCGTAAATGGCCCGTGAAGACCCAATAAGGTGAGCCCGCTCCCATGACGTCAAAGAACATCGAAACCACCCTGATCGGCGCCGGGCGCAGCAAGCGCTATACACAGGGCTCCGTCAATCCCGTCACCCAGCGCGCTTCTTCACTGGTCTTTGATTCCGTCGCAGCCAAAAAACACGCCACCGCCAAGCGTGCTCATGGCGAGCTGTTTTATGGCCGGCGCGGCACCCTGACCCATTTCGCGTTGCAAGATGCGATGGTCGAACTGGAAGGCGGAGCGGGTTGTGTGCTTTACCCTTGCGGTGCGGCGGCGGTTTCCAACGCCATCTTGTCCTTCGTCAGCGCTGGGGATCACCTGTTGATGACCGGTTCTGTCTATGAACCAACGCAGGATTTTTGCACCCATATCCTGAGCCGTATGAACGTAACGACGACCTATTTCGATCCATTAATAGGCGCCGATATCGCCGGGCTGATTCAGCCCAATACGCGCGTGGTGTTCCTTGAATCGCCGGGTTCGATCACCATGGAGGTTCAGGATATCCCGGCGATGGTGCAGGCTATTCGTGCCGTGGCGCCGGACGTGGTGATCATGATCGATAACACCTGGGCAGCCGGCGTACTGTTCAAGGCGCTGGATTTCGACATCGATATTTCGATTCAGGCGGGCACCAAATACATTATTGGTCATTCCGATTACATGCTGGGCACTGCCGTAGCAAACCCACGCTGTTGGGATCAGTTGCGTGAATACTCTTATTTGATGGGCCAAATGGTGGATGCCGATACCGCGTATATGGCCAGCCGCGGGCTGCGCACGCTGGGTGTGCGTCTCAAACAACACCAACAGAGCAGCATTGAGGTCGCTAACTGGTTGGCCGACAGGCCTGAGGTGGCCGTGGTCAATCACCCCGCGCTGCCCAGTTGCAAAGGCCATGAGTTTTACCGTCGTGACTTCAGCGGCTGCAACGGCCTGTTCTCTTTTGTACTGAAGCAGCGTCTCAGTGACGTGCAGTTGGCCGATTACCTGGATAACTTCAACCACTTCAGCATGGCGTATTCCTGGGGTGGCTATGAATCACTGATCCTGGCTAACCAACCGGAAGAACTGGAAGCCATCCGTCCGGCGGGCGGCGTCGATTTCTCCGGCACGCTGGTACGCCTGCATATTGGCCTGGAAAACGTGCAGGATCTGATCGCCGATCTCGCTGCCGGGTTCGAGCGTATTACCAACGCGCACTGATACATCGCCTGTTACAGCGGTAATTTTATTCGCCTCGTTTAATGTGTGCTTAAGCTATTAGCGGTACACTAGGCGGGTAACTGTCAGATACGGTCAACACCGCATCCTGGGGTACGTAGCTCCAGGCGCAACCGGCATGCAACAGGATATATAATGGATGTATTACGAGAGATTGTTCATGCGCTTTGGCAGCAGGACTTCATAGCCCTTGCCGATCCAAGCGTCATTTGGGTGGTTTATGCTGTACTTTTCACCACGCTATTCTTAGAAAACGGATTACTGCCAGCTTCCTTCTTACCCGGTGACAGCTTATTGCTGCTATCTGGCGCATTGATCGCCAAAGGCGTAATGGCCTTTGTGCCTACGCTGATCATTTTGACCCTTGCCGCCAGCCTTGGTTGTTGGCTGAGCTACCTGCAAGGCCGTTGGCTGGGCCACACTAAACTGGTAAAAGGCTGGTTGCTGCAGCTGCCCGCCCAATATCACCAGCGGGCGCACAACCTGTTTAACCGTCATGGCCTGATGGCACTGGTGATTGGCCGTTTTCTGGGCTTTGTCCGTACCTTGCTGCCCACCATGGCCGGCATCTCTGGCCTGAACAGCACGCGTTTTCAGTTCTTTAACTGGTTGAGCGCCGTAATTTGGGTGGGTGCCGTAGTTGGCCTCGGCTACGCCTTCAGCCAGATCCCGTTAGTGAAACGCTACGAAAGCCAGGTGATGACAGGGCTGATGATCCTGCCGCTGGTTCTGTTGCTGGCTGGCCTGCTGGGTGCCATGTTGGTTATCTGGCGCAAAAAACGCGCAGCCTCTTCCTGATGCGTTAACGGGCGGCAGTTGCCGCCCGTACAGTTCAATCCGCATTAACCTGCAATCTACCCTTCCATCATCAGTGGAGGGTTGTCGCGCAGCCGGGCCACTTCGTCGCTCGGCGTCACGCCGAAGAAGCGTTTAAATTCGCGACTAAACTGCGAAGCGCTCTCATAGCCAACGCGGATCGCCGCGGTGCTGGCCTTTAAACCATCATGCACCATCAGTAAACGGGCTTTGTGCAACCGATAGGATTTCACATACTGCAACGGCGAGGTATTCGTCACCGCTTTGAAGTTATGGTGGAACGCCGAAATGCTCATGTTCACCTCACCCGCCAGCTGTTCGACGTTGAGGCTGTCCGCGTATTGGTTCTCAATGCGCCGCAGCGCCTTGGCGATTTGGCTAAAGTGGGTATGGCGATTAACCAGCTCCTGCAGCGACGCTCCACAGGCACCACGCAATATGTAATACAGGATTTCACGTACAATCTGTGGCCCCAGCACCCGCGCGTCGAGCGGTTTGGCCATCACATCCAACAAGCGTTCGGTGGCGCACAATAGCTCTTCCGATAATTCAGCCAGGTTCACCCCACTGCTTTCTCGGCGCGGTTTCATCAGGTAGTCATCGTCGCCGATGTCGATCAGCAAATCCTGCAGCATCTGGCTATCGATATTCACGGATAACCCCACCAGTGGCAATTCTGGGCTGGCAAAGGTTTCACATTCGAAGGGCAAGGGCACCGTCATCAGCAGATAATTACGCGGGTCGTATTGGAATACCCGGTTACCGCAGTAACCCACCTTGTGACCCTGGAAAATGATCACTACCCCGGGTTCGTACATCACCGGTTGACGTGGGCAATGGCGGTCGACGTAGAGGATTTTCACCAGTGGCACTGGCGAGGGCGTATAACCGTTACTCTCGGCAAAACAGGCTGCCTGGCGCGCCATGCGGCTGCGCAGCTCATCAATGTCACTCACAGAAACACCCTCTTACACTAAGAATAATCCGGCATAAATAATAGTTTAAAACTCTATTTTTCTACAACGCTTTGTAGAAATAGGCAAGACTCGGGCAGGAATGTGCATTGTGCTGCGGGGCCAAGTTACTGACAATACCCCTCAGATATTTTGCGCCACCGGCGCTTGTCTTATGCAGAAGAGAAATAACCATGCAAAACTTTATTCTTCATACCCCAACCAAAATTCTGTTCGGCCAAGACCAAATCGCGGGTCTGGCGCAACAAATCCCTGCCGACGCCCGCATTTTGATCACCTACGGTGGTGGCAGCGTGAAAAAAAACGGTGTCTTGGATCAGGTCTATGCCGCGCTGGCGGGCCGCAATGTCCTGGAATTTTCCGGCATTGAGCCTAACCCAACCTACGAAACGCTGATGAAAGCGGTCGAGGTCGTGCGTGCAGAAAACATCGACTTCCTGCTGGCTGTTGGCGGCGGCTCCGTCGTGGACGGCACCAAGTTTATCGCTGCTGCAGCCCGCTACACCGCAGATAACGATGCCTGGCATATCCTGAAAACCGTCGGCAGCGAGATCAAAGACGCAGTGCCTATGGGTTGCGTACTGACATTGCCGGCCACCGGTTCTGAATCCAACAGCGGCGCAGTGATCACCCGTAAAAGCAGTGGTGATAAGCAGCATTTCTTCTCGCCACACGTACAGCCTTTGTTCGCCGTGCTGGATCCGGTCGTGACCTATTCACTGCCACCGAGCCAAATCGCCAACGGTGTGGTCGACGCCTTTGTTCACACCCTCGAGCAGTACCTGACCTATCCGGTTGACGCCAAGGTGCAAGATCGCTTTGCCGAAGGCCTGCTGCTAACCTTGCTGGAAGATGGCCCACGTGCGCTGGCTGAGCCGGAAAACTATGCGGTGCGCGCCAACGTGATGTGGAGCGCCACTATGGCGCTGAACGGTTTGATCGGCGCGGGTGTGCCGCAGGATTGGGCAACCCATATGCTGGGTCATGAACTGACCGCCATGCACGGCCTGGATCATGCCCAAACGCTGGCTATTGTCCTGCCTGCGTTGTTGATCGAGAAAAAAGCACAAAAACGCGAAAAACTGCTGCAGTATGCCGATCGCGTTTGGGGTCTGCGTGACGGTAGCGAAGACAGCCGCATTGACGGCGCTATTGCCGCCACTCGCGCCTTCTTCGAAAAAATGGGCGTGCCGACCCGCATGTCAGATTACCAGCTCGACGGCAGCTCAATCCCAGCGCTGCTCGATAAGCTGCACCAGCACGGTATGACCGCGCTCGGCGAACACCAGGACATTACCCTGGAAGTGAGCCAACGCATTTATGAAGCGGCGCGTTAATCGCAAACTCGCGATTTACTGCTAGGCTTTAGTTTCAACGACCCTCCTGCGCCCGACCGATCACGCTCGCCGGGCGCAGTGCCAAGCACGATTCCGATATCGTTGAAATTTGCTTAGCGAACTCAGCACTACCCCTGTTTGCCAGCTAGAATCTACTGATATAGCCTAAATAATTCGAGTTGCAGGAGGGCGGCAAGAGCGTGCATCCCGATGAGCTTACTCAAATAAGTGATTTGGGATACAAATCTGCCGGGAGCAGATTTGAACGCTGCTTGCAGCGGCCCCTTTAGGGGCGTGGCCCACGGATGGGCCACGTAACCGTTTGCAGCCAACACCGCTGCAGCTTGAAGTATGACGGGTATCGCTGTTCCTGGTGCATGCAGCACCGGGCAATCCGTTGACAAGGAGATACGCATGACAACGCAACAACCCATCATCAAACTCCACGATGGTAATCTGATGCCGCAGTTGGGTCTCGGCGTTTGGCAGGCGAGTATTTCAGAAACCACCAATGCGGTGCTTAAAGCGCTGGAGGTGGGCTATCGCTCGATCGATACCGCTGCGATCTACAAGAACGAGGAAGGGGTCGGCGCTGCGCTGCAAACCTCCTCGATTCCCCGCGATGAACTGTTTGTCACCACCAAACTGTGGAATGACGATCAGGGCGACCCACAGGGCGCACTGGAAACCAGCCTGGAAAAGCTCAAGTTGGACTATGTCGACTTGTATTTGATCCACTGGCCGAAACCCCAGCAAGACCAATACGTGGACGCCTGGCGCGGGCTGATCAAACTGCGCGAACAAGGGCTGGTTAAAAGTATCGGGGTATGTAATTTCCATACCCCGCATCTCCAGCGCCTGCTGGATGAAACCAATGTCGCCCCGGTGATTAACCAGATCGAACTTCACCCACTGCTGCAACAACGCCAATTGCGTGCCTGGAATGCGACGCATCACATCGCTACCGAATCCTGGAGCCCTCTGGCACAGGGTGGTGAAGGGGTATTCGATCAACCCGTCATTAAATACCTGGCAGAAAAATACGAGAAAACACCGGCGCAAATCGTGGTGCGTTGGCATCTGGACAGCGGTCTGATCGTGATCCCGAAATCGGTCACGCCTTCCCGCATTCGTGAAAACTTCGAGGTCTTTGATTTCAAACTGGATAAAGACGAACTGAGCGAAATCGCCAAGCTGGATATCGGCAACCGTCTCGGGCCGGATCCAGACTCACTGTAATCTGACTCGGCCCTCTCCGCCTGAGAGGGCCACTTTATTCCCCGCTACAGCTGCTCACCGTTGGTGGCAATCACCCGCTGATACCAGCCAAAGCTCTGCTTTTTCTTGCGGGCCAGATTGTTGTCGTGATCGACATACACAAAGCCGTACTGTTTCTGATAGCCGTTAAGCCATGAGAGCAAATCGATAAACGACCAAGGGTAGTAGCCGCGTACATCAGCCCCCTGTTCGATCGCCGCACCGATCGCCTGAATATGATCGCGCAGGTAGTCAATCCGTGGTTGATCACGCACTTCTCCCTCGACGATCGGATCTTTGGCGCCCAATCCGTTCTCGGTAATGTAAATGGGGATGTTGCCATAGCGTTTGACGATACGCCCAATAGCATCGGTTAGCCCCTGTGGGTACACTTCCCAGTCCCAATCGGTGTAAACACCGTTCGGATTGCGTACCAGTTTGAACAGCCCTTTGAAACCCAATTCACGCCCGCTGCCCTTTTGGCCACTGGTGTTGATGGCATAGCCGTCCACGTCGTCGTTATGCGCCACCATTTCACGCTTGTAATAATTCAGGCCGATAAAATCTACGATGTTCTCCTTCAGCAGTACCTCATCGCCAGGTGCAAAATAGGGTACGCCAAAGGCCTGCTGCGCCATCGCCAAGAGCTCAGCCGGGTATTCCCCTTTTAGCACCGGATCGTACAACCAATGCGTGAAGATCCCTTCAGCGATCTCGCAAGCGCGTCGATCCTCCGGTGAATCGCTGATCGGATCGTTCGGTTGCAACACGTTGACGAAGCCGATCTGCCCCTTGATCTGCATTTCCCGGAAGCTTTTCACCGCACGGGCATTCGCCAAAAACACATGGTGGCAGGCCTGAATACCCTTCTTAGGATCGGTTAACTTGGGCGGATGCGCCCCGGTGATATAGCCCATACCGATAAACACGATGGTTTCATTAAAAGTGGACCAAAGCTCAACCCGATCGCCAAAACGTGCATAGCACAGACGCGCATATTCATCGAAAGCATCGACGATCTCTCGCGATTCCCAACCGCCAAAAGATTCTTGTAGCGCTTGCGGCAGATCCCAGTGGTACAGGGTGATCATCGGCTTGATATTGTGCTTAAGCAATTCGTCGATCAAGTCGCTGTAGAATTGGATCCCTGCTTCGTTCACTTCTCCCCGGCCCTGCGGCAACAGCCGTGGCCAGGAGATCGAAAATCGGTAGGTCTGCATACCCAATTCGGCCATTAGCGCCACATCTTCGCGGAAGCGATGGTAGTGATCGACCGCGACATCGCCGTTGGTACCCTGATAAGTGGTGCCGGGCAGATGGGAGAAGAGATCCCAGTTGGACAGGCCTTTACCGTCAGCATCAAAACCGCCCTCAACTTGGTATGATGCCGTCGCGGCCCCCCAGAGAAAATCCTTCGGAAATACGCTCATTGGTTTTTCACCCCGTTCTGTTCCAGTAATCGGTAAATTCTCACCAGCTCCTCCACCAGATCGCGCGCTAGCATGGCGTTCATGATGTGATCCTGTGCATGCACCATAATCAGGTTGACCGGTAACTTGCCTTCCCCCTCGTCAAATCCAATCAATTCAGTTTGAGTGGCATGGGCACGCTTGGCTGCCAACTGCGATTCCGCCAGCAAAATGTCTACCTGATCCCACTGGTATTTACGCGCAGCGTACAGCGCCTGCATGGCGCAGCTGCGCGCCTCACCGGCGTTGATGATCAACTCCATGACTGCCGTTTCCATATCCATCATTCTGTGACTCCTTGCGTCTGTTCTATCTGATCCGCTTCGCTCACTTCCTGGTCCAACAGCTGTTGCTCATAGACCTTGAAGAACGGGTAATAAATCAGTGCTGATACCGCAGCCAACAGCAGCACCAACAGCGCCGCGCGGAAATCCCAACCGGTGGCCCAGGCCGCACCAATCGGGGCGGGTGCCGTCCAGGGTACTACCGAGATCACTCTGCCGATCAGATCCAGTTTCACCGCCACATAGGCGATGATCGAATTGACGATCGGCGCGGTGATAAATGGGATAAAGAAGGTGGGATTCATGACGATCGGTGTGCCGAAGATCACCGGTTCATTGATGTTGAAGCAACTGGGCACCAGACTCAGCTTGCCGATCGAACGCAGATGCGCCGACCGGCTGCGCAGATAAAGCAGCACCAGTCCGAAGGTGGCGCCAGATCCGCCGATAACGATAAAGAAGGTCCAGAAGGCTTCCATAAAAATGTGTGGCATCGGCTGGCTGGCGGCCAACGCGTCCTGGTTGATACCCAGGTTGGTGAGCCAGAACGCCTGCAGCATGCCAGAGACGATCACCGCACCATGTATGCCGGCAAACCACAGCAAGTGGCCGATCAGCACAGCCAGCAGGATCGCCGGCAATGAGTCGGCGGCGGAAATCAGTGGCTGGAACAACGCCATGATCGCCTGCGGCAACAACAGGTTGAATTGGTGCTGCACCAGCAAACTAAGTGGATACAGCGTGATCACCACCGCCAGGATCGGAATCAGCAGATCGAACGATTGCTTGATCTTGGCTGGCACCTGTTCCGGCAGTGAGATACCGATGTTTCGCACCTTGAGAAAACGGATCAACTCAGTGGTATAGATCGCCACCAGAATGGCGGTGAAGATCCCCACGCCGCCCAAGGCCGCCGTCGGTAACATCTTCTCGGTTTGCGGCGCGGCGACCAATAAAAACGACATCAGGGCCAGCATCGCCGCCATAAAGGGATCGAGTTTATAACTTTGCGCTAAATTGTAAGCAATCGCAGCCGTTATATAGATGGACATGATCCCCATCGTCATATTAAACGGGGTAAGAATGGCAACCTGATGTTTTTCTGCCGTACCCAACCACCATTGGGCTATTCCCCAACTGCTGTCAGCAGAAAAAGGCGGATACGCGAAAACCAGTAAAAATGAGCCGACGATCATAAACGGCATGGCGGAAATAAAACCGTCGCGGATCGCCATAATATGTCGTTGAGTCGATAATCTACCGGCAATCGGGCTGATGCGGTTTTCAATAAAATTGAATGCGGCCTGGCTGATACTCATGGTTCAACCCTCGGGACGTTCTGAGTCAATGGTCACAGGGCGAGAAAGCCTACGGCAGCGCGCTGCGGCAGGCGGCCCCGGTAGGATTAGCGTGGTTCAATCATCGCCAACGCTTCGGCAAGGATTTTATCGCCACGCATCATGCCGTAATCCATGCTGTTTATAACCGCAATGGGTTTATTTTCCCTGTCGGCGATCTTTTTAAAGTCGGCCAATTTATATTTAATCTGCGGACCAAGCAGGCAGCACTGGTAATTTTCCAATGTTGCTTCAAATTCATCTATACCGACGGCGATAATATCAACCTCAATACCCTGCTGTTCGGCAGACTTTTTCATTTTATTCACCACCATGCTGGTCGACATCCCGGCTGCGCAGCATAAGAATATTTTTTTCATCCGTTCTCCTGGGGTCAATAGGTGCAAATGATTCAGTTGAGGAATGAGTATGGTTTCAAAAATGAAAAAACAGCAACCGGTTTCAGTAACCGGTTACAGTGTTTGAACAGGTTCTGTGAAGGAGATCCAAAATTGCTGCCGATACCTCATTCATCCTGTCGAAAGCGCCCGATCCCCCTGTTTTTTACTAAAGATCTTTCCGGCAGCTGACGTTATGATGGCGGCACCCGGCCCCGTCCGCCGGCCCAATACCGTTAAAAATAGATAACGCACGGAGCACAATGAAATCTTCCCTATCACAGTGGTCACGCCTGAGCATACTTTGCGTCATGCTGATCCTGGCCGGTTGTTCCAGCAAAAAGCCACGTACCAGCTACGATGCTCATGCTTTTGATGATGCGATCGAAGATGCTGCGGATAAATACAACGTCGATAAGAAGCTGATCACGGCAATGATCAAAGTAGAATCCAGCTTTAACCCAGCCGCAATCAGCCGATCCAATGCTATCGGTTTAATGCAGTTGAAAGCAGATACCGCGGGGTGCGATGCCTATCGCTACAAAGGTAAACGCGGTTGCCCGGACGACGACGATTTGCTGGATCCTGATACCAACATCGATCTTGGAGCAGCCTATCTGGCCGTCTTGCAAAAACAGCAGCTTAAAGGCATCAACAATCCCGTCACCCTGCGTTATGCCACCATTATCGCCTACGTCAACGGCACGGGCGCACTGTTACGGACGTTCTCCAGTAACCGTCAGCAAGCCATTTCGATGATTAATAATCTGTCACCAGAAGCCTTTAACTGGCATGTGCGTAAGTATCATCCAGCCCCGCAGGCACCGCGCCATTTGATGAAAGTGGAAGCCGCCTACGATCAATTGTGATTTTCAGACGTAAAGAGAAAACCTTGGGGTGAATGCCAATCGGTTAAGGTGTTTTTAGCAAGTTCAGCGTTCTTTTCGGTCGATAAACGCGCAAAGCACCATGAGGATCTTGCGCCTCGACCGAGCAAGGGGCCGTAAGCGCGGCCCCTTGCAAACCGCGCTCTTCCCCGCTCAGACGGTTGGCTACGCCAACGGCTCTCACTTCATCACGCCGCATCACGGCTGGCTATGACAGGCGTCCATGGCGGTTTCGCCTATGCGTTGTGCTTGCGTTCGACGTCTTCAGGGCGCCCAACCGCGTGCTCATCTCATCATTTCCACTGTATTTCATCGCGCAACGTCAAACTGAGGCACAGGATGCTCAGTGGCTACCAATGTGGGTGGGGTAAAGGGGCCACGCCTTCGGCCCCTCCAATTGCCGTTCATTGTGGCTACAGAGAAATAGAGGGTATTTACGGCAATTCTACCTGCACTGAACCAACAGGAACCGAATAAAAAAATGCCGACCAGCTTTAACTGATCGGCATTAAACCCAGGGACGGAAGCCAATACCTACCCGTTACGGCTTACCATTACGGATAGGCTTACGCGGTGGCTTATTGGTCGGCGTACGCTGACAGGTAATATCAGTATGCTTGGTCAGCGCCGGACGAGTATGGCGTTGCAGACGCTTCGCTTCACGCTGTTCGTCGATGGTCGGTGCCGGCACCAGGCACTCGCGACGGCTGCCGATCAGGTGCTTCATGCCCATCTCTTCCAGCGCGGTGCGGATCATCGCCCAGTTGGCTGGATCGTGATAACGCAACAACGCTTTGTGCAAGCGACGCTGACGATCGCCCTTAGGTATCACGACGTCTTCACTCTTATAACCCACGCGGCTCAATGGGTTTTTGCCGCTGTAATACATGGTGGTGGAGTTAGCCATCGGTGACGGATAGAAGTTCTGCACCTGATCAAGGCGGAAACGGTTTTTCTTCAGCCACAGCGCCAAATTCACCATGTCCTCATCACGGGTGCCCGGATGTGAGGAGATGAAATACGGGATCAGGTACTGTTCTTTGCCTGCCAGCTTAGAATAATGGTCAAACAGCTGTTTAAACCGATCGTAGCTGCCCATGCCCGGCTTCATCATTTTCGACAGCGGGCCTTCCTCGGTGTGTTCCGGGGCAATCTTCAGGTACCCCCCCACGTGGTGGGTCGCCAGCTCTTTGATATAACGTGGGTCTTCCACAGCCAGGTCATAACGTACGCCAGAGGCAATCAAGATCTTCTTGATGCCCTCCAGTGAGCGTGCACGGCGGTACAGCTTGATGGTTGGCTCGTGATTGGTGTCCATGTAGGTACAAATCTCTGGATACACACACGAGGCGCGGCGGCAGGTCTGCTCAGCGCGCGGATTGGTGCAGCGCAGCATGTACATGTTTGCCGTCGGACCACCCAAATCGGAGATTACGCCAGTAAAGCCCGGCACTTTGTCACGAATTTCTTCGATTTCACGAATAATGGAGTCTTCTGAACGGCTCTGGATGATGCGCCCTTCATGTTCGGTGATCGAACAGAATGAACAACCGCCGTAGCAGCCACGCATGATATTTACCGAGAAGCGGATCATGTCATAGGCTGGAATGGTTTCCTTGCCATAGGACGGATGCGGAATACGCTGGTACGGCAGGGCAAATACGCTGTCCATTTCCGGCGTAGTCAACGGGATCGCCGGTGGGTTAATCCACACGTAGCGATCGCCATGTGACTGCATCAGTGCACGCGCACAGCCCGGGTTGGTTTCGTGATGCAGAATACGCGAAGTGTGCGCATACAGCACCTTGTCGGCCTTCACTTTTTCAAAGGACGGCAGCAACACATAGGTTTTTTCCCACGGCTTGGGTTTGGCTGCGCGTACGGTCACCGGCTTGGCTTCCGGCTCCGGCTTGCCACCGTCTGCGCACGGCAGATCGTCACCGTAAGGATTTGGAATTGGCTCAATGCGGCCCGGCTTGTCCAAACGGGTAGAGTCCACACCGGTCCAACCCGGCAACGCACCTTTGCGCATCACCGCCGTATTGCGGATATCGTGGATCTCGCTGATTTTCTCGCCCGCAGCCAGACGGTGTGCCACTTCCACTAACGGGCGCTCGCCGTTACCGTAAATCAGCATGTCAGCTTTAGAGTCAACCAGCACCGAACGACGCACGGTATCCGACCAGTAATCGTAGTGAGCGATGCGACGCAGGCTGGCTTCGATGCCGCCCAGCACGATCGGCACGTCTTTATAAGCTTCTTTGCAGCGTTGACTGTAAACCAGCGTCGCACGATCCGGGCGTTTACCGCCCACGTTGCCGGCGGTATAGGCATCATCGTGGCGCAGTTTACGGTCGGCGGTATAACGGTTGATCATCGAATCCATGTTACCGGCAGTGATGCCGAAGAACAGGTTCGGTTTACCCAGGCGCATAAAGTCTTCTTTATTGCTCCAGTCCGGCTGGGCAATGATGCCAACGCGGAAGCCCTGCGCTTCCAGCATGCGGCCGATGATTGCCATACCAAAGCTTGGGTGATCGACATAAGCATCACCGCTGATAATGATCACGTCACAGCTATCCCAGCCCAGTTGATCCATCTCTTCGCGCGACATGGGTAAAAATGGCGCAGTGCCATAACATTCGGCCCAATAAGGCTTATAGGAAAATAATTCACGATCGGGTTGGATTAGGCTGGTGGTGCTCATTCTCGTGCTCTTTTACAGGTTAATTAATCGCCGGGCGGCGATTATACGCACTAGTAGCAAAAAGAGCATGGTTATTTCACACATTAGTCACATCACAACGGGCTTGCCTCTCGACTCTGCACGCCTGCGCCGTCATCATAGCGCATTCTGTTCGGCCCACCGGTCGGCAGCGGAGGACATGAATGAATGAGTTTTTAGCAGTAAAGCCGGTCCTGGTTCTGGGCAGTGCGATCGGTGAAGTGACGCTCACGCAGGAACGGAAGATTGGCGGCAGTGCGTTTAACATTGCGCGAGCACTGGTGCATTTGCAGGTGCCGGTGATCAACGGCATGCCAGTCGGCAACGGTGACTGGGGGGCCGCGATTGAAGCAGAAATGGAGCAGATGGGCCTGCCGGTGCTGCTGCGCCACGGCCAAATGGACAATGGCCAGTGCCTGATACAGGCGTCGTCCAACGGAGAGTCGGTTCTTGTTATCGAGCCCGGCTGCGAAACCCAGTGGAATAAAGCCCAGCTGTCCACCCTCCCGTTGACTGAAGACACCCTGATCTACATCAGCGGTGAGCAATTGGTTGGGGACAACGGTGAAGCATTGCGCGATTGGCTGACGCGCCTCCCCTTCGACCAGCGCCGTCTTATCGTTCCGGGTTCCTATGTCGGCCAACTCGATGAAGATTTCTTCGCCATGCTCAGCGACAGCGACAGCCTGCTGATGTTGAACCGTAGCGAAACGACCACATTGTGCGGTACAGGTGATGTACTTGCCGCTGCCCGAGGGTTCGCCAGCGCTCATAACCTGACGCTGATTTGCCAATTGGACCGCGATGGTATCTGGCTTTGTGATGGCGACGCCCAAGCGCTGCAAATTGCCGGCGGTTCGGTTGAAGACGCCAGCCCAAGCGACGCTCGCTGCGTCGGTCTGTTGGCTGGGCTGTCGGCCGGTTGGTCCGTGCCACAGGCCGTCGATCTGGCCAACCGTGTCGCTGCTGAATGGGGAGCAAATCCGGGCTCTGTCGAGGTACCGAGCAGGCAACAATGCTTTCCTCACGTTTGAATCAAAATGGGCGCATCCAGGCGCCCGTTTCATTTTTAATGTGCCCGTTGTACTGGCCCCGCATGCTCCTCGGGCCGATGCTGATAATTAAAGGTCAGCGCAAAAACGATGCCCAAGACCAACGTATACAACGCGAAGATCAACCAGATACTCTGCCAATCTTTTATGCCGTTGCTAGTGAAGTAATCCACGACTTCGCCGCTGGCAATCGCCCCCACATAAGCCCCGATCCCGTTAACCATGGTCATAAACAGCCCCTGAGCACTGGCGCGGATACGATGGTCCGCCTCTTTCTCAACAAAAATAGCCCCCGAAATATTAAAGAAATCAAAGGCACAGCCGTACACGATCATCGACAGCAGCAGTAAGACAAAACCGAAACCGGCTGGGGTGCCATACGCCAAAAACAAGAAGCGCAGCGTCCAGGCCGCCATACTGATCAGCATCACCTGTTTAATGCCGTATCGGCGCAGGAAGAACGGGATCGTGAGGATAAAGAACACCTCGGAGATTTGTGACAACGACAACAGCACCGCCGGGTATCTGACGCTTATGCTGTCTTGATACAGCGGATTGCTCGCAAAATCGTGCAGGAAGGGATTACCGAAGGTGTTAGTCACCTGCAGCGCAGCGCCCAGCAGCATGGCAAACAGGAAAAATAACGCCATGCGTCGCTGACGGAATAGCACCAGGGCGTCCAGCCCCAACACGCTGAGCACACTTTTTGATGTTTCCACCCTGCTGGTCGGACAGTTCGGTAACGTCAGCGAATAGAAAGCCAACAGTAGCGATACCCCAGAGGCCAAATACAGTTGCATATTGCTGAGTTCAATCTTGCTAAAACCGACCAACCACATCGCGACAATAAAACCGACGGTGCCATAGACCCGTACCGGCGGAAAATCTTTCACCGTGTCGTAACCCTGTTTCTCCAGACAGAAGTAGGAGATGGCATTGGAAAGCGAAATCGTGGGCATATACACCATGGCATTGAACAGCATGACCCAGAACATCACCATGGGCTGATCAACCTGCGCCGCGCAGTAAAGTGCTCCTGCACCGAGCAAATGGCACAACGCATACAGGTAGTTGGCTTTGATCCAACGATCGGCCAGGATGCCCGCCAATCCTGGCATAATCAGCGCTGCGATCCCCTTCGCGCTGTAAACCATGCCCACCTGCAGCCCACTGAAATGCAGGGTGTTAATCATGTAAGATCCCAGCGTGACCAGCCAGGCTCCCCAAATAAAGAACTGCAGAAAAACCATCACCTTCAGTCGCGTTTTTATAGCCATCACCATCACCTTATTATTTTGATTAAAACGATGATTTGCACGGCAAGGCCCCTGTGCCCTGCCGCGAAGGGACTAGAGCATTACAGCGTTTTGAAGAACTCACGGATCAGGCGCATAAAATCCTCTGCCGCCAGTGCAGCGCAGCTCAGGGTTTGCTCATGAGACAACGGCGTATCGGACAACCCTTCGGCGTAGTTGGTCATCGCGGACACTACCAACACCTTCAGCCCGCAATGGCGTGCAGAAAGCACTTCCGGCACGATAGACATACCCACCACATCACACCCCAGCGTTTGCATCATGCGGATTTCCGCTGGGGTTTCGAAGTTAGGCCCGGTGTAAGCGGCAAAGACCCCTTCTGCCAGCGGGATACCCACGCGTGCAGCCACCTGAGCCAGTTGGCTGCGCAGTTCGGGATCGTAAGCGTTCGCCAGGCTAAAGAAGCGCGGGCCGAAACGCTCATCGTTGTCACCGACCAATGGCGATTCAGGCATGAAGTTGATGTGATCGGTAAGCGCCACCAGGCTGCCCGGCGGTACCGATTGACGCAACGAACCGGCGGCGTTGGTCGCCAGCAAGAATTCGCAACCGAGCAATTTGAAAGTGCGCACGGCAGTGGTCATGACCTGCATGCCGCGGCCTTCGTAGTAGTGTCCGCGCCCTTTCATGCACAAGACTGGTACGCCCTCCAGCCAACCGGCAACCAGTTGCCCAGCATGGCCCACTACACTGCTTACCGGGAACCCCGGCAGCTCAGCGTAGTCGATGGTCACCGTGTCGGTCATGACCTCTGCCAACGCACCCAGCCCCGAGCCCAGTATCAGCGCCGCTCGCGGTTGGAAACCCGGCAAGCGGGTGCGGATTACATCAGCACAGGAAAAAGCATCTTCTTGATTAAACATTGTATTCTCTTCTGTGAGGGGGGAAGTCACCCCATAGTAGAGAGCGATGTCCAACGGCGACCAATACATTATTGGCAGCCTATTTATTCCATTTACCTATAAATTGTCAGTCTCAGGAGGCCATCATCAGCATGAAGCAGCCCCAGCAAATGCCCGATCCGAGCCGGATTAATTTCCGCCTGCTGCACTATTTCCGCGTCGTGGCAGAGGAGATGAACTTCACTCAGGCGGCACTCCGGCTAAATATTTCGCAGCCGCCGCTTAGCAAACACATCAAAGATCTGGAGAGCCAGCTGGGCGTCGCATTATTCAAACGCACCACACGCTCAATGGCGCTGACACTGGCTGGCCGAACGCTGTTTCGCAACGTGGAAATGTTGTTGGATCAAGCCGGGCATGCGCTGAATCAGGTTCAGCAATTGGGCCGCGGTGAGGCGGGCCACATGGTCGTTGGCATGGTCGGTACCTCGATATGGGGTGGATTGATACCAGCACTCAAGCGCTTTGCCGGGCAAACGGCCAATATCACCTGGGCTTTAAACGAACTGACGCCCAGCCAACAGATCACGGCACTGCAAAAGCGTCATATCGATATTGGCGTCTGGCGGGAAGCCAGAGAACAAGTATTACCGGGGTTGGCGAGTCAATTACTGGCGCGGGAGAATATTGCGGTGGTGCTGCCACTGGAACACCCACTGGCGCACGCAGAAAGCCTCCCGCTCTCGGCGCTGAGGCATGAAAAGTTCATGGTATTGCCGCCACACGAGGCCAGCCTGGGCTTGTACCTGCATAACCTCTGCCTGCAGCAAGGGTTTAAACCCGATATCGCCTATCAGGTCAACGAACCGCAAACCCTGATGGCGCTAGTGGCCGAAGGTTACGGCATCACACTGCTGCCGGACAGCTATGGGCGCATTCCGTGGCCTGGCGTGCGTTTTTGCCCGCTACAGCAGGCGCCATCGGCAGATTTGTATGCCATTTATCATGCAGACAGCGCAACGCCGGTCGTACAGGCATTTCTGGACATGCTGCGTGCGGGTACGCAAGAGGAGTCCACACAACATGCTTAAAGTGCCGGCTGCACCATAAACTGACCTGCGCTACCGCGATCCGCCATTTCAAGCGTCTGGCTGTAGAAAAGGAACGGGAAGTGCTCCGAAGTGGACTGATTGAAATACACCAGCAGCTCGACGTCGCCATCGACCCATACCGTGTCCTTCCAGCCGCGATCTTCTGCCATCGGCTGCGCGCCGTTGACGCGTTTCACCAGGAACTGTACGCCCTGAATATGGAACGCCTGCGGCGTATCCGCATGGATATTCCAGCGTTCCCAGCTGCCTTGTTGCGTTTGAACATCAATGCGGTTCATGTCCCAGATCGCCCCGTTGATCCCAGCCTGGCTGTCGCCCAAACGGAATTCGCGGGTACGGCTGACGCTACCATCCAGCAGTTGATCCGCCAGCAGGCGCATTGGCAAATTATCGGTCACCAGTGGCAATAGCCCTGTCGGTTTCAACGTCAACACCTGGGTTGAAACCAGAATACTCGACGGCTCAAACAGCCCGCGCAGACGATCCATAATACCCGCTGCTTCACCGGCGGTGATTGTCACTTCATCGCCTTTAGACATGTCGATAAGCACTTCACGGCGCTCACCGGGTGCCAACGAAAGCTGTTGTACCGCAACCGGCGCAGGCAGGAAACCCTGATCGCTGGCGATAACGTTAAGTGGCCGGCCATCACTCAATTGCAGCATGTAGCGACGCGAATTGGAGGCATTGAGCAGACGCAAACGCACCCAACCACGTGATACTTCAACGTACGGGTTTTGCACACCGTTAACCAACAGCGTATCGCCAACAAAACCGCCCTGTGACGGCGGATCGTATTCCGGCGTACCGAAGTTATCTAATCGCTTGTCTTGAATAATCAGCGGGAAATCATCAACACCATAATGATTTGGCAGCGGCAGCGCCTTGCTGACTTCATCTTCAATCAGCCACAGCCCTGCCAAACCGTTGTAGACGTGAGGTGCCATACGGTTAGGCGTGCTGGCGTGATACCAGCAGGTGGTTGCGTTCTGGCGGATAGGCAGCACAGGTGACCAGTCAACGTTAGGCGACATCATGCGGGGGGCGCCGCCCACCAGCGTCCCCGGTACCTGCAGACCGCTGATGGTCATCGCCACCGGCTCTGGCAGACGGTTGCTGTAGATCAGCTTTACGTCATCACCGTTATAAACCCGCACTGTCGGCCCAAGATACATGCCGTTAATCCCCCACACCGAGGCTTTACGGTTATCCATAAATGCCCAATGGGCACGCTGCAGCGTTAAAAACAGCGGCTGTCCACGACGGGATTCAAGCAGGGGGGGAATAGGTAACGGGGTCTGCATTCCGCTCGCCTCAGCCCTCAGCGGCACGGATCCTGCGCACAGCGCCAAGCCCGATGCCTGAATAAACTGACGTCGACTGAGTGACATATTTTCTCCATGAAAAACAATAACTACACCCAAAATACTCGGCGTTCCATCAAGGCAGTAAGAGCGAGAATCCCCAAGAGCCTACGCAAGTCAGTGGCTGAGGTAAGCGCGCGTCGCCAACACAGATGCAACGTTTACTATAACGGGTATAAACCGTGTGCAAAGACCGGGCCCCTGACCATCAGATTAGCAGGAGCCCGGGCGTTAACGGCATTTGACGCCGTTTAAAAGTTCATTCTTTGAAGCCGGTAGGAATATTATTTTCCGGCTGCGTTGCGCTGGGCCACTTCTGCATCCAGCTCGGCAATTTTCGCCAGCATCAGCGCATGGCAATGGGCCGCCAACTCACGCACATTTTCTTTACTGTAATGACTAATATCGACCGGTTCTAACATTTCGACGATCGCATGGCCATTATTCCAACGGTTAAGATTAATTTTACCGCTGGTCGTGGAAACGCAAATCGGCACAATTGGCACCCCAGCGGCAATCGCCGCGTGGAATGCGCCCGTTTTAAACGGCATCAGCCCGCGCCCGCGGCTACGGGTGCCCTCTGGAAACATCCAGATCGAAATATCGCGTTTTTTAAACTGTTCGGCTACCTGTGCAATGGTGCCATGTGCTTTGGCACGATTATCACGGTCAATCAGCAAGTTACCCGTCAGCCAATACAATGGGCCGAAGAAAGGAACCCACAGCAGGCTTTTTTTACCCACGGTCACGGTGCGCGGCTGCACCGCCTTGGCGGCCGTCACCATGTCGTAGTTATTCTGGTGGTTGGCGATGTAAATGCAGTTGCCGTTTTTGGCCGCATCGGCCGGCACGCGAACTTCCACCTTCAAACCGAATAACCCGGACAGGCGGCCAAACAGGTGACCGAAGGTCGCCACATGGCGGGGATCACGCGGGCTGAACAAACAATAAATAGAACCGAAGATGCACACCAAAATACAATACAGAGTGGCAAGAATGGCACGCAAAATTAATAACATAACAACCTCATTAGCACACTGCCGACGCAGCCTGATGCGCTGCGTAGATCCCTTTTTCCCTTCATACTTGAAGCTGCATCTGTGTTGGCTGCGTCCGCGCACCCCAGTCACTTAGTTTACTAAGCTCCCAGGGATTTACGGCCTTGCCGCCTTGATGCAACTTCAATTATTTTGGGTAAACTCATTCTTTGATTGCAGGGGCTGAAAACCTGCCCTGCATTTTTTTGCTATTTTCCCGCCAGCCGGCGATACGCACAATAATTTTATGCAGAGAAATGTTAACTATTTGAAAATAATTGCCGATGGTGGGAAATCAAGCGGGCGCAGCATGCTGCGCCCGCTTTGTTATCCTGCTGCAGTGAGCTTACTCTTCGCTGTCACCTGTAGGGGCGCGCGCCGGTGCGTCAATCTCTACGCGATCGATTCGCTGCAGCCCGCGTGGCAGTGAGGTACCTTTACGGCCGCGCTCCGCACGGAATTTCTGCAAATCTTCCGGACGCAACGTCAGCTTACGTTTGCCCACATGCAGAGTCACAGAGGTTTGCGGCGGCAGCACGAACAACCACGCTAACTTGTCTTCACCCGATGCGGCCTGCGCTGATGGGATAGAGACAATCTTGTTGCCCTTGCCCTTCGACAACTGCGGCAGATCTGCAACCGGGAACAATAACATGCGCCCTGCCGCGGTGATCGACAACAGCATGTCGTCGTTACCGTGAATCTCCATCGGTGCCAGCGCCTTGGCGTTATCCGGCAGGGTAATCATCGCTTTGCCGGCACGGTTACGCGCCACCAAATCGTTGAAGGTACAGACGAAGCCATAGCCGGCATCGGACGCCATCAGCAGCTTCTGATCGTCTGCCGCCATCAGCACTTGCTCAATGGTCGCACCCGGCGGTGGCGTCAGCTTACCGGTCAATGGCTCGCCCTGACCACGTGCCGAAGGCAACGTCAGCGGATCAAGCGCGTAACTGCGGCCTGTGGAGTCGATAAACACGACCGGCTGGTTGGTCTTGCCGCGGGCCGCACTGCGGTAGCTGTCACCGGCCTTGTAGCTCAGACCACTTGGATCGATATCATGGCCCTTGGCACTACGCACCCAGCCCATTTCAGACAGCACGATGGTCACCGGCTCAGACGGCACGAAGTCATGCTCGCTCATCGCCTTGGCTTCTGCACGCTCGGTAATCGGCGAACGACGATCGTCGCCATAAGCCTGCGCATCTGCCTGGATCTCTTTTTTGATCAGAGTATTCAGCTTGCGCTCGGAGGCCAGTAACGCCTGCAGTTGATCGCGCTCTTTCGCTAACTCATCCTGCTCACCACGGATCTTGAACTCTTCCAACTTCGCCAAGTGACGCAGTTTCAGTTCAAGAATGGCTTCTGCCTGCGTATCAGAAATGCCAAAACGCTGCATCAGCACCGGCTTGGGTTCGTCCTCACTGCGGATGATGTGGATCACTTCATCGATATTGAGGAACGCCACCAGCAAACCTTCCAGGATATGCAGGCGTTTCAGGACTTTTTCCAGACGGTAGTTCAAGCGGCGGCGCACTGTGTCACGGCGGAATGCCAGCCATTCGGTCAGGATTTCCACCAGCCCTTTAACTTGCGGTCGGTTGTCCAGGCCGATCATATTCATGTTGATTCGGTAGCTTCGCTCCAGATCGGTCGTGGCAAACAGGTGATTCATCACCTGCTCCAGATCGATACGGTTGGAGCGCGGCACAATCACCAACCGCGTTGGGTTTTCATGATCGGATTCGTCACGCAGGTCTTCAACCATTGGCAGCTTTTTGGCGCGCATTTGGCTGGCGATCTGTTCCAATACCTTGGCACCGGAAACCTGGTGCGGCAACGCGGTGATCACCGCACTGCCGTCTTCTTTCTTCCAAACGGCGCGCATGCGAACTGAACCGCGGCCATTTTGATAAATTTTGCGGATTTCGTCGCGCGGCGTAATGATCTCGGCTTCCGTTGGGAAGTCCGGCCCCTGTACGAACTCGAGCAAGTCTTCAAGCGAAGCACCCGGCTTGTCGATCAATGCCACCGCGGCGGCGGCCACTTCACGCACGTTATGCGGTGGAATATCGGTCGCCATACCGACGGCAATGCCGGTAGTGCCGTTCAGCAGAATGTTGGGCAGGCGAGCCGGTAACATCTTCGGCTCCTGCATGGTGCCGTCAAAGTTCGGTACCCAGTCAACGGTACCTTGACCCAATTCGGCCAACAACACTTCCGCATACTTGGACAGGCGGGATTCGGTATAACGCATCGCGGCGAAGGATTTCGGGTCATCCGGTGCACCCCAGTTCCCTTGGCCGTCGACCAGCGGATAGCGATAAGAGAACGGCTGGGCCATCAATACCATCGCCTCATAACAGGCGCTGTCGCCATGCGGATGGTATTTACCCAGCACGTCCCCCACGGTACGGGCAGACTTTTTGAATTTGGCGCTGTTATTCAGCCCCAGCTCAGACATGGCGTAGATGATGCGGCGTTGTACCGGCTTCAAACCGTCACCAATGTACGGCAACGCCCGATCCATGATGACGTACATGGAATAGTTCAGATAGGCGTTTTCAGTAAACGTGTGCAGCGGTAAACGCTCTACACCGTCATGAGTCAGATCACTCATTACTCAATTATCCTCAGACCGTGGCTTGGCAATCCCTGGACGACAAAGGGTTGATTCTGTCCGCGATAGTAACTCATCAGCGGGGTGGCTGTCACAGATGGCGCAGCAATCGTCCGGTAAAGCCCGCTCATCCGCTCGTTTTATTCGAAATCCCGTCATTTGACGCGCATTTGTTGACTCAGAGTCAACACTGTTGTGCGCTGGATCCCATTTTTACTTACACGGCTAACAATTACACTCCCTATCAGCGAAAAGCTTCCCGCCCCTCTGGCGCGGAAAGCATCACATATTTTCATTCTGACAGGTGCCGTGAAAAATGAGCAATATCCTGATTATCAATGCGAAAAAACAGTTTGGTCATTCTAATGGCGAACTCAACCAGACCATGAGCGACGTCGCGGAAAGCTTCCTTCGCGATGTGCAACATGAGGTACAGGTCACCGTCGTCGATGAAGGTTACGACATCGACGCCGAAGTGCAAAAATACCTGTGGGCAGACGTGGTGATTTACCAGATGCCGGGTTGGTGGATGGGCGAACCCTGGATCTTGAAAAAATATATCGATGAAGTGTTTACCGCCGGGCACGGTAGCCTGTACGCCAGCGACGGTCGCACCCGCTCCGATGCCAGCAAGAAATACGGCTCAGGTGGCCTGATCCAAGGCAAGAAATACATGCTGAGCCTGACCTGGAACGCGCCACTGGAAGCCTTTACCGACCCAGATCAGTTTTTCCATGGCGTCGGGGTCGACGGGGTGTACCTGCACTTCCATAAAGCCAATCAATTCCTGGGCATGGAAGCGCTGCCGACCTTCATCTGTAATGATGTGATTAAACAACCGGATATCGACAGCGACATCGCACGTTATCGCGCGCATCTGACAGAAATTTTTGCTTAACTGGCATGATGCATGTCAATCAATGAGGTAGTGATGATCACCGTAATTGCAGAAATCAAGACCAAACCCGGCCACCGTGAAACCGTGCTGAAAGCGATTGAGAAACTGGTCCCCTTAGTGCTGGCGGAAGACGGTTGTAGCGAATATACGCCGATGGTAGACAGCCACACGCAGGCACCTTGGCAGAAGTTATCGCCAGATTCGGTGTTTATGCTGGAAAAGTGGGCCAGTCAGGCGCATCTGGAAAAACACCTGGATATCGCTCACATGCATCGCCATCGTGACACCATCAAAGACAGCGTGTTGGGCGTAACCATTCACGTGCTGGGTAACGCACTGTAAGCCCTTCAGGGGCCGCCTGACGGCCCCTACAATGTCTGCGTATCAATATGCGCGCTGACATAGTCCAGAAAACAGGTAATACGCGCTGCCAATTGGGTATTGCGGTAATACACCGCATTAATGGGCTGACGCACGTCCAATGTCTCCGATGCCAGTAATGGCACGAGCCGCCCGTTACGTTGATCGTCTCTCGTCATAAAATCAGCCAACTGCACGATCCCTTCACCACGCAAGGCCAACTGACGCAGCGTTTCACCGCTGGAGGCGGATATTGTCGGTGTAATGGCAAAATGCTGTGCCTGCTGATAGCGCAGCGGCCACAGATTGAGCGATTCCGGCTGCGTGAAACCGAGCAGGCAGTGGTCACGTAACGCCTCGACACTGCCAGGGATGCCATTACGGGCAAGATAGTCTGGGCTGGCTAAAATGCGTAAGCGGCTGGCACCCAACAAACGTGCATGGATGGTCGAATCTCTCAAGGCACCAATACGAATGGCAATATCGGTACGTTTCTCGAGCAAGTCGATAATCAGATTGTCGGTATTGAGCTCCAGCTCAATCTGCGGATAACTGTGGCGAAACCCTGCGACCAACGGCACGATCACGTGCTCCATAAAGGGTGCGGCGGCGTTGACTCGCAGCTTGCCGGCCGGGATCAGCCTGCGTAGCGCCATCTGTTCTTCCGCATTCTCCACCGAGCGGATAATGTCTCGCGCATGACTGAGAAAGTTTTGCCCTTCTTCAGTCAATTCCAAGCGACGCGTGGTGCGGCGCATAAGGGTCGTTTCGAGTTTTTTTTCCAACCGGCTGAGCGCCCGGCTGATACCGGAGGTGGTTTGGCCGAGCTGTTCGGCGGCGGCGGTGATGGAGCCGCTGTCGACAACCGTGGTAAACGCCAATAATTCTTCGAGGGTGATTTTCATGCATTCCGCCCTGAGTGGTCAGGCGCCACACGCAACGCCCCTACGGGAAGAAGGCCCGGCAAGGTGCCGGGCCTGACAGTCGGTCAGACAGAGAGCTCTGCCATATCGCCTTTGTCTTGCAGCCAGTTACGGCGGTCTTCAGAACGCTTCTTGGCCAACAGCATGTCCATCATCGCCAGCGTTTGATCCACGTCATCCGCATCCACCGTCAATTGCACCAGTCGGCGGGTATTAGGATCAAGTGTCGTTTCACGCAGCTGCAATGGGTTCATCTCGCCCAGCCCTTTAAAGCGCTGAACGTTTGGCTTGCCCTTTTTGCGTTTCAACTGATCCAACACGCCCGCCTTTTCTTCTTCATCCAGCGCGTAGAACACCTCTTTACCAAGGTCGATACGGTACAGAGGTGGCATAGCCACATATACGTGGCCGCCTTTGACCAGCGAGCTGAAGTGGCGCACGAACAACGCACACAGCAATGTAGCAATATGCAAACCGTCGGAGTCCGCATCCGCCAGGATACAGATCTTACCGTAACGCAGTTGGCTCAGGTCTTCACTGTCGGGATCAATGCCGATCGCTACGGAAATATCGTGTACTTCCTGCGAGGCCAACACTTCGTCCGAAGACACTTCCCAGGTATTCAGGATTTTGCCTTTCAGCGGCATGATCGCCTGATACTCGCGATCGCGCGCTTGCTTGGCTGAACCGCCCGCCGAGTCCCCTTCTACCAGGAACAATTCGGTCATGTTCAAATCTTGAGAAGTACAGTCGGCCAGTTTACCCGGCAGTGCCGGGCCGCTGGTCAGCTTCTTACGGACCACTTTCTTGGCGGCACGCAGGCGGCGTTGGGCGCTGGAAATAGCCAGTTCAGCCAACTGTTCCGCCGCTTGGATATTCTGATTCAGCCATAGGCTGAAGGCGTCTTTCACTACGCCGGAAACGAATGCCGCACACTGACGCGAAGACAGACGCTCTTTGGTCTGCCCGGCAAACTGCGGATCCTGCATCTTCACCGACAGCACATAGGCGCAGCGGTCCCAGATATCTTCAGCAGACAGTTTCACGCCACGCGGCAGGATATTACGGAACTCACAGAACTCGCGCATGGCGTCAAGCAGGCCCTGACGCAAACCGTTAACGTGGGTGCCGCCTTGCATTGTTGGGATCAGGTTCACGTAGCTTTCGGTTAACAGCTCACCGCCTTCCGGTAGCCACAACAGCGCCCAGTCTACCGCTTCGGTATCGCCGGAGAAGTTACCGACGAACGCCGCTTCCGGCAACGTGATCAGGCCGTTGACGGCTTCCATCAGGTAGTCGGTCAGACCGTCCTGATAGCACCAGCGTTGCTCGGTGTTGTTCACCTTGTCGATGAAATAGATTTCGACCCCAGGGCACAACACCGCTTTGGCTTTCAGCAAGTGACTGAGGCGCGATACCGAGAAACGAGGGCTGTCGAAGAACTGTTCGTCAGGCCAGAAATGGATGCTGGTACCGGTATTGCGCTTGCCGCAGCTGCCCGTCACCGCCAATTCCTGCACTTTATCGCCGTTTTCAAAGGCAATGCTGTAGACGTTGCCGTCACGCTTTACGTTAACTTCCACCCGCTTCGACAGGGCGTTAACCACAGAGATCCCTACGCCGTGCAGGCCGCCGGAAAACTGATAGTTCTTATTGGAGAATTTACCCCCCGCATGCAGACGACACATGATCAACTCAACCGCAGGCACGCCTTCTTCAGGGTGGATATCCACCGGCATACCGCGGCCATCGTCGATCACTTCCAGTGACTGATCGGCGTGCAAAATCACGTCGATGCGCTTGGCGTGACCGGCCAACGCTTCATCGACACTGTTATCTATCACCTCTTGACCAAGGTGATTGGGGCGCGTCGTGTCGGTATACATGCCGGGACGACGGCGCACTGGTTCTAGACCGCTGAGTACTTCAATGGCATCAGCGTTATAGCTGGATTGAGTCATCGTTGATTATTTTTTCGTGGTTAAAGGAAGGTGCCGGAAGCGTCTGCTCGATTCCCTTCGTGGTTCAAACCGCAGCCGGGTTATAGCCCTAAAAAATCCACAATCTGGGGGAAGTAGTGCTCGAAACCGACGAAGGCATGGTTTCCACCCGACTCCACCGTCTGTCGGCACGCGGTGTAATAGGCGACCGCTTGCCCATAATCGAGAATTTCATCGCCCGTTTGTTGCAGTAACCAGATTAAATCCGGTGACTCCAAGGGATCGATCTGCATCGTTTTCAGATCGTAAACGTGACGTGACTCTAACACATATTGCTGACCGGTGTAGGGGTTCTCGTTTTCGCCAAGGTAGTCAATCAACAGCTCAAACGGCTTCACCGCAGGGTTAACCACTACCGCTGGCAGTGAAAAACACTGTGAAAGCCAGGTCGCGTAGTAGCCTCCCAGTGAAGAACCGACCACGCCTATCGTCTGCCCGGCACGCTCCATCACCATGTTCTCGATCATCTCGGCGGCATCCGCCGGGAAAACCGGCAACTGCGGCACCAACATCTCAATATGCGGATGATGCTCAGCCAGCCACGCCTTGAAGGACGTTGCCTTCGCCGAGAGCGGTGAACTGTTAAAGCCGTGCAGGTAGAGCAATGTAGAAGGCATCAATATCCATCCGAATCCATGTCGGGGCGGAAATCGTCGTTTTCCAACCGGAAAACCTGTGTCTCGATGCGGCCATCGGGCAGCAAGTCAAGGTAGCGCCAGCCGGGCGAAACGTCGTCGATAGTAAAGTTGGTGCAATGTGGTTTGAATTGCACGCACGTAGACGGCGACGCCAATAAACGCCGCCCCTGCCACTCCAGATCCAGCTCCTGGTGAATATGTCCACACAGCAGCGTGTTCACTTTCGGGTAACGCAGCAATACTGCCCCCAGCATATGCGGGTTGCGCAGGCTGTGTTGATCAAGCCAGGTGCAGCCGGAAGGCAGCGGATGATGGTGCAACAGCATCAAAGTATAGCGATCGGGGTAGGCCTGAAGACAGCGCTCCATCCATTCGAGCTGGTATTCACTCAGTTCACCGTGCGGTACACCGAATACCTGGCTGTCCAGCAACAACACCTGCCAGTGATCGCCCACCAGCACGTGTTTTGACGGGGCAATGCCCGCAGCGGCCAGCGCGTCGACCATCGCTGGCTGAAAATCATGGTTACCCGGGAGCCAAACGCAAGGCGCCGGCAATCGTGCAATACCTTCAGCAAAATGCCGGTAGGCAGCCAATGAATGATCCTGCGCCAAGTCACCGGTGGCGACGATCAGATCAAAATCACGCTGTTGCGCCTTGATAGCGTCCAATACCGCATGATAGCTACGATAGGTATTGATGCCGAGCAACGTCTCATTTTCGCCGGCAAAAAGGTGGGTATCTGTTATTTGTAGAATCCTGACCCTGGCCCCACTTGCCACGGTCGGTTTAAACAGGCTTTCCAAATGGTGTCCTTTGTTATCTCAGTCTGTCTAACAAACCGGAACCGCCATCGCTCCATGCGCCAAACAGTAGCGCAACCAATCAGCAAGAAACTGGTTAATTTGATGCTTTTCGTCGCGTTGATGCAACTTTTTGTTGGGATAATCATAACGTGCTTTAAAGCGATAGATCTGCTGACTTGAACACACTTCCGCAACCATCGCATCATGATAAAGCCTTACCGTCATCGCAGGCAGGCTCCAATAGCTTACCGCCGGTGCGGTCTGCTCAATCTGCACCAGCGAGGTATAGCGCGTGGATTCAACAATAGTCAGACGATAACTGGCGCCGTTCACCTGATAAGTCACCGTTTCACCCACTTCATCATTGCGCGGCAGCAAGCGGCGCAATTGCGCGAAGTTGGTTTCGCACACTCTCATCATTTCGGGGAAATCAGGGGTATAGCGCTGTTTCATTAGTTAGCCCACTCTTTTCTTAACGATTCATGGTGCAACGCCAGCCACTGCAAAGCAATCACTGATGCCGCATTATCAATCGCGCCCTCTTCAACCCAGCGGTAAGCCTGTTCGCGGCTAACCACATGGACACGGATATCTTCATGTTCCTCTTCCAGTCCATGGATACCTTCCGCTGTGGTAGCGTCCACCTCACCCACCATGATCGACAGACGTTCACTGGTGCCGCCAGGGCTGGCCAGGTAGCTCAATACGGGCTTACAACGTCCAACCACAACGCCGGCTTCTTCTTGCGCCTCGCGGCGGCAGACGTCTTCGACACTCTCACCGGTTTCGATCATACCCGCCACCATTTCCAGTAGCCAGGGCGAACTACTGGTATCGACCGCAGCGATCCGCAGTTGTTCAATCAGCACCACTTCGTCGCGTACCGGGTCGTAAGGCAGCAACACCGCCGCATGCCCACGCTCGAAAATTTCGCGTTTAATCTCAGGGCTCATTTCACCGTTGAACAAGCGGTGGCGAAAGCGATATAAATTGAGTGAAAAAAAACCACGATAAAGCGTCTCACGTGCAATAATTTCTACATCATTTTTATCGAGAGTAACGGGCGATGGCTGTGAGTGGCTCATAAGCGAATTCTCCTGCATGAGTATGCCGATAAAATAAACAGTTTTGATGACAGAAACGGCGGGATAATCTTCCGCGGCTTTATGTTAGATTGTGAGCCATGATATCAGGTGTGACGTGCGCAGCCAGTTGAACTAAGGTAAACAGGCGCCCTGAAAGGTAAAAGTTACGCAAGATGGCACATTCAGCCACCTGAGGCGTACAAGAGACTCTGCTAGAATCGGCAACTATTTCGTCTATCGTCAGCGCTAACATAGCAATATTGCTGCACAACAAGGAATGCAAATGAAGAAACTGCTCCCCCTTCTTATCGGACTGAGCCTGGGCGGCTTCAGTGCAATGAGCCAGGCAGAGAACCTGCTGCAGGTCTACAAACAGGCTAGGGAAAGTAACCCGGATCTGCGCAAAACCGCCGCTGACCGTGACGCCGCATTCGAAAAAATCAATGAAGCGCGCAGCCCGCTGCTGCCGCAGTTGGGTTTGAGTGCCGGTTACAATTACAATAATGGCTATCGTGACAGCAATGGCGTCAACAGTAATGTAGCCAACGGCTCGCTGGCCCTGACCCAGACTATTTTCGACATGTCCAAATGGCGCGCGCTGACGCTGCAGGAAAAAACCGCCGGGATTTCCGACGTGACGTATCAAACCGCCGCGCAAACGCTAATCCTCAACACCGCTACGGCTTATTTTAACGTGTTGAGCGCCATTGATACGCTGTCTTATACCCAGGCGAATAAACAAGCGGTTTATCGTACCCTGGATCAGACCACTCAACGCTTTAACGTGGGTCTGGTAGCGATCACCGACGTGCAGAACGCCCGTTCATCCTACGACACCGTGCTGGCGGCAGAAGTGACTGCCCGTAACAACCTGGATAACGCGCTGGAATCCCTGCGCCAGGTGACCGGCACTTTCTACCCGGAACTGGCATCGCTGAACACCAGTGCCTTCAATACCAAGCGCCCGGAAGCCGTCAACAACCTGCTTAAAGAAGCCGAAAGCCGCAACCTGAGCCTGCTCTCAGCCCGTCTGAGCCAGGATCTGGCGCGTGAGCAAATCCGCTCGGCGCAAACTGGCTACATGCCAACGGTGAACCTGAACGCATCAACTGGCCTTACCAACACCCAATACAATGGATCGGTGACCCACAACAACGATCGCTATAAAGACTCTGATGCAGGCCAAAACCAAATTGGCGTATCGCTGAGCGTGCCATTGTATAGCGGCGGCCAAACCAACTCACAGGTGCAACAGGCGCAGTACAACTTCGTCGGTGCCAGTGAACAACTGGAAAGCGCGCACCGCAGCGTCGTGCAGACAGTCCGTTCTTCGTTCAATAACGTGAACGCGTCTATCAGCAGCATCAACGCATACCAACAGGCCGTTGTTTCTGCGCAAAGTTCATTGGACGCAACCGAAGCCGGTTATCAGGTGGGCACCCGTACCATCGTTGACGTGCTGGACGCAACCAGTACGCTGTATAACGCCAAGCAACAGCTCTCCAGCGCGCGTTATACCTATCTGATTAACCAATTGAACATCAAGTCCGCACTCGGTACCTTGAACGAGAACGACCTGATGATGCTGAACGGTGCATTGGGCAAGCCAATTTCTACGTCGCAAGACGTGGTCGCGCCACAGACCACCGCACAGGACGCTTACGCTGAAGGCTATAACGGTAACGCACCTGCGCCGCAAACGGCAGCACCGGTTGCGGCCACCCGCGCCTCTGCGCCAGCAGCAAGCACCACAACCCAGCCAGTACGCAATAGCGGTAACCCATTCCGCAATTAATACGCGCACGACGCTGAAAACGGAGTTCGGCCTTTGCCGCACTCCGTTTTTTTTTGTTTTGTCACGGCTTCTGCCAGCCGTCTCACAGCCCGCCCCCCACCCAGTGGTGGTATCATTATGCGATGGCTTTATACCCAAAATAAACGGGATCAGATGGATAACACTTCGCGTTGGCAACGCCTGATAGAAGGTGAACTGCCTGCGGCACAACGCCCTGCCCCCACCATTTATGCGTCCTGGCTGCGTTGCCGCAGCCTGATGCAACCGGCGGTCTGGAAAGCGCCGCACTGTGCGCTCGGTGCCACTTTCAACTCCATCTGTCAGCGTAAGAATGACCTGCTGACGCTCGGCCAGGCGGCGTTGGAAGACGCCTGTGAATACATGGAACAGCGCCGCTGCTTGCTGATGATCCTCGACGAAAGCGGCTGCATGCTATGGTTGTGCGGCGATCCCCTGACGCGCGAGCATTTGCAGCTATTGGGTTTCACCCCCGGCGCCTATTGGGCCGAAGGGGATATAGGCACCAATGCGCCGTCGCTGGCGGCGGCGGAGGGGCACCCGGTCCAGGTGCGAGGCAGCGAACATGTGCGCCAGGCGCTGCACGACTGGTCCTTCTGCGCCACGCCGGTTTATGACAACAGCGGCCGTCAGCGCGGTTCCATTGCGCTGGGCTGCCTGCTGGCCGACTGTGCCGCCGGCGATCTTTCTCTGACGCTGGCACTGGCACGCGAGATCGGCAATTCACTGAATGCCGACAGCCTGCTGGCAGAGTCCAACCGCCATCTGAACCAGCTTTACGGTCTGCTCGATGGGGTGGATGACGGCGTCATGGCCTGGGATCATCGTGGCTACCTGCAATACATCAATCAGCGTGCCGCGACGCTGCTGAAGCTCGACGAACAGCACAGCCAAGGCAAACCACTGACACAGTTACTCACGCTACCCGCCTTACTCAATCGGGCCATTGCCCAGCGTCAGCCACTGCAACATGTTGAAGTGACCTTCGAAAGCCAGCGGCAGTTTATCGCCGCGCTATTAACGCTAAAGCCGATCTTCGACGGCGAGCGCTGTAGCTTTATCGCCCTGTTGCACCCTATTGAACGGCTGCACCAGTATGTCAGCAGCCAGTTGGGGCGCGTCAGCCACAGTTTTGAACAGATGCCTTCCGCCTCATTGGAGATGCGCCGGTTGATTCGTTATGGCCAACAAGCGGCAAAAGGCCAGCATCCCATCTTGCTGTGCGGCGAGGAAGGTGTCGGCAAGGAGCTGCTCAGTCAGGCAATCCACAATGCCAGCGAGCGCGCCGCCGGGCCTTATATCGCCATCAACTGCCAGTTATTGCCGGAAGCACAAGGGCTTCGCGAACTGCTGGGTAGCGATGCCAACGAAGAAGAAGCGGGCCAACTGAGTAAGTTTGAACTTGCCAATGGCGGCACGCTGTACCTGGAGCAGATAGAGTATCTGCCGGCAGAAATGCAGTCGGCTCTGTTACAGGTGCTGAAGACTGGCGTGGTGATGCGGCTCAACTCTAACCGCGTGATCCCGGTTGATGTACGGGTGATCGCCAGCAGTGCAGCTAATCTCCCGTTGCTGGTGCAGCAGAACCGCTTTCGCCGCCAACTGTTTTACAGCCTGCAGGCGTTTGAGATCCAGATCCCCGCACTGCGCCAACGGCTTAGCGACATTCCACTGCTGGTAAAGCACCATTTGCGCACGCTGGAGCAACATTTCCAGTGTCGCTTCCGGGTGGATGATGAAGTCATGGCCCAGCTTGGGCTGTATTTGTGGCCCGGGAACGATCTGGAGTTGAAAGGCATCGTCGAACGCACGGCGATGATGTGCCACGGCCACCACCTTCAATTGGCGGATTTACCCGATCACCTGCTGAGCCACCAACCTTTGTTAGAAAGTGAACCACAACCGGGTATGCCGCTGTTAACGCTGGCGGAAATGGAACGCCAGGCGATTATCCGCGCGGCTAAAATCAGCCGCGGGCAATTGAACGAAATGGCGCAGCTACTGGAGATTGGCCGCACCACGCTGTGGCGGAAAATCAAACAATATCAGATTGATATCCGCCAGTTTAAGCTGCGTGCCTGAACGCCCTCTCAGTGGCTGAGTTGCAGCACACCGCGTGCTGCATCCAGCATCGCTTTCTGGCCGTTACGGGTTTTACTCATACAGTCGTTCATACCCACCATCATCGGTATACCCATCGCCTTGGCGAGGATCGCGCTGTGTGACAGTGCATTGCCACCACTCAGGCAGATGCCAAGCACTAAACGACGATCGAGCATGACCACATCAGACGGCATCAGTTCATCCATCACCAGAATTGCCGGGGCTGTGAGTGTAATCGGCGGCAATGGCTGCTGCTGCAGATGGCTCAGGGTGCGGCGCAGCATATCGCGAACATCCAACTCACGCGCCCGCATATATTCGTCGTCCAGCGCACGGTATTCCTCGGCTATTGCGTCCATTTCCTGCTGCCAGGCCTGCTCGGCGCTGCATTGCTGGCGGGCAATACGGCTGTAGGCCGCCTGCTGCAGATCCGGATCGTCCAGCAGCATGCTGTGGGCACCAAAAATCGCCGCCTGCGGTTTACCAATTAATGAGCCGGTACGTTCCGCCAACCGGTTCAGATCACTCAACGTATGCTGTAGCGCCTGCCGTAACCGCTGTTGTTCATTCAGTACGTCGTCGGCACCAATCTGGCGTTCAACACCCTTCGGCCAGAAACTGTAGGCCTGCCATACTGGCCCGCTGGTTACGCTTTCCGCCACCGGAATGCCGTGTAACGAAGGCAGGCTCTGCTCAGAAACCGTTTCGCCAAAGTGCTGCTCTGCCAATGCGCGAAACGCCGCCAGCGCCTGTTCGGCCTGCACGCCATCTGCAATCAGCTGGATGGTGTCGCCGTGGCGAACCTGCAAAAGTGCCAGTTGGTTAAGGCTACGCGGGTTGGCATACTGGCCTTGCTTTTCCAACACCAGTTCTGCATCAAAAGGTGCCAGTACTTCCGCCAACCGTGCCGCTGGGCGCGCATGCAGCCCATGCGGGTTCTGCACCGTCCAACTCACACGTTTTCCCTGGATCAACGGTACTTCAACCTTTGAGGTGGCCGGCGCAGCGGCTTCGCCTAACTGCGCCTGTTTGGCCTGTAACGCCCCCTGTGCTTCAGCCAGTACCTGTTCTAACCCCGCACCGGCATTAGCGGCGACCACGGCCGCCAATGTGCCTTCAACCAGCGGTGCCGAACACAGCCTGACTTTAGCGGCCAAAGCCGGATCCAACAGATCAATTGCAGTTTCAGCGCTCAACAGTGCGCTGCCCAAATCCATCAGCACCACAATGCCCACGCCGTCGGCCACTGACTCGATCGCTTCCATCACTTTGATCGCATCCGTACCTATCGGGTTATCCACATCATCGACACCCGCCGCCAACACCAGTTTGCAACCCTCGCCGCGCATCATCTGCAACGACAGCTCCTCAACGCCGCGCGCCAATTGCGCACTGTGTGAAACTACAACGATATTGATCATCTCGCCTCCTGCTATTGACCCGCGACCTCTGCCAGCGTTTTCATCATCAACATTACGGACGTCGCCCCCGGATCCTGATGACCGATACTGCGCTCACCCAGATAGCTGGCTCGCCCTTTCCGCGCCTGCATGGTGATCGTACTTTCGACCGCCTGTTCTGCCCGTTCGCCGGCACGTTGCAAAGCTTCCGCCACGCTCAGCTGCTGTTGCGCTGACTGGCCGAGGCTTTCAACGACCGCCCACCAAGCGTCACACATGGTTTTATCACCCGGCTCTGCCTTGCCACGCATCACCACGCCATCAACGCCTTCCTGCACCATTTGATGCAGCTCAGCCAAATCCAGGCTCTGTTTGGCGTTCGCCGCCTGCGCCGCCCGAATAAAGAATGTGCCAAACAGTGGGCCACTGGCACCACCGACACTGGACAACAGCGTCATGCCGGTGTTTTTCAGGATAAAACCAATGTCTTTGTCCGCGACCGAAGGCAATTTCTCCACGACCTTATTGAAGCCACGATTCATGTTCAGCCCGTGGTCGGCATCGCCGATTTCGGTATCTAACTGGGTTAAAAAATCGCGCTGCTGGGTAAATACCTCACCGCAGCGCATTAGCCAATCGACCACCTGTTGTTTGGTTAACGCCATGATTCCTCCTCAGCAACCCCAACGCAGCGCAGGCGTTTTCACCGGCGCATCCCACAAGGACAACAACTCGTCATCCACCTTCAGCAACGTGATAGAGACCCCTTGCATATCCAAAGACGTGCAGTAGGAACCCACCAGGCTGCGCTCAACGATCATCCCAGCTTCTGCGCAACGCTCTGCCAAGCGGTGATAAACGCCATACAATTCGGACAGGGGTGTCGCGCCCAGGTTATTGACCAATGCAATCACTCGGTCGCCGCGCGTCAGCGGTTGTTTGGTCTGCACTTCATCGCGCCATTCCCCCTGCTGGCGATCCCAAACGCGAATCGTACGCTGGTAGTGGCCGTGCTCGATCAGCGTATGGAACATGTCGTCCACCGCCGCATTGAGTGTGGTGAAGGGACGCCGTGCAATGCCCGGTTCGCCATGGATACCGACACCGAATTCCATCTCGTTTTCCGCCAGCACAAACGACGGCTTACCCGCTGCCGGGACGGTACAGGCACCCAGCGCAATGCCGATCGAATGTCCGTGGTTATTGATGCTGTGGCCCAATGTCACGATGCTATCCAAATCGTCACCGCGCGCCGCAGCAGCACCGAGCAATTTTTCCATCAATACGGTATTCGCCACTCCGCGCCGTCCTGCGGTGAACAGGCTGTCTTTAACCGCGACATCGTCGTCGACCAGCACCGTCGCCACCTGGGTACCGCTGTCATGCAGCAGTTCGGTCGCCGTTTCAAAGTTCAGTACGTCGCCGGTGTAGTTTTTAATCAGCAACAATACCCCGGCACCACCGTCAATCGCCTGGCCACATTCGTACATTTTGTCCGGCGTGGGTGACGTGAAAATCTCACCAGGGCAAGCCCCATCGAGCATGCCTTCGCCGACAAAGCCACAGTGCATCGGCTCGTGGCCACTGCCACCACCGGACAGGATCGCCACCTTGCCCGCAACCGGCGCGTCAACACGGGTGACAAACACCGGCTCCTGATGCACCAACAACTCAGGATGTGCCTCTGCCAACCCCAGCAGTTGCTCTTCCAGTACCGACTCAACGTTATTGATCAGTTTTTTCACGGTTATTTCCTCATGTGAGCAATGGGGCGCAGCCTGCTGCGCCCCTGCGCGATTAGCGTGAGTGTTGTTGCAGCCAGGCGCTGCCCAGCCGATCTGCCGTCAAGATTGCTGCCTGCACGCTGGCCGGCGTGACCTTGAACGGCATATTGTGGATAGTTTCGCCGGCAGCGCAGCTCGCCTCGGCAACGGCCATGATTTTCTCTGCCGGATCGCCACTAACCCCCATCTGCGCCAGCGTGATTGGCAAGCCCAGGCGCTGGCAGAAATCCAACACCGTTTCGATCTGCGCCATGCTGCTGTTTTGCAGCACTAACTGCGACAACGTACCAAATGCGACTTTTTCGCCGTGATACAGGTGATGACACTCTTCCAGCACGGTGAAACCGTTGTGGATAGCATGCGCAGCAGCCAGACCACTGCTTTCAAAACCGATGCCACTCAAATACGTATTGGCTTCAATAATGCGCTCGACCGCCTCCGTTACCACACCGGCCTCAACCGCCAGCTTGGCCTTAACGCCCTCCGCCAACAGCGTTTCGTAGCACAGACGTGCCAGGCTGAGCGCCGCCAACGTTGACTTGCCACCCGCCATGCTGGTGGCCTGCGCATCAAAACACGCCTGCGCCTCAAAATAGGTCGACAGTGCATCGCCCATACCCGCCACCAGCAGCCGCACCGGCGCCTTGGCAATAATCGCGCTGTCCATCACTACCATGTCAGGGTTGCGTGGGTAGATCAGGTATTCGGCAAATTCACCCTGTTCAGTGTAAATCACTGACAGCGCACTGGTTGGCGCATCGGTAGACGCAATCGTCGGGATCAACACCACCGGCAAATGCTGGTAATGCGCGATGGCCTTGGCGGTGTCCAGCGTTTTACCCCCACCAACACCGATCACGCCACGGCAGCCATGGGCCTTCAACTCTTGGCCCAACCGGTCGATTTCCTTATGGCAGCATTCGCCGTTGAACACGCAGGCGTGATGCTTCACCCCGTGGTGTTGCAAGCTGCCCATCAGGGTATCGCCCGCCAGCTTCATCACGAAGTCGTCGGCAATCACAAAATAATGGTCGGCAAGGGCTTTAGCGTATTCGCCCACGGCGGCCAATGCGTTGGCACCCTGGATGTACTTGCCTGGAGACTGGATGATTCTCAACATAACCGGATCCTTTTTGGGAAATTGGCGATGGTAACGTTCAGATATCAGGTGATGGTGCGCCGGGCCTTGTGCCGTCGCGTTGTTATGGACTGACTATAGAGCCTGCCCGCCGCTTTGCGATCTCTCGTCTTTTTCGTTCCAAAGTGGAACGTCGCTTTGCCCATGACGTTTCATAATGGAACTCTTACGCAGCTTTTTTAGCCAGTAAAGCGAACTGGCGCACAGCCTAACGTATAGCTGCGTAAAGAGTGGATTCTATGGGCGTTTCAGCTTTAATTTTGACCATCTTTCCCCTATTCTTACGGCCACTACTGGGAAAGGGCGAAAACAGCCCGACTGATGGGATTAATAACGATGAAACGGACAAAAAACATCAACCAAGAGACGTTCCGCAAATCCTGGCGCAACTACCGTGTTGCGCCCGTAGCCTTGGCGATCAGCGCAGTCTTTATGCTGGCCGGCTGCGAGAAAAGCGATGAAACGGTCTCGATGTATCAGAATGCCGACGACTGTTCGCGCACCAACCCTTCCATGAGCGAGCAGTGCACCACCGCCTATAACAACGCCCTGAAAGAAGCCGCAAAAACCGCGCCAAAATACGCCACCCGTGAAGACTGCGTCGCTGAGTTCGGTGAAGCTCAGTGTACTCAGGCACCGGCTCCGGCACAGGCCGGCATGGCCGCTGAATCACAGAGCAGCGGCAGCTTCTGGATGCCACTGATGGCAGGTTACATGATGGGCCGTATGATGGGCGGTTCCGGCTTTGCTCAGCAGCCGCTGTTCACGTCTAAAAACGCCGCCAGCCCGGCCAACGGTAAGTTCGTTGACGCGACCGGTAAGAGTTACGGCCCAGCCACCGCCGGCGGCCGCACCATGACGGTACCAAAAACCGCAATGGCGCCAAAACCAGCAGTGACCAACACCGTCACCCGCGGTGGCTTTGGTGAGTCCGTAGCCAAGCAAAGCAGCATGCAACGCAGCAGCGCAACCTCCAACTCCAGCTCTCGCAGTATGGGCGGCTAATACATGAAACGCGTTGCGATTACCGAGCGTCCGGACTGGCGCGAAAAAGCCACCGAATTCGGCTTCCGCTTCCACACCATGTACGGCGAACCGTACTGGTGTGAGGATGCCTATTATCAATTTACGCTGGCGCAGATTGAAGAGATTGAAAGCGCCACTGCTGAATTGCACCAGATGTGTCTGCAGGTCGTAGAAAAAGTGATCGGCAGCGATGCGCTGATGGCCAAGTTCTGCATCCCGAAACACACCTGGGATTTCGTGCGCAGCTCATGGCGTACTAACCAGCCTTCACTGTATTCGCGTCTTGATCTGGCCTACGACGGTGTTAACCCACCCAAGCTGCTGGAAAACAACGCCGATACGCCTACCTCGCTGTACGAGGCGGCCTTTTTCCAATGGCTGTGGCTCGAAGATCAGATCAACGCCGGCAATCTCAGCCCGGAGTCCGATCAATACAACAGCCTGCAGGAAAAACTGATCGAACGTTTCGCCGATCTGAAAGCACACCACGGTTTTGGCCTGCTGCATCTGGCCTGTTGTCAGGACAGCGAGGAAGACCGCGGTACCGTGCAATACCTGCAAGATTGTGCGCTGGAAGCGGGAGTCCCGACCGAATTCCTGTTTATGGAAGACATTGGTCTGGGTGAAAAAGGCCAGTTTACCGACCTGCAAGACCAGGTCATCGGTAACCTGTTCAAACTTTACCCGTGGGAATTCATGCTGCGCGAGATCTTTTCCACCAAGCTGGAAGATGCTGGCGTGCGCTGGCTGGAGCCGGCGTGGAAAAGCATTATCTCCAACAAGGCACTGTTGCCAATGCTGTGGGAAATGTTCCCGGATCACCCAAACCTGCTGCCAGCATACTTTGCACAAGATGAGCACCCACAGCTCGATCACTACGTGACCAAGCCACTGTTCTCACGCGAAGGCGCTAATATCCAGATCGTGCAAAACGGTCAGGAAGTGGCACGCGTTGACGGCCCTTACGGTGAAGAAGGCATGATCGTGCAGCAGTTCCACCCACTGCCCCAGTTCGAAGGCAGCTATACGCTGATCGGCAGTTGGCTGGTTGACGATCAACCCTGCGGTATCGGTCTGCGTGAAGACCGCGAACTGATCACCCAGGATCTGTCGCGTTTCTACCCGCATATTATTCTCGGTTAACGCTCACATTCGTGAGTAAAAGGCGCGACAATGTCGCGCTTTTTTTATGTCTTCCTTCTGGTGATTAATCGATTAACCTTTTATACTCGATATGTCTGTTCTCCTCGGGCGGAGCAACCAGATATGAAACTGACGTCCATTATTCCACCGCAGGTCAACCTGGCGAACGGATGCTTTACCGCGCCTGATATTCAGCGTAAATCCACAACCTTGGGCAGTTTGGCGGGGATCTTCGCCGATCCCGTCGCATGGGGCGCAATGCCTGCGGAGCTTGCCGTCTATCAGGTAGAAATGCTGCCCTCCGTCCAGCAAGAAGGCGAACTGTTTGTTGGTACCACTCACCTACAACCGGGCCGGGTGGGTAACGAATTCTTTATGACCCGCGGGCATTTCCATCAGCGCCCTGAACAGGCTGAATTTTATTTTGGCCTGCGCGGTCAGGGCTTGTTGTTGCTGCAACACCGGGACGGTGATTGCGTGCTGGAACAGGTTTTCCCCGGCAGCGTTCACCATATCCCTTCCTTTACCGCTCACCGACTGATCAATACCGGTAATGATGTACTCTCTGCGCTGGCCGTCTGGCCAACGGTTGCCGGTCATAACTACGATGCGTTGCAACCCCAGGGCTTCAAGCTGCGGGTCTTTGCCAACGCCGAAGGTTGGCAAGCGGAGGCGCAATATGAGTGAGTCGATGCTGCGATTTGGTCTTGATGTACACATAAACGACAACCCGATGGGGTTTGGCTACGGGGATGAAGTGATTGGGCCATTGCCAGAGATTCGGACGTTGGAACACATCCGCCGTTCGTTACGTGATCCGGACTGCAGCGGACCAGAACAGGTCTATGCCATCGCCATGGACGTCGCCAAACAGCGGCATTTGGCTGAATTGAAGAAACGCATGTTGTTGTTCGGCATTGTCACCTATGCCAAAGGCCAATTGGGTCAGGAGCCGGTACGCAGCCAGGGGCATATACACCGCATCAGCGCCCACAGCGGCTGGTCGCCGCCGGAGCTGTATGAGATCTGGCAAGGGAAGGCGATCATTTATATGCAAGAACGCGTGGAGCATGATCCCGGCCGCTGTTTTGCCGTCCATGCCGGCCCTGGCGAGAAAGTGCTGGTACCACCGGGATGGGCGCACGCCACAATTTCAGCCGACCCCAGTCAACCACTGACCTTCGCTGCCTGGTGCGATCGTGAATATGGCTTTGAATATGATGCGGTACGCGCATACAAAGGGCTGGCGTGGTATCCGTTATTGCAGGGCAATAATATTATCTGGCAGCAAAACCCGCGCTATCAATCCGGCAGGCTACATGCCATCGGGCCACGCCAATATCACGAATTCGGTCTGAGCGACGACCCTTTGTACCTACAGTTTGAAGTCGATCCAGCGCGTTTCCAGTTCATTTCCAAACCGGGCAACGTAGCGGAAAAATGGCAACGATTTGAGCCGTGAAAGAGAAAGGGGCGAATTTATTCGCCCCCTACGCGTCACTCATTATTGCTATAGCTTACGAGAACAAACCGCAGGCTACACCGGCCGCTGCCAACACTAATAACCCAAGCATCGCTTTCACCGGAGAAAGCCCTCGCTTCGCCATCAGATACCAGGTCACCAGCACCACCATCAGCGGCATCAGGTTAGGGAAAATGCCGTCCAGCATTTGCTGCAGGTGAATATTCACCCCATCTTTGGTAACAAACTCCAAACCCGTCCCCAGTTTGACATAACTCGCCGCGACGCCGCCCATGACAAACACGCCCAGCAGGGAAAGGGCTTCGCGCAGCCGCGAGGACTTGCTACTGACCAACATCTCCACCGAGCCGGAGCCCATATGGTAGCCTTTCATAAACAGCCAGTAGGAGCCTGGAATGACGATCAAACTAAACGCGATGATGTAAAACAGCGGGCCAATCACACTGCCACCGGCCGCCAGCGCCATGCCGATACTCAATAAAATCGGGATCAGCATGCCCGGCACCATCGAGTCGCCAATACCGGCCACCGGCCCCATCAGCCCCACTTTGAGCGTGTTGATGGTTTCCCCGTCGATCGGCTCGCCGTTGGCGCGTTTCTCTTCCAATCCAATCACCATGCCGTTAACAATCGCGCCCAGCTGCGGCTCGGTATTGTAAAACGAGGTATGGCGGCGAATGGCCTCAATGCGCTGTTGCTTGTCCTGATAGAGCTTTTTCAACGCGGGCATCATGCTCAGACAAAAACCGTAAGACTCCAGGCGTTCAAAGCTCATCGATGACAGGTTGTACATCATCCAACTGCGCCAGCAACGGCGCAGATCCTGCTTATTCAGTTTTGGTGTTGGCGTATCCATCAGAATTCATCCTCATCATCAGCCTGAGGCGCGGCCTGAGCGGCAGCCACCTGTGGCTCTGGCTTATAGTTGTAGTGAATAAGTGCCAGCAGCGCGCCGACGATGACCAGCGCCACCATATTCAGCTTGAGGAAAACAATGCAGATGAACCCCACCAGGAAGTAAATCAGCATGCTGTAGCTTTTAATGATCTGTTTGAGAAGAATGGCGATGCCGACTGCGGGCAGAATACCCCCCACCACGTTCATGGTGGTCAGCACCAACGCCGGCAAGCTGTCCATAAAGGCGTTGATATAACGCGCCCCAAAAAAGACGGCGATAAACGTCGGCACAAAACGCAGCAGGAAGTTGGTAACCTGCGGCCAGATAGCGCTATTGAGGTAAATCCCTGGCTCATCTCCGCGTTCTACGGCCAGATCTGCACGGTGATTCCAGTAAGAATTGAGTACCATCATGGCATTGAACAGCACGGTCCCCATGATGCCAATCGTCGCCGCCAGCGCAACCGCCACCTCCGTCCCTTTACCGGAGAGGATACCCAGCGCGATCGCCGGGAACGCCACAAAGTTGAGATCGGCCGGCATCGATCCACCCGGCGTTACCATGGCGATATACACCGCCTGTACCGCAACACCGATGATAATGCCGGTCTGTACATCGCCGAGAATAGCCCCCACCAGCATGCCGGAAACTAACGGGCGGCTGAGAATATACCAGCCTCCGGTCAGCCCCAGCAGCCAAGGGCTGCTCAGCGCGCCGAGATAACACAGAATCCCGATAAGCGTCGCTTCAAACCACATAGTTAACTCCTGCCGTTTAGGCTTATTTGAGTTTCTTTTTTGCGTCCAACCAACTGAAATGACTGGCGTCAGGGACCAAACGGAATTCAATGGCATGCCCGTGTTTGGTCAGGAAATCAAAAGCAGCGGCCTCTGTGGCACTCACTGATTGATTCGGGCCAATCGTCACCGTTTCCTTACGGGCAGACATAGGTCCAACGTTAATCTTCTTGTTCCGGTTACTGAGATCTATCCCTGCTTCCATCAACCTACGCAGCGTGACCGGAGATTTGCCAATCACAAAATATTGCTTGTCACTGGCGATCACTTTCGGCAATTTTTCTATTGCCTGCTGTACGGTAAATAACCACACCTTGGTGTCCTGTACCGCCCCTTTCATCACCGATGACAGTAGCGGATCGGCCGCCACCTCATCATCGATCGCCACGATGCCGTCACAGGGCAATTCCTTTGCCCAGCGGGTTACCAGCTGACCGTGGATGACCCGGTCGTCGATACGTACAAATGAAATGGCCATATTCTTTCCTCAGAAATCGTCCAATTGCGCCGTTGGTACCGGACGGGCAAGGGCTATTGCCTCTCCCCCCTGCGCCACCAGCTCCTGTGCCGCCTGTTGAACATCCTTCCCCTCCAGCAATTCGGCGCTCATCAACAACATTGGGAAATTCACCCCCGTTACCACGGCCATTGGCACCGGCGTCTCGGGGTCAAAAGCGTGGCGGCAGGCCACGTTGTAGGGCGTGCCACACAGCATGTCGCACAGCACCAATACACCCTCCGCGCCGGTGCTCACCCGGCGCAGTTCGACAGCAAAATCGTGTTTAAAAGCCTCAATACCGGCGTTTTCACTCAGGCCGACATGGCTGGTTCCAGGCAGTTCGCCATAAACCATACGTGCGCTGCTTATCAGCGCTTCAGCCATTGGGCCATGAGAAATCACAATCACTTTCAACATGATACTTATCCCCTTACCCAAGCTTTAATCGTGCCAAGGGTTTTACCCAAGCTACGGCCATGAGGGCGAATGCGATACGCGCCTACGGCGGCCGGTACGATAAAGGTTTCCGCGTAATGCACCACAAAGGGAGCAAAATGCCCGTCGGGGCTTTCGATCACCGCCTCTTCGCCTTCGACCAAGTTCAGCACATTGACCCGGCCCTCTGTATGGTGCAGCACCGGCTCACTAAACCAGTGGCGTCGCGTTTCGATAAATTCGCGCTCATGCAGACCCGTCCGTTCCTCTTGCCAGCCTTCCCCCTCGGCAACGGGTTCAATGCGGTTCACCAGATGCTTCGTTGCCCAGTCGGTATCACATTGCCAGTTAATCACTTGCTCGCCGTGCCGTAGATGCACGGGGCGTGGTTGACCATCTAATCCCAGGCGGCCCCAATCCCACAATTTGAAAGTGAAAATGTATGGCGTAGCGCTGATCTCCAACACCATGGAGCCTGCGCCTGAGCAATGCACCGTCCCCGCAGGGATTAAGAAGTGGTCGTGTTTACGCGCCGGAAACCGGTTAACAAAACGCCGATCATCAAACGCCTTTTCGCCTCGTTGGGCCGCGGCAAGATCGGCCATCATCGCTTGCGGGTCTGTGCCATTTTTTATACCCAGGTACACGTCAGACCCCGGCTCAGCGGCAAGAATGTAATAGCTTTCATCCTGGGTATAATGCATACCAAAGTGCTGTTGGATGTATTCCGTCAATGGGTGAACCTGGAAGCTAAGATTCTGCCCACCGACCGTGTCCAGCAGGTCAAAACGAATGGGGAATTCGGCACCAAAGCGGGCATGGACCTGCTCACCGAGTAAAGACTGCGGATACAGCAGTACCAAATCCTGTGAGGGGATCTCGACCCGAACGTCACCAAAACGCATTAGCAGGCTGTTTTCCTCGGGCACGCAGTCAAAACACCACGCGTAGTTGGCTGCCGTCGGGTCGAGATCAAACTGGTGTTTCATCCACTGGCCGCCCCAAATACCGGGGTCAAAAAACGGCACTACGCGGAATGGGCGTTGAGCCGCCTGCTGTAATCCGGCATGGAATGCCGTACCGGATACTAACGTTGGTTTACCGGCCTGGTTCGTGTCCAGTACAAAATCCGCATGCTGAAGCAACGGAGTTTTATGGCGATCGAAGACCCGCCATTCCACAAAGAATGCCCGCTTGTAGCGGCGTAACACATCTTCATCCACATTGCCCGCGCCCCAGTTACCCAGCTCGCCACGGCGGAAACGCTGCTGGATTTCCCAACGGGCCATATCGGCATACACCAGCACGTCCCCTTCGGCGATCAACGCGGCGCCCGGCCCGTAGACCACGACCAGCCCATTATCGACACGTTCGATCTGGTCACGTAACCGCTGTACACGCGCAGTATCAAAAAATTCGGGCATTTCATGGCACGACAGCACGCCAAAAACACGATCATCCGTTAAATTACGCTCTATCATCGCGTGAATATGCGGTTCATCGTATTTGGCCGACTCGGCGTTGATACTGCAGGCCGGTTGCAGAGGATTGATGAAATGCTCTGTGAGCTCTGCCAGATTGACCCCATGGTAGCAATCCACGATCAACAGCGTTTTGCGCAACCCAAGAGCGGTAACTTTGCGACTGACAGCCTCAGTCACCGCCTGCCAACCTTGCCAGGCGGCGTCGTCATACCCTTGGACGGCCACTTCCGGGAACTTGTCGTAGCTTGTAGCCTGATACTGTTGCTCTGCCATATTGTTCTGCCTATGAACTGAATACATGGCAAAAGATTAATCGATTAACCTCATTTCAAACAGGCTGATTAACGAGATTAACCTCATATAACCGATAATAAACGCGTAAAAAACCGAAATCCCGTGACGGCCATCACGAATTATTTGCGCTATTTTACAAATTAAGATTAATCGTTATACCTTAGTTCGATAGGCAGTACCCACAGGACATAAAATGAGCACAGTCACCTTGGCGGACGTCGCCGCACATGCAAAAGTTTCCACCGCCACGGTATCGATGGTATTGCGCAACCGTGGACGCATTTCGGATGAAACCCGTAAACGCGTCCTGAGCGCCATTGACGAACTGGGCTACGTTTATAATCAGACCGCCGCCAACCTGCGCAACCGCAGCAGTAACCAGGTCGGCCTGCTGCTGCACGATATCACCAATCCGTTTTATGCCGAGATGACCGCAGGGTTGAGCCAGGAGATGGAACGTCATCAGTTGATGCTCTTTCTCGCTAACAGCGAAGAGTCGGCTGACCGACAGCAAAAGTTTGTCGACTCGCTGCTACAGAACAGTGCCAGCGGTATGGTGCTGTGTGCCGCCCGGCAAACGCCTACCCTGTTTTTTGAAACACTGAAACGTCGCAAGATACCGGCCATCATGGTGGTCCGCCCGGTGGCCGATGCGCACTTTGACTTTGTCGGCACTGATAATTTCCTGGGTACCCAATTGGCGACTCAGCACCTGTTGGATTTGGGGCACCGTCATATCGCGTTTATTGGCGGCTCCATCAATTCCACCACCCGCGCACAGCGGCTCGGCGGCTACACCAGTAAGTTGGTTGAACAGGGTATTGGGGTAAAAGGGGAATGGATCGTAGACAGTGAAGCCAGCCAAAGCTCAGGCGCCAAAGCTGCAGAACAGTTATTGATGGCCCACCCTGAAATCACCGCAGCGCTGTGCTATCAGGACATTGTTGCGTTGGGTGTGATGCAGACATTACGCAAGTTCAACCGTCAAATCGGCAAAGACTTTGCGCTGATTGGGTTTGATGATATTACCGAAGCGTCGTTGGTGCAGCCGGGTTTGACCACCGTATCGGTGGCCTCACGCGAGATTGGCCGTAAGGCTGGTGAGTTGCTGTACAGCCGCATTCAAGGCAATGATGAGCCGCCAAAACGCATCATTCTGCCACCGTCATTGGTGATCCGGGAATCTTGCGGTTTTGCCGATAAAGCCACGCCAGCCTAAGCTGGCGGGGCAAATCAGCCGACCTGTACCGACAGCATGCTCAAAGAGCTCATCTCGATGCCATCTACCGGTATGGTGATTTCTTCCTTACCGTCCCATCCACCGAGCACATACAACAGCGGCAGATAGTGTTCCGGCGTTGGGTTCGACAGCGCCGCCCCTTCGTGCTGCATAAAATTCACCAGCGGATGGTTATTCCCCTGATAAGTCAGGTTATCCCGCACGAATTTATCAAACGATGTTGCCCACGGATACGGACTCGCTTCGCCCTGCCATTTGACCATCCGCAGGTTATGCACCACATTGCCGCTGGCGACGATCATCACCCCTTGATCACGTAATGCTGCCAGCTTGCGGCCTAGCTCATAATGATATTCTGCCGGTTGGGTACCATCGATGCTGAGCTGTACAATCGGGATATCCGCTTCAGGATACATCTTGATCAGCACACCCCAGGTACCATGATCCAACCCCCACTCGCTGACGTCTGCGGTGACGTTGACTGGCGCCAGCAGTTGCTGGATTTGCGCCGCCAATTCAGGTGAACCCGGTGCCGGATACTGCGTATCAAACAACGCCTGTGGGAACCCACCAAAATCATGGATAGTTTTCGGCTTTTCCATCGCCGTCACCGCGGTGCCACGGGTGTACCAGTGGGCAGAAACAGCGACGATAGCTTTTGGACGCGGCAACGTTTGACCCAGCCGCCGCCATGCCTGGGTATAGCGGTTTTCTTCCAGTGCGTTCATCGGGCTACCGTGACCGAGGAAAAGTGCAGGCATACGAGAGGTGTTCATACAGGATCCTTGGTTAGTCACAATATATTCTGAGGACTAGACTACGCCGTTTGTCACTGCGGCACAGCCGGATAACCGTGATGATGATTTTCAATAAATTTGAATGATTAAAGCCATAGAAGCAACCCGCAGTATCAGCCTGCGCAACTTCCCAGGTTTTTCTACCGACGTTAGCGTCAGCATCAGTTCATTATTTTCAGGCACAAAAAAGCCGCATTACGCGGCTTTTTCATATTCAGAATATCAGTCTGATATCAGCTGGCTTTCTGTTCGTGAGACTGGCGATAAGCCACCAGATCTTCGATAGTCAGCACAGTCATGCCATGCTGTTTGGCAAACAGGATAACTTCCGGTGCATGCGCCATGCTGCCGTCATCGTTAGTCAGTTCACACAACACACCGGCAGGTTTGAAACCCGCCATTGCCACCAGATCAATCGTCGCTTCGGTATGGCCACGACGGCTCAGCACGCCACCCGGCTGCGCACGCAGCGGGAACACGTGGCCAGGGCGATTCAGATCGCTCGGCTTGGCGTTATCAGCGATAGCCGCGCGGATCGTGGTCAGGCGGTCGGAAGCAGAAACACCGGTAGTCACGCCCTGCGCCGCTTCGATAGTCACGGTGAAAGCCGTCTGGAACTGACTGGAGTTGTTAGTCACCATCATCGGCAGCTCAAGCTGCTGACGGCGGTCTTCAGTGAGACACAGGCACACAATGCCGCTGCCGTGACGAATGGTCAGTGCCATCTGCTCAACGGTCATGGTTTCTGCGGCGAAGATCATATCACCTTCGTTTTCACGATTTTCATCATCGAGCACCATCACACCGCGCCCGTTGCGCAATGCTTCAAGAGCGCGTTCTACGCGTTCTACCGGCGTGCCGAAATCTGAAAGTAGGGTCTGATTCATGGTAAAAAACCTCATTAAAAAATTATGGATTACCAGAACCAGGGCGAACTTGAGGAGTAGCTAGCAATAGCTAAAAAAATAACGCAAGCGGGCGCAAACCCGACAGATACCGTTACTCTCTCCCATCCGGACTATAACCGTCGGCCCCGGAATTACACCGGATCTGCTGACCTCTAACCAAACTGCAAGAGATTGGCTGAGCGCTCGCGGGCTTTCACCGTAACAGGTGATTTACCGCCGGTGGGGACTTGCACCCCGCCCTGAGAATAAGCCTCTCGACTATAACGCTAATGATTAATCAGGGCAATTGGCAAAAGCACAATTCGGCCAGCGTCAGGGAATGCGGTTAATGGTTTATCCGGCGGGCAACTCGCATTACACTAAGGGAAAGCTATTAAACTCTGAAAGGGATACGCCATGATTGACCCGAAAAAAATTGAACAGATCGCACGCCAGGTACATGAGTCCATGCCTAAAGGCGTGCGTGAATTCGGGGAAGATGTTGAGAAGAAAATCCGTCAGGTGTTGCAGTCACAGCTCACCCGTCTGGATTTGGTCAACCGCGAAGAGTTCGACGTGCAAACCCAGGTGCTGCTGCGCACCCGTGAAAAACTGGCGTTGCTGGAACAGCGTATGAGCGAGCTGGAAAGCAAGCTGAACGCCGCACCGGTAGCACCGCAGCCTGACGCAGAGTAAGTTATTGATAAGGGCGCAGTACCGCGCCCTTATTGCTGTTTCAACGCTGCCTTCGACGTCAATTGCAATACCAGCCCAATCAGCGCAAACATCCCCAGCGCATACAGGCTTTTCCAACCGATGATCACCATCAACAGCACACACAACACCAGCCCCGTCGCCGCCATTAAGCGCGAACGTCCATGCAGAATCCGACAGCCCGCCAGCATGCACAGCAAATAAATGAACACGAAGATCCCATTGGCGTACACCAGCAACGTATCCAGCGGCAGATTCAATGTATAAATCAGCAAGGTGAATAACAGGCAGCTGCCGACCACTGCGCTGAGTGCGTTGATCGGTGCCTGCCCGGCGGACAGTTTGGCCAGCGCACTGGAGGGACGATCTTGCGCCTGCGACCACACCAGCCGGGCGAAGCTTTGTGTATAGATATTCACGCTGGCAAAACAGGCCAGATAACCAATGATACAGGCCACCCACAGCGCATGCTGGCCAAACAGTTGCACCACAATACCTGGCAACGACGCAGCCGCCGCCTGATGCTCACCGTAGGCGTGAAAATGCAATACCGCCACGGTACATCCCCAGTACACCGCCCCGGCGACCAACATGCCAAACAGCAGCGCACGCGGGAAATCGCGCTCCGGGTTACGGAATTCTGTCGCCAAATGCGCAAACGCTTCCAAACCAACAAAACACCAGAACATCACTGCCAGTGCATGGAACAGATTAGGGGGAGAAATTTCGTTGAACGTCGGCCAGGGAATATGCGTCAGCGAGATATCGCCTCGCCACCAAATAGCGGCGACCAGCGCCACCACCAAAATAGCGATCAACGTTTGAATATTGGCGCTGGAACCGGCACTGCGCATGCCCAGCAACCAGATAACAACCAGCGTGGCAATTTGCACCAACAGCAGGCCGTTGGCGCTCCAGCCGAAAGTGGCCTGCCAAAAACCGGCGGCAATCTGCAATGCCGCTGGCAATCCTACGGGGATTACCGACAAAAACAGCCAGCCGGCCACTTTCGCCATGCGCGGACCAAAGGCCAGGCCGACGAAGTGCGCAGCCCCCCCGGCACTGGGGAAATGACGCCCCAGAGCCGCAAAGGTAATAGCAATAGGGAAAACCAAGGCAATCAGCACCGGCCAGGCCCACAGGCTATCGCCCTGCGCCACCTGAGCCGCCAACGCCGGAACGGCAAATACGCCGGTACCCAGCAGTGAAGTGGACAATAGCCCAACGCCCTGCGCTAAACTCAGCTCTTGCTTCAGTCCACTCACTGCTCACCGCCGTTTATCCGTCATACTTCAAGTGGCATCCGCACACATGGCCAGTAACTCGCTCAACCTCGTAGCGAATCAGCCGGTGCCACCTTGATACCACTCGAATTATTTAGGCGAAATTAGCCACGTCCGTCTTTGATTGCCTTGATGATGTTGGTGGTCGACAGGCCGTCTTCAAAGTTCAGCACTTTGACGTCGCCGCCATTGGCCCACACCTCAGTGCTACCGGCGATATCTTCAGGCTTGTAGTCACCGCCCTTCACCAGCAGATCTGGCAGGATATCGGCGATCAGGCGTTGTGGCGTGTCTTCTTCGAAAGGCACCACCCAGTCCACAGCTTCGAGTGCACCCAGTACAATCATGCGGTTTTCCAAGGCGTTAACCGGGCGGGTTTCGCCCTTCAATCGTTTGGTAGAAGCATCACTGTTTACCGCTACGATCAGGCGATCGCCCAGTTTGCGGGCATTCGCCAAATAAGAGACATGACCGGCATGCAGAATGTCGAAGATGCCGTTGGTCATCACAACTTTCTCTCCGCGCTGACGAGCTTGCGCCACAGCGGTTTTCAACTGGGCTTCGGTCATCACGCCAAAGCCGGTTTCAGCACGGCCGCGTACCGCGTTTTCCAATTCTATCGGTGAAACGGTAGACGTACCCAGCTTGCCCACTACCACACCGGCAGCGGCATTGGCCAGGAAACAGGACTCTTCCAGTGTGTTGCCGGCAGCCAGTGCCGCCGCCAGTACGCCGATAACCGTATCGCCGGCACCGGTAACGTCGAACACTTCCTGCGCCAACGTTGGCAAATGCAGCGGTGCAATACCCGGCTGCAACAGCGTCATACCGTGTTCGGAACGGGTCACCAACAGGGCAGAAAGCTCAAAATCTGTGACCAGCTTCATGCCGCGTTCAACCAGTTCAGCGTCGTCTTTACAGTGGCCTACCACCGCTTCGAATTCGGACAGGTTTGGCGTCAGCAGCGTCGCGCCGCGATAACGTTCGAAATCAGATCCTTTAGGATCGATCAGCACAGGGACTTTGGCAGCACGAGCCAGTTGGATCATGCTCTGCACCTGGCTCAGCGCACCTTTGGCGTAATCTGACAGTACCAACGCGCCAATCTGCGGCAATGCCTGCTGAATACGTTCCAACAGTGGCTGCGGATCGACGTTAGAAAAGCCTTCTTCGAAATCGAGACGAATTAATTGCTGATTACGCGATAGCACGCGCAGCTTGGTGATGGTCGGGTGCGTCGGCACCGAGACAAAATCACAGCGCACGTTCACTTCGTTCAATTTGGCGCTCAGCGCACGCGCCGCATCGTCAATACCCGTCAGGCCTACCAAGCGTGAGTTAGCACCCAGCGAAGCAATGTTCATCGCCACGTTAGCCGCACCGCCAGGACGCTCTTCAATGGTTTCAACCTTGACCACCGGCACCGGCGCTTCCGGTGAAATGCGGCTGGTCGGCCCATACCAATAGCGATCCAACATGACGTCACCCACCACCAATACCCCGGCGCGGCGAAAATCAGGCAGTGTAACTTTCATCCGATAACTCCAAAAAAGTACAAAATTTTAGTGGCGCAGATATTACCACAGACGTTTGTAATAGCGGCAAAACGTATTGCGCAACTGGCCTGCTCAGCCCAGCCACTTCGCCCAACTGGCGCGGACTTGCTCACGTTCGGCAACGAATTGCCCATTACTGACCTTGCTGGAATGCTCTTGCAACGCCAGGTGGTGGATCTCATCGCGCATGGTGACATACGCCTGAGTCAGCGCACGCGCTTCCTCTTCCGGCATGATGTCGTAATTCGCCATCAGTTCGAAAATACGCACGTTATCAGACCAGCGCGTCAGGCGCGGTTCGGCCCCCGCATAGCCTAAGACCAGATACTGGGCAATAAATTCGATATCGGTGATCCCGCCTTCATCCGCTTTGATATCAAAGAGATCGCGTTGCTTGCTGCCAAGATGATTGCGCATTTTCTCCCGCATCTCGCGGACCTCACGCCGTAGCGTTTCCGCATCACGCGGTTTGCACAGGATCTCACGACGGATAATGTCAAACTGCTGATGCAACGCCGGATCGCCATGCACAATGCGCGCCCGCACCAGCGCCTGGTGTTCCCAGGTCCAGGCTTCGTTTTGCTGATAATCCGCAAACGCCTCGACGGTACTGACCAACATGCCCGCCGCACCCGATGGCCGCAGGCGGGCATCAACTTCATACAATATGCCCGACGAGGTACGGGTACTGAACAGGTGCATCACACGTTGTGCCAGACGCAGATAGAATTGGCGACCATCGATGCTACGCTCCCCGTCGGTCATCACTTCCGGTGGGCAATCCAGGATAAATACCAAATCAAGATCAGAACTGTAACCCAGCTCCCACCCGCCCAGCTTGCCGTAGCCAATTACCGCAAAACCGCGCCCTTCGCGCTCTTGCAAATGCGTCGGCTGGCCATAACGTGCAACCATGTCATTCCACGCCTGCTGCACCACCGTATCGATGATGGCTTCAGCCAGATAAGTGAGGTGATCGCTCACTTTCATTACCGGCAACGCGCCCGAGATATCTCCTGCGGCAATGCGCAATTGTTGGGCCTGCTTGAACTGGCGTAACGCCTCCAGTCTCTGCTCTTCGTCGTCTTCGGGTACCCGTAATAGGTATTGGCGTAGTTCGCTACGATAGGCATCTGGGGCCACCGGCTGGTACAGCGTCGCCGGGTCCAGTAGTTCATCCAACAGCAACGGATAGCGCGACAGTTGGTTGGCAACCATCGGCGAAGCCGCGCACAACCGAATCAAATGGCTAAGTGCCGCATGGTATTCCACCAGCAGTTCAAGGTAGGTGGTGCGGGTCACGATACTCAGTAATAACTGAGTCAAACGCAGCAAGGCCGTCGGCGCATCCTGACGCGGGCACACTTCCGCCAGTAATCGCGGCATCAGTTGGTCAAGCACGTCCCGACCACGTGGCCCAATGGTGCGTTTGTCGACGTCATGACGGAATTCAGCAATGGTGCGCAACATTTGCTTGCGCGCATCTTCGTCCAGGTGCGGCGTCAACGGCGCCAATTCGTTTTCTTCCAAGGCATCCTGCCACAAGCTGTGGTAGTTCTGATAATCCGGATCTTCACCAACATCCGGGCTATCATCGCCAATCAAGTCGTTAAATACGGCCCTTACCGCTTGCATATGCCCGTCGAGCGTAGCCAGCAGTGCAGACCAGTCGCCGAACCCCATCCCCCAAGCCAAACGCGCCTGATCGAGTTCATCTTGCGGCAGTGTTTGTGTCTGTTGATCGGCAATCGCCTGCAGCAAGTTTTCCAAACGACGCAGGAACAGGTAACTGGCGCTCATTGCCTGTACCTGTTGGGGTTCCAGTAATCCCAATTCCCCCACGGCCTGTAACGTCGGCAGCAGCGAGCGCCCCTGCAATGCAGGCTCACGCCCACCACGGATCAGTTGGAACACCTGAGTGATAAATTCAATTTCGCGAATGCCGCCGGCGCCCAGCTTGATATTGTCTTTCAGCCCACGCCGCCGCACCTCACGCGCAATCATGCCTTTCATATTGCGCAGTGACTGGATCACGCTGAAGTCGATATAGCGACGGAAGACAAACGGCCGCAGGGTTTTGCGTAACTCCTCGCTGTAAGCATCTTCTGAACCGCCCATCAGCCGCGCCTTCACCATCGCATAACGTTCCCAGTCGCGCCCTTGCTCCTGGTAATAGTCCTCCAGCGCGGCAAAGCTCATGACCAACGGGCCGCTGTCGCCGAATGGCCGCAGCCGCATGTCCACGCGATAAACAAAGCCGTCGATAGTTTGTTGATCCAGCGCTTTGATCAGCCGCTGCCCCAGACGGGTGAAGAACTGGGCATTATCCAGTTCACGCCGTCCGCCCTGAGTTTGGCCGTTTTCCGGGTAAGCAAAGATCAGATCGATATCGGAGGAAAAATTCAGCTCGCCGCCGCCCAACTTCCCCATACCGAGGATCAGCAACGGCTGTGGCACGCCCTGCGCGTTGCACGGCGTTCCCCATTCACGGCAGCAAGTTTGGTACAACCAATCGCGAGCGCTGACAATCAGCGTCTCCGCCAACCCACTCAGCTGCAACAGCGTCTCTTGCGTGCTGCATAGCTCTTGTGCCTGCGCCCAAGCGATCCTCACCAGCGTCTCGCGGCGGAACAGGCGCAGTACGCGCATCAATTGCGCTTCGTCGCGAACCTCTTCCAAATCATCCTGCAGCCAGGCGGCGTAATGCTGCCACTCGCCCGCCACCGGCGGTTGTTTGCGCAGCGTCTCCAGCCATTCCGGCTGATTGAGTAACATGTCACAGACAAAGTCACTCGACGCTAAAACCCGTTGTTCCTGATCGCTGAGCGCGTAGCCCGCGCCCAGAGTTTCCTGAAAACGCTGCACGATGTTCTGTGCCTGAGCCTGTAACGCTGCTGAGAGTGGCAACATAATGAATGATCCGTTTTGCGGCCCGCGACTCGCAGGCCAGCTTAATTAGCGGAGCGCGCCATTTAACCAGAATGGCGCATGCAATAAGGCTTGCTTGCGGCTACCTTCGTACCAGCCCTGGCGCCGCTCGGCTATCGCCAGCTGCAGCTCACGCCAGCCGTCGATATAGGGGCCGGTTTCGTCGTCAGGGTAAGCACCTGACAGCAGGATAAATGCCGAGATCTGACGCGTCAGACGCGGCAACTGTTCTTCGTATTCATCATCGTTCAGCGTACGGGTAAAAGCGTCTTTCAGCTCCGCAGCGCTACGCCCCAGCATAATGTCACTGAAACGTTTGAAAGAACCGTCAAGTTTGGCCTGCGCCTTGGCGTCAATGAACGGGCGCCATGCGCCAGTCACCAACCAAGATGTGAGCGCCAACTTACATTGTAGATACTCTGCGCTGTAGCACAGCACCTGTGGCTGAGTGGTTTTATCGATCAGCAGCGGCTCCAGCGCCGTCAATCGGGCGCGCAGATCGGCGCTGGCCTTGCGCGGAACCAGGCCGCCGAAGATCACCAGAGCCTGACGGATCAGCGCAATCGCCTCCATAACGGAACGGCGTGCCTGAGCATCGCCGCGCAACCACAGTTCTTCGTGGTACTGCCAATGGCTCAAACCCCATTCAAAACTGGCGATCATCCCTTGTTCAACGCTGGATTTGGCGGCAGGCTTCAATACCGCCAAAGGGCGGCGCTCGCGCGGGGCATTGCCTTGTGCCAAATGATAACCGCGCGCCGCTTTACTCAGGCTACCCTGGCGCAGGCCGCCGTGTTCTGCCAATGCGTTGGCCAGCGCCAGCAAATCTGCGGTATTCCCGGTTTTAAGCTCCAGTTCGATCTCACACAGCGCTTCGCTCAGCTCACCTGCCTTCACTTCACCCTGGTCAAGCCCCACTTCTATCTCGCTCTTACCGTAAGTGACCACCCACTTTTCACGCACAAAATCGGTACGGAACAGCGGTTGGAGCGCCTGTTGCAGAGCGTTGATATCACAGCCCTGTGGCCAGATATCTGCCGGAAACTGTGCCAGTGCCAGTTCTGGCGTGGCAATCGCGACATTGTATTCCGGGCGCTGATGCAAGCCTGCGACGACTTTACCGGCGGTTTTGATGGTCATTTCATAGCTGTCATCAAACCCGCGGATACGCAGCCCCATGTCATGACCACGCAGAAAATTATCCGCGGTTTCGAAATAAATATTGGTCAGTTTTTGCGGTGCGGAATGTTGGTTCGGCCAAACCGCCAGTTGCTGTGGCAACGCGGCAACGGCATCCGGGGTAGCAATAAATTTCAGTTCTATTTCAACGGTCATAAGTCTTTCACACCAATAAGTTACGCATTCGCGTCAGCCTTCACGGCGGCAAGCCTTACCTGCCACGTTCTGCCCGGCGACGCACAGTTACCCTTATCTTACCGCGATTCCCGGCGCCTTAACCCTGCTAACTGCAGAAAAAACCTGTTACGTTATAAAACACCGCGCAACTCACAGAATCTGCCACAGTAAGATAGTTCTCATTCCGGTTTTTGCGTTGCGTCGTCAGACTGAACGCTCTACTATCGTTCCCATAAATTCACACAGAAACGATGAACTAATGCAGAAATTACGCCTAATTTGCCTTGCCGTGCTGAGCTTCAGCATCACTTGGGGCGCACATGCCGAAGATAAGCGCTATATCTCCGATGAACTGAATACTTACGTCCACAGCGGCCCGGGTAATCAGTACCGTATTGTCGGTACCTTGAACGCCGGTGAAGAAGTGACCCTGTTGAGCGTAAATGACAGCACTAATTATGGCCAGATCCGCGATGCCAAAGGCCGCACGACTTGGATCCCACTGGATCAACTTAGCCAAACGCCAAGCCTGCGTACCCAAGTCCCAGCGCTGGAGCAACAGGTAAAAACCCTGACCGACAAGTTGGCTAACATCGACAACAGCTGGAACCAACGCACTGCGGAAATGCAGCAAAAAGTGGCGGGCAGCGACAGCACCATCAGCGGCCTGCAACAGGAAAACCAGGATCTGAAAAACCAGCTGGTCGTCGCACAGAAAAAGGTTAACGCGGTTAACCTGCAGCTTGACGACAAACAGCGCACCATTATCCTGCAGTGGTTCATGTACGGCGGCGGTGTCGCTGGCGTAGGCTTGCTGCTTGGCTTGTTGTTGCCACACCTGATCCCACGTCGTAAAAGCAACAACCGCTGGATGAACTGATTTTCAGTCTCCTTCAGTTTGAAATCGGGCGCCTGCGGGGCGCCCTTTTTATTGGCGCCAACATCCCGCCACCAATTCATGTAATCTGATAGACAGAGCCTTAAGAAAAATTCAGGAGTTAACCGTGAAGATTTACCTGGTCGGCGGCGCTGTCCGCGACAGCTTGCTTGAGTTACCGGTGTTTGATCGCGACTGGGTGGTGGTGGGTGCCGCGCCGTCAGAGCTGATAGCACTGGGGTATCAGCAGGTCGGTAAAGACTTTCCAGTTTTTCTCAACCCGGAAACTCATGAAGAATATGCGCTGGCCCGTACCGAACGAAAGTCCGGCCAGGGCTACACCGGGTTTACGTGCTACGCCGCACCTGACGTCACGCTGGAAGAAGATCTGCAACGCCGCGATTTGACCATCAACGCCATCGCTCGAAGCGCCGACGGTGAACTGATCGATCCTTTCCACGGCGTAGCCGACCTACAAGCACGCGTACTGCGTCATGTGTCTGACGCTTTTGGTGAGGATCCCTTGCGAGTGCTGCGCGTGGCGCGCTTTGCCGCCCGTTTTGCTCACCTGGGCTTTACCATTGCCCCAGACACCCTTGCGTTAATGCGTCAAATGGCACGCAGCGGCGAATTGGTCGCGTTGACGGCCGAACGGGTATGGAAAGAAACGGAGAAGGCGCTGCAAAGCCAAAGTCCGCAGGTGTACTTTCAGGTGCTGCGAGACTGTGAGGCACTGAGCGTGCTGTTCCCAGAGATCGACGCTTTGTTCGGTGTGCCGGCCCCCGAAAAATGGCACCCGGAGATCGACACCGGCATTCACACGCTGATGACGCTGGCTATCGCTGCCCAGCTTAGCACTGAAGTTGACGTTCGTTTTTCGGCGCTGTGCCATGACCTCGGCAAGGGGCAAACGCCAAAAGAACTCTGGCCACATCACCATGGCCACGGGCCAGCCGGTGTTTTGCTGGTCGACACTCTGTGCCAGCGGCTGCGGGTTCCTAATCCAGTGCGCGATCTGGCTAAATTGGTCGCCGAATATCACGATCTGATTCATACCGTAAACAAGCTGCGTCCAGAAACGTTGTTGAAGCTGTTTGACGCGATCGACGTCTGGCGCAAACCACAGCGCCTGGAACAGATGATCCTCACCAGTGAAGCAGATGCCCGTGGCCGAACCGGATTTGAAAATAACCCTTATCCGCAGGGCGACTATCTGCGCCGGGCTTTCCAGGTGGCAAATGCCGTCTCGGTAAAAGAGGTGGTGGCTAGCGGACTGCAAGGATTAGCCATCCGCGACGAACTCAAACGTCGACGCCAGCAGGCACTGGCAGACTGGAAGCAAACGCTGGATACTCCACAGGAGCAGGCATAAAAAAACCCCGCAATGCGGGGTTTTTTATTGGTGAATCGCTTACATGAAGACCATGTAAACCACTCCGGCAACGATAAAGCGATAGATAGCGAACGGCACAAACGAAATACGTTTGATCAACGACAGGAAGGTCTTGATCGCAATCAGCGCCACAACGAAAGCGGTGGCAAATCCGACCGCGAACATCGGTAAATCGCCCATGGTCAGGAAGTGCAAGCTCTTGTACAAATCCAACGCGCTGGCACCAATCATCATCGGCACCGCCAGAATGAAAGAGAACTCCGCAGCCGCGTAACGGTTCACCCCGACCAACATACCACCGGCAATGGTGGAACCTGAGCGAGAGAACCCCGGCCACAGTGCCAGGCATTGGAAGCAACCAATCATAAATGCCTGTCGATAAGTGATGTCATCCAGCCCTTCCGCACTCGGTTTCTTCGGTTTCAGCCATTCTGCAGCCAGGAGCAGGAAACCACCGACGACCAGCGCATACATCACGTTTTTCGGCGCGAACAGCGATTTGATGAAATCATGGAGCAACAGCCCCAGCACCACCGCAGGGATCATCGCCAGCAGAATATGGCCCAGTTTCAAATGGCCCGTCGTTTTGCCTTCGTGCTCAACCGGTTTGCCACCAAAATGAATGCCGATCAACCCAAACAGACGGCGCCAGAACATCACCACCACTGCCAGAATTGACCCCAACTGGATGATTACCTCAAAGGTTTTAGCCTTATCTCCGGTAAAACCCAGCCACTCGCCCACAATGATCATGTGTCCGGTAGAAGATACGGGTAAAAATTCAGTTAATCCTTCGACAACCCCAAGAACAAACGCAATAAACAGTGAATGCATGTCCGCCATGTGCTTCGATCACCCTATAAATTTACGGCTATAAACATAAAAAAGCGGCAGTGTTCAATACATTGCCGCTAAAACTATTCTCAGGTTCGGACCAAATTAACGGTCTTAAGTTGCATCTTTATGACAGAACGTCACGCCGGGCGAGTACCGCGCTCAATGATCACCCCAACCCGGTTGGCATGTGCAACTGCGCCCGGTTTGCTGACCTTAATACGGACCCACGGGGAATTGAAGCGCTGGAGTAATATTTCAGATATTTCCTCTGCAACCCGCTCTACCAGCGCAAAGCGATTGGGCTCCACGTGTTGGATGATGGCTTCACTAATATCGGCATAGCTCAGGCAGTCATTCACATCGTCACTGGCAGCAGCGCGACGGTTGTCCCAGCCCATTTCGATATCGAACACCAACTTCTGGCGAATGTTTTGTTCCCAGTCATAAACGCCAATGGTAGTAATTACGGTAAGCTCTTCTATAAATACGATATCCATCACGTCATTCTCTGTTTTTGGCCTTGCCGGATACCACTTCCAGCGGAATATGCGTATTATCCATATATGTTGCGAGTAAAACGACCCTTATTAAACGGAACCGCGTTATGAGTGCTACCGCGCTTGGCATGATTATCTTCGCGTATCTGTGTGGCTCAGTTTCCAGTGCGATCCTGGTTTGCCGGATCGCCAGGCTGCCCGATCCGCGTGCAAATGGCTCAGGGAATCCAGGGGCTACCAACGTCCTGCGCATCGGCGGTCGTGTCGCCGCGGCGGCAGTGCTGGTGTTCGATATTTTAAAAGGGATGCTGCCGGTCTGGCTGGCATACAAGCTCAATGTCCCACCGTTGTACCTGGGGCTAACGGCGATCGCTGCCTGTTTGGGGCATATCTATCCCGTATTCTTCCACTTCCGCGGCGGCAAAGGCGTAGCAACGGCATTTGGTGCCATCGCGCCGATCGGCTGGGATCTTACCGGCCTGATGACCGGCACCTGGCTGCTGACCGTGTTGCTCAGCGGCTACTCTTCACTCGGTGCCATCATCAGCGCGCTGATTGCTCCTTTCTACGTCTGGTGGTTCAAACCGCAATTTACCTTCCCCGTGGCCATGTTGTCGTGCCTGATCCTGATGCGACACCATGACAATATCCAGCGCTTGTGGCGCGGCCAGGAAGGGAAAATTTGGGGTATCTTCCGCAAAAAGAAAACCGATGCGGTAGAACAGGACGAGAAAAAAGAAGAGTGATCAAAAAGGCCGGAACTCTCCGGCCTTTCTCATATTTATACTGCAGGCAGTTCCGCCAGCGGCCAACGCGGCCGTACCGAAACACCCAGCTCCGGGTTGGCTCCGCTTTTCAACCGCACCAGGCCTGCATAAGCGATCATCGCGCCGTTATCCGTGCAGAACTCCGGACGGGCATAGAACACTTCACCGCCACGTTTTTGCATCATTTCCGCCATTTTGACCCGTAGCGTACGGTTGGCGCTGACGCCGCCGGCCATGACCAAACGTTTAAAACCGGTGTGCTCCAGCGCGCGTTTGCATTTGATCGCCAACGTATCGACAACGGCATCCTCAAACGCCCGCGCGATATCCGCCCGCGTCTGATCGTCATTGCCGCTGGAGCGGATAGTATTGGCCGCAAAGGTCTTCAGACCGGAGAAGCTGAAATCCAGACCGGGACGATCGGTCATCGGGCGCGGGAAGGTGAAACGACCCGCAGTGCCCTGTTGCGCCATTTTTGACAGCATCGGGCCGCCAGGATAGTCCAGCCCAAGCAGCTTGGCGGTTTTATCGAAGGCTTCACCGGCCGCATCGTCCACTGACTCACCCAGCAGTTCGTACTGACCAATGCCGGTCACGCTGATAAGTTGGGTGTGACCACCGGAAACCAGCAGTGCAACAAACGGGAAAGCCGGAGGATTATCTTCCAGCATCGGGGCCAACAGGTGACCTTCCATGTGATGCACCGGCACCGCCGGCACATTCCAGGCAAACGCCAATGCGCGACCAATGGTAGCGCCGACCAGCAGCGCACCGACCAGGCCTGGCCCGGCCGTATAGGCAACGCCGTCGATATCGGCTGCAGTCAAGTTCGCTTCCTTCAACGCCGCCTGAATCAAAGGTACGGTTTTACGCACGTGATCGCGGGAGGCCAGTTCCGGTACCACACCGCCATAATCGGCATGCAGCTTCACTTGGCTGTATAATTGATTGGCTAATAAACCGGTCTGATCGTCATACACTGCAATTCCGGTTTCATCGCAGGATGTTTCTATACCCAGTACTCGCATTACATTTCCCATCATTCACGTGCGGCCGTCAGTTTAGCACAATCAGACCTGTTTACCGCCAGCACAGCGCATCTTGTCCGAGGTTATAGGCTATGTTGATGATTCCAGCCATAAATGCCGGTTTGATTAAAAACGAGCATTTTTTTCTGATTAGTCTATAATCAGCGCCCGATGCAAAATTGCGCATGTTTTACCAGGGTGGCCGCAGGTTTCAATTTGCTGTGGTGCTTTACAAAGCAGCATCCGTTGAAGTAAAATTCCGCACCATTTTGAAATTGCTGGCGCTTGGCCAGCAGCAAACCGAATTTTATTGAGGTGAGAGGCACATGCCTGTAATTAAAGTACGTGAAAACGAGCCATTTGACGTTGCTCTGCGTCGTTTCAAACGCTCTTGCGAGAAAGCAGGCGTTTTAGCTGAAGTTCGTCGTCGTGAGTTCTATGAAAAACCGACTACCGAACGTAAGCGCGCTAAAGCTTCTGCTGTGAAACGTCACGCGAAGAAACTGGCTCGCGAAAACGCACGCCGCACTCGTCTGTATTAATTCTTCGGGGGTAACCCCGCCGCGTGAATTTCTGATTTTAAAAATCGCGCAGACTGAGTAGTTGCATACGAAGGCCGTGCTTTCCGAAAGGAATGCGCGGCTTGTTCTCGTTTATAGGCTAGTAAAGTAAGGGCTTATGGCTGGACGAATTCCGCGCGTATTTATCAATGACTTGCTGGCTCGCACCGACATCGTCGATCTGATCGACGCACGTGTAAAGCTCAAAAAGCAGGGCAAGAACTATCACGCGTGCTGTCCGTTCCACCACGAAAAAACGCCTTCATTTACTGTTAATGGCGAAAAGCAGTTTTACCACTGTTTTGGTTGTGGTGCGCACGGTAATGCCGTCGACTTTCTGATGAATTACGACAGACTTGAGTTTGTTGAAACCATCGAGGAACTGGCGACCATGCACGGACTGGAAGTGCCTTACGAGGCAGGTTCCGGGCCAACCCAAATCGAACGTCATCAGCGCCAGAGCCTGTATCAACTGATGGAACAGCTCAGCGCGTTCTATCAACAGTCACTGCATCAACCTTCCGGTGCGCCGGCGCGTGATTATCTGCAACAGCGCGGGTTGAGTGACGACGTTATCCGCCATTTCGCTATCGGCTTTGCACCTGCCGGTTGGGATAACGCCTTAAAGCGTTTTGGTCGCGATGCCGACAGCCGTAGCGCATTGAACGATGCCGGCATGTTGGTGACTAACGATCAAGGACGTTCGTACGATCGTTTCCGTGAACGCGTGATGTTTCCTATCCGCGACAAACGCGGGCGAGTAATCGCCTTTGGCGGTCGCGTATTGGGTGACGGTATGCCGAAATACCTGAACTCGCCGGAAACTGAAGTATTCCACAAGGGTCGTCAATTGTACGGCCTTTATGAAGCACAACAGAGCCACCCTACCCCGCAACGGCTGCTGGTAGTGGAAGGTTATATGGACGTGGTGGCGTTGGCGCAATACGGTATCGATTATGCCGTCGCCTCGCTCGGGACTTCAACGACAGCTGAACATATTCAGCTGCTGTTCCGCGCCACCGATAACGTTGTCTGTTGCTATGACGGTGACAGAGCCGGCCGTGAAGCGGCCTGGCGGGCGCTGGAAACTGCGCTGCCCTATCTCAACGATGGGCGTCAGCTGCGGTTTATGTTTTTGCCTGATGGCGAAGACCCGGACACCTTGGTACGCAAAGAAGGTAAAGAGGCCTTCGAACAACGAATGGAGCTGGCGCAGCCGCTTTCCACTTTCCTGTTCGAAACCTTGATGCCACAGGTTGATTTGAGCAGCCCGGACGGTCGCGCCAAGCTGAGTACGCTGGCACTACCCCTGATCACTCAAGTGCCGGGCGAAACGTTGCGCTTGTACCTGCGCCAACAGCTCGGCAGCAAGCTGGGTCTGCTGGATGACAGCCAGCTCGACAAGCTGATGCCCAAGCAGGCTGAAAATGCGAATACTTATCAGGCGCCCCAGCTAAAACGCACAACCATGCGTATACTAATAGGGCTACTGGTACAAAATCCGCAACTGGCTACACTTATCCCTTCACTCGAGGGGTTAGAGCAGACTAAACAGGCGGGGTTACCGCTGTTTGTCGAGTTGGTGCAAACCTGTTTGGCCCAGCCAGGCCTGACAACCGGTCAGTTGTTGGAGCAGTATCGCGACAACAAATTGAGCCAACAGCTTGAAACCTTGGCGACATGGAACCATATGATCGTTGAGGACAGGGTCGAACAGACCTTTTTGGATACCTTAGCTAGCCTCTATGACTCGGTACTGGAGCAACGGCTGGAAACATTGATCGCGCAGGCCAGAACGCACGGCCTCAGCCCAGAAGAACGTGAAGAAGTCCGTTCTCTTAACCAAGTGTTAGCAAAGAAAAACTAATTTTTGACCAAAATGATTCATGTTTAGGCTGCCAATAACGCCGCCAAAACGTGAAGAATAAAGAATACAACGGCTTAAGTGCCGATAAATGCGAGGGCAGAGCCCTGCAATATGCCGCCACAGTGGGCCGCGGCAACAACAAAAACGCCCCAAATGCTATTGTTGGCGGTTTCGCCGACCGACACCAACCCAAATACTCTGAAGTGTGGATACCGTCTTATGGAGCAAAACCCGCAGTCACAGCTAAAGCTACTTGTCACCCGTGGTAAGGAGCAAGGCTATCTGACCTATGCTGAGGTCAATGACCATCTGCCGGAAGATATCGTCGACTCCGACCAGATCGAAGACATCATCCAGATGATTAACGACATGGGCATTCAGGTTCTGGAAGAAGCGCCAGACGCCGATGACCTATTACTCGCTGAAAACTCAAACAGCACAGACGAAGATGCGGAAGAAGCTGCCGCTCAAGTGCTGTCGAGCGTTGAGTCTGAGATTGGCCGTACCACCGACCCGGTGCGCATGTACATGCGCGAAATGGGTACCGTTGAACTGCTGACGCGTGAAGGCGAAATCGACATCGCCAAGCGTATTGAAGACGGTATCAACCAGGTTCAGTGCTCCGTTGCCGAATACCCTGAAGCCATCACCTATTTGCTGGAACAGTACGATCGCGTCGAAGCAGGCGAAGCGCGCCTGTCCGATCTGATCACCGGCTTCGTTGATCCTAACGCGGAAGAGGACATCGCCCCTACCGCTACCCACGTGGGTTCTGAGCTGTCGACCGAAGAGCAGAACGACGACGACGAAGAGGAAGACGAAGAGGAAGAAGAAGACGACAACAGCATCGATCCTGAGCTGGCGCGTCAGAAATTCGCCGACCTGCGCGATCAGTACGAAGCGACCCGCATCGTCATCAAAAAGAACGGCCGCAGCCACGCCAGCGCAGCAGAAGAAATCCTGAAGCTGTCTGAAGTGTTCAAGCAGTTCCGCCTGGTGCCAAAACAGTTCGACTTCCTGGTCAACAGCATGCGCACCATGATGGATCGCGTTCGTACTCAAGAACGTATCATCATGAAACTGTGTGTTGAACAGTGCAAAATGCCGAAGAAAAACTTCGTCACTCTGTTCGCCGGTAACGAAACCAGCACCACGTGGTTCGAAGCGGCACTGGCAATGGCTAAGCCATGGTCAGAAAAGCTGAAAGACGTAGCGGAAGACGTACAGCGCAGCCTGCAGAAACTGCGTCAGATCGAAGAAGAAACCGGCCTGACCATCGAGCAAGTGAAGGACATCAACCGTCGCATGTCTATCGGTGAAGCGAAAGCCCGCCGTGCGAAAAAAGAAATGGTTGAAGCTAACTTGCGTCTGGTTATTTCTATCGCCAAGAAATACACCAACCGTGGCCTGCAGTTCCTGGATCTGATCCAGGAAGGTAACATCGGTCTGATGAAAGCCGTAGACAAGTTCGAATACCGTCGTGGTTATAAGTTCTCAACTTACGCCACCTGGTGGATCCGTCAGGCTATCACTCGCTCTATCGCCGACCAGGCGCGTACCATCCGTATCCCGGTGCACATGATTGAGACCATCAACAAGCTCAACCGTATTTCGCGCCAGATGCTGCAAGAGATGGGCCGTGAGCCAACGCCGGAAGAGCTGGCTGAACGTATGCTGATGCCGGAAGACAAAATCCGTAAAGTGCTGAAGATCGCTAAAGAGCCGATCTCCATGGAAACGCCAATCGGTGATGATGAAGATTCACATCTGGGCGATTTCATCGAGGATACCACCCTCGAGCTGCCACTGGATTCTGCAACATCAGAAAGCCTGCGTTCTGCAACGCACGACGTATTGGCTGGCCTGACTGCACGTGAAGCGAAAGTGCTGCGTATGCGTTTCGGTATCGACATGAACACGGACCACACCCTGGAAGAAGTGGGCAAACAGTTCGACGTTACCCGTGAGCGTATTCGTCAGATCGAAGCCAAAGCTCTGCGTAAACTGCGCCACCCTAGCCGTTCCGAAGTGTTGCGTAGCTTCCTGGACGACTAAGGTTTCGCTGCTTGCAAAAAAACCCCGGCATGCCGGGGTTTTTTATTTTTTAAAACATGCTATTACCGCTGGCCGTTTTTTCTGGCACCGGCTGGATCACGTCCCAATGCTCAACAATTTTCCCCGCATCGTCGAGACGGAAAATATCAATAATCGCGCCTGTTTTTCCCTTCTCACGCCCGCTGGTCTCTACGTGCAAGATCACATAGTTGCCGTCCACAAACGCTAGTTTAATTTCGCTGTGGGAATCGGGGTAACGCGTTTTCAGCAGTTCGACAAACTTACGGAACCCCTCTACGCCATCCTGCGCGTTAGGATTATGCTGTTTGTACTCATCGCCCAAATAGGGTCGTGCCGCCGCAAAATCCTTGTTGTTCAGCCCCTGCTGATAAAACTCCAGCACGTTATTTTTATTCTGCACTTCCTTTGGCGTGTTGCCTGCCTGAGCGGCACCGGCAATCAACAACAGACCAACTACACAGCCTTTGATTATCGATTTCATACGCGAGCTCCAATAAAGATCATTTAAGGGCCAGATACAGCGCATGATAGCTCGCTGTAAGTTGCTCCAGCGTGGCACGGTTCAATCCGCTGGGGTTAGGCAATACCCAGACCTCCGTTTTGCCAATCGTCATCTCTTGACGACCCCAGGGCGCGTTACGCACGCCAAAAGCGCTACTGAACGCCTGTTTGCCCAAGATCGCCAACGAACGCGGCTGGTAACGCAGAATCTTTTCTTTTAACGCTTCGCCACCGCTGAGTAACTCGTCACGCGTCACTTCACTGGCGGCTACCGTCGGTCGCGCCACCAGCGCCGTGATGCCACAGCCCGTATCCTGCAGCTGCTGCCACTGCTCCGGGGCAAGCTGACATTCGGTGAAACCGGCCTGATGCACCACCTTCCAGAAGCGGTTGCTGCCGTTAGCAAAAGGGTAGCCTTGATGGGCGGAAGAAAGGCCGGGGTTGATGCCGCAAAACACCACCCGTAGGTTTGGCGCCAAGAGTTCCATAGGGTTTGCGCGTCCATTAAAAGGATTTACAGCGGTTATCGCAAAATCCGTCAGTAATTACAACAGGCTAGAACTGCTTATAAAAGCAACATACAGATGGGTAACAGTAGACCTGCGCCGAAAGATTACCGTATAATCTCGCCGCTTGGCCCCTTAGCTCAGTTGGTTAGAGCACGCGACTCATAATCGCTTGGTCACTGGTTCAAGTCCAGTAGGGGCCACCAAATTTTAGCTGATATAACAGCGTCAAAAACCACCTCTTAGCAGGTGGTTTTTTGTTTCCGCAGGCTCAGCGCTGCCAAAGCGAATCCCGACCTTCCCGACGGACATCGCAAGATCGCAATCCGATATCACGCAATTGCCAGCAACGCATGGCATCCAAAGACTTTCTGCCAGCAGAACTAAAACTTCGACGCCGCCAATACTGGCACCAATTGCGCCATAGGCTCCACCGCTGCGATTTAATGTCGGCGCGCAAACTCTCTGTATTTTTCATTGCCTTCCCCCGTTTGTCACTCAGGGATATAGGGTGACTCAAGTCACAAAAACAAGACAGATTCACCGAGTTACTATAATCATCATACAGATCGAGCCGCGGTGATTCTGTATGGTACCCTGCATCCCCCTTTGTACCGGTCTGCTGTCCCATAAAACAGGAAATCCCATGATCGTCATTTGTAACAACGCCAATTTTAATGCCTGGCTGACACTGCGAAGTGCATTGTGGCCAACTTGCCCACAGGAAGAACACCGGGCAGAAATGAATGAGATATTGGCTTCGCCACATCACACCGCGTTTATGATCCAAACCAAGGATGATGCTTTTGTCGCCCTTGCTGAAGTCGCGCTGCGCCATGATTACGTCAACGGCTGCGAATCATCGCCGGTGGCCTTTCTGGAAGGGATTTATACTACGGAATCAGCTCGTCGCCAGGGCTGCGCATCGCGATTGATTGCACAGGTTCAGCAATGGGCTAAACAGCAAGGGTGCAACGAACTGGCGTCCGATACTGACATAGCCAATCTCGACTCCCAGCGCCTGCATGCGGCACTGGGTTTTAGCGAAACAGAACGCGTCGTGTTTTACCGAAAAACGCTCGCGTAATCAGGCTTTTCCAGCCTGCCTCTGGTGCGCCAACTGTTCGGCACGCAGCAGAATGTCCTGCAAATCGTCCTCATCGATATCAAAGAGTTCGCCCTGCATCAGCGCCTCGTGCAGATCGGCGCGGGTAATAGACACCGCATCAATCGGCAGATTGGCCGGTTTTGTCTCTGTCGGTGCCAAAGGGTGCGGGTAACGTCGTCCTGCCAGGTTATTGAAGATAATCGCCAACAGCGCCAATAACACTGAGTTAAGCAGCACTGGGTACAGCACGAAGCTATAGCCGAGTTGGTGAATGCCCGGCCCACCGAGGATGGCCGTCAGTGCCACCGCGCCGCCGGGCGGATGCAAACAACGCAGCTTGAACATCAATCCAATCGCCAGCGCGGCCGCTACCCCACAGGCCAAACCAGGATCGGGAATCAACAAACCGGTACTCACCCCCACCGCAGCAGCCGACATATTGCCACCCACGATTGACCAGGGTTGCGCTAACGGGCTATTCGGTACACCAAAAAGCAGCACAGCAGATGCGCCCATAGGTGCGATAAACCACAGGTTCACCTCGCCCAGCACAAAATGACTGATCCACCCCGCAATCATCAACCCCAGCCCGGCGCCGAGGCTGGAAAGTACAATCTCTTTTTTGCCTACCGCCAGAGGATGCGGCCACAAACGTGCACAGCCCACTTTCAATCTTGCTTTCAACGACATCTTCATGTTACTTCGCACTGCCAAATTCAACTTAATGGCAACAAATATATCACAACGCAGGCCTCTGCTGCTTACCGCACCAAACTCGCCAGAAATAACTTTAAGCTAACAGATTGATCTTTAGCCACTCCTCGTCAATTATCAAAGTTCGCATCCCTTTGCCTTGAGGAAAACCCAATGTCTCAGCCGATTGCCGAACTCTATACCGATGCTGAATTTTTCAGTCCTTATGCCATGTCGGCGTTTATTACGTTGACGGAAAAAGGCATCCCCTTCACCGTAAAGCCGGTCGACCTGGCACAGGGGAAAAACAAAGAAGCAGCCTACGCGGCGCTGTCCTTGACGCGCCGTGTGCCTACGCTAGTGGTCGGCGAGTTTCAGCTTTCGGAATCCTCAGCCATTGATGAATACCTCGATGAGATCCATCCGGCCCACCCAGTGTACCCACGCGATGTCAAACAACGGGCCAAAGCCCGCGAGGTTCAGGCATGGTTACGCAGCGATTTACAGACCCTCCGCGCCGAGCGCCCCACCGAGGCGGTATTCATTAACAGTAAGTTTCCGCCGTTGTCCGCCACGGCGCAGGCTGCCGCCAACAAACTGATCTTCGCGGTCGAAAAGTTGTTGAGCCACGGCCAGGATAACCTGTTCAGGGAATGGTGCATTGCCGATACCGATCTGGCCTTGATGCTGAATCGGTTGGTGATACACGGAGATACCGTACCCGAAAGTATTCGCCACTATGCACACAAACAGTGGCAACGCCCTTCGGTGCAGGCCTGGTTGGCGCTGCCGGGGAAAATAAGCGGGGAGTAAAAAATCGGCGGCCACGACGCCGCCGTTCTCAATGACCGAGAAACAACATCACTTCTTGAGGGAAGGCAAGTCACCATCCAGAGGGCAGATAACCTAATAACGAGGCAATGGCATATCCCGCGCTGGACAGATACAGCAACACAATGCTGATCTGCAAAATCGGATGAGTGATCCAGCTACACTGCCAACGCGGCGTCTGATCGCCGTGCTTACGCGCACCACGCAGGATCAACATCGGCATAATCGACAAGATCACCCCGCTGAATACCCCCGCGAAATACAGCGCATTGACGAACGACACCAGCCCGCTATAAGCCAACACAAACGGCGGCAATACGACCAACATCAACACACCGAAGCGGCGCAGCGGCTGCTCGTCGTTGCCCAACCTGAACTGGTCAAAAATATTGGTCAGGAAGCTCCCGCCCAGTCCCCAGTAAGACGTCAGCATCGCGCACAGTGCAAAAATGTTGGCTGAGAAGAAGGCCCACTGCCCCAGCGCCTGTCCCCATGAAATGGTTGCCACGTCAGAGATACCATTCAGCCCACTGAGGGCGATCACCGACATCGGTACCGCTGCCAACAGCACGAAGGTCACCGCCATGCCGACCATAATCGCTTTTGGCAGTTGCTCTGGTTTGTCAGAGAAGCCGCGCGCCATTTCTGGCACGATGTATTGCGCAGAGAAGCAAAACACCACCACGTTAAATACCGGCACCATAAAGCGCCAATCACCGTCCAGCAGGTTGCGCATCTGGGTGGTGTCCTTGACCAGCGTGGCCGTCACCAATGCGGTCAACATCACCACCATGCCGATACTGATAAACTTTTCACCGCGGCCAATCGCTTTAAGCCCCAGGTACAGCACCCCTGCCGCAGGCACGAAAAACAGCAGGCTGCCTATCGCCGGGGAAATGCCAAACAGGGATTGCAACAGCTTGCCGCTGCCGGTCATATAGGCGGTCAAGGCCCCAACGCTGTTGACACAGACAGAAGCAAACATCAGCCAGGCACCGATACCGCCGACATAACGTTTCGCCAACCCGCTCAGCTGCAAATGAGCGCGGGTGCGCAAGGTCGATTCGGCGACGTACAGCATGGTGATCGTGGTCAAACTCCCCACTAACACTAACCAGAATAACAGGGGTAAAAAACCGGCCTTGCTTGAGGCATAAGCGATAGACAGTACGCCGGCCCCAATATTGGTGCCGACAATCATCGCTACCCCTTCGAGGAAGCTCAGTGATTTGGTGGGTGCAGACGTTCGCACCCCGGCGGCAAGCGCCGGAGAAATAACGGTATTATCAGAAGACATGCGGCATCCTTTGTCTCCCGGTAGCGCTGGCCACCGGGGTAGGTTAGTTTCCCGGTGGTTAACAGCTCACATCGATACACAGGTATTTCAGCTCCAGATATTCTTCAATCCCGTAACGCGCTCCTTCGCGTCCGAGCCCTGACTGCTTCACGCCGCCGAACGGCGCAACTTCATTGGAAATCAACCCGGTATTGATCCCGACCATGCCGTATTCCAAGGCTTCCGGCACCCGCCATTGGCGCGACGCATTCTGCGTGAATACATAGGCCGCCAGGCCGAATTCAGTATCGTTGGCCATCGCGATGGCTTCCGCCTCATCATGGAAACGGAACAGCGGCGCTACCGGCCCAAAGGTTTCTTCTTTGGCGAAACGCATTTTTTGCGTCACGCCTGTCACCACCGTCGGTTGGAAGAAGGTACGGCCCAGCGCGTGCGGCTGCCCCCCCGTTGCGATCTGTGCGCCTTTGATCAACGCGTCGTCGATGTGGTTCTGCACTTTTTCAACCGCATCCTGGTCAATCAACGGCCCCTGTGTGGTGCCTTCCTGGCTACCGTCACCGACGTTAAGTTGCTCAACCGCAGCCACCAGCTTGTCCACCAAACGGTCATAGATACCGTCCTGCACGTAGATGCGGTTGGCGCAGACACAGGTTTGGCCGCTATTGCGGAATTTAGAGGCCATAATGCCCGCTACCGCGGCATCCAAATTCGCGTCGTCAAAGACAATCACCGGTGCATTACCCCCCAGCTCCAGTGACAGCTTCTTAATGGTTGGCGCACACTGCGCCATCAAAATACGGCCGACTTCGGTCGAACCGGTAAAGCTCAGTTTGCGCACCACCGGGCTGTCGCACAGTACTTTGCCCACTTGGGCTGCGTCGCCGGTCACTACCTGCAGGACGCCGGCAGGAATACCCGCGTCCTGCGCCAATTTGCCCAACGCCAGCGCAGTCAGCGGCGTTTGTTCGGCCGGTTTGACGATAATGGCGCAACCTGCCGCCAATGCCGGTGCCACTTTGCGGGTAATCATCGCAGCCGGGAAATTCCACGGTGTGATCGCCGCACAAACGCCGATCGGTTGCTTCACGACGACCAAGCGCTGTGAGGCTAACGGCGCCTGCAAGACCGCTCCGTCGACCCGTTTGGCTTCTTCGGCAAACCAGGTGATAAACGAGGCCGCATAAGCCACTTCGCCACGCGCCTCCGCCAATGACTTGCCCTGTTCAGCCGTCATCAACTGCGCCAAATCCTCTTGCGCTGCCAGCACCTTATCGGCCCAGGCCTGCATCAATGCAGAACGTTGCTTAGCGGTCAGCTGCTTCCAGCTTTGCTGTGCCACCTGCGCAGCATTGATCGCCTGTTGGGTCTCTTCGCCGCTGACCAGCGGTATGCTGGCCAGTTCAACACCGGTTGCCGGGTTGATGACCGCTTCGCGTTTACCACTTAACGCATCACACCACTCACCATTGATCAGGCACTGGCTGCGTAACAGTTCAGGATTAGTCAGTTTCATCGTAGCCACTCCTTATTGAGCCAGTGCGCGAGAAAGAATGCCCAACGCCTTGGTGAACTGGTCTTCAGGGATGGTCAGCGGATACAGGAAGCGGATTACGTTGCCGTTCACACCGCAGCTCAGCAGCAGCAGCCCTTCTGCCAGTGCTTTCTGCTGAACCTGGCGGGTAATCTCCGCCGATGGCTTACCGGTGGCCGGATCATTAAACTCCACCGCCACCATCGACCCCTGTGCGCGAATATCCGCAATCGCCGGGCTGGTTTGACGCGCCTGCTGCAATACCTCCACCAGATGCTGGCCCAGGCGTTGCGAACGCTGGCACAGCTGTTCTTCTTCAATCACGTCAAGTACTGCCAGCGCAGCCGCAACCGCCAGTGGGTTACCGGCATAAGTGCCGCCCAATCCACCCGGAGCTGGGGCGTCCATCACGTCGGCACGACCCGCCACCGCGGACAACGGCATACCCCCTGCCAGGCTTTTCGCCATGGTGATCAGATCGGGTTTAACGCTGTAATGATCCATCGCAAACAGCTTGCCGGTACGGGCAAAACCGGTCTGCACTTCATCGGCAATCAGCAAAATGCCATGTTCGTCGCACAGCGTACGTAACGCCTGCATAAACTCGGCGGGGGCGATATTGAAGCCGCCCTCTCCCTGCACCGGCTCCAGCACGATAGCGGCGACCTGCTTGGGATCGATATCCGCTTTAAAAATACGTTCCAGGCTGTTCATCGCGTCTTCGGTGGTGACGCCATACAAGGCATTCGGGTACTGCCCGTGGAACACCGACCCCGGGAATGGCCCAAAGCCCAACTTGTAAGGTGCCACTTTACCGGTCAACGCCATGGTCATGTAGGTACGCCCGTGGAAACCGCCACCAAAGGTGATCAACCCCGGACGGCCTGTATGGGCACGCGCAATTTTGACGGCGTTTTCTACCGCTTCAGCACCGGTGGTGAAGAACGCGGTTTTGCATGGGCCGTCGATCGGTGCGCGTTGGTTGATACGTTCAGCCAGCGTAACGTAGCTTTCGTAAGGAACAATTTGGTACGCGGTGTGGGTAAAGGCCTTCAGCTGCTTTTCAATGGCAGCGATCACCTTCGGGTGGCGGTGCCCGGTATTGAGCACTGCAATACCGGAAGCAAAATCGATAACCTCATTGCCTTCGACGTCCCACAGCGTGGCGTTCTCTGCACGCTCAGCGTAAAAACCACACATCACACCTACCCCACGCGGAGTGGCATCCTGACGACGTTGATTCAATTCTGCGTTTTTCATGTTGTTCTCTCCGGTCGGTGCCTGTTGTACGTTTTGTTCACATTCGTGAAACAATGACGTTTATTTACACAGGATGTGGCCCTATAATCGAGAGCCAGTTACGATTAATTGAGGGATCCAATTGCGCTCACTGAGTGGTGACCTGCTATTGCAACGGCTTGGCGAACAGCCCGAAGATAAGCTGCATAAACGGCTATATAACGCGATTCGCACCAGCATTCTGGACGGCAGCCTGCCGCCCTCCAGTCGCTTGCCTGCCTCACGGGATTTGGCGCAGGAACTTGGCCTCTCACGTAACACTGTATTAACCGTTTACGAACAATTATTGGCAGAAGGATATGTTCTGGCTCGTGCCGGGAGTGGCACATTCGTCGCCGAAACCGTGCCGGATAGTTGTTTATCCACTACGAGTGCGCCAGCAGGCAGTGACGGGGAGCAACGGCGTATAGAGCTGTCAGCGCGCGGTAGCACCCTGCTGCACCACGCCAGCGCCAGCCCAAAACAGTGGGGGGCATTTATTCCCGGCGTCCCCGACGTTAACGCCTTTCCACACCAGTTATTCAGCAAAATCCAGGCGCGCATCAGCCGCCGTCCGACACCACAACGGCTGACATACAGCAATCAGGGCGGCAGCCCGGAACTGCAACATGCCCTGGTGGATTATTTACGGGTGGCACGCTCGGTCCGCTGTTCACCAGAGCAAATTCTGATCACGGAGGGCATTCATCAGGCGATAGATCTGGTGACACGCATGTTGTGCAATCCGGGTGACGATGCGTGGATTGAAGAGCCAGGTTACTGGGGGATCCGCAACATCCTGCGGATGAACGACGTAAATATCTGCCCGCTAGAGGTTGATGAAGCCGGTATGGTACCGCCGGAAAAACCCACTGTGGCACCACGGCTCATCTTCGTTACGCCGTCGCACCAGTATCCGCTGGGATCCGTGATGAGCCTGGCGCGACGGCAACGGCTGTTGGCTCTCGCACGCAACGGCGGCAGTTGGATTGTGGAAGACGACTACGACAGCGAATTCCGTTTCTCCGGTCAGCCGATACCGGCACTGCAGGGGCTGGAGGCCGACGCGCCGGTAATCTACATCGGCACCTTCAGTAAAACGCTCTATCCAGCGCTGAGGTTGGGTTACGTGGTCTTGCCAAAGCCGCTGATGGCTGCGCTGAAAACGGCGCATGCCGAACTGTATCGTGGGGGCCACTTACTGATCCAAACCGCGTTGGCGCAATTTATTCAGGAAGGCCATTACACGGCGCATATCCGCCGTATGCGGCTACTTTACGCCCGGCGCCGAGCCTTTCTGACCGCGTTGATCGAACAGCATCTGGGTAAGCAAGCGCTGAGCGAATTTAACAACAACGCCGGGTTGCATCTGATCCTTAATCTGCCGGACGAGGCTGACGATGTGGCGATCGCCGCCGCTGCCAACGCACGCGGCGTGCTGGTGCGACCGCTTTCACGTTACTACATGCAGCCCAACCATCGTCGTGGCCTGCTGATGGGCTTCGCTTGCGTGCCGGAAGAACAAATGGCCGCCGCATTTACCCTGCTGTTGGAATGCATTCATCCCTGAAAAAAAAAGCGGCCGCCAAGGCCGCTCTGCAGATTCAACTGGCTTGTATCACCAGGCTTGAAGTTGCCACTCTCCCTCCTGCCACTGTAAACGATGAGTCAATTTCAGCGCCTGCAGAAAGTTTTCATCGTGAGACACCACCAGCATCGCGCCAGGGAAACCGGCCAGCGAGGCCTCGATCGCCAAAGACGACGCCAGATCCAGATGGTTAGTCGGCTCATCCAGCAACAGCAACTGCGCAGGCTCCCGCCGCCACAACATACAGGCAAGTGCCGCCTTTAATCGCTCGCCACCGCTCAGCGCGCCCATCGGCAGCAGCACATGATCGGCATTTAACTGCAGCTGTGCCAGTTGACTGCGTACCACGCCTTCATTAAGCGGTGAGTCCTGTAGCCCCAGGTGCTCAACCACGGATAAGGATAAATCGAGTTGTGAGAGACTTTGATCGAGATAACCCGTTGGCAGCGGGCAGTGACAACTGCCGGCTCTCGCCGCCAACTGGCCCAGGATCACTTTCAGCAACGTCGACTTCCCGCAGCCGTTTGGGCCTGTCAGTGCCACACGCATCGGGCCATCAATGCGTAAATTCAGCGGTGGCATAGTGATAAAAGGCAGTTCCACCTGTTCGAGCACCAGTACCTGTTTGCCCGCCGCCACGGCGCTGCCCGGCAGCGTGAGCATCACCGGGCTGTCCTCTTCCACCCGCTGGTAAGCGTCGCGCACTGCGACATCAAGAGCACTCTTTTGATCCTGATGCTGCTTGCGCAGCGTACCGAGGCTTTCTTTGGCCGCCGCCTTGTAGGCCACCCGCTCAAAAGACGCGATATTCAACGTATCGACGGTTTTAAGTGTCTGTGCAGAGCGTCGCTGGCTGATGTCGTGTTCTTTTTGCTGCCGTGCGCGGGTGCGGCGGCGTTCCTGCCGCGCATGCTCCAACCCGGCACGCGCCGCCTGCTGTTCCAAATCACGCTGTCGGCGATAGTCATGGTAGTTGCCGCCGTAACTGTGCAGAGCACCGGGCGTCAATTCAACGATGCGCTGCATACGCGCCAACAATTGCCGATCGTGGCTGGCCACCAGCAAACCACCGCGCCACTGTTCTAACTGTTGATGCAACCAATCACGCCCTGGGGCATCGAGATGGTTGGTCGGTTCGTCCAACAACAGGAAGTCCGCATCGCTCAACATCGCCCCGCACAATGCAGCACGCATGCGTTCGCCGCCGCTCAAATCATGTGCCGGTCGTTGTGGATCGAACGCTGGCAGCCCAGCGGCGGTAAAGGCGATCTGTAGACGATCGATCAGATCCCACTGCCCTTCAAGACGATCGATATCGTCCGCCAGTGGGCGTCCCTGCTCGATACGGGCCAGTGCGGCGAACGTCTCACCGTAACCCAGCAGTTGCGCTAGCGTGGTGTGCGATGAAATTTCTGGCTGCTGTGCCACATAGGCCAATGAGGCATGAGATTCAACATGCCCGCCGCCAGGTTGATCTAGCCCCGCGATCAGGCGCAGCAGCCGCGTTTTACCGACGCCGTTACGCCCAACCAGGCCGCAGTGTCGTTGATCAAACGTGAGATCCAATGGGCCGAACAGCGTTTCGCCGTCAGCAAACTGGCAGGTCAGTTGGTGTAAAACAAAATGGGGGGACTGCGCAAAATGAGCCATAAGCACTCCTGAATGAAATCAAAACATCCCCACAACGCACGAATATGTGCAGCGCAGGACAAGATATCAGCAGGTGTGTGTGTTCATTTTCGGTAATGGCTCCGCAGAGGGCAGGAATTTCAACGCGCAAATGCTAACCGATTTGCTGTTCACTATGCAAACAACAATAAAGATTCATGACATCTATCACATTCAGCGCAACACAGATTCCCAACGGCAGAGACAACGGCTAGATTTATCTCATCCGACCACTTAGCGTCGCAACATAATAATAACAACTAATCATGCCCAATCATTTGCAAGCGGTAACCCGTTTGAAAGAGGCAGGGGATGAACGATGGAGACTGCAATGAGCAACTACCCGCATCTGCTGGCACCGCTGGATCTCGGCTTCACGACCCTGAAAAACCGGGTGCTGATGGGATCAATGCACACCGGCCTGGAAGAACTGCCTAATGGCCCCGAGCGCATGGCAGCCTTTTATGCCGAACGTGCGGCGGCTGGCGTAGCGCTGATCGTCACTGGCGGTATTGCCCCCAATGAAAAAGGCGTGGTGTACCGCGGTGGTTCCACCCTCAGCCACCCGCAGCAAGTCGATCACCATCGCATCGTTACCGATGCCGTCCATCAGGCCGGTGGCAAAATTGCGCTACAGATCTTGCATGCCGGTCGCTACAGCTATCAACCACAGCCGGTAGCCCCTTCCGCATTGCAAGCGCCGATCAATCCCTTCGCCCCGACAGCGCTCAGCGAAGCGGAGATCGTGCAGACCATCGCCGACTTCGCCCAATGTGCCGCGCTGGCACGACAGGCCGGTTACGACGGCGTTGAAGTCATGGGTTCTGAAGGTTATCTGATCAATCAATTTCTGGTGTCGCGCACCAATCAACGCGATGACCAATGGGGCGGCAGTTTCAGCAACCGTATGCGTTTCGCCGTGGAGATCGTCCGCGCGGTACGCCAGGCGGTCGGCAACGACTTCATTCTGATTTACCGTCTCTCGATGCTCGATCTGGTGGAAGACGGCTCCAGCTGGCAGGAGATAGAGCAGTTGGCGCTGGCGGTTGAACAGGCAGGCGCGACCATTATCAACACCGGTATTGGCTGGCATGAGGCGCGTATTCCAACCATCGCCACCATGGTGCCACGCGCAGGTTTCAGTTGGGTGACCCGTAAGCTGATGGGGAAAGTACGCATCCCACTGATCACCACCAACCGCATCAACGATCCTGCGGTAGCAGAACAGGTATTGGCGGACGGCTGTGCAGACATGGTATCGATGGCCCGCCCGTTCCTGGCGGACGCTGCCTTTGTACAAAAAGCCGCAGAGGGGCGTGCCGACGAGATCAACACCTGTATTGGCTGCAATCAGGCTTGTCTCGACCAGATTTTTGAGGGCAAGCTCACCTCTTGCCTGGTTAATCCGCGCGCCTGCCGCGAAACCGAGATGCCGTTACTCCCGACAGAGAAACCAAAAAAACTGGCGGTCATCGGCGCAGGGCCTGCCGGGCTGGCATTTGCCACCACGGCTGCCAGCCGTGGCCACCGGGTGACGTTATTCGACGCTGCCGATCAGATTGGCGGTCAATTCAATATCGCCAAGCAAATTCCTGGCAAAGAGGAATTCCATGAAACCCTGCGCTACTTCCGCCGCCAACTGACGCTGCTTGAGGTGACGCTGAAACTGGGTACCTGGGTGACGGCAGCCGATCTGGCCGAATTTGACGAAGTGATCCTCGCCTGCGGCATCATACCGCGTACCCCGGACATCCCCGGTATCGATAGCGCCAAAGTACTGACCTATCTGGACGTGCTGCGCGACAAAAAACCGGTCGGCCAACGGGTCGCGATTATCGGTGCCGGCGGTATCGGCTTTGATACCGCCGAGTACCTCAGCCAGCACGGCGTGTCGAGCAGCCTCGATCAGGCTGAGTTTAATCGTGAATGGGGCATCGACGGTCAGCTTAGCCAACGCGGCGGGCTAGCAGCACAGGGGCCGATCGCCGCGCACGCGGCCCGACAAATTTATCTGCTGCAACGCAAGACCAGCAAAGTCGGTGAAGGCTTGGGGAAAACAACGGGCTGGATCCACCGCACCAGCCTGGCGATGCGCGGTGTAAAAATGCTCAACAGTGTGAATTATCAGCGTATTGATGATGAAGGGCTGCATATCTTGCGCGCCGAGCAGGAAAGCTGCTTGCCGGTAGACACGGTGATTATCTGCGCCGGGCAAGAGCCACGTCGCGAGTTGCAGCAACCGCTGTTGGAAATGGGGAAAAGGGTGCATTTGATTGGCGGAGCGGATGTTGCCGCCGAGCTGGATGCGCGCCGCGCTATCGATCAGGGCACGCGGCTGGCGATGGCACTGTAGTGACAATAAGGGGCGCATTCACTGCGCCCCTTGATCGACTCAGTAACGTGCGCCAGATTTCACCGCTTTCAAGATCACGAACTTCTTGTTTGAGGCTATCAAGGTGCAATTACCGAACAAGCGTTTCAGCTTCTGGTGATAATCCAGATGGCGATTACCGACAATGCGCAGCTCGCCGCCCACCTGCAGGCACCGCTTGGCGTCACAGAACATCTGCCAGGCCGTGTGATCGGTGATCGCATGCTGCTGGTGGAACGGTGGATTACACAGCACCGCACGCACACTTTCACGTTCAATCCCCGCCAGCGCGTTGTTCACTTCAAACTGACAACGATCCATATCCTGCGGCAGGTTATGCTCCACGTTGCGCTCACTGGAAGCCACCGCCATATAGGACTCATCAGCAAAGGTCACCTGTGCTTGCGGGTTCTGCATCAAGGCAGCCATGCCGATGATGCCGTTACCACAGCCGAGATCGATGATATGGCCTTCAAGGTCATGCGGCAGATGATCCAGGAACAAACGTGCACCAATATCCAGGTTGCTACGTGAGAACACGTTAGCGTGGTTGTGAATGATCCAATCCGTACCGTCCAGCACCCAATTGGTGGTTTCCGGCGTGGCTGGTGGCACGATGTCTGCAACTTCACAGAAGATTAACCGTGCTTTCTTCCAGGCCAGGCTAGTACGCGTCGGGCCAAGCACCTTTTCAAACAGCTGCATGGTCGAGGTGTGTACGTCACGTGCCTTGGCGCCAGCGATAATCACCGTGTCCGGCGCCACCACATTGCGCAACGCACGCAGTTGCTGTTCCAGCAAGGCCAGCGCCTTAGGAATACGGATCAATACCACCGCCGGTGATGCCGGCAGTTCGGCAAGGCTGTCCAACAGCGTAACCTGCTCTGGATCCAGTTCGTTGAGCTTCAGGTTATGGCGCGTTGCCAACTGGCTCATGTACGAATCGCTGATGCTGTATGGCTGATGACGGTGCAACGCACAGGCCAAAGTGCCAAAGTTGTCGTTGAAAATCAGCACCGGACGACCGTCGATGTTCACATTTTCAAGCTGTTGCAGCAGATATTCGTCCGCCGCTTCCCACGCCTGTAATTGGGTGGATTCTTCCTGTTGGGGATAACGTTCCAGCTCAAGTTGCTGTGTTCCCAGATCGAGTTGGCTCATTGCCCCTCCTGACTGATAAAATTTGGGCTGTTTATCCCCTAAAAACGTCCGGCAGTAAAATGTTTTTTCGGATAAATTGCCCTTTGCGGGATTTGCACGAAAAAACATCATACAATGGCCCGCTCAATTGAGGCCACAACGGGAAGATAATGTCCGAACTGACCTACCTGCAGGGCTACCCTGAACATCTGCAAAGCCAGGTGCAACAGTTGATCGACCAACAACGGTTGGGGGATGTGCTGTTGCAGCGCTATCCGCAGGTGCATGACTGCACCACCGACAAATCGCTTTATCAGTTTACCGTCGATCTGAAAAACCAATACCTGCGCAACGCCCAGCCACTGAGCAAAGTGGCCTATGACGGTAAAATCCAGGTGATGAAACACGCGCTTGGCATGCACACCGCCATTTCTCGCGTACAGGGCGGCAAGCTGAAGGCCAAAGCGGAAATTCGCGTGGCGACGGTATTCAAATTGGCACCGGAGCCGTTTCTACGCATGATCGTCGTGCATGAGCTGGCACACCTGAAAGAGAAGGACCATAACAAAGCTTTCTACAGCCTGTGCTGCCATATGGAACCCAATTACCATCAATTGGAGTTCGATACCCGGCTGTACCTGACTCACCTCTCCGTGTTTGGCGATCTGTATACCTGACGAGCCCCTGTGATACTCTGATTTCTAACGTCTGGGAACTGGAGATATCTATGATTCGCTTTGCTGTTGTTGGCACCAACTGGATTACGGAACGCTTTATCGACGCCGCACACGAAAGTGGCAAACTCACGCTGACCGCTGTCTATTCACGCAAGTTAGAACAGGCCCAGGCGTTTGGTGCCAACTACCACGTCAATGCGTTTTTCGATTCCCTTGAGGCAATGGCCCAGTCAGACGCGATAGATGCAGTTTACATCGCCAGCCCTAACGCCCTGCACTACTCGCAGGCACTGCTGTTCCTTAGCCATAAAAAGCACGTCATTTGCGAAAAGCCGATGGTATCCAACCTGCGCGAAGCCGAAAAGTTGGTGGCCTGCGCCCGCGAGAATCAGGTGGTGCTGTTCGAAGCCTTTAAAAGCGCTCACCTGCCGAATTTCTTGGCGTTACGGCAAGCGCTGCCCAAAATTGGTCGCCTGCGTAAAGCCTATATCAATTACTGCCAATACTCTTCACGCTATCCGCGCTATCTGGCAGGAGAGAACCCGAATACCTTCAATCCGCAGTTTTCCAACGGTTCGATCATGGACATTGGCTATTACTGTTTGGCCAGTGCCGTGGCGCTGTTCGGTGCGCCAAAGTCGGTCATTGCCAGCGCGTGTTTGCTGGACACCGGCGTTGATGCTCTCGGCACAGCTTGCCTCAACTACGGTGATTTCGACGTGACCATCTCTCATTCCAAAGTCAGCAATTCGGACATTCCAAGTGAGATCCAGGGTGAAGATGGCACGTTGGTGATTGAGAAAATCTCGGAGTGCCAGAACGTAGCGCTAACGCCCCGCGGGGGACATCGTCAGGATCTGACCCAGCCACAGCACATTAACACCATGCTGTATGAGGCACAGGTGTTCGCCGATTTGGTGGAGAAACGGCAGGTAGAGCACCCTGGGTTAGAAAATTCGTTGATTATCGCCAACTTGTTGACCGAAATTCGCCGCCAGACTGGCGTCGTGTTTCCTGCCGATGGAGAATGACATGAAGCCATTATTACTGATGCAAACCGGCGATGCCCCAGACATTATTCGCCGGGAGAAAGCCAATTTTGACGGCATGTTCCTGCAACAGGGAAACATTGACGCCGATCGTGTGCAGATCGTGCATCTTCCTGCAGGCGAACAACCTTTGCCCCCGCAAAACTATTCTGGCGTGGTGATTACCGGTTCACCGGCCATGGTCACTGAACAATTACCCTGGAGCGAGCAGGCTGCCGAGTGGCTACGCCAGGCGATGCACATTAAGCTGCCTATTTTTGGCGCCTGTTATGGCCACCAACTGCTGGCCTACGCGCTCGGCGGCGAAGTCGGCTACCACCCGCAAGGCATGGAGGTCGGTACGCTGGACATCGAACTGTTGCCCGCCGCCGCCAATGACCGGCGGATGGCAATGTTGCCACCGCGCTTCAAGGCGAACCTGATCCACTCCCAGAGCGTATTAACGCCCCCTGCCGGCGCCGTAGTGCTGGCACGTTCCCAGCAGGATGCTTATCAGATCCTGAGTTATGGCGATAACGTGCTGACGACTCAGTTCCACCCAGAGTTCAACGGCGCAGTGATGCACCAGTATCTGAGCTGGCTCGGCGAGCTGTACCCAGAACAACATGCGGAGTATCAGCTTAAGCAACAGCAGGTTAGCGATACGCCGTTCAGCCGGCTGCTGTTGCAAGGGTTTGTCGTCAGTTTGGGTGCGCAAAAAGCCTTGGCCGGGTAACGCAATAAACGTTGACCACTGACACATTTTGCATTACTTTCTGCCCTGCAAAGGGGAGTAACTTTTATACCTAATAGATTTCAAGGTGCGGCAAGGCGGCAACCGAAGGAATCCTCAGGAGCTTACTTAAGTAAGTGACTAGGGTGACAGAGGGAAGACAACGCAGCAGCGGCTTGAAAGATGAAGGGTATCTTGCCGGTCAATCGTCATTACGGTGCGTAAGCACCCGGTTACCGGGCAACCTGATGTCAGGGCGCACTTTCGGTGCACCTTCATCAACGTTGTAAGTGAGACCTTGCCGGAAGGCGAGGTTTGCTTGCAGCGTTCATAAGAGCGGCTAGCGTCTTCCGACGTTGGCCGTTTTTGTTTTTGAAGGATACCTCTGATGATGAATACCGTTGGCACACCTTGGTTATGGGGCAGCTTTGCCGCCATCATAGTTGTGATGCTCGCAATCGACTTACTGCTGCAAGGCCGCAAAGGCGCACACACCATGACGCTAAAGCAGGCCGCCAGTTGGTCGCTGGTGTGGGTCAGCCTGTCTCTGCTGTTCAACCTGGGTTTTTGGTACTACCTGAACCAGACCGCAGGGCGCGCTGTTGCCGATACTCAGGCGCTGGCCTTCCTCACCGGTTATCTGATCGAAAAAGCGTTGGCGGTTGATAACGTCTTCGTCTGGCTGATGCTGTTCAGCTACTTTGCCGTACCAGCCAACCTGCAGCGTCGGGTATTGATTTTCGGCGTACTGGGCGCGATTGTGCTGCGTACTATCATGATTTTTGCCGGTAGCTGGCTGGTAACCCAGTTCCAGTGGTTACTGTATTTGTTCGGCGCTTTCCTGCTGTTCACCGGTATCAAGATGGCGCTGGCGAAGGAAGACGATTCGGCGATTGGCGACAAACCCTTGGTGAAGTGGCTGCGCAGCCACCTGCGTATGACCGATAACCTGGAAGGTGAGCGTTTCTTCGTGCGCCGCAACGGCGTGTTGTTTGCGACACCGCTGGTATTGGTACTGATACTGGTGGAGCTGAGTGACGTGATCTTTGCCGTCGACAGCATCCCGGCAATCTTTGCCGTCACTACGGATCCGTTTATCGTTCTGACTTCTAACCTGTTCGCCATCATGGGGCTGCGTGCTATGTACTTCCTGCTGGCTAACGTGGCAGAACGTTTCTCTATGCTGAAGTACGGCCTGTCGATCATTTTGATGTTTATCGGCGTCAAAATGTTGATTATCGACTTCTTCCATATCCCGATCGGCGTTTCGCTCGGTGTCGTGGCCGGTATCCTGACGCTGACCCTGCTGATCAACGCCTGGGTTAACCGCCGTAACGACCGTTTGGCTAATAATAAAGCACCATAATCTGTTATCCGGGGCGCTAGTCGCCCCGTGATTGTTTGGCAATTCATCCCAAACGCCAAATGTTATTGCGATCACACAAATGTAATCAGAATGTTATCAAGAGTTGATCCGCCCTCAGAATTTCACCGCTGACCCTTTCCAACCCCATCCGTTTACTGAATACTGATTAAGCAAACACACTTGGTTACAGATTCAAATAAAGTTGTCCGGTGGCGTTCCCGCCGAGGTGACAAAGTCTGTACGCAACATCATCGGGAAAAGCATCATGCAAAAATTACTACAACGGATCGTACAGGGCAGCCTGGTTAAACAAATCATGATCGGCCTGGTGGCCGGCATCATTGTTGCGTTGGTCTCACCGGCAACGGCTTCAGCCGTTGGGCTGCTGGGCGCGCTGTTCGTCGGGGCATTAAAAGCGGTAGCGCCTGTGCTGGTGCTGGTATTGGTTATGGCGTCAATCGCCAACCATAAACACGGCCAGAAGACGAACATCCGTCCGATCCTGTTCCTTTATCTGTTGGGCACCTTCGCTGCCGCGCTGGTGGCGGTTGTCGTCAGCTTTATGTTCCCGTCCAATCTGGCGCTGGTGGCCGGTAATGCGGATATCAACCCGCCGGGCGGTATTATTGAAGTGCTAAAAGGCCTGTTACTGAGCGTGGTTGCCAACCCGTTCCAGGCACTGATTAGCGCCAACTATATCGGCATTCTGGCTTGGGCCGTGGGCCTGGGCCTGGCACTGCGCCACGCTTCCGAAACCACTAAATCGCTGATTAACGATCTGTCACACGCGGTAACCATGGTGGTGCGCGCGGTGATCCGTTGCGCACCGCTCGGCATCTTCGGTCTGGTGGCCTCGACGCTGGCGGACACCGGTTTCGGTGCGCTGTGGGGTTATGCCCAACTGCTGGTGGTGCTGATCGGCTGTATGTTGCTGGTAGCGCTGGTGCTGAACCCGCTGATCGTTTACTGGAAAATTCGCCGTAACCCTTATCCGCTGGTCTTTGCTTGCCTGCGTGAGAGTGGCGTGACCGCGTTCTTCACCCGCAGCTCAGCCGCCAATATTCCCGTGAATATGGAGCTGTGCAAAAAGCTGAATCTGAACGAAGACACCTACTCGGTTTCTATCCCGCTGGGCGCCACTATCAATATGGCCGGTGCGGCAATCACCATTACCGTGCTCACGCTGGCTGCGGTCCACACTCTGGGAATTCCCGTTGATATTCCGACTGCACTGCTGCTGAGCGTTGTCGCTGCCGTCTGTGCCTGTGGTGCTTCCGGCGTGGCCGGCGGTTCGCTGCTGCTGATTCCATTGGCCTGTAACATGTTCGGTATCCCGAACGATGTGGCCATGCAGGTCGTTGCTGTCGGCTTTATTATCGGTGTACTGCAAGACTCCGCCGAAACGGCACTGAACTCCTCTACCGACGTGCTGTTCACTGCTGCGGCCTGCCAGGCAGAAGACCAGCGTTTGGCGGATGAAGACCCACTGAGAGTGCGTTAATTCCTGATACGATTGTACAAGGCGCCCGTTATCGGGCGCTTTTTTTCGGCGCCAGCAAAGCAGATACCGCAGCTTTACAATGTCACCCCGCTTTTAAAAATCGCTAATTCACGAAAGTCATTCACTTCGTTACACGTCGCCTGACCATTGGCGATCGCCACGATGAGATCGACAAACGCCTCCAGTAGGCTGTCCATTGATGTCCCGTGGATCAACTTGCCGGCATCAAAGTCGATCCAGTGGGGCTTCTTCGCCGCCAGTTCGCTGTTAGTGGCCAACTTAACCGTAGGAACAAAGCCACCATAGGGCGTACCACGCCCGGTACTGAACAACACCATGTGACAGCCCGCCCCCGCCAACGCACTGGTCGCCACCGCATCATTGCCGGGGGCACTCAGCAAGTTTAAGCCAGGTTGCCGCAACCGCTCGCCATACTTGAGTACATCCACGACCTGACTCTGCCCCGCTTTCTGCGTGCAACCGAGGGACTTCTCCTCCAGCGTGGTGATACCACCCGCTTTGTTGCCCGGTGAGGGATTTTCATAAATGGGCTGATTATGAGCGATAAAATACTGTTTAAAATCGTTAACCATGCTGACGGTCTTTTCGAAGGTTGCCCGATCGCGGCACCGGCTCATCAAGATCCGCTCGGCACCAAACATCTCTGGTACTTCTGTCAGCACCGTTGTGCCACCGTTAGCGATCAGGTAATCGGAAAAACGGCCCAGCAACGGATTGGCAGTGATGCCTGATAAACCGTCCGAACCACCGCATTCCAGGCCAAACTTCAACTCACTCAGTTTACCTGGCTGCCGGCGATCATCGCGCATCACCTGATACAACGCATGTAGCTGCTCGAGGCCCGCTTCCACCTCGTCATCCTGTTGTTGGCACACCATAAAGCGCACCCGCGATTCATCGATTGCACCCAGCGTACTGCGAAAAACATCTACCTGATTGTTTTCACACCCGAGTCCAATCACCAACACCGCGCCCGCGTTTGGGTGTCGCACCATATTTTGCAGCATGGTTCGGGTATTGTCGTGATCCTGCCCCAGTTGCGAACAGCCAAACGGGTGGCTGAACAGATGCACGCCATCGATCCCCGCCGCATTTTGGGTTTCCTTTAAAAAACGCTGTTGGATCTGCCGGGCAATACCGTTAACACAGCCAACGGTCGGCACAATCCACAACTCGTTGCGGATCCCGACCTCTCCGCTGCTACGACGATAAAGATGTACCTTTCGGTCTGCTGACTGCGGGGGCAGTGATGGAAAAGCAGGTTGGTACTGATAACTGTCCAGATCGCTCAGATTGGTTTTGGCATTTTGTGAGTGGATATGCTCACCGGGTGCGATAGCGTCCAACGCATGCCCGATCGGCAAACCGTATTTGGTGATCGCCTCACCGGCCGCTATGGGTTTCAGCGCAAACTTGTGTCCGCGAACCACCGCTTGCGACAGCACAATGTCCTGAGCCTCTACACGCAGCGTTTCGCCTGCGGCCAGGTCACGCAGTGCCACCGCGACATTGTCCAGTGAATGAATTTTTACCGTGCTTTGCATAATCCCGCCTTGGGCAACCGCTATGCCAGTTCAATAGCAAAATAGTTTTTGGCATTGTCGAAGCAGATATTTCTCACCATCTGACCCAGCAGCGTGATGTCCGCCGGGGCTTCCCCCTCTTCCACCCAACGACCGATCATTTGGCACAGGATGCGACGGAAGTATTCATGGCGGGTATAAGACAAGAAACTGCGACTGTCGGTCAGCATGCCGACAAAACGGCTCAATAACCCCAGTTGCGCCAACTGTGTCATCTGCCGCTGCATACCGTCTTTCTGATCGTTGAACCACCAACCGGAACCAAACTGCATTTTGCCCGGCGTGCCTTCTCCCTGGAAGTTACCGACCATGGTGCCGATCACCTCGTTGTCGCGCGGATTGAGACAGTACAGGATCGTTTTCGGTAACCCACCTTGACGCGCCTGGGCGTCCAGCAAGCGTGAAAGCGGCTCTGCCAGCGGCCGATCGTTAATCGAGTCGAAGCCGATGTCCGGTCCCCGGCTTGCCAGCATGCGGCTGTTATTATTACGCAAAGCACCAATATGGTACTGCTGCACCCATTCACGACGTTGATATTCAGCCGCCAGGAACACCAGCACGGCGTTTTTAAACTGGGCGCTTTGCTCCGGTGTCGGCAGTTTGCCACTCAGACGTGCCGCTAAAATAGCGTCTAATGTTGCTTCGTCCGCTTCGCCATACACCACCACATCCAGCGCATGGTCAGCCACCTTGCAGCCGTGGGCAGCAAAGTGATCCATACGCTTTTTCAATGCGTCACACAGGGTACTGAAACGACCAATATTGATATCCGCTGCCGCTTCCAGCTTTTGCAGGTAATCATTGAAACCCGGCGCATCAATATTGAACGCCTTATCCGGTCGCCAGCTTGGCAATACTTTGATATCGAAACTGCCGTCGGCGGCAATGGCTTTGTGGTGGCGCAGATCGTCGATGGGATCATCTGTCGTGCCGACCATTTTCACGTTCATTTGCTGCATGATGCCACGCGCCCTGAAATCGTCCTGCGCCAGTAACGCATTACCGCGCTGCCAGATATCGTCCGCCGTCGTCGGGGAAAGTAACGTTCCTGTGATACCGAACGGGCGGCGCAGCTCCAGGTGTGTCCAGTGGTATAGCGGGTTACCGATGGTGTGAGGCACAGTGGCGGCCCAAGCGTCGAATTTCTCACGATCGCTGGCATCCCCAGTACACAACCGTTCCGCCACGCCGTTAGTGCGCATCGCGCGCCATTTGTAGTGATCGCCTTTTAGCCAGATCTCATACAAATTATTGAAACGGGTATTCTCGGCAATCTGTTCCGGGGGTAAATGACAGTGATAGTCAAAGATCGGCTGGTCCGCAGCATAATCATGATACAAACGCCGGGAGAATTCGGTATCTAACAGAAAATCTTCACTTAAAAACGTCGCCATATCTGGCTCCTCACCTTGCTTGTCGTTCTGCGACTCTGTTCAATGCGACAAAGTTATCACACCAATTTAACTGAGCGTCCAGCAAAATATCACTCTGCGTAGCGACTAGGCCCTCTTCAAAAGGCCATTAACCGGCATTTTTGCGGCAAAAAACGGCACAAATCGCATAATTATCCCGCAAACAGTATTGCCCAATTGAAAAACGGCTTTTGTGATATCACTCAACTTTTAAATCTGTATGACAAGTTATTGTCTCGCCACCCAGTCGTTCATGCGGCGGGAATACGTCGGTGACGGACAGGCCGGCGCAGAACAACGAAAAGGGATCACCCCCTACACGCTGCTGCCATCTCGGCACTGCCTATTGAAGACTGGGAGACATTTCGGATGCGTAAAATTAAAGGGTTACGCTGGTACATGATCGGCTTGGTGACCATCGGCACCGTGCTGGGTTACCTGACCCGCAACGCCATTGCCGTCGCAGCACCGACGCTGGAAGGCACCTTACATATCACCACGCAGCAGTACTCATACATCGTCGCGGCCTATTCCGCCTGCTATACCCTGATGCAGCCAGTGGCGGGATACGTACTGGACGTTTTAGGGACCAAAGTGGGATACGCCATGTTCGCTATCCTGTGGGCCCTGTTTTGCATGGGCACCGCGCTCGCCAACAGTTGGGGTGGACTAGCGCTGGCACGCGGCGCCGTGGGTATGGCGGAAGCAGCGATGATCCCCGCCGGGCTGAAAGCCAGCAGCGAATGGTTCCCAGCCAAAGAACGATCCATTGCTGTGGGTTATTTTAACGTAGGTTCGTCGATCGGCGGCATGCTCGCCCCGCCGTTAGTGGTCTGGGCCATCGTTGCGCACAGCTGGGAAATGGCGTTTATCATCACCGGTGTGCTAAGCCTGATCTGGGCCATCTGTTGGCTGATTTTCTACAAACACCCGAAGGATCAGAAGAAACTCAGCAATGAAGAGCGCCATTACATCCTCAATGGCCAGGAGGCTCAACACCAAACCGATAATGCCAAGAAAATGTCTGCCTGGCAGATTGTGCGCAACCGCCAGTTCTGGGGCATCGCGCTCCCGCGATTTTTGGCGGAGCCTGCCTGGGGTACATTCAATGCCTGGATCCCGCTATTCATGTTCAAAGCCTACGGTTTTAACCTGAAAGAGATCGCCATGTTTGCCTGGATGCCGATGCTGTTCGCCGATCTCGGCTGCATCGTTGGCGGATATCTGCCACCGTTTTTCCAAAAGCACTTTAAGGTGAACCTGATCGTGTCGCGCAAACTGGTGGTCACTCTGGGTGCGGTGCTCATGATTGGCCCCGGCATGATCGGTTTGTTCACGAGCCCTTATGCGGCTATCGCGCTGTTATGCGTCGGCGGTTTTGCTCATCAGGCACTGTCCGGTGCACTGATTACCCTGTCTTCTGACGTCTTTGGTCGCAACGAGGTCGCCACCGCCAATGGCCTGACCGGCATGGCTGCCTGGACCGCCAGCACGCTGTTTGCTCTGGTGGTCGGTGCATTGGCAGATACTCTGGGGTTCAGCCCATTGTTTGCAGCGCTGTCGGTATTCGATATTCTCGGCGCCATTGCTATCTGGACCCTCTTGCAAAATCGACCGGCAACCCCGCCGACAGAAGATGCCCTGCAACCGGAACCCGCACGCAGTTAATCCCGCCGCCCGGCCACCGCGCCGGGCGCTCCCTAGCCGTCACTGGTAGCTCCACCGGATAAGTGGTATAACAAATCTATGGTTATGCCCCCTCTCTACCCTAAGAGCATTCACTATGGAATTCACTGAAACCAGACGCCTGTACCAACAACTGGCCGCCGAGCTTAAGCAACGTATTGAAAGTGGCCGATACCCTGTGGGCGATAAACTGCCGGCCGAGCGTTACATTGCCGAAGAAATGAATGTCAGCCGTACCGTAGTGCGGGAGGCCATCATCATGCTGGAAGTGGAAGGCTACGTTGACGTACGCAAAGGCTCCGGGATCCACGTGATGTCCAACCAGCAGAAAAATCTGGTCGTGCCGGGCGACAGCATTGAGTTCGCCACCGCCGGCCCCTTTGAGCTTCTGCAGGCGCGCCAACTGATCGAAAGTAATATTGCGGAATTTGCGGCTACCCAAGTCACCAAGCAAGACATCGTTCAATTGATGGAGATTCAGGAGCAAGCCCGTAAGGAAGATCGCTTTCGTGATTCACAGTGGGATCTGAAATTCCACGTGCAGGTGGCGCTCGCTACCCAAAATACCGCCATGGCCACAATCGTAGAAAAAATGTGGGTGCAACGCGTCAATAACCCTTATTGGATCAAGCTGCATGAACACATCGACGATCGCTCAATTGCCAGTTGGTGTGACGATCACGATCAGATCCTTAAGGCGTTGATTCGCAAAGATCCCCATGCTGCCAAACTGGCCATGTGGCAACACCTGGAAAACACCAAGCAGATGCTGTTCAACGCCACCAGCGACGATTTCGAATATAACGCTGACCGCTATCTGTTCGCCGATAATCCGGTGGTGCATCTGGACAATGCAGCCGCAGAAAATAAATAGCCCAGGCAGTCAAAAATCGTCGGGTTATGTCAGGTATTGTAAAATCCGCTGAATCGATGCCTGAACCGCAGTTTGCCGTGTAGTATTTCACCGATGGCAACGTAGATTTCCCTGTTGCCAATCGTGCTATTTTGTTAGAGTTGAGCCACTTTTTTTACCCTCTGCTACGGGGCGGGACGCGAATAAATGCGCTGGTTGTTTGCCATGCTTATTGCTCTTTTCTGCTGGACCGGTTCGGTCTCCGGCCAAAAGCTATGCGCGACGACTCCCACAGCATTGAACAGTCAGCCATTGTTCGCTGATACAACGCTTTCCTCTTCTGACTTTGACTTGGTTTACCAGTCACCTGCAGAACTGCGGCGCAAACCGCCCGGCAAGGTGCCGCTCCTGTTGCCGCGGGTGCATTCTTACCCCGGTTCATTGACAGCCTCAGCCCAATGGCTGCCGGTCTATACTCAGACCACAACCTTAGGCTACCGCACTCGGCTCCCGCGCCAGACCTCACCTGCGCTAAACCGGCTTGCCCAGGTCAATTGGGCACTGCACGCCCCGCAGCGGCAGAACAGGCTGGGTGGCTGGAAAGAAAGTAATATGCTTTACCGTGGCACGCTGACTTACCACTCTTGACCGGTGTCGCACCGATTAGAACCCACTAAAAAGCAACGCCGTTTCATCGTTACCAGCAGTCAGGATCGCCCGCGCGCTCTTCGCCTACTTCCGATCCGCCGCTGAGACACAAACAAACAATGACGTTTTAGGAACACCGGATGGACATCATTAAAGAACTGTTACATGCCTTATGGCAGCAGGATTTTGAGACGCTGGCGAACCCTTCGCTCGTGTGGACCCTCTACGTCCTGCTGTTTATGATCCTGTTCCTGGAAAATGGCCTGCTGCCCGCGGCGTTTCTGCCGGGCGACAGCTTGCTGATCCTGGTTGGCGTGTTGATCGCCAAAGGCACCATGAATTTCCCGCTCACCATTTTTATCCTGACCGTCGCCGCCAGCCTGGGGTGCTGGGTCAGCTACATACAAGGTAAGTGGCTCGGCAATACGCGAACGGTGCAGGGCTGGCTATCGCATCTGCCGGCGCACTATCACCAACGCGCGCATCAATTGTTCCACCGTCACGGACTTTCCGCCCTGTTGGTTGGTCGTTTCCTGGCGTTTGTCCGTACCCTGCTGCCAACCATTGCCGGCCTCTCCGGTTTGAGCAATGCGCGTTTCCAGTTCTTTAACTGGATGAGTGGCCTGCTGTGGGTGGTGATCCTGACGTCTCTGGGCTTTGCGTTGGGCAAGACTCCTGTGTTTCGCAAATATGAAGACCAGTTAATGTTCTGCCTGATGCTGCTGCCGTTAGTGTTACTGGTTGTCGGGCTGGTCGGCTCGTTGATTGTGCTGTGGCGTAAGAAACGCTCAGACAGCCAAAATCAGGGGAAAGGGGCGTGATGACAAAGCGCCCGCGCTGGCAGTATGTTCTGCTGATTGCGCTCGCTTTGCTGGCGCTCGCCACGCTCTTGGTGCCTTGCATGGTGCGCACTGAAAGCGAACTTCGCATTCGTGCTGGCCAGCAAGGCCTTTCGCTGCCCGACGGTTTTTATGTTTATCAACGCTTGGATCAGCGTGGTATTCGCATCAAAAGCATTACCCCGGAGGGCGATGGTTTGGTGATTCGCTTGGACTCACCCGAACAACAATTGTTGGCACGTGAGGCACTGCAAACCATTCTGCCGCCGGGATACATTATCGCCCTGAGCGAATCCCCTGTTCCTACCCATTGGGTGCGTGAATTTGCGCGCGCCCCACTCAATCTGGGATAATACCCCTTCATATGAAGGGTTTTCCTTTCATATCGTCCGCAGCTCAATTAATCACCAATCAAGACTCAACTGTGGCGGATTCTTTGGGGTCTTCACGATTTATGGCTATGCTAAAGGTTAGCGTCAGTCAGCAGCGTAAGACTCCTGTCGCACTGCCTTTGTGGCAGTCTGGAACGGTGGATGTGTGCCAATGCATCCCATTAACAAGGAACTGATAGCATGAAATTACGCCAATCGATGTTACTGGCTCTCCCATTATTCGCCCTCCCTGCCCTGTCGTTTGCAGCAGAGGACGGCTGTGCCATCAAGGCACAAAATATTCAACAACAGATCGATTACGCTACCCAACACGGCAATACCCAGCGTGTTGCCGGTTTGAAGAAAGCGTTGAATGAGGTGCAAACCCATTGCACACCGGCCAGTCTGCAGGCCGATCGTCAGAAAAAAATTGACGAAAAACAACGCAAAGTGACTGAGCGTCAGCAAGAGCTGAAAGAAGCTCAGCAGACCGGCAATCTGGAAAAAGTCGCCAAGAAACAGAAAAAGCTGGCTGAAGCTCAAGCAGAGCTTAAGCAAGCCCAAGCGGAATAGTTTTTTTACACCAGCGGATTTATCGCTGAGAGCCGCGTCATACGGGATTTTCATTGCATATAAAATGGATGCTTAGTGATATCAGCTACCCATCCGCCCTTTGCTCCGGCGAAAAAATCCGCTATGTTGAAAGTCTGTCGAAGTTAACGTTAAGGAATAATCACATGGCACATGATTCAAATGCAGAGAACTTACGCGCTGAACTTAAATCCTTAGCCGATACGTTGGAAGAAGTGTTGAACTCTTCCACCGATAAGCCAAAAGCAGAACTGGAAAAACTGCGTTCCAAAGCAGAAGGCGCATTGAAAGATACCCGCGCACGCCTGAGCGATGCTGGCGACAAAATTGCCTCTCAGACCAAACAGATCGCAGGTCAGGCCGACGATTACGTGCGTGATAATCCGTGGACCGGCATCGGTATCGGCGCTGCCGTTGGCGTGGTGTTGGGCGTTCTGCTCGCGCGTCGTTAATTATGGCTGAACAACCACAAGGCCGCGAGGGCCCCGCTAAAGGGGTCCTGGACATCGGGCAGCGCATCATCACTATTCTGGTCGGTATGGTGGAAACACGCGTACGACTGGCCGTGGTCGAGCTGGAAGAGGAGAAAGCCAACCTTATTCAGTTATTGATCATGGCCGGTATGACGCTGTTGTTCACGGCATTTGGCCTGATGAGCCTACTGATCCTGATATTCTGGGCTATCGATCCGGTTTACCGCTTGATCGCATTAGGTACCACCACTGGCGTACTGTTGTTCCTGGCCATTGTCGGCACCATTTGGACGCTGGTCAAAGCGCGGCGCTCTACGCTGCTTGGCGCTTCGCGCAAACAATTGGAAATAGACCGTTCCCAGTTGGAGGGTGAACAATGAATCGCCGCCGCTATCTGGAATGGAGGAAAGAGAAGCTGATTAACAAGATCCAGCAGCAAAGGCTGGATCTTGCTGACAACAAAACTCTGTGGCTGGAAAAGACCGAACGTATCGATCGCGGCTGGCAAACCATTTTTGGCCTGCGTAAATATCTGGTGGTCGGTTCAAGTGTGATGGCACTGTACGGTGTACGCCATCCCAGCAAGCTGATTCGCTGGTCTCGTCGCGCCTTTGCCGCAATTAGCACTATCCGATTGATCCAGAAAACCTTTTCCTCGAAATAACCTGTCTCACTTTCTTCAAAACTTCCGTTGTTAAGCCCGCCTTTTCACAGAAACATCACGTTTCTGTCGGTGAAGGTTGGGCAACATTCTGATTACCCTCCATTTGTTAGCAGGCTAAAGATTCAGTTTTTTTGAAAAAATACGACAGTTTTACTTGCTAACAAAGCATCCGCTTCCCGATTAACATTCACTCCATCGATACGAAACGGGCAGGACAGGGTCAGATACCCGGCATACCACCCACTGACATGAAAACGCCAAGACTGGCAAACAAAAATTACTTTGGAGTAGATGATGAAAAAATTAGAAGATACAGGTTTGCTGGTTGCTCGTATTCTGATGCCAATCCTGTTTATCGTGGCAGGCTACGGCAAAATGGGTGATGCCTATGCCGGTACCCAACAGTATATGCAATCGATGGGCGTCCCTGGCTTCTTGCTGCCATTGACCATTCTGCTGGAGTTTGGCGGCGGTCTGGCAATTCTGTTCGGCTTCCTGACCCGTACAGTGGCACTGTTCACCGCCGGTTTTACCATCCTGACTGCGCTGTTGTTCCATACTAACTTTGCAGAAGGCGTAAACCAGCTGATGTTCATGAAAAACCTGACCATCGCCGGCGGCTTCATCGTCCTGGCCGTAGCAGGCCCAGGCGGTTTCAGCATCGACCGCATTCTGAACAAAAAGTGGTAAGATTTTAAGACCGATTCAGGGTCCGGCATGCCGGACCCTTCTGCTTTTTCACTCGGACACGAAGGAGATTCCCATGGGACAACTCGTCGATGGCGTTTGGCAAGACATCTGGTATGACACCTCATCTACCGGAGGCCGTTTCAAACGCTCAACCTCTCAGTTCCGCAATTGGGTGACCGCTGACGGTCAACCGGGCGAACACGGAGTCGGAGGTTTTAAAGCGGAGAAAGATCGTTATCACCTGTACGTTTCCCTCGCCTGCCCTTGGGCACACCGCACTCTGCTGATGCGCAAATTGAAAGGGCTCGAGCACATCATTCCCGTTTCCGTGGTGCATCCGCTGATGTTGCAAAACGGCTGGACCTTCGGCACCGACTTCCCGGAGGCGACAGGCGACAGCCTGTACCACTCGGATTTCCTCTACCAGCTTTACTTGCGCGCCGACAAACACTATACCGGCCGCGTGACGGTACCGGTGCTGTGGGATAAACAACAGCAAACCATCGTCAGTAACGAATCCGCCGATATCATCCGGATGTTCAACAGCGCATTTGATGGCGTAGGCGCACGTGCTGGCGATTACTACCCGGCAGAGCTACGCGGAAAAATCGATGAGTTAAACGGTTGGATTTACGATCAGGTCAATAACGGGGTGTACAAAGCGGGTTTCGCCACCAGCCAGGCAGCCTATGATGAAGCGGTAAACGGGGTATTTGATGGGCTCGCACGGTTGGAGCAAATCTTGGGGCAACAACGCTATCTGACCGGTGAACGCCTTACCGAGGCTGACCTGCGCCTGTGGACCACGCTAGTGCGTTTCGATCCGGTGTATGTCACCCACTTTAAATGCGACAAACACCGCATCAGCGATTATCTCAACCTCTATGGCTTCCTGCGGGACATTTATCAGATGCCCGGCATTGCCGAAACGGTCAGTTTGCCGCACATCCGTAATCATTATTACCGCAGTCACGCCACCATCAATCCGCACGGTATTATTTCCATCGGCCCGGCACAGGATTTGGACGAACCCCATGGTCGGGACACGCGTTTCGGCTAAAACCTTCCCCCTCGCCTTACCGCCGAGGGGGAATGAACTACTGTCGTTCCAACTGCGCAAACAGCCGCGGAATTTCGCGCAGGAACCAGGCTTTTGCCTCTCCCATGCTGTCACGCCGCCAGGCCATGATGATATCAGCCTCACGGCTGTATTCCGGCCCCACAACGCGCAGGCGCCCCTCTTCAATGTCCTTTTCGACCATCGGGTAAGGCATGGTCGCCACACCCAAGCCAGCCAGCAGGGCCAGACGCTTGTCTTCAATGGTGCTGACCGTCAGCCGCTGCTGTTTATCCAACAGTTGCACCGTCAATACCGGCCGTTCCCGGGCGGTATCCGCTACCGCAATACCGCGGTACTTCACTCGCGTCAATTCGGATAACGGCTCAGGCTCAAGGTGGATCGGGTGGTTCGGCGCGGCAACATATACGCTCATCACTTTGTACAGCTTACGGGTGTTGATTTCTGACGAGGCGCGGAAATGCATGTCCGGGGCGATAACGATATCGGCACGCCCCTGCTCCAGCCTTTCCCAGGCACCTGCCAGCACCTCGGTGAAAATTGACACCTGGGTATTCGCCTTTAGGGCTAATTTGTCGACCAGCGGAAATAACTTGCTCGGCGGCGACAGCGCTTCGCTGACGATCGTCAGATGGGTTTCCCAACCGCGCGCCAAGGCTTCGGCATCCGTAGTCAGCTTGTCTGCGGCTTCCAACAGTACCCGACCACGCTCCAGCAACATGCGCCCAACATTGGTGAACTTGGTACGGTGACCGGAACGGTCGAACAGCACCACGTCCAATTCTTCTTCCAATTTTTGCATGGTGTAGCTGAGTGCCGACGGCACGCGCCCCAGCTCATCAGCTGCCGCAGCGAAGCTACCACGTCGGTCGATCGCATCCATAACCCTTAACGCTTCTAGCGTTAACGCCCGATCTCTGGCCATCGAATCTCTCTGTCAGGAAATTTGAATATGCCGACCAGATTAACTGGCTAACAATCCGGCGTCCAGATGCTTACCATCTTAATATACCCAATAGGTTTCTGGCGGCAGCGAGACAGTGGTCGAGATAAGCCAACGCAGCAGCAACCAGAACGATGAAGGGAAGAATAAATTTAGAGAGCCGATTGCCATGATTACATGCAGAACAGCACAACAATGCGGGCAAGCTGACTTTGGTTGGCTGCAGGCTCGCTACACCTTTTCTTTTGGACATTATTTCGATCCCAAGCTGATGGGCTACGCCTCGCTACGGGTGCTGAATCAGGAGGTGCTGGCGCCAGGTGCGTCATTCCAGCCACGCACCTATCCCAATGTGGATATCCTGAATCTGATCTTGCAGGGGAAGGCCGAATACCGCGACAGCGACGGCAACACGGTGAATGCTCAGGCTGGTGAAGCCTTACTGTTGTCCACGCAGCCTGGTCTGAGTTACAGCGAGCAGAACATCAGCAACGATACGCCACTGACCCGTTTGCAACTCTGGCTGGACGCCTGCCCAGAGCGCAGCAACGAGCGTGTACAGCGCCTGATGCTGCCAGAGGCCGGTCTGACGCTGCTGGCTTCGCCTGATGGCGCACAGGGCAGTCTGCAACTGCGCCAACAAGTGTGGATCCATCATTTGGATTTACAACCCGGCGAGCAGCAGACACTGGCGCTGAACGGACCGCGTGCCTATTTGCAGTCGATCCACGGCACCATTGAAGCCCATGGTGAACGTCACGACGGCCAACGGCTAACCTGCGGTGATGGAGCGTTTATCCATGAGGAAAACCGACTGACTATCCGCGCTAAAACGCCACTGCGCGCACTGTTGATCGATTTGCCGGTGTGAATGATCTTCTGAATGGAAAAAACCCCGCGTAACTTGCGTTACGCGGGGTTTTCTTTATAGAGGGAGTTGACCGGTAAGCCGGGTTCTGTCGTGGACAGTCATTCCTCTAGGCCAGCAATCGCTCACTGGCTCAAGCAGCCTACCCGGGTTCAGTACGGGCCGTACCATGTGAACCCCTATTTGGCCTTGCTCCGGGTGGAGTTTACCGTGCCACGAACTGTTGCCAGTCGCGCGGTGCGCTCTTACCGCACCCTTTCACCCTTACCTGATCCCGCTTGCGCGGGCCATCGGCGGTTTGCTCTCTGTTGCACTAGTCGTAGGCTTGCGCCTCCCAGGCGTTACCTGGCACCCTGCCCTATGGAGCCCGGACTTTCCTCCCCTCCACCTGTCTCCCCCGAAAGGGACGGCAGTGAAGCGGCGACTGTCTGGTCAACTCCGGCGCGGATAGTAGCGTCGTGCTCACGGCAGGTCAACCGCTTTACTGTTCTTGTTGCTCTAACGCGTACTTATACAACGCATTTTTCTTCACGCCGTGGATTTCTGCCGCCAGCGCTGCCGCTTTTTTCAATGGCAGTTCTTTTTGCAGCAATGCCAGCGTACGTAGCGCCTCCAGCGGTAATGCATCTTCCTGCACCTTGTGGCCTTCTACGATAAGCACCATTTCGCCGCGGCGACGGACTTCATCTTCCTGCACCCAGGCCAGTAGCTCGCCAACCGGTGCGCCGGTGATCGATTCCCAGGTTTTGGTCAATTCACGCGCCAATACCACATAGCGTTGTGGCCCCCACACGGTCACCATGTCCTGCAAACTTTCCAACAACCGGTGAGTTGATTCGTAGAAAATCAACGTGCGCGGTTCCTCTGCCAGCGCCATCAGCGTATCCTTACGCCCCTTGGTTTTCGCCGGCAGGAACCCTTCGTAACAGAAACGGTCTGAAGCAAGGCCTGCGGCGCAGAGTGCGGTGGTTGCCGCGCAAGCTCCTGGCAAGGGGACGACCCGAATGCCGGCTTCACGACAACGGCGTACCAGGTGGTAGCCGGGATCGTTGATCAAGGGGGTACCTGCGTCGGAAACCAGCGCGATGCTCTGGCCTTCCTGCAATTTCGCCAGCAGTTGATCGGCTTTTTGCTGTTCGTTATGGTCGTGCAGCGCAAACAACCGCGCGCTAATCGCAAAGTGTTGCAGCAGCAACCCGGTATGGCGCGTGTCCTCGGCCGCAATCAGATCAACGCTTTTCAGTACCTCTAACGCACGATGGGTTATATCCCCTAAATTGCCGATTGGGGTGGGCACCACATACAGTGTTGATGCAGAAATGACTGATTGTTGGTGTTGATTCATTGTTTCATCCGAGTTGCCGATTTAATATTAAGCATCTTGAAAAAAACATCACTGGATACAGTATGCTTTCCTCAACATTCGTTCGTACCAAAGCAGGGCGTTCAAAGCCTGTCCGACTTACCGCAGTTATCGCGGCAGCTCTTTTCCTCGCAGGCTGCCCGAGTCAGGCCCCGCAGACGCCGCCCGCTAATATACAGGACGAAGCGAGCGCCAGTTCCGATTACTATCTGCAGCAGTTGCAGCAAAGCAGTAATGATAACAAGGCTGACTGGCAATTACTTGCTATTCGCGCGCTGTTACGCGAAGGGAAACTGCCGCAAGCCAGTGAACAACTGAACCAGCTGCCAAAAAACCTGAGCAACGTGCAGCAGACAGAACGCCAACTGCTGAGTGCTGAGCTCCAAGTGGCGAACAAAAGCTATGTCAGTGCCCGCAGTACATTAGGCCATCTGGATACCGGCTCGTTGTCAGCCAACCAGTTGGTGCGCTTCTATCAGGCGCAGATCGCCGCCAATCAGGGCAAACCTTCCCTGCCGCTCATCCGTGCTTATATTGCACAAGAGCCCTTGCTGACCGGCAAAGCACACCAAACTAACCTGGATCAAACCTGGCAGGCATTGTTGCAGCTGACACCCCAGGATATGAACAGCCTGGTGATCAACGCCAATGAGAATGTGCTGCAAGGCTGGCTTGATCTGTTGCGTGTTTATCAGGACAACAAACAGGATCCTGATCTACTGAAGGCAGGCATTAAAGACTGGCAAAACCGTTACCCGCAGAATCCGGCGGCAAAAACGTTGCCGACCCAATTAAACCAGGTGCTTAACTTTACCCAGGCGTCTACGTCAAAAATTGCGCTGCTGTTGCCGCTGAACGGCCAGGCTAAAGTGTTCGCCGACGCGATCCAAAAAGGTTTTGAAGCGGCGAAGAATGGCGTGACGTATTCGGCACCGGTGCAACAGCAGCAACAACCTGTCAGCGCCCCCGATCAGGCACCTGCCCCAACGGACCAAAACGCCAATGGTGCGGTAAGCACCTCTGCACCGTCAGCTGAAGCTGCTCCGGTCACCGCCGCACAACCGTCTACAGCGTCCACTGCGCCTATTACGCCGCCACAAGCCGCTAATGCACAGATTAAGGTCTATGACACCACCAGCCAGCCACTGGCCGCGTTGCTGACGCAGGCACAGCAGGATGGCGCAACCCTGGTGGTCGGTCCGCTGCTGAAAGAAAATGTCGATCAGCTGGCCAGCAGCACGACGACGTTGAACGTACTGGCGCTCAATCAGCCGGAAACACCGAAAGACAACCCAAATATTTGCTACTTCGCACTTTCACCGGAAGACGAAGCCCGTGATGCCGCACGCCACATCTGGGAACAGCAGAAACGGCAACCGCTGTTGCTGATCCCGCGCGGTGCCTTCGGCGATCGCGTTGCTAAAGCCTTTAATCAGGAGTGGCAGAAACTGGGTGGTCAGACCGTGTTGCAACAAAGCATCGGGTCACCGGGTGAATTGCGTCAGATGGTGAACAGCGGCGGCATTCGCATGTCCGGCACCCCCATCTCTGCGGCACCTGCGCCACAGGCGGTAACCATTGCCGGGCTGACCATTCCTGCACCGCCAAGCGACACGCCTGCAACCAGCGGTGGCGGCGTGGACGCGGTCTATATCGTAGCGACGCAGTCTCAGCTGACACTGATCAAACCGATGATCGACATGGCTACCACCTCGCGCAGTAAGCCGGCCATGTACGCCAGCTCACGCAGCTACCAGGCCGGTGCCGGCCCGGACTTCCGTCTGGAAATGGAAGGTCTGCAGTTCAGCGACATTCCGTTGTTGGCCGGTTCCAACCCGCAATTGTTGCAGCAGGCAAGCAGCCAGTTCCGTAGTGATTATTCGCTGGTACGTCTGTACGCCATGGGGATGGATGCCTGGACATTGTCCAACCACTTTGCTGAAATGCGCCAACTGCCTGGCTTCCAGGTCTCAGGCACGACGGGTGTGCTCACATCCTCACAGGGTTGTGTGATCAACCGAAAACTGCCTTGGCTGCAATACCGTCAGGGTATGGTCGTTCCGGTCTCTTGAGTCAACGCGCCACAGGGGCGGGCTATGAGTTACAAGCCCGCCATTATCTGGAACGCGCCGGGCTCACCTTCTTCGCCGCCAACGTGGCGGTGCGTGGCGGTGAGCTCGATCTTATCATGCGCGAGGGTAAAACCTGGGTGTTCGTAGAAGTCCGCTACCGCCGCAACGACACTTTTGGTGGTGCGGCAGCCAGCGTCACTTATCGTAAGCAACAACGGTTGTTGCATGCCGCCGCCGTTTGGTTGGCGGGGCGCGGAGCCAGTTTTGACACATCATCTTGCCGTTTTGATGTTTTGGCCATCACCGGTAGCCAGTTAGAATGGATACCCAACGCCTTCAATGCGGATTAAACATTATTTATACCCTATGGATTTCACGTTGCAGTTAGGCAACCTGCGCACTCATCCCAAGCGCTTACAAAGGGTGAGTGAATGCAGAGAACAACGCTACAGCTTGAAAAACGACGGGTATACCGGTGCCAAGTGGCCCTTTGACTGAGTGGATTAATACAACGTGCTGGATAGAATTAAAGCCTGTTTTACCGAAAGCATCCAAACCCAGATTGCGGCGGCGGAGGCTTTACCCGACGCCATTTCGCGAGCAGCGATGACGCTGGTCCAATCTTTACTTAACGGTAATAAAATTCTTTGTTGCGGTAATGGCACCTCGGCAGCCAACGCACAGCATTTCGCCGCCAGCATGATCAACCGCTTTGAAACCGAGCGCCCAAGCCTGCCGGCAATTGCTCTCAATGCCGATAACGTGGTGCTGACGGCGATCACTAACGATCGCCTGCACGATGAAGTTTATGCCAAGCAAGTCCGCGCGCTCGGCCATGCCGGCGACGTGTTGTTGGCAATTTCCACCCGCGGCAACAGCCGTGATATTGTAAAAGCAGTCGAAGCCGCAGTGACGCGTGATATGACCATTGTCGCGCTGACCGGTTACGACGGCGGTGAACTGGCCGGCTTGCTCGGTCAGCAGGATGTCGAAATCCGCATCCCCTCGCACCGCAGTGCACGCATTCAGGAAATGCATATGCTCACCGTAAATTGCCTATGCGACCTGATAGATAGTACGTTGTTTCCCCACCAGGACGATTAAGGAACTGAGATGAAGCTGAAAGCCACATTTGCAGTGCTGTCCAGCGCCCTGCTGTTACAAGGTTGTATTGCAGGCGTTGTCGTTGGCAGCGCCGCTGTTGCCACCAAAACCGCCACCGACCCACGTAGCGTGGGTACTCAGGTAGACGACGGCACGCTGGAAGCCCGGGTTGAGAACGCCCTAAGTAAAGATCAGCAGTTGAAAAAAGATGCCCGCGTCGTCGCAACGGCTTACCAGGGTAAAGTGTTATTGACGGGTCAGGCGCCAAGCACCGATCTGGCCGCACGCGCCAAACAAATCGCGATGGGTGTTGAAGGTACGACCGAAGTGTATAACGAGATCCGCCAAGGTACCCCGGTCAGCCTGAGCACGGCCTCTTCCGATACCTGGATCACCACCAAGGTACGTTCACAGCTGCTCACCAGCGATACGGTGAAGTCATCGAATGTGAAAGTCACCACAGAAAACGGTGAAGTGTTCCTGCTGGGCCTGGTGACACCACAAGAAGGGCAGTCAGCGGCACAAATCGCCAGCCAGGTGAGCGGTGTGAAACACGTCACCACGGCCTTTACTTCAGTGAAATAACCCGCGGCGCCGGATAAGGCACTTGCCTTCATCCGGCGCGTTAATCCAGATTATTCTCTTTCAAAAACGCGTCCCCGCCCAGTTGGCGCATCTGGCGCATAATCCATTGCTGCCGTTGTATCACGTAACCCGAAGGGGCATTCGCCTTGAAACGGTGCGGGTTCGGCAATACCGCTGCCAGCAATGCAGCCTCTGATGCGGTCAGCCGCTTGGCCGGTTTATTGAAGAAACGTTGTGATGCCTCCTCCACACCGAAAATACCGTCGCCGAACTCGACGATATTCAGGTACACCGTCAAGATACGCCGTTTGGTCCATACCAGCTCAATACCCGATGTCAGCCCGGCCTCAAGCCCTTTGCGCAACCAACTGCGGCCATCCCACAGAAACAGGTTCTTGGCAGTTTGCTGCGACAGCGTAGAGGCACCGCGGATGCGCGTCGGGCGTTTCTCGTTGTGGCTGAACGCCTTTTCTATCGCCGCCACGTCAAAACCCCAGTGGTCAGGGAATTTCTGATCTTCGGCTGCCATCACCGCCAGCGCCATCTGCGGGGAAATATCGTCCATCGACACCCAGTCGGAATGTGCCACGTAGCTAAAGTCCCCCCTCAACCAGGCCCCCACCTGCCGTTCCACCATGACGGAAGAAAAAGGCACTGGCAGAAAAGCAAAGGCGACAATCCCTAATAGCCACACCCCGACCAGGACAAGAAGTCCACGTTTCAGCCAAAACCCCAGCCGGGATAAAATCGATTTTCCCGCAGACTTTCTCATTCAGCCAAATCCAGCACCCGTGAAACCAGCTTATCAATCCCGCTGGCTGCTTCACCGATAGATTTCGCCAGCATATAGGCCGGTGTCGTTACCACTTTGTTTTCACTGTCCACCACGATGTCATCGACTGGGCAAATCACCGGTTCACCGCCCATGGCATCAATCACTTCACCCAGGTCTGGATCGTTGCCAATGGTCAGCCGCACTTGTTGATCCAGCAACTTTGGCAGCAACGCAGGGGCAATGCACATAAAACCGATTGGTTTATTTGCCTTATGCATTTGCTGCGTTAACTTAACCAAATCCTTATCAATCCAGCATCCCGCGCCTTCGCTTGCAAAACTGCTGAGGTTCTTCGCGGCACCAAATCCACCTGGGACGATCAGGGCGTCCAACTGACTGGCATCGGCGTGTGAAAGCGGACGGACCTCGCCTCGGGCAATGCGTGCTGACTCCACTAAAACATTGCGCTGCTCTGGTGCTTCATCGCCAGATAAGTGATTAATAACATGAAGTTGAGGTTTATCAGGCGCAAAGCACACTGCTTTCGCCCCCGCGCGGTCCAACGCCAACAGTGTCAGAACGGCTTCATGGATCTCCGTACCGTCATAAACCCCGCAGCCACTTAGCACTACACCCACGTTTTTCATCACCCTTCCTCCTGTCGATACTGTCAACTGGTTAGTGCTCGGAGTAGACAAACACTAATCTACATCACACATTTTAATGAATCTTCTAACAAGAGCGCTTACATTTGCTATGTTGTTGGCTGTATGATGTTTAGGAATTCTCTACAACCTGCTCGACCAGAACATGAAATCCAATACGCAGGTTCACAATTTCCCTGGTGTTGGCGCAATATTCGCGCACCCCGGCTTAGGTCGGGGTCATTTTTTTTCAGCGTTCGCTACCCATTCCCGCAGCACTTGCACATCGTTACGCCATTCCTGTTTCAGTTCATCAACCCAGTCCTGCACGTTATCCCACCATGCCGGCAGCGTTGGCGTTTGGATTTGCTGGGCAAGCTGTTGCAGATGACGTAAACCCACCGAACCTGCCGCACCTTTAATTTTATGCGCCTCTTCTGTGATGCCTTTCTGATCGCGCGCCGTCATATTGGAGTCCAGCACCGCCAGATAACCTGGCATCATCTGCTCAAACATCTCCAGGCTTTGATGAATCAACTGCGGCCCCACCAGGTCCATATACTGTTCCAGCACGGTGGTATCCAGTAACGACTCATTAATCTGCATCGTCTTTTGCTCCGTTTTCTTTGTGGTGTGAGAGGATTGGTGATCCCAGTAATGTTTAATGACTTTGGTCAACGCCGGTACCGACAATGGCTTACTCAGCACGTCGTCCATTCCTGCGTCGAGGTACTCTTTTTTGTCTTTCAGCACGTTGGCCGTCAACGCCACCAAGGGGGGTAGTGCCTGCCCGGCATAGCGCTCACGCAGTATCCGAGCGATATCCAGCCCGGTCATGTCCGGCAGTTGGATATCCAGTAACACCAGATCGAACTCGTCCGGATCAAACATCGCCAGCGCATCCTGGCCATTCATCGCGACTTCTACGCTGTTACCCAGTTTCTCCAGCACTGAACGTGCCACAATCACATTCAGTTCAATATCCTCCACCAGCAGGATATGCAGAGCCGGCAATGGCAGTGCTTCTTCGGCCGGTGTTTCGTTTTCCGCTTCCTGTACCCCTGGCGCCTTAATGGACAACGTGAAGCAAGAACCGTGCCCCTGTACGCTGCTGACGGTAATATCACCGCCCATGCTCTGCGCCAGCCGCTTGGAAACCGCCAGTCCAATGCCGGTACCGGTCGCCGGGCGACCGCCATGCTGATCCTTCACCTGATAATACATAGCGAAAATCTTGTCTTGTTCGTCCTGAGGAATCCCCATACCGGAGTCTTCAACCTCAAACACCAACCGATCCTGTTCCTCGCGCCGCACGCGCACCACGATCCGCCCTTGCGGGGTGAATTTGACCGCATTGCCGATCAGGTTCCACAAGATTTGCCGCAGGCGGGTACCGTCAGTGATGATTTGTTGCGGCAGCGGTTGCTGCGGCTCCATCACAAATTGCAGCCCTTTCGGTTGTGCCAGCAGGCCAGAGAGGTTTTCCAGGTCGGCGAGGAAACCGGTGAAATCTACCGGTTGGTTGTCGAGCTGCACTTTGCGCCGCTCAAGCTTGTCCATCTCGATAATGTCATTGAAGATATTGCCCAGCGTAATGGCACTGACATGGATGGTTTTGAGGTACTTCAGCTGTTCGTCGTTTAAATCGGTATCGAGCAGAATGCGGCTTAAGCCAACAATGCCATTAAGCGGCGTACGAAGCTCGTGGCTGATTGTTGAGATGAAGGTGGTCTTGTCCCTACTGGCGTTCTCCAGCGCGTCCTGGTAGCGCTTACGCTCGGTTATATCGCGGCCAAAGCCCATAAGCCCGTGACGTTTACCCACTCGGTCGTAAAACGGGACCTTACGCAATTCAAAACAGGCCTTGCGCCCGTCCGGATAAACCAGCCACTGTTCATAAGTCAGGGAGACGTTGTGACGGAATACTTTTTCGTCGGTTTCTATCACTTTCTCGGCAATTTCCTGGCCGTAAACATCAAACGGCGTTAGCCCAATCAGCTGTTTTTCGCTTTTGCCGGTCAACAGCTCCATTGCCCGGTTACAGCCGGAGAACTCTTTGTCTTCGTTGCGGTAATACACCAGGTCCGGTGAAGCATCGAGGAATGAACGTAACAGTGCCGACTGCTGGCCCAGTTCGATCTGCGCTAACTCACGCTGTTCCATCTCTTCGGTCAGCTTGTCCATCACCTGCTGGCGTTCTTCTTCTGCCTTGATACGGTCGGCGATTTCCTGATTCAGTTGGCTGATGTTGTCCTTAAGCTGTTGATTAAGCTCGAGGTCGCGGTGGCGCATTTCTTCCAGCTTATCAACCAGCCGCGCCAGACGCTGGCGTGACTCCTCAAGCTGTTCGACCACCACAGACAGAAAGTAAACCGCCCACGGCGTAATCAATAGACCGAAGAAAATTGAGCGCACCACGTCAATGCTTTCTACTTCGCCACGCAGCAGCATGGTCACCGCCATCTGCACCACCATCGCCAGCACCACCAATGCCGACGCCAGCAGCAGCGAAAAACGCACTAGCCCCAGTTTTACCATTAAATCAACGTAGTACTGGGCTAACACCCTGATTTGCTTCATAGCGGCTCCCATCAGACATAATCTTTTGAATCATACCGCAAATTTTTCCGCCGTGTCTGAGAGTCAAGTCCTGCTAACGGAAAATAGCGGCGTCTGGCGTGCAAAAGGCAGTTCATCGCCCTGCCGCAGTCCAAAACCACATTAATCAACCCGCTCATACTTAGGGATTAATCACTTGTAGCGAAAAGATTTTTTCTGTGACCCACCCCACACCTCAGCCGCTTGAGAGCGCCTTTCCGTTAATATATTAATGATGCACCGTGCATGCGCTTGCTTTCGCAGACACGGATAGCGAAGCCTTGAGGCTTGAAGTAAGGGAAAGGATTTCATCCCGCGGTTTACTTTCACCGGCAGCAGCGCTGTGGCCGGCCCCGGCAGGCTTCCTCATTTCCCTGATGTGAGGATTGACCATGTTAACCATCTATCGCACCACCCTGCTCGCCCTGTTTCTGACCGTTATTTTTCCCCTGAAGGCCGCAGCCGCCGTTACCGGCTATCTGAGTGCGGAACAGCGGCAAATCGCCCCGTTGTTGCCACCGCCCCCCTCAATGGATACGCCGCTGAACCGGGCGGATCTGCAGGCGGTGTTGGCCCTACAGGCTAGCCGCACCACGGAACAAATCGCCAAAGCCAAGCGGGATGATCATCTGGCGGACGCCGCATTTCCCTTCGCCCGCGATATCTTCGGCCCGACGTTCACCGCCGATCGTCATCCGATCACCGTGGCCCTGTTCCGCCGGGTCTATCAAGATTTTGAACAAAGCCTGATGCCCGCCAAAGCCTTCTATGGTCGCCCGCGCCCTTATGAGGCCGACAACCGCGTGAAGCCGCTGTTGCCGCCGCCAGAAGGCGACTCTTACCCCAGCGGACACGCGATGGACAGCTACCTGACGGCGATCCTGCTGGCGCAGATGGTGCCGGAAAAACGCAGCGCGCTGTTTGAACAGGCGGCGAGTAATGCGCAAAGCAGAGTGATTGCCGGCGTTCACTACCCGAGCGATTTGGAAGGCGGCAAATTGGCGGCGACGGCGCTCGCCGCTCGGCTGCTGGCGAACCCGCAGCTGCAGGCCGACTTGCAACGCGCACGATCAGAAGTTCGCGCCAGCCTGCAGTTATAGCGTCGGTGAATAACACAGGGCGGCGTCCAGCGCGCTGCCCTGCCCGCCGTGACGTTGCAAGTAGCCACCCACTGCCTGCATACCGTTCCAACGGTTTTCGCACCATAATGGTGCCAATAACGTCGGCCTGCGTGCGCTGGCAGAAATACGGTGATACACCACGTCTTTCGGCGTATGGCGGATCATCTCACCCGCACTGGTGGCATACTCATCAAGCGCTAACTCGGGCAGCCTGCCAGCTCGCCAGGCCCGCGCCAGCGTGCTCCCCGTAACAATATGCAGCGGATGCAGTTTGATGCCATCCACACCGCAGTCCACCACCTGTTCCAGTGAAGCCAAGTGGTCGGCGGCGCTTTCCCCAGGCAACCCGACGATCAGGTGACTGCACACCTTCAGCCCGCGCTCGCGTGCCAACCGGGCCGTATGTTGATAACAGGAGAAATCATGGCCTCGGTTGATGCGTTTTAGCGTTTTATCGTGCGCCGTCTGCAACCCAAGCTCCAACCAGACTTCGTAGCCCTGCTCGAGGTAACTCGCCAGCAAATCCAGTGCGGCGGGTGGCACACAGTCCGGGCGCGTGCCGACGCAGATACCCACCATATCCGCCTGTGCCAGCGCCTGTTGGTACATCTGCGCCAACAGGCTCACTTCTGCATAAGTACTGGTATAAGCCTGAAAATAGGCGAGGTAGCGCTTTGCGCGATTCACTCTGACGGCCTGCTGTGCCAGCTGTTCAGCTATGCTCTGTTGTTGCATCTGCTCATCGGCAAAAGAGGCAACATGACAAAAGGTGCAGCCACCGCGCCCCAGCGTGCCGTCGCGGTTAGGGCAACTAAAACCGCCGTGTAGCGTGAGTTTATGGATCTTTTCACCGTGTCGGCGCTGAAGATCGGCGCCAAACATATTGACTAATTGCGGCAACTGCATAATCTTGATTGTCTCTGTGCTCAAAGCCCGTGATGCTAATAAGAAACGGCTTTTCCCGCGATGACAGAGATCAACGCTTTCCCCGCAAGGCTTCACCAGGCATAACTATTCATTATAAATGCAAATAAAATCATCTTGGCTGAGATGAATTTTTCTTATTTGCACGCAACCGTTAACGCCAGTGTGACAAAGCGATGAAAAATAGTTTCAAACAACAAAAAATAATAAATTACTAGAATAAAACTCTGACATTCCCGCCCGCACTAGCATGGTGCAGAGATTCAGGCGTTGCACTATAGTGAGACAGCTCACATTTCTCTGGGACCTTGCGCGCCGTCACACAACCTCAAAAATTGAAATAAATCATTATATATCAAACTATTAAACACCATTAATTCAATAAAAAACCCCCTTAGGCCTATATTTGACCTGCGTATTCTTTCTCGCTAAGTTGGAAGTCCGCTGGAAGCTTTCTGGACGGGCAAACGTCTCGTCATATTTATGCAGTAATTTAAGACTCCCTCTTAAAACAAGTCATGTACCACTTGTGAGAACCGTCACGAGAGGCCATTAACGGAGGGCGGAAAAGCAGATCGGCGAATATCAAGCTTGCTGATTGGACTTCTGCCAACGTTGGGAAGCCCGCTCGTGAGTCGGTTGTGAGAGTCACGCAGAGCCTGGGGAGGTTCACTGATATGTTGTACGATAAATCCCAAGAGCGGGACAACTGTGGTTTCGGCCTGATCGCCCACATAGAAGGCGAACCTAGCCATAAGGTCGTGCGTACCGCGATTCACGCATTGGCCCGTATGCAGCACCGTGGCGCAATCCTTGCTGACGGCAAGACTGGCGACGGTTGCGGCCTGTTATTGCAAAAGCCCGACCGCTTTTTCCGCATGGTGGCGGAAGAGCGCGGCTGGCGTTTAGCCAAGAACTACGCCGTTGGCATGATGTTCCTCAGCCAGAATGAAGAGGAAGCCCGTGCCAGCCGCCGCATTGTCGAAGAAGAACTGCAAAATGAAACGCTGTCCGTTGTCGGCTGGCGTGAAGTGCCGACCAACCCGGACGTGCTGGGCGAGATTGCCCTCTCTTCTCTGCCGCGTATTGAGCAAATCTTTGTTAACGCCCCGGCTGGTTGGCGCCCGCGTGATATGGAACGTCGCCTGTTTATCGCGCGCCGCCGTATAGAGAAACGCGTTCAGGACGACAGTTTCTATGTGTGCAGCTTCTCGAATCTGGTTACGATCTATAAAGGCCTGTGCATGCCTGCTGATCTGCCACGCTTCTATCTTGATCTGGCGGATCTGCGTTTGGAATCGGCTATTTGCCTGTTCCACCAGCGTTTCTCCACCAACACCGTGCCGCGCTGGCCGCTGGCACAGCCGTTCCGCTACCTGGCGCACAACGGCGAGATCAACACCATCACCGGCAACCGCCAGTGGGCTCGCGCACGTACTTATAAATTCCAGACGCCGCTGATTCCGGACCTGCAAACGGCAGCGCCGTTCGTTAACGAAACCGGCTCCGATTCCAGCTCGCTGGATAACATGTTGGAGCTGCTGCTGGCAGGTGGTATGGATTTGATCCGCGCCATGCGTCTGCTGGTACCGCCTGCCTGGCAGAATAACCCGGACATGGATACCGATCTGCGTGCCTTCTTCGACTTCAACTCGATGCACATGGAACCGTGGGACGGCCCTGCCGGTATCGTGATGTCCGATGGTCGCTACGCTGCCTGTAACCTGGACCGTAACGGTCTGCGTCCGGCGCGCTACGTCATCACCAAAGACAAACTGATTACCTGCGCTTCGGAAGTCGGCATTTGGGATTACCAGCCAGATGAAGTGGTAGAGAAAGGCCGTGTTGGCCCAGGCGAACTGATGGTGATCGACACCCGCAGCGGTAAGATCCTGCATTCCGCCGAGACCGATGACGATCTGAAAAGCCGCCATCCGTATAAAGAATGGATGGAAAAGAACGTTAAGCGCCTGGTGCCGTTTGAAGACTTGCCGGCCGATCAGGTTGGCAGCCGTGAACTGGACGACTCGCAGCTTGAAACTTACCAGAAGCAGTTTGGCTACAGCAGCGAAGAGCTGGATCAGGTGATCCGCGTGCTGGGCGAGATTGGTCAGGAAGCCACCGGCTCAATGGGTGACGATACCCCGTTCGCCGTGCTCTCCAGCCGCCCGCGTATTATTTACGACTATTTCCGCCAGCAGTTCGCCCAGGTGACCAACCCGCCTATCGATCCACTGCGCGAAGCACATGTGATGTCGCTGGCGACCAGCATCGGCCGGGAAATGAACGTGTTCTGCGAGGCCGAAGGCCAGGCGCACCGTTTAAGTTTTAAATCGCCGATCCTGCTGTACTCCGATTTCAAACAGCTCACCACGCTGGAAGGCGAATACTATCGCGCCGACACGCTTGATCTGACCTTCGATCCGGCCGAGCAGGATCTGGAGCAGACCATCCGCGCCCTGTGCGACGAGGCGGAACGTAAAGTCCGTGACGGCGCCGTGCTGCTGGTGCTGTCCGACCGCGCTATTTCCACCAGCCGTTTGCCGGTGCCTGCGCCTATGGCCGTCGGTGCAATCCAGACCCGTTTGGTCGAAAAGAGCCTGCGCTGTGACGCCAACATTATCGTTGAAACCGCCAGCGCCCGCGATCCACACCATTTCGCCGTGCTGTTGGGCTTCGGCGCGACGGCCGTCTACCCCTATCTGGCCTACGAAACGTTGGCCAAGCTGGTAGATACCCAAGCGATCGATAAGAAATACCGTGATGTGATGCTGAACTACCGCAACGGCATCAACAAAGGCTTGTACAAGATCATGTCCAAAATGGGCATCTCGACTATCGCGTCTTATCGCTGCGCCAAGCTGTTCGAGGCTGTCGGCCTGCATCGCGATCTGTCCGATTTGTGCTTCCAGGGCGTGGTCAGCCGCATCGGTGGCGCCAGCTTCAGCGACATCCAACAGGATCTGCAAAACCTGTCCAAACGCGCATGGCTGAAACGCAAACCGCTAGAACAAGGCGGCCTGCTGAAGTTCGTTCACGACGGGGAGTACCATGCGTACAACCCAGACGTAGTGAGCACGTTGCAAACCGCGGTTCACAGTGGCAAATACAGCGACTATCAGACATATGCCAAGCTGGTGAACGAACGCCCGGTCGCTATGCTGCGCGATCTGTTGGCCATTACGCCGAAAGGCACGCCAATTCCGGTTGATCAGGTTGAGCCCGCCGAATCGTTGTTCAAACGCTTCGATACCGCAGCCATGTCCATCGGTGCTCTAAGCCCGGAAGCGCATGAATCACTGGCGATCGCGATGAACAGCCTCGGCGGTTTCTCCAACTCCGGTGAAGGCGGCGAAGACCCGGCACGTTACGGCACCAATAAGGTGTCACGCATCAAACAGGTAGCGTCAGGCCGCTTCGGTGTGACTCCGGCCTATCTGGTGAATGCCGATGTGATCCAAATTAAAGTCGCGCAAGGGGCCAAGCCGGGTGAAGGCGGCCAGTTGCCGGGGGATAAAGTAACCCCTTATATCGCCAAGCTGCGTTATTCAGTGCCGGGCGTGACCTTGATTTCGCCACCACCGCACCATGACATCTATTCGATCGAGGATTTGGCACAGCTGATCTTCGACCTGAAACAGGTCAACCCAAAGGCCATGATCTCGGTGAAACTGGTTTCTGAGCCGGGCGTGGGTACCATCGCGACCGGTGTGGCAAAAGCCTATGCCGATCTGATCACCATTGCCGGTTACGACGGCGGCACCGGTGCCAGCCCGTTATCCTCAGTGAAATACGCCGGCTGCCCGTGGGAACTGGGTCTGGTGGAAACCCAGCAGGCTCTGGTGGCTAACGGCCTGCGCCATAAAATCCGCCTGCAGGTGGACGGCGGCCTGAAAACCGGCGTGGACATCGTTAAAGCGGCGATCCTGGGTGCGGAAAGCTTCGGTTTCGGCACTGGCCCAATGGTGGCGCTGGGTTGTAAGTACCTGCGTATCTGTCACCTGAACAACTGCGCTACAGGCGTGGCGACTCAAGATGAAAAACTGCGCCGCGATCACTACCACGGCCTGCCGGAGCGTGTGACCAATTACTTCCAGTTTATCGCACGTGAAACCCGCGAGATCATGGCGCAATTGGGGGTCAGCCAACTGGTGGATCTGATTGGTCGTACCGATTTCCTGACCGAGCTGGACGGCATCTCTGCCAAGCAGAACAAACTGGATCTGTCGCCGTTGCTGAAAACCGCCACGCCACATCCGGGCAAAGCGCTATATTGCACCGAAAGCAGCAACCCGCCGTTCGACCAAGGGTTGATGAACAAAGATCTGCTGGCGCAGGCGGAACCGCATATTGAAGCAAAAAGCAGCAAAGCCTTCTACTTCGATATCCGCAACACCGATCGTTCCGTGGGCGCAACCCTGTCCGGGGCCATCGCCACCGTGCATGGTGACCAGGGCATGGCAGCCGATCCGATCAAGGCGTACTTCTCCGGTACCGCGGGCCAGAGCTTTGGCGTATGGAATGCTGGCGGCGTCGAACTGACACTGACCGGCGACGCCAACGACTATGTCGGCAAAGGCATGGCCGGCGGTCGTATCGCCGTACGTCCGCCGATCGGTTCTGCGTTCCGCAGCCACGAAGCCAGCATCATCGGCAATACCTGCCTGTACGGTGCTACCGGCGGCAAGCTGTTTGCAGCAGGCCGGGCGGGTGAACGCTTCGCCGTACGTAACTCTGGCGCCATCACCGTGGTAGAAGGCATCGGTGACAACGGTTGTGAATACATGACCGGCGGCATCGTCTGCGTCCTGGGCAAAACCGGCATCAACTTTGGTGCAGGTATGACCGGCGGCTTCGCCTACGTCATGGATGAAGACGGCGAATTCCGTAAGCGTGTGAACCCAGAGCTGGTGGAAGTGTTGGATGTCGACCAGTTGGCAATTCATGAAGAGCACTTGCGCGGGCTGATTACCGAGCACGTGCAGGCGACCGGTTCATCGCGTGCGGAAGAGATTCTGGCTAACTGGCCGGAATGGGCGCCGAAGTTCGCTCTGGTCAAGCCGAAGTCCAGTGATGTCAAAGCATTGTTGGGTCACCGTAGTCGTTCCGCAGCAGAGCTGCGGGTTCAGGCGCAGTAAGAGGTCATTAATGAGTCAGAATGTTTATCAATTTATCGACCTGCAGCGCGTTGATCCGCCCAAGAAGCCGCTCAAGATCCGTAAAATTGAGTTTGTAGAGATTTACGAGCCGTTTTCGGAAACTCAGGCGAAGGCGCAGGCGGACCGTTGTCTGTCCTGTGGTAACCCTTATTGCGAATGGAAATGCCCGGTTCACAACTACATTCCGAACTGGCTGAAACTGGCAAACGAAGGCCGCATCATGGAAGCTGCAGATCTGGCACACCAGACCAACAGCCTGCCGGAAGTATGCGGTCGTGTCTGCCCCCAGGATCGTCTGTGTGAGGGCTCCTGTACCCTGAACGATGAGTTCGGTGCGGTGACTATCGGTAACATCGAGCGCTATATCAGTGATAAAGCGATCGAAATGGGCTGGAAGCCGGACATGTCTCATGTGCTGCCAACCGGCAAGCGCGTGGCGATCATCGGTGCCGGCCCTGCCGGTCTGGCCTGTGCCGACGTCCTGACCCGCAACGGCGTGAAAGCGGTGGTTTACGATCGTCATCCCGAGATCGGCGGTCTACTGACCTTCGGTATTCCCGCCTTCAAGCTGGAAAAAGAAGTGATGGTGAAACGTCGCGGCATTTTCAGCGAGATGGGCATTGAGTTCCAACTCAATACTGAAGTGGGCAAAGACATCGCGATGGAGACGCTGCTCAGTGAGTTTGATGCCGTATTCCTCGGTGTCGGGACTTATCAGTCGATGCGTGGCGGCCTGGAAAACGAAGACGCGCCGGGTGTCTACGACGCACTGCCGTTCTTGATCGCCAACACCAAACAGCTGATGGGTTACCAAGCTGAACAACACGAACCGTATGTCAGCATGGAAGGCAAACGTGTGGTGGTGCTTGGCGGCGGCGATACCGCGATGGACTGTGTACGCACCTCTATCCGTCAGGGGGCAACCGACGTTATCTGTGCTTACCGCCGTGATGAAGCCAATATGCCGGGCTCCAAACGTGAAGTGAAAAACGCCCGTGAAGAAGGGGTCGATTTCAAATTCAACCTGCAACCATTGAGCATCGAACTGAATAGCGCAGGCCGCGTAGCCGGCGTGAAAATGGTTCGTACTCAGTTGGGTGCACCGGATGCCAATGGCCGCCAGGTTGCAGAGCAGGTACCGGGATCTGAGCACATCATCGATGCCGATGCGGTGGTCATGGCCTTTGGTTTCCGCCCGCACCAAATGAACTGGCTGGCAGCTCACGACGTTGAGCTCGACAAACAGGGGCGTATTGTCGCACCGGAAAGCACCGAGAATGCCTTCCAGACCAGCAACCCGAAAATCTTCGCCGGTGGTGATGCGGTACGCGGTTCGGACTTGGTCGTTACCGCGATTGCCGAAGGCCGTAAGGCTGCTGATGGCATCATGAACTACCTGGAAGTTTAATCCTCTCCCGCTTTACCGCTAAGGGCCCGCAGTTCAGACTGGCGGGCCCTTTGTTTTCACTTCGCTCCCCACACGCTTTGTAACAACCTTACCCGCAGCCCAGCGCCTGGCGCGCTATAGTATTCTATTAATATCACTCAGGGCGCAGTTGCGCCTGGTATCTTGATAAGGATAGCTAACCATGAAATTGCCCGTTCCCCTATTAGCCAGCGCTTTGCTGGTTGTCAGCTTCAACTCGCTGGCAATGTCATTAGATTCACAGGAGGTGGGGTACAACATTGAGGCGCGCGGCGCGGCATCGGTAGTCGCTCAGTTGGCGAAAGCAGGCCAACTGGCGGCGGTAGAAAACAGCATTAAACTGGGTGATGACAGTTGGATCGCATTGGCGCCCAAGCTGGCCAACGGCGGTAACGCCGCCTTTACCGCAGGCGTCAAATCCGCGCTGTCTTCTGCATTGGTCTACAACCCTGCGGCGGTATTGCATGCCCTCGACAAAGGCAATAATTTACCGATCAACGATATCTGTACCGCCCCCCCGGAAGTGCAAGGTGACACCGCCATCACCTCGTTTAAGCAGCGCGCGACTCACGCACTCACTACCGTGCGTATCGGCGATCTCAGCGCACCGCGTGACGCCTGCATTGCGTCACTGAAAAGCTGAAAACGCCCGATTTAGAGACAAAAAAAAGGTCGCCGAGGCGACCTTTAGTGTTCACTGCTACGGGATTATTTCACCACGCGCAATGCTGGGCGGCCACCACGTGGCGGCGGTGGCTCATCATCCGGATCGTGATCTTCACTCAGATCCGGGCGGTCGCCATCAATCACCGACATCAGGCTTTCCGATGGAATCGTCTCATTGTCCATGCCTTCAAACGTGCCTTCCGCTTCATAAGCGGCTTCAGGTTCGAACATGGTGCCTGCGCCGTTTTCACGCGCATAGATTGCCAGCACGGCAGCCATGGGTACCGAGACCTGACGTGGCACACCACCGAAACGCGCATTAAAGTGCACTTCTTCGTTGCCTAACTCCAGATTACCTACTGCACGCGGTGCGATATTCAGAACGATCTGACCATCACGCGCGAACTCCATAGGCACCAAAACGTCAGGACGCGTCACATCTACCACCAGGTGCGGTGTGAGCTGATTATCCAGCAACCACTCATAGAACGCCCGCAACAAGTACGGACGGCGTGGAGTCATCTGAGACATATCCATAATGCTTAGCCCCGAGTCTGCAGGCGCATTTCGCGCTCCGCTTCGGTCAGAGAGGCCAGGAAGGCGTCACGCTCGAATACACGGGTCATGTAACCTTTCAGCTCTTTGGAACCCGCGCCGATCAGATCGATGCCCAGCTGCGGCAAACGCCATAACAGCGGTGCCAGGTAGCAATCCACCAGGCTGAACTCTTCGCTCATGAAATACGGGGTCTGGCCAAAGATAGGGGCAATCGCCAGTAATTCTTCGCGCAGCTGGCGGCGAGCTGATTCAGCTTCCTGACCGTTGCTCTGCTCGATTTTGTACATCAGCGAATACCAGTTTTTCTCGATACGCAGCATCATCAGGCGGCTCTCACCACGGGCAACCGGATAAACCGGCATCAATGGTGGATGCGGGAAACGCTCATCAAGGTATTCCATGATGATACGGGATTCATACAAGGTCAGCTCGCGATCGACCAGCGTAGGCACCGTCTGGTACGGGTTGAGGTCAATCAGGTCCTGCGGCAGGTTATCCAACTCAACCTGCTCAATCTCAACGCTGACACCTTTCTCCGCCAGTACGATACGTACTTGATGGCTAAAAATGTCGGTCGGGCCAGAGAACAGCGTCATTACCGAACGTTTGTTGGCAGCGACAGCCATGAAAACCTCCAAGTTATCTAGAAAATACTGCGAATAGCCAACTTCCCTTCATTTTTCATACCACAACAGCGCGGATTTACCTGTCTCACCCCAATGACTTAGCACACTAAGTTCCAGGGACGAGTCCGGTTACCGCCTTGCTGCACCACGAAATATATCGGGTATACCAGGCTGCTATCCTGAATGATCTTGACCGCAGGCCAGCAACGCGCAGCTAAACCCGAGGTCTAAAAACCGGCCTTGGAAGTAAACTGATAACTGCTGCATGGCGAACAGGCGCAAAAGTGGGTGATAGTTTACCAGATTTTGCTTGTTTTGTGGGGGCTGTACGGCTAATTCGTATTGAATTGTCTGATATACCAAAGATTTTAGTAACGACAACTTGATTTTCAGGCATAAAAAAACCCGGTGAAGCACCGGGTTTTTTGCGTAAATTCCACTGCCAAGGCAGTAAAAAATTAACGCTTGGAGAACTGCGGACGACGACGTGCTTTACGCAGGCCGACTTTCTTACGTTCAACCTGACGGGCGTCACGAGTAACGAAGCCAGCTTTACGCAATTCTGCACGCAGAGTCTCGTCGTACTCCATCAGTGCACGGGTGATACCGTGACGGATAGCGCCAGCTTGACCAGAGATACCACCACCTTTAACGGTGATGTACAGGTCAAATTTACCAACCATGTCGGTCAGTTCCAACGGTTGACGAACTACCATGCGGGCAGTTTCGCGACCGAAGTACTGTTCCAGGCTGCGCTGGTTAATTACGATGTTACCACTGCCCGGCTTGATAAAAACGCGAGCGGCGGAGCTTTTGCGGCGACCAGTGCCGTAGTATTGATTTTCAGCCATTGCCTATAATCCCGATTAGATGTCAAGAACTTGCGGTTGCTGTGCCGCATGAGTGTGCTCGTTGCCCGCGTAAACTTTCAGTTTACGGAACATCGCACGACCCAACGGACCCTTTGGCAGCATGCCTTTAACCGCGATTTCAATCACGCGCTCAGGACTGCGGGCAATCATCTCTTCAAAGGTCGCTTGCTTGATACCACCGATGTGGCCAGTGTGGCGGTAATACACCTTGTCTGTACGCTTGTTGCCGGTTACAGCAACTTTTTCTGCGTTCAGAACGATGATGTAGTCACCGGTATCAACGTGCGGGGTGTATTCCGCTTTATGCTTGCCGCGCAGACGACGAGCCAGTTCAGTAGCGAGACGGCCTAAAGTTTTACCATCTGCATCAACAACGTACCAGTCGCGTTGAACGCTCTCTGGTTTAGCTGTAAAAGTTTTCATTAGAAAGCTTACCCAATAATTAGTTACACGTTGGTGAACACCCAAACGCTCGAAAACAGTTGAGGCTCACACGACCATACAAGTCCAGCAAACCTACCCCTTCGAATAGCCATTGCCGGCACTATAAAGTTTTTGGGAAAAAAAACTTTGTTGTAACGTGGGGTCGCAAGATTATAGAGAAGTCGCTCACAAAGATCGAACGCTTTTTGAATGGAAATACAATTTATCGCTAGCAGAGGAAAACCGGGGACTCCCATGACTGAATCCCCGCGAACCTTATGGCAGGTGCGGCAGTTTCAAATACTCCTCACTCTGCATCTCTTGCAGGCGCGACAAGCAACGTTGGTATTCAAACTTCAGCCGCTCGCCCTGGTAGATTTCAAACATCGAGGTTTCGGCGGAAATAACCAGCTTAACGTGCCGTTCGTAAAATTCGTCCACCAATGCCAGAAAACGACGCGCGGTATTTTCCTTCAGCGACCCCATCACCCGCACATTATACAGGATGACGCTGTGATACAGGCGCGATAATGCAATGTAGTCTAACTGGCTGCGCGCATCCTCACACAGGGTGTGGAAATCCACCGCCAGCACGCCATCTACTGCACGGATCGCTTGCAACGGCCGGTGATTGATCTGCAAGACCGGAGCAAACTCACCGTCTTTGCCCGCTAACTTCACAAACATCCGGTCCATGGTCTGCCGAGTCTGCTCATCAAGCGGCGTCAGGTAAAGATGCGCCTGTGTCAACGTGCGCAGGCGGTAGTCAATACCCGCATCGACGTTCATAACATCACAATATTCATTAATCAGATCTATTGCCGGCAGGAAGCGTGCACGCTGCAAGCCATTGCGATACAGATCGTTCGGCGGAATATTGGAGGTGGCCACCAGCGTGATACCACGGGCAAACAACGCCTGCAACAGCGTTGCCAGCAGCATGGCATCCGTGATGTCGGAGACAAAGAATTCGTCGAAACACAGCACATCGGTCTGCGCCTTGAAACCATCGGCAATAATTTCAAGCGGGTTTTCCTGCCCTTGCAGCTCCGTCAGCTCTTCGTGCACGCGCAGCATAAAGCGATGGAAATGCAGCCGCAGCTTGCGATCCCCCGGCAGGCTGTGGAAAAACATATCCATCAACCAGGTTTTGCCGCGCCCAACACCGCCCCACATATATAGACCCTGTACCGGACGCTGCTTTGCCACTTCGTTACTCTTGCCCAGCAAACGACTGAGCTTGCCTCGCAACCCACCGGTTGGCGCACTGACAGTGGGTGTCTGCTGCAGTGCCTGATAGATGTGATCCAGTTGAGTCACGGCCTGACGTTGAACCGTATCGGCCTGGTATTCCCCCGCGTCCAGCGCCTGCTGGTAGCGAGATAGCGGTGATTGTGCCTGCATCTGTTCGATGTTCCCTAAGAACGCTATCCCCTTCATCTTCAAGCTGCCGCAGCGTTACCTTCTTTCTTATCTCAACAGCTTAGAAAGCTAAACGTTGGAAATCCGCACGGTTGCTGCCTTGTCGTAGCTTGAAACCTATTGGGCATAATAAATTATTTAGCCAATTTTGGCGGCAAGTTGATGCTGCTTCGCACCGTTATCGCCACAAATACCTACTCCGGGCAATGCTGAAAAACCCTGTAAACATTAGGTAAAAGCTCATCAGGATTCCACTCGGACAAGGTTAACGGTTATAGTGGATATTATTAAGTGAAAAATCCCTGCGGAACAACGAAGTCAAAATAGGAGTCATCATGACCTGGGAGTATGCGCTGATTGGTTTGGTGGTCGGTATCGCCATTGGTGCGGTAGCGATGCGTTTTGGTAACCGTAAATTACGCCAACAACAAGTTTTGCAGAACGAGTTGGACAAAAGCAAAACCGAGCTGGAAGAATATCGTCAGGAGCTGGTCGGCCATTTTGCCCGCAGCGCTGAGCTGCTGGACAATATGGCACGTGACTATCGTCAGCTGTACCAACATATGGCGAAAAGCTCTAACAACCTGCTGCCAGACCTGCCGATGCAGGAAAACCCGTTCCGCTATCGCCTGACCGAAGCCGAAGCGGACAACGATCAGGCGCCGGTAGAAATGCCGCGTGACTACTCTGAAGGCGCATCTGGCCTGTTGCGTGGCGAACGTCCACGTCGCGACTAAACGCTTTTCTTGACCCGTGGGCCAACCCCACGGGTTTTTACCCTTCTCCTACTGCTTATCCCACTCTGAACTATCCTTAACGCTGGCGACAGAGTGAACTTTTCACGCAAATTCACGGTCTTACCCTTCACTATGGTATTGCTGCGGCTTTATCATCACTATTTCACCGGCAGGTATTGAGAGAGTTATTATCAATGAAGAAAAAGTCGTTAATTCTTAGTGCATTGGCAATGAGCATTGGCCTCACACTGACCTCCGTACCGGCAGCCACCGCGGCGATGCCCGTCGCCGTTCAGGGGCAGCCGCTGCCAAGCCTGGCGCCGATGCTGGAAAAAGTTTTGCCTGCAGTCGTCAGCGTGCATGTTGAAGGGACTCAGGTGCAGCGCCAACAAGTACCGGAGGAGTTTAAACGCTTCTTCGGCCCAGGCGGTCCTGGACAGCAACAAAGCTCACGTCCATTTGAAGGGCTAGGGTCTGGCGTCATTATCGATGCCGCCAAGGGCTATGTGCTGACCAACAACCACGTGATCAACAACGCCGACAAAATCAGCGTGCAGTTGAATGATGGCCGTGAAGTGGACGCCAAGCTGGTTGGTCGTGACGAACAGTCCGATATCGCCTTACTGCAACTGAGCGACGTGAAAAACCTGACTGCGATTAAAATAGCGGACTCAGATCAACTGCGGGTCGGCGATTTCGCTGTGGCCGTCGGTAACCCATTCGGCCTCGGCCAAACCGCCACTTCCGGTATTATTTCTGCGTTGGGTCGTAGCGGCCTGAACCTGGAAGGGCTGGAGAACTTCATCCAGACCGATGCCTCCATCAACCGTGGTAACTCAGGCGGCGCATTGGTTAACCTCAATGGCGAGCTGATCGGTATCAATACCGCCATTTTGGCACCCAGCGGCGGTAACGTCGGCATCGGCTTCGCCATTCCGAGCAACATGGCGCAAAACCTCAGCCAGCAGCTGATCGAGTTTGGTGAAGTGAAACGCGGCTTGCTGGGCATTAAAGGCAGTGAAATGACGGCCGATATGGCCAAAGCATTTAATACCGATGCCCAACGCGGTGCCTTCGTCAGTGAAGTGCTCCCGAAATCAGCCGCCGCCAAAGCGGGGATCAAAGCCGGCGACATTCTGGTTTCTGTTGACGGCAAACCGGTCAGCAGCTTCGCCGAGCTGCGTGCCAAAGTAGGGACTACCGCACCGGGTAAAACCATCAAGGTTGGATTGCTGCGTGACGGCAAGCCGCAGGAAGTTTCCGTTACGCTGGATAACAGCGAAAGTGCTTCCACCAATGCCGAAACGCTGTCACCGGCCTTGCAGGGTGTTTCACTCAGCAACAGTGCCCTTCCTGGCGGCGATAAGGGCGTGAAGATCGACCGGGTAGATAAAGGCTCTGCGGCCGCGCAGATTGGTCTACAAAAAGACGATGTGATCATTGGCGTCAACCGCCAGCGCATTGAGAACATCACGGCGCTGCGTAAGGTCCTCGAAGCCAAACCGCCGGTGATGGCGCTGAACATCGTACGTGGCGGTGAAACCCTTTATTTGCTGCTGCGTTAATCAGTAATTTGTTTAAAAACCGGGCTCAGTGACATACTGCGCCCGGTATTCTCATGTTATCCTCCGTGTATCTTTCATCTCACGTACTAAAACTCCATGTTTGCTAAGCTCTTGCGCTCCGTCGTTATTGGTCTAATCGTTGCCGGTTTGTTGCTGGTTGCTCTGCCTGCGCTACGTTCTTCCAATACTCTGTTCGCAGAAAAACATGACAATACCCGTGATGAAACGCCGGTTAGCTACAACAAGGCGGTACGCCGTGCCGCGCCTGCCGTAGTGAATATCTATAACCGTAATATGAGTGGCGCCGCCAGCGTGCTGTCGCTAGGTTCTGGCGTGATCATGAACGATCGCGGTTATATCCTGACGAATCGCCACGTGATTAAAGATGCACAGCAAATTACGGTAGTACTCCAGGATGGCCGCCGCTATGAAGCGCTGCTGGTCGGCTCTGACAGTCTGACCGATCTGGCGGTACTGAAAATAGACCCAGGCAATCTCCCGGTAATCCCATTTAATAACGCCCGCACGGCACACGTCGGTGACGTCGTCTTGGCGATCGGCAACCCTTATAATCTCGGTCAGACCGTTACCCAGGGGATCCTTAGCGCCACCGGGCGTATCAGTATGAGCACAACCGGCCGCCAGACCTTTTTGCAGACGGATGCTTCGATTAACCGTGGCAACTCAGGGGGGGCACTGGTCAACTCACTGGGTGAACTCATCGGTATAAACACGCTGACCTACGACAAAATCACCGACGGTGAAACCCCGGAAGGTTTAGGGTTCGCTATTCCTATCGAACTGGCGACCAAAATCATGGATAAACTGATCCGCGACGGTCGCGTCATCCGTGGCTATTTTGGTATTCAGGGTAAAGAGATTATTCCCCTGCGTTCGTCCAATTCTGGCATTGATCGCCTGCAGGGTATTATCGTGACAGAAATTACGCCGAACGGCCCCGCAGGCAATGCGGGTTTCCATATCAACGACGTCATTATCAATGTGGATAACAAGCCAGCAATCTCGGTGCTGGAAACCATGGACCAAGTGGCAGAAATCCGCCCAGGGACTGAGATTCCGGTAGTCGTGCTGCGAGAAGGAAAACGTATCACGCTGAAGATGACGGTCGGTGAGTTCCCGGAAGACAGCAATTAAAAAGGGCCCGGCAATGCCGAGCCCCCATACTGCATTTCCGCCGGAGGCAACACCCCGGCGTTTAACGAATTACTCGCCTTTCACGCGCTCGATATTGGCACCCAGCGCACGCAGCTTGTCTTCAATACGCTCATAACCACGGTCAATGTGATAGATACGATCGACAACGGTCACGCCGTCGGCGATGCAACCGGCCAACACCAGGCTAGCAGAAGCACGCAGATCGGTTGCCATCACTTGAGCGCCTGACAGTTGCTCAACGCCATGACAAATCACCGTGTTGCTCTCAATTTCTGCGTGTGCACCCATACGGATCAATTCAGGCACGTGCATGAAACGGTTTTCAAAGATGGTTTCGGTGATCACACCGGTTCCTTCCGCGACCAGGTTCAGCAAGCTGAACTGGGCCTGCATGTCGGTCGGAAAGCCCGGATGCGGCGCGGTACGCACGGTGACCGCTTTCGGACGTTTGCCATGCATGTCCAGGCTGATCCAGTCTTCACCCACTTCAATATCTGCACCGGCTTCACGCAGTTTGGCTAACACGGCATCCAATGTATCTGGACGGGTGTCGCGGCACAGCACTTTACCGCCAGAAACTGCCGCGGCAATCAGGAAGGTACCGGTCTCAATACGGTCAGGCAGAACGCGATAAACACCGCCACCCAGGCGCTCAACACCTTCGATGGTGATGCGGTCACTGCCCGCGCCGGTAATTTTCGCACCCAGCGTGTTGAGGAAGTTGGCAGTATCAACAATTTCCGGCTCACGTGCGGCGTTTTCAATCACGGTGGTGCCCGTCGCCAGAGTGGCTGCACTCATGATGGTCACGGTAGCGCCGACGCTCACCTTGTCCATCACGATGTGTGCGCCCTTCAGACGGCCATCGACGGAAGCTTTAACATAGCCTTCTTCCAGTTTGATCTCTGCACCTAGCTGTTCCAGGCCGGTGATATGCAGGTCAACCGGACGTGCACCGATCGCACAACCACCCGGCAGTGAAACCTGACCACGACCAAAACGAGCAACCAATGGCCCCAGCGCCCAAATGGAAGCGCGCATGGTTTTCACCAAATCGTACGGCGCACAAAATTCGTCCACGCCGCTGGCGTCAACAAACACGGAACCGTTGCGCTCAATCTTGGTGCCTAACTGGCTGAGTAGCTTAATGGTGGTATCGATGTCCTTCAGCTTCGGGACATTCTGCAGCTCGACCGGTTCTTCCGCTAACAGTGCGGCGAACAAGATCGGCAGGGCGGCGTTTTTAGCCCCGGAAATAGCAACTTCACCGCTGAGGCGGGTCCGGCCCTGCACACGAAATTTATCCATTTGACTACTCTCTATTATCTAAACTGACGCTGCCCGCCCTGCTGGGCAAACAGCCTTAAAATCCGTTGAGTTTGCGGTCTCGCTGCCACTCTTCAGGGGTGTATGCCTTGATCGACAAAGCATGAATACGGTTGTCCGCAATGTATTCCATCAGAGGCGCATAGACCGCCTGCTGTTTCTTAACGCGGCTCATAGCAGCAAATAACTCGCCGACCACGATCACCTGAAAATGGCTGCCGTCGCCGGTAACATGTGCTTCATCCAGTGCCAATGCTCGCATCAACACGTCTTTTATCTCGTTATTTTCCATAGTATCCAGTTCTGCATCAAAAGGATCATAATCAGCCTGACATCTTAGTGGAATACGACGTTTTCTTAAACTAAAGAAAAAGCCCCTGCATGACAGGGGCTTTTTGAAAGATAACCTTCTTTAGACAGCCTAAAATAGGGCTAACCAGCGGTATCGACAGGCATTATTGCTTGCAGGTTGTACAGCGCGATCAGCGTTTTCAAACGATCGCTGGCACCAGAAATTTTTAATTCCACACCACGCTGACGCTGCTGTTCGCGCAGATGCACCAGCAGTGCCAACCCGGAAGAGTCCACGCGCTGCAGTTGCGTAACGTCGAGGGCGGTTTTATCCGCCAGCAACGTTTCCCGCTGTTCCCACAGCGGCAACAGCGTTTCCCTATCCAGTTCACCGCGCAGGATCAGGGTTTGTTGTTGCGATTCGAAGCTAAGTGCTGCGGACATCAGTTTTTCTGATCCAGCGTGATTGGACGCTGCGCCGCTGCCTGCAGCTGTTTCGTCAGGCCATCAATACCTTGGGTACGTAACGTAGATGCCCACTCGTTCTGTTTAGTGGTGATCATGCTGACACCTTCGGCAATCATGTCATACGCCTGCCAATAACCGGTTTTGCTGTTTTTACGCCACTGGAAATCCAGACGCACCGGCGGACGACCACCTTGATCAATGATGGTTACGCGGATGGCCACGATATCGGCAGTGCCGAGCGGCTGTTCAGGTTCAATCTGATATGTCTGGCCGTGGTACATTGCCAGCGCCTGGCCGTAAGCTTGTTCCAGATAAGCCTGGAATGCGGTGAAGTAGGCTTCACGCTGTGCCGGTGTCGCTTCTTTGTAATAACGTCCCAGCACCAGTGCGCCAGCGTATTTGACCTGTACAAACGGCATCAACTCCTGGTGCACGACGCTACGCAGGTAGTTAGGGTCTTGCTTGATTTTTGGCTGCTCTGTTTTCAGACGGTTGAAGGTCTTTTGAGCCGCATCTTGCATCAGGCTGTAAGGATTGGTTTGATCGACCGCATTCGCCAGCGGCGCAACCACCAGCAGGGCAACCATAAGTAAACGTTTAAACATGCAGGCTTCCTCTCTTAATGAATGTGGGCAGCAGATTGCGGCGCAGCACCGGCAGCCGGCGCAGAAGCCGCGTCTCCCGCTTTATCTGCGTTATCCTGACCGCCGCTCTTATACAAGAACTGGCCGATCAAATCTTCCAGAACCATGGCTGATTTGGTGTCCTGAATAGTGCCGCCGTCTTTCAAAATGGCAGTCCCCATATCCGGATCTTCAAAACCGACGTTCAGCGCCAGATATTGCTCTCCCAGCAGGCCGGAAGTACGGATCGCCAATGAACTGGTATCCGGGATCTGGTCGAATTTATCCTGGATATCCAGGGCGACACGCGGTGTATATGTTTTTGGATCAAGGGAGATATCAGCCACACGCCCGATAACCACACCACCGATTTTCACCGGCGAACGTGCTTTCAAACCGCCGATGTTATCGAAGGTCGCGTAAATACGGTATGTCGGCTCGTTACCGATCGACTTAATGTTCGCCACTTGCAGGCACAAGAATACGATGGCGCACAGCGCAATCAGCATAAATGCCCCAACCCAGATTTCACTCTTCTTCGTTTGCATCGAATCAATTCCCAAACATCAGTGCTGTCAGCACGAAATCCAATCCCAACACCGCCAGTGACGAATGTACCACGGTACGGGTCGTTGCCCGGCTAATCCCTTCAGAGGTCGGTACCGCATCATACCCGTTGAAAATGGCAATCCAGGTCACGGTGATGGCAAATACCACGCTCTTTATCAGGCAGTTGAGTAAGTCTTTTTTCCACTCCACGGCGCCCTGCATTGCTGACCAGAAGAAGCCACTGTCAATGCCTTTCCAGTCTACGCCAACCACCGAACCGCCCCAGATGCCAATCGCGACAAAGATAAGCGTCAATAGCGGCATGCTGATCAATCCAGCCCAAAAGCGTGGTGCAACAATACGCCGTAACGGATCAACCGCCATCATTTCCAGGCTGGAGATTTGTTCGGTTGCCTTCATCAGGCCAATTTCGGCCGTCAACGCAGAACCGGCGCGGCCGGCAAACAGCAGTGCGGTCACCACGGGCCCCAACTCGCGCAACAATGACAGCGCCACCATCATGCCCAGACTGGCCTCGGCACTGTAGGTGGTGAGCACAATATAGCCCTGCAGCCCCAGCACCATGCCGATAAACAACCCGGAAACCATGATGATCAACAGTGACTGTACGCCAACGCTGTGCATCTGCTTGAGCAACAGCGGCCACTGTTTGCGCGGCTCAGGCCGCCCGACCAGCGCGCCCCACAGCATCAACCCTGCACGCCCAAAGCTGGCGCTGGTGTTGATGCCACGGCGTCCTAACGACGCTAACGCCTGTAATAACATCAGCTTATTTACTCCCTAAACCTAACAGCTCGGCCTGATAGTCGCCGGCCGGATAACGGAAGGGTACTGGCCCATCGGCAATACCATCCAGGAACTGGCGCACGCGCGCATCAGGATTGTTCTGTAATTCTTGCGCCGTGCCTTCGGCTATCACCCGATGATCGGCAACAATGTACGCGTAGTCGGCGATGCTCAGGACTTCTGGCACATCGTGCGAAACCACGATGCAGGTGATACCCAACGCGTGATTCAGCTCATCGATCAGCTTGACCAATACACCCATGGTGATCGGATCCTGGCCGACAAAAGGCTCATCGAACATGATCATTTCCGGATCGAGCGCGATAGCCCTCGCCAGTGCGGCACGCCTTGCCATACCGCCAGACAACTCATTGGGCATCAGGTCAGCTGCACCACGCAATCCAACCGCTTCCAGCTTCATCATCACCGTGCTGCGCAGGAGAGGTTCCGGTAAACGGCTATGTTCGCGTAGCGGGTAAGCCACGTTCTCAAACACCGTCAAATCGGTGAACAGCGCCCCTGACTGGAACAACATGCTCATTTTCTTGCGCGCATCATACAGTTGATGGCGGGACAACGCAGGAATGTTGTCGCCATCGAACCAAATCTCGCCACAGTCCGGCGTCAACTGACCGCCGATCAGACGCAAAAGCGTCGTTTTGCCAATGCCGGACGGCCCCATGATCGCCGTCACCTTGCCACGGGGAACCGTCAGGTTGATATCTTCGAATATCAGTCGATCGCCACGCGAGAAACTCATGTCACGAACTTCGACCAGGTTCTCTGCCTTCTGGTGCATGTTAATTGATCCTTTACGGCTCATTTTTGCTAAATCTACCCGTGATGTTAAAGCAACGGGCGCAATGCGTCTTATCTTTACAAAAACTTACCGGCATTGCGTTACCAATGGTGCGCTGAGGCCGAGCCGCTGACTCGACTCACCAATCTCACGTCTCGCGCCTTGCTGCGCACTCAAATTGCCACCAGCGCTGCTCACGCACAAGGAGAAGCACAGCCTAATTTTACTTTTACGCGCCACCCGGTCAAAATTGGCACCATAACGAAAAAAAACGAAAGTGTTCATATATTAGCCGGGAAAACCCGTTGCTGCGGCTTTAGCGTGCACAACGGAGGGCAAAGCAAGATAGCCGAATTACGGCTTTTAACCAACGAACCGGGATAATACCCAACAAAGGACCCTGCATGTTTCTCGCGATAGCGTTATTAATCGTTGGTTTATTTTTACTGGTGTATGGCGCAGACCGCTTAGTTTACGGTGCTGCAGTCATTTCTCGTTCACTTGGCGTGCCGCCGCTGATCATCGGCATGACCATCGTAGGTATCGGCACGTCCTTACCGGAGCTGTTCGTATCAACGACAGCAGCGCTGAACGGGCAAATAGATATGGCCGTTGGGAACGTATTAGGTTCCAATATTACAAATATTTTGCTGATACTGGGGGTCGCCGCGCTGATACACCCTCTGGCGGCACGTTCCGAAGTGTTGCGGCGCGAACTGCCGCTGATGTTGGCGGTCACAGTACTGTGCGGTTTCGTGTTGATGGATGGCACCTTGAGCCGGTTGGATGGCGTGGTGCTGTTGGCCGCCGCCGCGGTCTTTATTCTATTGATGTTAAAAATTGCCCGACTGGCGCAGCGTGAAGGCAATGACAGCCTGACCGTAGAGCAAATGGCCGAGCTGCCACAGGACAGCAGCAATACCGTCGCGGTGCTGTGGTTGGTGTTGGCGTTTATCATTCTGCCACTGTCTTCCAGAATGGTGGTCGATAACGCCACGGTGATTGCGCACTATTTCGGTATGAGTGAACTGGTTGTCGGTTTGACCATTATTGCTATTGGAACCAGCCTGCCTGAACTGGCTACCTCCATTGCCGGGGCACTAAAGGGTGAGGATGATATGGCGATTGGTAATATCATCGGCTCCAATATTTTCAATACCGTAATCGTACTGGGGGTTCCCGCCCTGCTGTCCCCGGGCAGCGTCGACGCTGCCGCCTTCCATCGCGATTACTGGGTGATGCTGGCAGTCAGCATTGTGCTGAGTGCCCTGTGCATTGGGCGGAAACATCGCATCGGCCATCTGGCGGGCGCTCTGTTATTATGTGGTTTTATTGCGTATCTTGCGGTGCTGTTCTTTAACCCTTTCAGTACTTTCGGCTAAACCGACGGGAATGAGTATGTCAAACATTCAGTTGCAACCGGGCTTTGATTTCCAGCAGGCAGGCAAAGAAGTGCTGCAGATTGAACGTGACGGGCTGGCTCAGCTCAGTCAATACATCAATGCAGACTTCACCCGCGCCTGCGAGCTGATTGCCGGTTGCAGTGGCAAAGTGGTCGTGATGGGCATGGGTAAATCCGGGCATATCGGCTGCAAAATTGCTGCAACCTTTGCCAGCACAGGCACACCTGCGTTCTTTGTTCATCCCGCCGAAGCCAGCCACGGCGACCTTGGAATGGTTACTACGCAAGATATCGTGCTCGCCATATCAAACTCGGGGGAGTCTAACGAAATCCAGGCGCTGATCCCGGTGTTGAAGCGCCAGCAAATCCCATTGATCTGCATGACCAACAACCCAGACAGCTCGATGGGCAAAGCGGCCGATATTCACCTGTGCATCAAGGTGCCACAGGAAGCCTGCCCGCTGGGTCTGGCTCCTACCACCAGCACCACGGCGACGCTGGTGATGGGTGACGCCTTGGCCGTCGCACTGCTGAAAGCCCGTGGTTTCACACCGGAAGATTTTGCCCTTTCGCACCCAGGCGGTGCTCTGGGCCGTCGTCTGTTGCTGCGTGTATGCGACATTATGCACAGCGGCGACGAAATTCCCCATGTCAGTGCCGACGCCTCTTTGCGCGACGCGCTGCTGGAAATCACCCGTAAAAATCTGGGCATGACGGTCATCTGTGACGATCTGATGAAGATCGCCGGTATCTTTACCGACGGTGACCTGCGCCGGATATTTGATATGGGCATTAACCTCAACGACGCCAGGATTGTCGATGTCATGACGCTGGGCGGCATCCGCGTACGCCCAAACCTGTTGGCCGTCGACGCGTTAAATCTGATGCAACAACGTCATATCACCGCGGTGCTGGTTGCCGATGGCGACCAATTGCTGGGTGTGGTACATATGCATGACATGCTGCGCGCCGGTGTCGTTTAATTATGGAAGAGAACTCAATGAGTCTGGTTGAAACCTGCTACGGGCCTGTAGAACAAGATGTCATGGCGCGTGCCGGGAAAATCCGCCTGCTGATTTGTGATGTCGATGGCGTGCTGTCAGACGGCCTGATTTTCATGGGCAACAATGGCGAAGAATTAAAAGCATTCAACGTCCGTGACGGTTACGGTATCCGCTGCCTGAAAACCTCAGATATCGAGGTGGCGATCATCACCGGTCGTTCCGCCAAGCTGCTGGAAGACCGGGCAAATACCCTCGGTATCACCCACCTTTATCAGGGGCAATCCGATAAGCTTTTGGCCTTCCGTGAACTGTTGGATACACTGTCGCTTACGGCAGATCAGGTCGCCTATATTGGTGACGATCTGATCGACTGGCCGGTGATGGCGCAAGTTGGCCTGGCCGTTGCGGTCGCAGATGCACATCCGTTGCTGCTGCCACGCGCCCACTACGTTACCCGCATTGCCGGCGGCCGCGGCGCGGTGCGCGAGCTGTGCGACATTATTCTTTTGGCTCAGAACAAGCTGGAGGACGCCAAAGGGCTGTCGATATGAGTAAAACCAAACTTTGGATCACCCTTTTGCTGGCGGTGATCGCATTGGCGCTGATTGGCTGGAACATGGCTGATTTCAATAATGACGCGGTCCCAGGGCCGGTGAACAGTCAGGACCCGACTTACCAGAGCCAGCACACGGTCACCATAGTGTACAATCCGACCGGCAAGCTGAGTTACAAGCTGGTAGCGGAAGATGTGAAGTATTATACCGCCGATGATTTAAGCTGGTTTACCCAGCCAGTGATGACGCTGTTTGATGAAAACGCGGTGGCTACCTGGTCAGTTCGCGCCGATCGCGCCAAACTGACTAAAGATCGGATGCTGTATCTTTACGGCCATGTCGAGGTGAATAGCCTGACCACCACCTCACAGCTGGAAAAAATTAAAACAGATAATGCTCAGGTGAACCTGGTGACCCAGGATGTGTCTTCGGATGACGAAGTGACACTCTACGGGACGAACTTCACCTCTAACGGCATGAAAATGCGTGGGAACCTGCGGACCAAAACCGCTGAGCTGATTGATAAGGTTAAGACCAACTATGAAATTCAGAACCAAAAAACAACGCCGTAATCTGTTGATCGGCAGCTTGATTTTGGCCGCCAGCGCCCCCGCTTGGGCGCTGAAGTCCGACTCCAATCAACCGGTGAGCATTGATTCACTGAAACAGTCACTGGATATGCAGAGCAACGTCAGCACCTTTACTGATAACGTGGTGATTAAGCAAGGCACCATCGATATCAAGGCGGACAAGGTCGTGGTGACTCGGCCGGGCGGCGATCAGAACAAAACCTACATTGAAGCCTTTGGTAACCCAGTGACTTTTTACCAGATGCAAGACAGTGGCAAGCCGGTGAAAGGCCATGCCCAAAAGGTCCGTTACGATGTCGCCTCGCAGTTAGTGACCCTGACCGGGAATGCCTATCTGGAACAGCTCGACAGCAACGTAAAAGGCGATCGCATCACCTACCTGGTGCAACAGCAGCAAATGCAGGCGTTTAGCGATAAAGGCAAACGCGTGACTACGGTTCTGGTACCGTCGCAGTTGCAAGACAAAAACGGGCAAAAGAAGAGTAACTAATCACTTATGGCTACACTCATCGCAGAAAACTTGGCGAAAGCCTACAAGGGCCGCAAAGTTGTTGAAGACGTCAGTCTGAACGTGAAATCCGGCGAAATCGTCGGCCTTCTGGGGCCGAACGGTGCCGGTAAGACCACCACCTTCTACATGGTGGTGGGTATCGTTCAACGTGATGCCGGGCGTATCGTGATTGACGAAGAAGACATCAGCCTGTTGCCACTGCATGCGCGCGCGCGTCGTGGTATCGGCTATCTACCGCAAGAAGCGTCAATCTTCCGCCGCCTGAGCGTGTATGACAACCTGATGGCCGTTCTTGAGATCCGTGATGACCTCAGCAGCGAACAGCGAGCAGACCGTGCGGTAGAGCTGATGGAAGAGTTCCATATCTCCCATCTGCGCGACAACCTGGGCCAGGCCTTGTCCGGTGGCGAACGCCGCCGCGTGGAGATCGCCCGAGCCCTGGCGGCCAACCCGAAATTCATCCTGCTGGATGAACCCTTCGCCGGGGTCGACCCCATCTCCGTTATCGACATTAAAAAGATTATCGAGCACTTGCGTGATAGCGGCCTGGGCGTGCTGATCACCGACCACAACGTGCGCGAAACGCTGGACGTATGTGAACGCGCCTACATTGTCAGCCAGGGCAAACTGATTGCTCACGGCACGCCGGATGCTATTCTGGCCGATGAGCAGGTGAAACGCGTTTATCTGGGCGAAGAATTCCGCCTCTGAGTACCAGCGCGCCCATTGGGCGACGGTTAACGGAAGTAAACAGAAGATTATGAAGCAAGGTTTGCAACTCAGGTTTAGCCAACAATTGGCTATGACCCCCCAACTCCAGCAGGCTATCCGCCTGTTGCAGTTGTCCACGCTTGAACTCCAGCAGGAGATACAGCTGGCATTAGAGAGCAACCCATTGCTTGAACAGACTGACCTGCACGAAGAAATCGAAACCAAAGAAACCCTCGAAACCGAAGGTTTGGACACCCGCGAAGCGCTAGAACAGAAAGACATGCCGGAAGAGCTGCCGTTGGACGCTACCTGGGATGAAATCTATACGGCGGGTACCCCCTCCGGTACCCGTACTGATTACAGCGATGATGAACTCCCGGTTTATCAAGGTGAAACCACCCAGACCCTGCAGGACTATCTGATGTGGCAGGTGGATCTCACACCGTTTTCCGATACGGATGCCGCCATCGCCACCTCAATCGTTGACGCTGTCGACGACACCGGTTATCTCACCGTGCCGCTGGAAGACATTCTGGAGAGCATCGGTGACGAAAATGTGACAATGGACGAAGTCGAAGCCGTATTGAAACGCGTACAGCGTTTTGATCCGGTTGGCGTTGCCGCGCGCGATCTGCGTGATTGCCTGTTGGTTCAGCTTTCCCAGTATGCCGAAGACACGCCCTATCTGGCTGAAGCACGCCTGATCATCAGTGAACACCTGGACTTGCTGGCCAACCACGACTTTCGCAGCCTAATGCGAACAACGCGCTCAAAAGAAGATACACTGAAAGAAGCGATGCAGCTGATTCAGTCACTCGATCCGCGTCCGGGCCAGTCGATCAATACCGGCGAGTCTGAGTACGTGATCCCAGACGTGCTGGTACGCAAAGTGCAAGATGTTTGGACGGTTGAGCTCAACAGTGACAGTATTCCACGGCTGAAGATCAACCAGCAATACGCCGCCATGGGCAACAGCGCGCGTAACGACAGCGACGGACAGTACATCCGCAGTAATCTGCAGGAAGCCAAATGGCTGATCAAAAGTCTGGAAAGCAGGAACGACACTTTACTGAAAGTCTCACGCTGCATTGTCGAGCAGCAACAGGCCTTCTTTGAGCAAGGTGCAGAATTTATGAAACCCATGGTACTGGCGGACATCGCTCAGGCCGTGGAGATGCATGAATCGACAATCTCACGCGTGACTACGCAAAAGTTTTTGCACAGTCCGCGCGGCATTTTCGAATTGAAATATTTCTTCTCAAGCCATGTGAATACCGACAGCGGAGGCGAGGCTTCCTCTACGGCGATCCGGGCAGTCGTGAAGAAAATGATCGCGGCGGAAAACCCCGCCAAACCGCTCAGCGACAGCAAGCTGGCCACCCTGCTCTCCGATCAGGGGATCATCGTGGCGCGGCGTACCGTCGCCAAGTACCGAGAGTCTTTGTCCATCCCGCCGTCCAACCAGCGTAAACAGTTGGTTTGACCTCTATTGAGAAGGAAGACACTATGCAGCTCAACATTACCGGACACCACATCGAAATCACCGAACCATTGCGTGAGTTCGTGAACACCAAGTTCGCTAAACTCGAACAGTATTTTGACCGCATAAATCAGGTGTATGTCGTTCTTAGTGTGGAAAAAGTGCAACAGATTGCGGAAGCAACGGTGCACGTGAATGGAGGCGAGTTGCACGCCACCTCGGAAGACGAGAACATGTATGCTGCAATTGATACCCTGATCGACAAACTGGCACGTCAATTGAACAAACATAAAGACAAACTGAAGCAACACTGACATTCTGGGCCGTTTCCGTCCGCGGATTCGGCTCAAACGTAGATTCGGCCATCGGCGCGTTACCTGTTTGTCTATGGGTACCGCGCCGATAAGCCAACAGGCGAAAAATCACCTCACAAGCCTGCTTGCTGGTGTGGTTTTAAGTGAAGATGAGATGAACAACGAAACAATGCAATTAAGCTCGGTCTTAAACATCGAGTGCACCAGAAGCGCCGTCCATTGCACTAGCAAGAAACGCGCTTTGGAAATTATCAGCGAACTGGCCGCCAAGCAGCTAAACCTGTCACCACAGGTGGTGTTTGACGCGGTTCTCACCCGCGAGCGTATGGGCAGCACCGGTATCGGCAACGGTATCGCCATTCCCCATGGCAAACTGGAAGAGGACACATTGCGGGCTGTTGGCGTGTTTATCCGTCTCGACCAACCTATCGCCTTTGATGCCATTGATAACCAGCCGGTCGATCTGCTATTCGCCTTACTGGTACCGGCAGATCAATGTAAAACCCATTTGCATACCCTGTCCCTGGTCGCCAAGCGCCTGGCCGACAAAACCGTATGCCGTCGCCTGCGTGCCGCGCAAAGTGACGAAGAGCTTTACCAAATCATCACCGAGTAACGCCCGGCTGGCGTGACTTCCAGCCCGGATAACGATACTGTTTAGCCATGATGGATTCCGGTTCAGGCCGGAATAATAAAGTTTCTAAAGGTGGCGATAGACGCCACTGAGATGCCAGGGGAGTTTCCACATGGTGCTGATGATTGTCAGCGGCCGTTCCGGTTCAGGGAAATCCGTCGCCTTGCGGGCGTTGGAAGACATGGGTTTTTACTGCGTTGATAACCTGCCCGTGGTACTGCTACCGCAGCTTGCCAATACGCTGGCGGAACGCAACAGCTCCGCAGCGGTAAGCATCGACGTACGTAACATGCCGGAATCGCCGGAAGTGTTTGAATATGCGATGACTCAGCTGCCTGACAGCTTCTCGCCGCAGTTGCTGTTCCTCGACGCCGATCGCAATACGCTGATTCGCCGCTACAGTGATACACGCCGTCTGCATCCGCTCTCTAGCAAGAACCTGTCACTGGAAAGCGCTATCGATGAAGAGAGTGATCTGCTCGAACCCCTGCGTTCCAGAGCCGACCTGATCATCGACACGTCAGAAATGTCAGTGCATGAGCTGGCCGAAATGCTGCGTACACGCCTGTTGGGCAAACGCGAGCGTGAGCTAACCATGGTGTTTGAATCCTTCGGCTTTAAACACGGTATCCCGATCGATGCCGATTACGTGTTCGACGTACGATTCTTGCCGAACCCACACTGGGATCCAAAACTGCGCCCAATGACCGGTTTGGATAAACCCGTTGCCTCATTCCTCGATCGCCACACTGAAGTGCACAACTTCATCTACCAGACGCGCAGTTATCTGGAACAGTGGCTGCCGATGCTGGAAACCAACAACCGCAGCTACCTGACGGTGGCCATTGGCTGTACCGGCGGTAAACACCGTTCAGTGTACGTGGCGGAACAATTGGCCGACTACTTCCGCTCGCGCGGCAAGAACGTGCAATCACGCCATCGTACGTTGGAAAAACGCAAACAATGACGGTCAAGCAAACGGTTGAAATCAAAAACAAACTTGGTATGCATGCACGCCCAGCGATGAAGCTGTTCGAGCTGGTGCAGAGTTTTGACGCCGAAGTGATGCTGCGTAACGACAGCGGCACAGAAGCCGAGGCCAGCAGCGTGATTGCGCTGCTGATGCTGGACTCCGCACAGGGGCGCCATATCGAAGTGGAAGCCACAGGCCCGGATGAAGTAAAAGCGTTGGCCGCCGTGATTGAGTTGATTAATTCCGGTTTTGACGAAGATTAAAGAGTAAGGTGCGCTGCATGATGCGCACCGATTTTACAACACCTCATTCCTGCAGCTAGATCCGGCTCAAACAGTCCAGCGCCACCGCCTTAAAGCTATCAAAATTGTCACTGCCCAGCAGGCGACTCATCGATCGTTCACGCACGAAGGTGACGAACAGATCATAGATCGCCATCGCTTCTTCGTAATCGCTTTTACTGATTGCCAGCAGGAAGATCACGTGAGCGATCTCACCTTCGCCCCAGACGATGCCCTGTGGTGCCAGCAGCGTCACCACCACGGTTTTTTTCGCCAGTAACCCGAGTGAGTGTGGCAGTGCGATACCTTCACCCAACATCGTGGAAACAATGGCTTCGCGCTCAACTACCGACGGATAAAAATCATCACCAACATAGCCTTCACGTTCAAGCTGACTACAGACTTGCTGGAACAATTGCGCCTGGGTCAGCGATTCGTTGACCACCATAAAGTGGTCGGCATCGAAGAACTTCTCCAGCATGTAGGGTTTGGTGCGATCCACCAGAACCAGTTTGCCAAGCTGCTCTAGCTGATATTCAGTCGGGAACGGTGACATCACAACCACAGGCTTGTTCTTTTCGCTGACCCGCGCGTTGGAAATAACAAAATCTTCGTCAATATGGTTGAGCACCTCGTAATCACGTAGCGAAACGATCCTCGTCATGACCAGTTGTGGGTACTTACGCGCAATCTGTGCCTGGATCATCCGCACCGTCGAGTTGCCGGTATCACAGACCAACATCACCTGCGGGTGCCGCTCATAGCCGATGTTGTAATGCCGTTCCAGCCCAACACCAATGTGCAGTACCAGATACCCAATTTCGTTCTCACTCAGGGTATAAGGCGTGTATTTCCCCCAGCTAGACACTGCCGCCAGCGTCACATCATAGGCCATCGGGTAATGCTGCTTGATATTCGCCAACAGTGGATTGGGGATATTAATCTGGTACTTCACCCGAGTGATCATGGTTTTGATATGGGTGAGCAGATCGGCTCGCAGCTGTTTATCACCCTGCAGATTGTAGTTATAGTGCGCGTTGATGTAGGACAGAATGTAATCCACCAGCGCTTCTTCATCGTCTGCGTTGATCTCGGTCGGCTGCACCTCTTGCACCCGCCGCGCAGCAATATTCACCCGCAGGTAAGCCTCTTCCGCCATCGACACGTCTTTCCCGCTGGCTTTGCGCAGCTCCCCTGCCAACCAGGTAGATACCTTGCGTACCGCGTCATCGCCATCCTCAACGTCAAAGTCCGGTAACGGGTAGCCGTCGGTAATGCGCCGCAACGCCACCGCACAGTAGAAGATAAGGTACTGCTCGCCCTCATCGGTCAAACGAATGGCGTATTGCGACAACAGCGGATGCAGCAGCCCGGCGAAAGTAGACACCTGTGGTTGCAGCAGGATCTCATTGTTGAGTAGCGGGTTCTCCGCGTCGGCCAGATGCAGTTGGAATAAAAGATCGGTCAGACAAGCACGGATCGCCATCTCAGAGCCAAACAGCTTCATACCGTAACGCGGTTTGGTTTCGATGGTTAACTGGTAGTGCGCCAAGCGCTCTCTCACCTCAGCCATGTCGTTTTGCAGCGTACCGCGGCTGACAAACCATTCATCGGCTAAATCTTCAAGCTTTAGAGAAAAAGCTGAGGTCAAAAAACGAATCAGCAGATAGTGCACGCGTTCCTGTGCACTACGCGGCGTCGCGTGCTTTTTGCGTTCTTGATGCTGCAAGGCGCTGAACAGCGCAGCGTCATCAACCTGTAAGTGGTAGCCCGCACCACGGCTATGTACAAAGTGGGCCCCGTATTTTTCCAGAATATCGTTCAGTGCGGTGATATCAGCACGTACGGTTCGGGTAGACACGGCGAAACGCTTCGCCAGCTCATCCTGTGGCAAAGTCTCAGACTGTAAAGCATCAAACAGATAGGCTAAACGCGGGTAGGGAAATCGCACCATTCTCTTTCCGTCAATGTAAGGTGCCCGCCTGGGGAGTCAGACGGGCAGCGGGTTACTTCGCGAGCGGCAAAAACACCATTTGCGATGGGCTGCCTACCGGCGTGTAGCCTTCAGCAAAGCTGAGTTTGCCACTGGCCTTATCCACGCTGAATCGGGTGACATTATCGCTGCGCTGGTTCATCGCATACAGATAGTGCCCGTCCGGGCTCAGCGTCAGTGACCGTGGGTAATCACCGCGCGTCCAGATCTCAGCCACCGAGTGCAGCTCGCCATCAGGCCCAACGCTGAATTGCCCAATGCTGTTGTGCAGCCGGTTAGCAACATAAAGATGTTTACCGTCCTCGCTCAGGACCAGGCCTGCAGCAAAGTTGGTGCCCTTATAATCAGCGGGCAGCGAAGACACAACATGCTGCTGTTTCAGAGTACCTTTTTGGTTATCAAAACGGTAGCTGGTCAGCGTCGAGGCTTCTTCGTTCACCAACAGCAACGTTTTGCCGTTCGGGTGAAACACAAAGTGACGTGGGCCTGCGCCGGCAGAAGATGCCGTGATCCACGGCGGATCGTTTGGCGTCAGTTGACCGCTGGCATCATCAAAGCGCCATTGATAGATACGATCCAGCCCCAGATCGGTTGAAAACACATATTTACCGCCAGGATCGCTGGCGATCATATGCGCATGCGGACCATTGTGATCGCTGATGGCGAAGCTACCTTCCACCGCCGCTTCTGGCTTGCCGGCGCCTGCCGGCCCTTGCTGTTGCTGCACTGAGCTGGCGTTGCCGAGCTTGCCATCACTCTGAATCGGGAATACCGCCACGGTACCACTGACGTAGTTCGCCACCAGCAGATGGCGACCGTTTGGCGTAGGAGAAAGGTAAACGGGCCCTGCCCCCTGTGAGTCAACCTGATTGAGCTGAGTCAGGCTACCGTCAGTTGGGTTGATACGGTAAGCAATAATGCCGCCATGCTTAGTGCCGTTAAAGTCTGCCACTTCGCTGGCAACATACAGCGTCTGCCCTTTGGCATCCACGGCGAGCTGTGCTGGGTTCGCCTGGCTGCTGACCAATGTCCTGGCGCTCAGCGCGCCGCTGGCCGGATCAACCTGCACCCGATAAACACCTTCACCATTGGGATTGTAAGTACCGATATAAGCAAAATGAGATGACGTGGATTTCATTGCATCCTCAGCGTGCAGCACCGGGCTGGCCATCGCCAGTAGCGCCAAGGTTAACGCGGTGCGTAGGGGTGGAGACTGCCAGTTTCGCATAGTTATCCTTATGAGAGATAGCGGCGCGGTGTGACCGCGCCTGTGGATACAGAACCTGTCGCCTCCCTGCCTTACGTCATCCGATATGCCCTGCTTACATGCAGCTGCAGCGTTGTTGGCTGCCGCTCCACGTAATTTGGGTAAGTGATTAACCCACCAGTTTTTTGGTCATCGCCAGCAAGGTTTTAACGTCCTGCGGGCGCGTGTTGCCTGTGGCCGCATCAATGATTGAGCTGTAGATATGCGGGATCACACGTTTCACGCCGGCAGCCAGTGCGATCTCGACGATCGGCTCGAAGTTTTCCAGATCGATACCGCCAGTCGGCTCCAGCATAAAGTCATGTTCAGCACAGGCCTGGGCCACATACTGATATTCTTCTTTGCATGCCAGCCCGCCCATCGGGAAATACTTGATCGAACTGCCACCCATGTCTTTTAACAGGGCAATCGCGGTTTCCACCGGTACAATACCGTCCGGCGCAGACGCACTCAGTGGACCGGTGGAGATCTTCACCCAGCCGACGCGGCCGGTCGGTGAAACCAGACCGTTCACCACGCTGTCGTGTTGCCCCAACAATGCGCGGCTGGCACCGACACCGGTAAACACCTGGTTTACGTGCTGCGGCTGCACCCGTTGAGAGATCAAACTCACCATCGTCGATTGTTTCGGATCGCCCGCGCCCAGCCCCACCGACAGCGCATTCTCGATTAATCGCGCATAACGCTGCATGTCAGCAACCGCGCTATCAACGTCCGGATAATTCTTGGACAGAACGCCCACCAGTACATGCCCTTCCGCCGCCGCATAAATGTCCTGCGCATTGTCTTTCGAGCCGGCCAATACGTTTAGGCACACACGGTCACGATAGTAGTTAGGTTGCAGCTTCATGCTTGTTTCTCCGTAAACAGATTTTTAATACAGGTGAAGACAGTCATCAGTTGTTGCTGGTCAACGCTGCGCACATCCACTTCAATCTTGCCTTCGTTTGCCTTATAACCACGGAAGTAGATAGCGATATCGCCAGTTTTCAGCGCCTGTACGATGTCGTAGGTCGAACGCCCGAGCACAGCCTCATCAAAGGTGATTTCCGCTCGTGCGATATCGCGACCGGCACTGTCCCAAACGGTTTTGGCACTGATACCGCTCAGGGTGTTCAGGCTGTCGATAAACGGCGTCATTCTTTCGACCATTTGCTGACCGGTAGTTTTCTCCAGCGTCAGGTAGCTTTCTATCGCCTGAGTCAGACCGAGAATGCCCTCTTTGCCGACCTTCATCGCTCGGCCGATGCCGCCGGATTGCAGCTTCACCCATTCAACGTACTGTTTCTTACCGATCACCAGACCGCTGGTTGGGCCTTCGATGGCTTTGGCGCCGCTGTAAATCACCAGATCGGCTCCCATTTGGGAGTAACACAGCAGATCTTCTTCCGCTGCGGCATCAACGATAAGCGGCAGGTTATGTTTGCGTGCCACCACAACCGCCTGCTCAACGGAAAGAATGCTTTTTTGCACACAGTGATGTGATTTGATGTAGAGAATGGCCGCGGTTTGCGGCGTGATGCAGGCTTCAAGCTGCTCAGCAGAGCATTCATTGGCGTAGCCCGCCTCCACGACTTTACCGCCGCCCAGCGCCACCATGGTGTCGACCGGCGCACCAAAGTTAACGTTATGGCCGCGCGGTAGCACAACCTCACGTGGGACGGTAATAGGTGCTGAGTGCAGGTTCACCAGCAGGTTGGCGTTGTCTTTGACGATCAGCGCCGCCACCGACTGGGCGATGCCCGCGGAAGCGCAGGAAACGATCACCGCAGCGTCAACATTCAGCAGGTTGGCGATGTAAGCACCGGTCTTGTCGACCAGATCCTTGATTTCGAAATAGTGATTCAGGCCATAGTCAACGGCGTCAACGACATCCTGGCGCGGCGTGGACACACCGAGCATAGTCATGCGGCCGGAAGTGTTAATTACCTGTTTTAAATTATATTTTTCATAGATTGAAGACATGAGCGGCTTTCCCTTCATCGGTTAATAGGATTTCCCCGGCCACCACCGCGGCCAGCGGAACCAGCAATTGTTGGCCCGTGGCCGATTGCCCGTCTGAATCGGCAAACACCTGTGGCTCTTGGCGGAGTTCAAACAGGGTGAAATCAGCGTCATAGCCCGGTTCCAGCCGCCCTTTGTGGGCCAGATGCAGCGCCGAGGCGGCGTTTTCCGTAACGCAGGCGATCACCTGCGGTAGGGACAGCCCGACGCTGAAGAATTTGGACATCACCATCGCCAGGCTATGTACCGGGCCGGCGATACGGTTGCGGCAGTAGATATCGGAGCTGATGGTGTGCGGCAAAATGCCAAGCGCAATCGCCTGCCTCGCCACATCAAAGCTAAAGCTGGCCGTACCGTGGCCGACGTCGAGCAACACGCCACGTTTCAACGCGCGCTGAATGGACTCTCGCAACGTACCAGCAGGCGTCAGAATACGGTTCGGCTTGCCGTTGTAGCAGTGGGTGATAATGTCTCCACGCGTCAACAAATCGGCTATTTCATCCAGATCCGGCGGGTTATTACCGATATGTACCATCAACGGTAATTGGTTATTTTCCTGTTGGATCTCTTTGGCAAGCACCAATGGCCGCGTGCCATTTTGACCGACGACGCTGCTGCTCATGCGCGCCTTTATGCCAATGATAAAACCCGGGTGCTTACCGATCGCCTGACTGACTTTTTGCTTATCGATATCGGCCAAATCGGCCAGTTCGTTTTGCCGTAACAAGCCGATGCGTGAAATATTCAGAAAGGCGAAAACGTTGGTTTTAGCATTGCGCGTCAGCGCATAGAACGCCTCGACATCATCGGTACCGGTACTACCAGCATCGATCACTGTCGTGACGCCGCAGGCTGTGCCAACCAGATCCGGTTCGTCATGGTAGATCGGAGAAGAAGGGTAACAATGGACATGAGAGTCGATCCAGCCGGCGCTCAAGCGACAGTTGCCCGCCAGATCCAGTAGCTGATGGCCACGGACGTCATCGGCTAACTGTCCAACCTCGGCAATCTTGCCGCCCTGAACCGCTATATCGACCAGCTGGTCATCCGCCAGTCTGGCACGTCTGATGACTAAGTCATACATACTGCATTACTCCTTTTCAAGCAGGGGAGCGGTGTGCCGCTCCCCGACAATCACACGGGTGATCAAGCGATGGCGACCGGGAAAATCGCCCCTAACAACATCGCGCCGAGGATCGCCCCGCCGGTGATTGGCTTGTTCCAGATATAGAACAACAGTGCGCCTAGCAGTGAACCTATGCCAATAGGAATAGAGGCCGTCATTGCAGACAGGATGATCAATGGCCCCAGGAAACGCCCAGAGGAGTTACCGGCCCCCATCATCACATCTGCCCCGTAGGTGGAGTTGCTCTGGTTGATGGTAAATTTACGCGCCAGGATGATCAGGTAGCCAATTGCCAAACCAATCACCAAACCGGTTATCAGCGACGCAGCAAAGTTGGCGACCGGGAAGATGATCCCCGCACCGAGTAACAGGGCCGGAACCCCCAACCCGACACCGGTTTGGATCGCACCACCGATGTCCAGGATCCCCACCAGCGAGCCTTCGATAATGCGCGCAAACAGGAAGCTGGCACCGAATGCCGCTACAGCACCATAAACACCGGTATCCATGCCGGCACGCAGCATGGAAACGAAGGCGACTTCGTTAAATGCGCCTATGCCATACAGGTAGTACATGTGCGTCCCGGCGAACACGCCGGAAGAGAGCAGGCCAACAAAAATCGGGAATGACCAGTCGGCATACCAGAAGCCTTTTTGGGTTTGTTCTTCCATTTTCCAGCTCCTTATTTACCGCTCAGGGTATTGTGAATGGCGTCAAGCCAGCCCGGTACACCAAGGCTGAAGGACTCGAGGACTTTCATGTCGAAGCCGCGGAAGAAGCCGCTAAGCACGAACAACAGCACAATTACCGCCATCATGATCTTGGTGATTTTGTTCCAGCCGCTTTCTTCGACCCCTTTACCGATCAGGATACCCAGCACCAGACCCGGTACGGCGTTACCCATGATCAACTGCGCCAGACCACCAAAGATGGTGCCCCAGAAACCGGAGCGACGCCCAGCGTCGATCGCCGCCAGCCAGAAGATCACCGGCATCACGGTATTCACCAGCAGGTTAGCGGCCGGCACCAACACTTTAATCGCCGTGACCTGCAGTGCAGCAGGCACTGCAGAGGCCGTGGTATTGAGGAATGCCACCACCAGCATGCCGATAATGCCGCAGGCGATAGCCATTTTTTTCGGGTCGTGCAGCGTTTGCGCCAGATTGCGGTTCTTGACCATCAGCGCAGCAGCCCCCCAGTGCGGGATGATGCGGTGGTCAACGTCCTGCGTGAAGGCCCCCGCCGCCACAGAAGACGCCCAGGCGTTGAAGAAGAAGCCCAGACCGAATGAGAAATGGGAAGCCGGGTCACCCTCACACGAGTTCAGCTCGCCCAGAGTACGGAAAGCGCCCATGCCCTGTGTTGTTGGTGCATGGAACATTCGTGCGGCGCCGGCCCCTACGCCAACCCCCACCAGTCCGCCGATAATAAGCGACTTAAATAAGATGATTAAAAACATCAGTATACCCTTTGATTTATGCTAACGTTTTTATTTCGTGACGAAGACAACTTTTTCTGTATTGATTATTGTCACGTTCACGGTTATTTCCAGAGTAACGGAATAATGCTTTCTTTCGCGCGGTAGAAAGAAGAATAGAAACTTTTCTTTTGTTATTTTCTCTTCCGCTTTTAATACGCTGACATCCTGCGGTTCAATACGCAGCAGAATATTACTGGTGGATTTTAATACCGCGCCCTGCACATTGGCCAAGGCGGAAGCAAAAGCTTTCGCTTTGCTGTCGCCTTTACCCTCCACCTTCACCGACGTTGTATATTGCTCTTTCATTACGGATTGCCGTGTTTTTTAACGTAGGCTTCAACCAGTTTTTGCCCCAGCTCTTCTTTATCCATAAAACCAAAACCTAGCACCGTGCACCCTTCATTGATTGCCGTCACGCCTTCATCAATGGAACGCATACCGTATTTGGCTTTGTAACCGTATTTCGTTTGCGCGGTAATCGCGCCGGCACCGCCACTGCCACAGAAAGAAATCCCCAGCTGTGCGCCTTCTGCTTTCATCACGTCGCCCAGCTTCATGTCTGCCGCTACGCCTGGGATAACAATGGCTTTTCCGCCTGCGTTTTCAATACCCTGACCTACTTTCTGGCCTTTGCCTAAACGATCGCCGATCACTACTGTAATTTGACCCATGGTATTTTCTCCTGATTAATGTAATTCGCTAATAGCTATTGGTTATTATCTTTTGCCACTTCAAAATGCACGGAAAGCAAATAAGCTTCTTCGATCGGCAGAGTGGTAAACTGATCGACCACTCTTTCAGCCATTTTCATTGACTCCGCTGAGATCTCATCAAACAGTGATTTATCAACTTCCGGTAGTGGCTCGCCGGTTATTGAACGCAACACCATAGCGCGAATATGCGACTCCAACATCTGTTGCTGTACCGCATTGGTATAAATACCGTCCTCATTCAGCATGGCGGTAATATCTGACAATACCTGTTCAGTTATCGCCCCGGCCATACTGACATCAGGCTGTTCATTATTTTCTCTCGCAGCAGATCCATCATTCACTTTTCAGTACCCCTAGATCCCAACATGATTCTGTCAATCTCACAGCGCATCACTTGAATAACCCGCCTTCTCTGATGCCTTTACCCTAACCCCGGGACGATTTTCTGTGTAGCGTGTTTTTTTCCAGTTGGAAGTGGAAATTCAGTGAGCATCAGGGATCCATTTCGCAAAATAAGGATTTATTAGATAATTCAATTAAATTACAAAAAGATAACGCCACAAGCTGTTTCCAGTTAGCCCAGCGGCGGTGAAAAGCTTCGTGATCGGGATCTCTTTCTTTTCCCCGCTTAACCGCCTACTATCGGTAAGACAATTCGACATCAACAACACCCCCGCTCCTCTGGCGCGGGGGTGTTGCTTTTGTGTTGTTTTTCCGAATTTATGGGCGCGTGACCCGACGCCTTTTGATTTGACTGGAGAGTGGAATGACCAAGCCAACCATTACTATTAATGAGCTGGATGCGGAACGCCTGGATGCGCTATTGGAACAACCGGCCTTTGCCAACACCGACGTCGCCGCCGCGCTGAACGTCGAACTGGATCGCGCCGAAATCCTGCCGCCGTCCCAGATCCCGGCCAACGTGGTGACCATGAACAGCCGCGTGCGTTTCCGCGATCTGCATACTGCAGAAGAACATGTGCGTACTCTGGTTTACCCGGCGTCGCTGAAAGATAGCCACGAGCAGCTTTCGGTGATGGCGCCCTTGGGCGCAGCACTGTTGGGTATGCATATCGGCAACCAGATTACCTGGCAGTTACCGAATGGCGAAGAAGCACGAATCGAAGTGCTGGAACTGTTGTACCAGCCAGAAGCGGCAGGTGAATACCACCGCTAAGCGGTTATCAGGGCGGTGACGATACCGCCCTTTCTGCGTTTATAGGCTGATGGCGATCAATACCAGGATCAACAACAGCACGTAAATTCTGGCATGCAGCCTGTCATTAACCTTCGGCAACCATTTTTTGGCGAACACAATTCCCATGATACCCGCCGCGACAAGCAACCCCAGAATGGTCAAATTGACATAGCCCAAATATTGGGGCCCAGCCATTTCCTTCCAGCCCAAACCGATATACATCAGTGCGCCAATGATGGCGACCGGGATCGACAGTGGATTGGCCGCGCTCACGCAATGTTTCATCTCGTAGCCATGCCGGCGTAATAAAGGCACCGTTAGTACGCTCCCTCCCACACCGAGCATAGTGGCAATCACCCCGATGAGTGGACCACCGACAAATAGCGTCACCTTAGACAAGGTTGCTCGGGTCGGTTTGACCAAAAACCCCTGCCTGAACAAACAGTCCGCAATCGTTACCAGCATATAAATCACAAACAGGAGCCTGACCACGCCGTCTTCCAACAGGCTTGAGGCGAAGGCCCCCAATGCAGCTCCAATAGCGATAAAGTAAATCAGCGGAACAATGGTTTCACGCAGCAGATTACCACTGCGCCAGTTGGTGAAGGTGGCGTAACCCGCGTTCAGGATCATCACCGCCGTTGAGGTTGCCACGGCAACATGCATCGCCTGACCCGACTGTTCGCCCGAAGAGGCAACCAGGTGATACACAAAAGGCACCACGACGAATCCGCCACCGAAGCCGAATAAAATGGTGGTAATGCCGGTAATAAAACCGGCACCAAGAATGATCAACATCTCAATCATGGCTATGCGCCCGAATGAAATCGTCGAAACCAGCAGCGAACTGACCAGCCAGCTCATGGAACTCATCGCCCACAAACAGCGACAGGTAATGGTGGCAAATGGCATCATGGTCGATCAGTTCAATCCCAAGCGCCTCCGCCTGCGCCAGAGCTGGCGCGTCAGGAAATCCCCAGTAACGGTAGTCGCCCTGTAGCTCAACGGCCACCGCTTCCCGCTCGCCCGCCTGCATCAACTGATGCGCCAAAAATGCCCCAGAACGGCACCCCAGCAGCAACATGTTTTCCAAAAATGAAAGGTCATAGCGCAGCTCAGCCGGCTGTCGGGCGATCACCGGACCGGCATCCCATTGCTCGTCCATTTCATGCAGCGTCAATGCACAATTTTTCTCGCCGTTGACCATCGCGCGGAACAGTGTCATGACACCGCGATAATGTGGCAAATCCCCTGGATGCAGATTCCACAGCAATTTACCGCGCTGGCTGAAGGCCCGCACATAATCTGCAGAGAATTTCTGATAACAACGTAACGAAATGACCGCATCCATATTGCCCAAACTGCTGATGAAGGTTGCATCATTAATGTCGGCAATACGGTGGGCCCTGACTGCTGCTCCGGCCAGGAAAATCTGCGGAGCCTGATAAGCACCCTGACAAATATCTGCATGTCGAGTGACGAACGGAAAGACAAAGTCATTCAATACCTGACGTTCATAGAGACCCAACTGCCGCACTGCCGGTTCTTGCAAACGGCCTGAGGCTTTCACCAGTGGAAAATAAACCGTAAAGGCACATTCCTTGTTTAAGGCGCTAATAACATCCTGGCATGCCAACCAAGAAAAAATATCGTTGCCAACAAATAGCGCTACGTTTTTCATACTGTCGCCTTCTTTGTATTAAATATGCTGTTATTAAAAACTATTTTGCTGATATCTCGGGTAATGGACTCCATTGCCGAGGTATAAAAAAGATCCCCTTTGGCTGGGGCGCCAAGAGAGTACAGGTTTTGTTCATTGCCCTGTTCATCCGGGACTTTTAACGTGATGGGATTACACTTCACACCACCGAATCTATTTTCCTGCACCAGTCCCCCCTGAAGAAGCGTGTCATTTAACCGGTTTGGCTTCATTTGATATGAAGGGGCAGTACAATTGAGTAAATATTGAGTATGTACCGTTGCATTGTGGCAGAAAACTTTGAACCCGTGATTATCCTTGTCGATATTTACCACACCGCCAAAGACCCGTAAGCGTTGACACTCTAATCCAGTAATAATTTTATAGGCATTCTTTAAGGGCATAGCGTGCCGATTACGCATCCAGGAAGAATTATAAAAACGCATAAATACTTGTCGGTTATTTTCATCCATTTTAACCCAGGCTTCACACACTGCCGGGTGGATCGCGGCCAGGTAGCTGCAGATATGCTCACGCGCAAAACGTGCCCGATCCAGGCTTTCGGCCAGGTCACGATAACAATCTCTGCCAGCCCCCATAGAGGACAATACCGTCAATCGTTCCGGCCCAGGGTAGTATTGTTCCAGCGCCGCATTAATCATGTGAACTAACTGATGCGCATCGATAGAGTTATTGTTGGCGACAAAACGGATCAATTGCTGCCTGAATCCTGGCGGCGGTGCACGCATCAGCGCGGGTTGAACACTGGGAAACAATCCGGATCGCGACAAAGCCGAGATATCGCTAGCCCCAACGCGCTCAATCAGTTCAATAATGGCATCGATCGCCGTTAGGCTGCAGCCAATCACGCCGATGGCTGAAACAGGGTTGATAGCGGGAAGATCTCGATTCGCCTGATAAGAAATCACGCCATCAATGGGATACAGGCTTTCCGCTTCATTATGCCCTGAGCACAGCACCAGCGCATTCATCTGCTCCGCAACACCATCCGCCGTGGTCAGCAAATATCCCGCAGGATGCGTGCCTATTTCCTCAACTTCTGCGGTAATGAAATTCAGGGTGACGTTACTGTCGGCAGCCATAAAGACCGACATGTCACGGATAAAATCGAGATACTCTTTATAAAGCCAACGCGGCGGGTAACGGTCTTTACTGTAGCGAGGAAAATGCATCGTGATCCAATCTGAAAAATGCGCACGATCAAAAATATCTGCCGACATGTTCTCCGGCGTCATATTTAAAATATGGCTATCGAAATCGCTGCTGTAAGCCATGCCACCGTTAAAACCTTGCTTGTCAAAAACCTTCAGAGAAAGATGTTTACTGCAATTATTAACTGACTTATTCTTAATAAAGTTGTAAACAAAGGAAATGCCAGCCGCCCCACCACCAATCACACCGATCTTACACATGAAATATCACCTTATAGTCACAGCATTAAAAGAAGAACTATTGCTTCAGGTGTGGAATAAAAAAGATAACTTATTCCTTATTAACTTCTTGTATTGTGCAGACGAGAGACCTCGCCCTGCCCCGGCGTTTAAAATAATAGGGTTCAATCAACAATAAAAATATCTCACTGCCAAGGCAGCGTTATTTCTCTTCCCTGATAGTAAAGTGATGGCGATTGGCTTGCTTTATATGAAGGGCCAACTATCATTGCATTTCGGTCAAAATACTCAACGATGGGGCTTATGCGCAACGTACGTATAGATGACCTCGATCACGTGTCCAGATCCGTGATCGCCATTGGCACCGATTATCCGTCAGGCCATCTGCTGCCCATGCACTGTCACCGTCGCGCCCAGCTCCTGTATGGCGCGACCGGTGTAATGCACGTGTTTACCCGTCAGGGGAATTGGATTGTGCCGCCGCAGCGCGCGGTATGGTTACCACCGCAGATGCCGCATGAGGTCAGAATGGTCGGTGTCACTACGCGGAGCCTATACATTGAGCCGACGGCTCTACTGCCCAATCAACCACAGGTTTGCCAAGTGGTTAGCGTGACGCCACTGATGCGCCAACTGTTGATGGCAGCCGTCGATATGCCTCTGGAATACGATCCACAAGGCCGGGATGGCGCGCTGGTCAGCCTGTTATTGCATGAACTTGCTCATCTGCAGGCCTTGCCGTTGCATATCCCGCTGCCCACGGACTCACGCTTGGGTGAACTGTGCCAACGTTTCCTGCAACAACCTGACGCCCATGACTCACCGCAGGAATGGGCCGCACGCCTGTACATGAGTATCCGCAGCTTCAGCCGTCTGTTTCGCGCTCAGACCGGCATGTCATTTTCGCAGTGGCGCCAGCGAGCCTGCGTGGTGTTGGCATTGGCCAGGCTGACCGAAGGCAGCAGCGTGACACAGGTCGCTCTGGACTTGGGTTATGAAAGCAGCGCGGCATTTGCAACGATGTTTCGACGCGTGCTGGGACAAGCGCCGTCCTGCTATCTGGCGTCAGAACGGCGCGAAAAGGCTTAGCGGAATTTCTTGTGATTGGCGTCGCGGGTTTGCTTGAAGCCCTGAGCGACTTGCTTGGCTTCAGCCAATTTGCCTTGATTAGCCAGCGCCAGCGATTGATCGATCTGGTCGATCAACGTGTCCAGGCCATGATGGAAATCTTTTATTTCCGGGCTATTGGCCGCTTTATCTTCCAGTTTAGGTGGCTTACTTTGCTTCGCATCCACTGCAGCAGCACGCATATTCTGCAAGCTTTGCTTCATGGTGTCCGTGGAGTCGGTGCTCAGCACCGTTTTGTAATTGCCTGCGATGGTATCCATATCGTCGGCCAGATCGGCTGCGACGGCCAGTGAACTGGCACCCAGCAGCGTCAATGCCATAAGCGCTTTCAGTTTGTTCGACATGCTTGCTCACCTTCCAGTTGTACCAAAAAATAATTGGAGTTGCATCAAGGCGGCAAGAACGTGAATCCTCAGAAACTTACTCAAGTAAGTGACTGGGGTGAACGCTCGCAGCCAACACAGATGCGGCTTCAAGTATGACGGGTATATTGTTTTATTTGACCCAGCCTAACCATAGGCAAGGGAGTCGAAAACTGAAACAGAAGATTTGTAAGCAAGGTTAAAAGGGGGAAAGGGGAGTGATACGGCTGGCAACCGGAGCGGCCAGCCGTGGCAGAGATTACTGACCGGCGATTTTCATGTCCGGCAACAACACGGAACCGCACTGGATGTTGCTGCGGGTTTCGATATCGCTGCCCACGCTGACGATGTTACGCAACATATCCTTCAGGTTGCCCGCAATGGTGATCTCGCTGACCGGATATTGGATCTCGCCGTTTTCCACCCAGAACCCCGCAGCACCGCGCGAATAGTCGCCGGTAATACCGCTGACACCCTGGCCCATCAGTTCGGTCACCACCAGACCGGTACCCAACTGCTTCAACATGCCGGCAAAGTCATCGCCCTGCCCCTTGATTCGCCAGTTGTGGATACCGCCCGCATGGCCGGTGCTGTGCATACCAAGCTTACGTGCCGAATAGCTGGTCATCAGCCAGGTTTGCAGCACGCCATCTTTGACAATGTCGCGGCGTTGGGTACGGACCCCCTCGCTGTCGAACGGCGTGGAGGCCAGCCCTTTCAGCAGATGCGGGTGCTCTTCGATGGTCAGCCAGTCCGGCAGGATTTGCTTACCCAGAGAATCCAACAGATACGTGGATTTACGGTAAACGCTGCTCCCACTGATGGCGCCGACCAAATGCCCGAACAACCCTGTTGCCACTTCAGAAGCAAACAAAACCGGGGCGGTCATGGTCGACAGCTTACGCGGTGCCAAGCGCGACAGCGTACGGCGGGCACATTCCTGACCGACCCATTCAGGGCTTTCCAGATCGCCCATCGCGCGGCCAATGGTGTAGGCGTAATCACGCTCCATGTCACCATTGTGTTCCGCAATCACGCAGCTCGACAGTGAATGCCGGCTGGAACAGTAACTTTGCAACATGCCGTGGCTGTTGCCGAAGACCTTGATACCGTAGTGGCTGTTAAAACTGCCCCCTTCGGTATTGGTAATACGTTTGTCTGCTGCCAGTGACGCCTGCTCTGCTCGTGCAGCCAGCTCGATACCGCGCTCGGCGTCCAGCTCTTCCGGGTGGAACAGGTCCAGATCCGGTGCGTCAAACGCCAGCAGGTCTTTTTCTGCCGGGCCAGCGTTAGGATCTACCGAGGTATAACGGGCAATATCCAGTGCCGCCTGCACGGTACGGGCAATCGCATCCGGGCTGAGATCGGTAGAAGACGCACTGCCTTTACGCTGCTGGTGATAAACGGTAATGCCCAACGCGCCATCGCTGTTGAACTCAACGTTCTCCACCTCTCCAAAGCGGGTGCTGACGCTGATACCGGTAGATTTGGTCACGGCAACTTCTGCCGCATCGGAGCCGGCGCGTGCCAGTTCCAAAGCCTGTGAAACGGCCTGTTCCAGCGCCTTGCGCTGTTCTGCAACTTGAGTGACTACTTTCATCAATCTGCCATACTTAATCAGAAAATCGTTGAGAAAAGTGCCGTGGCGGCGTGGTTGCGCGTGGAGTCACGCGCAAAAATCATGTGATTTATACTTTTGAGTCTAACAGGAACCGCGCGGAATTTCGCATAAAGCCGGCAACCTGTTAGGATTAGCCTCTTTTTAACGGAGCCTACTATGAACAAACAGCCTGAAGACTGGCTCGACGATGTCCCGGAGAACATTGACGAGGAAGATGACGAGATTATCTGGGTCAGTAAAAGTGAAATTAAACGTGATGCCGAAGCGCTGAAAGACCTGGGTGTAGAACTGGTCGAACTGGGTAAAAATGCGCTGGACCGCATCCCACTGGACGAAGATTTACGCACGGCGATTGAACTGGCGCAGAAGATCAAGAAAGAAGGCCGCCGCCGTCAGCTGCAACTGATTGGCAAGATGCTGCGTGCCCGCGATGTAGAGCCAATCCAGACCGCGCTCGACAAGCTGAAGAACCGCCATAACCAGCAGGTTTCGCTGTTCCATAAGCTGGAAGTACTGCGCGACCGCCTGGTAGAAGAAGGCGATGATGCGATCCCACCTATCCTGGCGCTGTATCCAGAGGCCGATCGCCAACAGTTGCGTTCACTGGTGCGTAACGCGCAGAAAGAGAAAGCCGCTAACAAGCCGCCGAAAGCTTACCGTCAAATATTCCAGTACCTGCGCGATTTGGCCGAGACAGCCGAATGATCGCCGCCGTCACCACGGGATGAACCCAGTTCATCCCCGGTGATGTGCAGGTTCACCGCTGCTTTCACGAATATTGAAACGCAAACTGCCTTCCAGTTCTTCTTCCGCTTCTTCAAACAGCAGGATAATCGCGCCAAAACGACGTTTGCTGCGGGCATTGAGATGGGTAAATTCAATCTCGACCGGCAAGCTGATGTCTGCGGTTACCACGTCCCAGAGCGCATCCAGATTGGCGCCAAACGCCTCATCCAGCGCAAACTTATCTGCAAAGTCGCGGTAGAACGCCGGTAAATCGTTAATCTGATTAAAATCGAACTCTACTTTTGCCATCAAGCTCACTCCACCCGAATGAAGTTTTTATAATGGTCACGCGTGACAAAAATCAGGCCGTCGCTGGAATACAGTAAGCGATCGGCACCGCGCCGGCCGCATTGATAATTGATATCCGCTTCGCGCCATACCCGGCTGCGGGCGGTAGGCAGTTGCCCTTCACGGTTTGAGAAACGGTCGCCACCAATGGCTTTACCCGGCAACACCGAACACAAATTCCCGTTGCGTGCATCCCACCCCTGTTCCCGCGCCTGCTTCTTGGTGATGTAATAGTCCGGTAACCGCTGATGCTGCTGCAGATAACTCACTACCCTTTTCTGCTGCGTCAGCTGGTCAATACTCTGACCTTCGGCCACCGCCGGCACGTTGGCAATCACCCGATCGGTGCCGCGCAGTGCATTAAAACCGGCCAACACAACGGCGATGACTATCGCCACGAGGATCCGCTTATTCATTGCTGTCCCTGAATTATGGCAGACAGGGGTGCATCAGCACCCATGCTAGTTGGATTTATAGATGAAAAGGATGAAACAGAGATGACTGGCATATAACGTTTTCGCTTCAGGGGAAACCGCGCCGAACCACTTGCATCACCCATCCATGCTAATCATGCCATTTTGCAGCGCGTCTGGCACTCAGTGCAACTCCGAAACAGGCTCTTCTTTGGCAAGTATAGCCCCCGCAGGGGCATTTGGCGTGTCAGTCGATCAACGCATGGCGATAGCGATGCAGCATGTCAGCCAGACGTTTTACTGGCCCAGTGACGCTAAGTGGTGCCTGATAATCCACCAGCTTTTGCTGATAGTCATTCATTTCGCCCAATAACCGATCGTAATAGTACGCACGCTTCACATCGTTTTTAGCCGAAACGACATGGTCGGCGGTATTGCGGATCTGCTTATGGAATGCTGAAAGCTCCTCGCTGGCTGGGATCTCCGCTCGCTGCATACGCTGGTGAGCGATGATCAGGTTGAGCGCCAGACGGTACTTCGCGATATCGTTCGGGAACATCATCAGCAGTTGATTGAGTTGTTGGTACAGTGCCGGCAGATGGTTTTGTCGACGACGCGACGCCTTGGTGGTCAACGCCGATACCGCACTGCTGACAAACTGGTTCAGCAACGTACGCCCCGTACGTTCACGTGAGTTATCCCGAATCAGTAACAGCACCATCAGCCCCACGCAGCTGCCGAGGAACTGACCGAGCGCCCCGTCGAGGAACTGCGTCACGTTGAACTCCATCGGATTGCTCAGCACCAGTATGTTGATGGTCCCGGCTAACAGGCCGAGCGATCCCAGCCGCCGTTTCTGCACTTCGATACCGATGAAGAAGGCCAACAGGCCCAGGCTGAGACACAGCAGTAAAATACTTTGCTGGGTCGCGGGCAGGATCACCATAAAGAACAGTGAACCAACCGGGATCGCCGCCAGCATACCCAGTACAAAGTCCATCGCCACCATACGCGGCGCGGGAGTACGCATTGCCAATGAAGTGATCACCGCGATGATCACCATAAAACCACTGCCGGACGTCCAGCCAGTCCATAGCCACAATAAGCTACCAAACGCCGTTGCCACAAAGGTGCGCAGGCCGTTAATCATCGCGTGGTGTCTTTCCGCCGAGGTGGGTTTGACCACAACCTCACTGCTTAACACCCCTTCCTCCACCACACTAATGCTGCTGTTGGTGTGTACACCTTTGGCCAGCAGCAGATAGCGGGTGGCTGCGCCAACCCAACTGGTGATGGTCACTAAAGTCTCGTCGGTACGGTTGGTCGTCAGCACCTGCCGTAGCAACTTCATGCGTTTATGGATTTCCTGCGGCGTTTCCGCCGGTACCATCAATAACTCGCGGATGTTCTCTTTCAGCGCATCCGGGTGGTTCAGCAGGATTAAATAGGTCTCACACGCCTGGGTGATCAGCGTCAGCGACAAGGTATGCAGCGCCAGAACGCGGCGGTTCACTTTCTGCCAGCGTGATGACTCCATCATCAAATTGCTGCGCATACCGTTCAGCGCCGTGGTGCTTTTCACCAGGTTGCTCCAGGCGCGGTCAATGTCTTCTTTCTCGCCGTTGCTAATACACATCTGCATCAATCGGTACTGATCCACCAACAGTTGATCCACCGCGCGATCGATGTCCTGCTTGATTGAACGCGGTGAAAACAGCAGATCCGCCAGTACAGCGCTGACGATCCCCAGCACGATCTCGCTACAGCGCTCAATGGCAAACTGCGGCGCTTCTAACAGATGGGATTCACTGCTGGCGACGGTCACAATGATGATCAACGCCGTGTAGCCCGCCAACCCCCAGGCATAGGAGTTTTCGACTTTAATCAGCGAAGACAGCCAGGTACAGAAACCAGCCCAGATACAGCACAGCAATAGCATCACCACCGGCGCACGCGCTGTCGTGACGATAATCACCAGGCCGACAAAGCAACCGATGAAGGTACCGATAATGCGCAGCCAACCGCGATGACGAATCGCGCCGGAGAAGGGTTCGCCGCCCGCCGCAAAGGCCGGGCCGGCAGCCACGATGGCGGCCGTCATCGCCGACCAGCGTGGGGTTTCCAGGTTGAGATGGAAACCGACAAACAGCGCAAACACAATCGCAAAGCTGAGCTTGAAGGCAAATCTCAGCCGGATAAAGGTTGGGTTATTCATTAACCGAACTCACGCAGCCGATGCATCAAACGCACAAAAGGCGAGCCGCTATCGACAGCGCGATCGTTCTTACCGGTGATCACCACCGTGGCGGTGGTCCCAGCCGGATAAGGATGTAACTGGTCTTTGTCGTCCAACAGAATTTTCACCGGTACGCGCTGCGCCAGACGCACCCATTCAAGGTTGCTGTCGATCGACGCCAAGCCTTTGCTGTTCATAGTGCTGCTGCTGTTGTTGACGGCAGCGGCCACGCTATCGACAGTACCATGCATAATCCGGTTACTGCCCAACGGAGTGATTTCTGCACGGTCGCCTTTATTCAGGCCATTGAGCTTGGTTTCTTCCAGATAGGCCAGAATGTAGAAACTGTTTTTCTTCACCAACGCCACAGCAACCGAGCCACGTGTAATGTATTCGCCTGCGTGTACGTTCAGGTTAGTGATCCAACCGTCAGCCGGTGCACGTACCGTGGTACGTTCCAGATCCAACTGCGCCAGTTCGCGTGTCGCGACGGCCTTGGCTAACTGATGCTCGACCGTCTGCAGTACGTTATTCGCCTGGTCTATCTCTTCTTGCGACATCGCCTGCACACCTAAACGTACGCGGCGGCCAGCCTCACGTCTTTTTTCCGCTGCCAACGTCTGGTAATAGGCAACATCGGCGCTGGCTTGCGCCAATGCCTGCTGATAACGCGGCTGATCGATCACCAACAGCACCTGCCCTTTCTTCACCAGTTGGTTATCTACCAAAGGCACGTCGGTGAGCAGACCGCTGACATCTGGGGCTATCGCGACCACGTCAGCAGTAAACTTGGCGTCTCGCGTCCAGGGGGACTCGGTGTAGAACACCCACGCTTTGAAGATGGCGATTATCCCCAGCAGGACCAGGATCAGTGTGATCGCGATTCGGGCTATTTTTATTGAAAAATTTTTCACAGCGACCTCAAACGAAAAGACATGAAATCAGATAGAACAAACAGCAATACAGCGCGGTATTAAACAACGCTGGATGCCAGACAAAATCGTAAATCCCGGTGGGCTGCAGCAACCGGCGCAGCAAAAAAAACAGCGCCAGCGAAACCAGCAACTCAAAAAAGACCGGGGGAAACGACAGTCCGAAAATGACCATAACCGGAAGCAAACTCATCAATTTTTCCTTATTACTCACTGCACCGGGCATTAACCTTTATACCCGTCATCTTTCAAGTTGCAGCGTTGTTACCTGCACGCTATCACCCCAGTGACTTACTAAAGTAAGTGCCTGAGGATGAGCAAGTTGGGCGCCTGGCTGCAACTTGAAAGCTATAGGGTATATTCCCATTCACATTCTCTTTACATTTTAGCGTGCGCGCACCACAAATTCCGGCCCAGACAGGTCAGGAACCTGAAAAAAGAGTAAACTCTGGAACGTACATCCGCGATAGGAATTGCGAGGATACCTGAGGGTTCGGCCCCAATGACGCTGCCGATCACACTCACGCGTTGGTAAGGTCTTTCCACCCGACTACGTTATATTAGCTTGCTTACTATCAACTCATCAACAATCTGTGATCTAAATCACTTTTAAGCCAGAGTGAATAATGGAAAGACTAAAACGGATGTCAGTATTCGCCAAAGTGGTTGAATGCGGGTCGTTTACGGCGGCTGCACGTCAGCTTGATATGAGCGTTTCATCTATCAGCCAGACCGTCTCCAAACTGGAAAATGAGCTACAGGTTAAGCTGCTTAATCGCAGCACGCGCAGTATTGGCCTGACGGAAGCCGGAAAAATTTACTATCAGGGGTGTCGTCGCATGTTGCTGGAAGTCAGCGAAGTGCACGAACAGCTGTACGCCTTTAACAATACGCCGACCGGCACGCTACGAATTGGCAGCTCATCCACCATGGCGCAAAACGTGTTGGCTACCATGACCGCCGATATGCTGAAAGAGTATCCCGGTCTGACCGTGAACTTGGTGACCGGCATTCCGGCACCGGATTTGATCGCTGATGGATTGGACGTGGTGATTCGCACGGGTGCGCTGCAGGACTCTAGCTTGTTTTCCAAACGACTGGGTTCAATGCCAATGGTGGTGTGTGCCGCCAAAAGCTATCTCAGCCAGTACGGTACACCACAAAAACCGAGCGATATGGTCAATTTTTCCTGGTTGGAATACAGCGTGCGGCCGGATAGTGAATTCGAACTGATCGCACCGGAAGGCATCAGTACACGTATTGCACCGCAGGGGCGTTTCGTCACCAACGATTCACAGACCATGATCCGCTGGTTAAAAGCCGGGGCAGGCATTGCCTATGCACCGCTGATGTGGGTGATCGAAGAGATCAAACGCGGCGAGATCGAGATCCTTTTCAAAAGTTATCATTCGGATCCTCGCCCGGTGTACGCCGTGTACACCGAGAAAGATAAGCTGCCGCTCAAAGTACAGGTGTGCATCAACTACCTGACCGACTACTTTAAGCGCGTGGGTGAGGTCTATCAGGGTTATCGTTGAGCAGAACACGACGAGCCCAGGCACCCAGTACCAGTAATACCAGCATGCCCAGACCCCAGATTAACCAGACGGCATATCCCGCCCAGGTGAGCAGGCGCGGGAAAGAACCTGCCAACCCGCTCGCCAGCTGCTGCAACAAGGGCAACCCGGTATCCAACAGCGTCTGCGGTACCAGGCTGAGCAAACCGGTAAACGGTGGCGTTAACTGGGCCGCCCCGCTCTGCGCCAGCCCCGTCAGTGCAGGCAGCCAGCCCAAGATACCGGAAGCCCCCCACGCCAACAGCGTCCATAACGCCATGGCAACCAACAGCACTATGGCACTCCCTCCGCGTTTCGTCATGGCTGCCCTCCGCTAGCCGCCTTGCCACATTGCTGGCAAAAACGGCTGCCTGCCGGCAGAGGTGCGGAACACCCGCTGCATTGTGCTGCGGGCGTTTCAAAAGGCTGCCCGCAACGGTGGCAATAGCGCGCACCGGGCTTGTTAGGCGCCTGACATTGCAGGCATTGCGGCCCCTGATCGCCATACTGATTATAACGGTTGCCATGATGCCCACGCCCATGGCCAGAACCTTGATGACCGCCACCGAAACCGCCTTGCCCCAAGAGCCTTTTCAACATGCTCATCACGCTTATCCTCTCTGCGTTACGCCAGGTTTCACCTTAAACCCTGGAGTAAACTCCAGGGTAAAGAGCAATGAAGGCGGATTTACGTTTAATTACATCACTGAATCAGCAACGCTTTGATGTAGTTAACAAAAAGCATTATCGGTCATTACCTGGCCTGCCGTCGGTGCGCTATGCTGCGGGAACCTCTCCCTGCATCAGGAATAAAAATGAAAAAAATCATACTGGACTGCGATCCGGGGCATGACGATGCGATCGCCATGCTGCTGGCCTGGGGTAACCCGCAGATTGATCTGTTGGCTGTGACCACCGTGGTAGGTAATCAAACACTGGATAAGGTCACCCGTAATGCGCTGGCCGTCGCGCGCATCGCTAATATCACCGGTGTCCCCTTTGCCGCCGGCTGTCCGCGCCCGCTAGTGCGCCAGATCGAAGTCGCACCCGATATCCATGGCGAGTCCGGCCTGGATGGCCCCGTGTTGCCATTGCCAACATTGGCACTGGAACCCTGCCATGCAGTCGATCTGATCATCAATACCATCATGGCCCACCCGCCAGGCAGTGTGACGCTTGTCCCGACCGGCGGTCTGACCAATATCGCCATGGCGGTGCGTAAAGAACCCCGTATTGCGGAACGTGTTAAAGAAGTGGTGTTGATGGGCGGTGGCTACCACGTGGGCAACTGGAGCGCGGTGGCAGAATTTAATATCAAGATTGATCCGGAAGCCGCGCACATCGTGTTCAATGAAAAATGGCCGCTGACGATGGTTGGGCTGGATCTGACCCACCAGGCGCTTGCCACGCCGGAGGTGTGCGCACGCATCGCCGCCATCCACACAGGGCCAGCCAGGTTTGTTGGCGAGCTGCTCGAGTTCTTTGGCGAGATGTATCAACAAGCGCAGGGCTTTAGCGCCCCACCGGTACACGATCCTTGCGCGGTGGCCTATGTCATCGATCCTGAAGTCATGACGGTGCGTAAAGTGCCGGTAGATATTGAGTTAACCGGTACCCTGACGCTGGGTATGACGGTGGCCGACTTCCGCGCCCCGCCGCCGCCTGATTGCCATACTCAGGTAGCCGTGACGCTGGATCAGGAAAAATTCTGGGATTTGGTGGTGGACGCATTGGAAAGGATTGGGGAAGTGAAGGTTTAAACCAGGGCTTAAATACAACGCGAGCCGCAAAACGAAAGCTGACAGGGGCCGTAAATCGGCCCCTGGAAAAAAAATTACGCGGTACCACCAACGGTCAGGGTATCCAGCTTCAGGGTCGGTTGACCGACGCCCACTGGCAGGCTTTGCCCTTCTTTGCCGCAAACGCCCACGCCTTTATCCAGCGCCAGATCGTTGCCGACCATCGATATCTGCTGCATCGCCTCAATCCCTGAGCCAATCAACGTCGCCCCCTTCACCGGTTTGGTAATGCGGCCTTTTTCGATCAAATAGGCCTCGGTGGTGGAGAAAACAAATTTGCCGGAGGTGATATCTACCTGACCGCCGCCAAAGTTAGGCGCATACAGGCCGTATTCAACGCTGGCGATGATCTCTTCCGGCGTGGACTTGCCCGCCAACATATAGGTGTTGGTCATGCGCGGCATTGGCAGATGCGCGTAAGACTCACGACGACCGTTGCCCGTCGGCGCAACGCCCATCAGGCGAGCGTTAAGTTTGTCCTGCATGTAGCCTTTCAGGATGCCGTTCTCGATCAGCACGTTGTACTGGCCCGGCACGCCTTCGTCATCGATCGCCAGAGAACCTCGGCGACCTTGCAGGGTACCATCATCCACTACCGTACAAAGTTCAGAAGCCACCAACTGCCCCATCTGACCGCTGAACACCGACGTACCGCGGCGGTTGAAGTCACCTTCCAGGCCGTGACCTACCGCTTCATGCAGCAACACGCCCGGCCAGCCAGCACCCAGCACCACCGGCATATTGCCGGCTGGCGCCGCTACGGCAGAAAGGTTAATCAACGCCATGCGCACCGCCTCTTTGGCGTAAGCATCAGCGCGGACTTCGCCCTCGGCCATCTCCAGGAAATAGTCGTAACCGAAACGGCCGCCGCCGCCACTGGAACCGCGTTCACGCTTACCGTCTTCTTCCACCAGCACGCTGACAGATAAACGGACTAATGGGCGAACATCCGCCGCCAGCGTCCCGTCGGTTGCCGCAACCAGGATCTGCTCATACACGCCGGTAATGCTGGCGCTCACTTCCTGTACCCGTTTGTCGGTAGCACGGGCGACCTTGTCGACGCGATGCAGCAGGGCAATTTTCTCTTCACGCGGCAGGCTTTGCAGCGGATCGAGCAGTGGATACAGGACGTTATGGCTGATTTCGCCCAAGGTATGCACCTTGCCGTTACCTGCGTCACGTACGATGCTGCGCGCTGCCTGAGCGCTTTGCTGTAATGCGTTCAGGGTAATTTGATCGGCATAGGCAAAGCCGGTTTTCTCGCCGCTGACGGCGCGTACCCCGACCCCTTGATCAATATTGTAAGAGCCATCCTTGATAATGCCGTCTTCAATTACCCAGGCTTCGTGGTAGCTGGACTGGAAATAGAGGTCGGCATAGTCGAGGCGGCGTTCGGCCAGTTGCCCCAAGACGGAAAACAGGTCCTGGTGGCTCAGCTTATTGGCAGCAAGTAACTGCTCACTGACAAACGTCAGGCTCATAATTTTTTTACTCTTTAATGGAGGAGTTTTTTTCAAACGGCGCGGTTAGCGACGTCTGGAATCTGTTGTGTTGCAATACCGGCATCTGTTCGCGAATGGTTTTGAGCCCGGTAATGTCGACCCGCACCTTCAATGCCGATACGGCATCCGGGTTTTCGGCCAGCACTTTGCCCCAACCGTCTACGGCCATCGAGTGGCCCCAGGTGCGACGCGTCGGCCCATGGCTGCCAACCTGTGCCGGTGCCAGGATCACACACTGGTTTTCAATCGCTCTTGCGCGCAGCAGGATTTCCCAATGCGCTTCGCCCGTCACGCGGGTAAAGGCAGCAGGAACCGAAATCAGTTCAGCGCCCTGGGCTCGCAACGCCTGATACAGTTCAGGGAAGCGCAAATCGTAGCATATGGTCATCCCTAAACGCCCGACCGGGGTATCGACGACCGTTAGCTGTTGGCCATGTTGGTAAGTGTCTGATTCCCGATAGTGACCATGAGTATCCTTGATGTCCACGTCAAACATATGCAGTTTGTCGTAACGAGCACGAATTTCACCCTGGTCATCAAACAACAGGCTGCTGGTAGTGATAAACGCGGGGTTCTCGCGGCTGATCAACGGCATGGAACCGACCAGCAACCAGACGCCATAACGCCGCGCCATCTCGCGCACCGCATTCTGCAACGGCCCGTCACCCTGATGCTCTGCATGCTCACGATAAGCGGCAGAGTTGGCGAACAACAACGCGTTCTCTGGCGTCATGACCAGCTTCACCCCGGCATTGAGTTGCTTAATCTGCTGTTCAATCTGGGCCAGGTTGTCACGTACCTTATCGCCACTGCACAACTGTAACAACGCAACGTTAGCATTTCTCATGGCGCCTTATCCTCCTTTGGCTTACGCAGAACCTCGTTGATCTTCGGCTGATCCAGATCGCCGCTGATATGGTAGCGAATCAATGAAATCTTGCTCCACAGCGGCCCCAGCACCTGAGATGCGGCAAAAACCGCCGCACCGACAATCGGGTTAATTACGAAAGCCGTAGCGACGCCAACGGTGGCCGAAATGGCCGGCGCGACTACCGCTTCCATATCAATCCGTCGGCGTGCCAGATCAATCTGCCCACTCATGGCGATATCCGCCGCCAGTCCGTCAACCAACAGGTTATCGGTATGCATTATGCCATCTTTCAGCCATGCCGTGCTGCGGATGGAATCAAAGTAGAAGCCTTTACCAAAGGTATCACTGAAATCGAACTGTAGCTTACGTAGCAAGGCATCGAAGCTCACCAAACGCAAGAGTTGCCCAGCGCGTCCACCGCCCATACTCTCGATCTCACCCTTGCCCATGTTGACCTTCAACGCACCACTGAGCGTATTCATCTGTGGCTTCCACGGCTGCCCATGCCAATACAGATCAAAATCGATGTCATAAGGCGAGCCTTTCAGTGGGGTAGTTATCCCAAAGAAAGAGGTGGTTTCGTCAATCTTGCCGCCCAGCAATTTGCCTTTCAATGAGCTGCGCTCTTCCTGCGCATTTTGCTTCCACAGGCCGCTGGCGGTCATACGCCCTTTACCGGTATCGATCAAACCATGCGTAAGCAGGAGAGTATCGCCCTGATTGGCCAGATCCGCCTCGACCTTGCCAAGATTTTGCCCCATGACCCAGCACGACTTGCAGCGCAACATCAGCGAAGGCCAGTCCCGGAAAGACACTTTATCCACCGTCGCCAATGGGTTCGTTGCCGCAGTCGAAGTGCCCTTTGCAGCATCAAACTGCGGATTGTAATAGAGATAATTTATGTCAGCGCGCCATGGCCCGCGTTCAGTTACCCGCAGGCTACCATCAACTTCATCGCTCTTGGCGCTGATCAGCGTCCCCCCCAGCTGTTTCTCGGCAGAAAGCGTCAGCTTGTGCCAAGCCTGACCCCCCAACAGCAATTGTGGTGTTTTCAGCGCCACGGTGGTCGGGAAGTTGAAACCGCCTACCTGGCCTGAACTGCCACCCTGTTTCAGGGCCGGAGCCATTAACCCCAACCATTTCTCACCGTCCAACGCCGGTAAGTTAAGCGTCAGCGATTTTCCCGCGGGCAGTGGCGGAGTTCCGCTGCCTGCTGTTTGCCATGCGGCACGTGCCAACGTCACCTGCTTTTTGGCAAAGGTCCACTCGCTATTAAAATGGTTCTGTTTACCCGCGCTGCCGGTCAGCATGAATCCATTCAAGCCGCCTTTCACTTTTACGCTCAATGGTAATGGCTCACCCGCCGGTTTATCCAACGGAGAAGGTAAGTGACTACTTACTTTTTTAAGGTCCGCCTCTACACCAATGTCATAGCTGGCCGCCCCCTGATGAGGCAAGACGATAGCAACCTGGCCCTTCCAGGGCGCGCTGCCACTCAGCGTGTCGGCCACTTCCTTTGGAATGCCTGGGAATTTACCCGGCTGCCAGTCGGCATTCAGACCCACATTGACCTTGTAGTCGCTTTTACCTTCCTGTGTGTTGAAGTTTACTGCAACCGGCTGCCCGAACCAGTTGGCGGACAAAGTATCACTGCTCAGGTTACCGTTATCAAAACGGAACTTGCCGCTGACCTTTTGCAGTTCACTCTCGATCGGCTTGACCAACAGTGAGTTGTTGTTCAGCGCAACCTCTCCTGTGGCACGGACCAGCTCGCCGTTCAAGGGAATATCAAGATGTAAGCGCCCACTGACATTGCCGCCAATTTGCAGCTCATCCAGCGCGGCACCCAGTGAATCATGCAGTGGTGTCTGTTTGAAATAGTTATGGATCTCCGCACCCTGGCCCGCCACATCGGCATCAACGAACAGGCGTTCTTTCAGATAATCCGGAATAATTGCGGTGACATTCTTACCGTCGACGTTGCCCAACTTAGTCTGCGGCGCATTCATCCACAACCCTTCGTTGGCAAAGTCGAGATCGATAGCCAGATCGGTCAGCGCCGGCCAATCCGGCTGGAACTGGAAGGTTGAATGGCGTAGCGGGACAAACACCTCAAACTGGCCTTCGTTTTTGCGGTACGGGAAATGCTGTGGATCGCCGTTGTAGATCAAGGTGGCGTTATCCACCTGCCCACCCTGGATGGCACCACTGAGGTAATCGACCAAATGCTTGCCCATCAAGGGTTCAGGGAAGTAACGCCAAGCGTCTGCGCCGTCATACAAACGGATACCGGCCAGAATATTCAGCCACGGGTCCCCTTTCGCCGGCTGCTGATAGCGGAAATCACCTTTTACCCACAGTGATTTGGCTTTCACATTCAAATCCTTGCTCGCCAGCGTCCAACCCTGGTCATTGTACTGCCAGGTCAGCGCCCCCGTGGCGCTGCTCACTTCCAATGGCGCACGGAACATATCACCGTACGGCAAGGTACTGTCGGTGAGACCAAGCTGCAGGCGGCCATTTTCTACGCCACCGCTCAGGGCGCCGGAAAAGTGGTTCACCCCTGGCAGCAATTTCCAGTGCTGCCAACTGACATCCTGCCAGCGGGCCTGGAAACGTGTTTTTTCCGGCTGCTTCAGCGGGATATCTAACGCCAGCGCGTTTAGCTTGCCTTGTGGTTGCAGGTCATTCCAGCGTTCCAGCACGTCCGGACTCAGGAAAGAGAAAGTCGGCAGCAGCGCCGCCAGCCGTTCTAGCTGAATATTAGTGGCACGTACCCGCAGTTCTTCAGTCTGCCCCGGCCCCATAAACTCGGTGTTTTCCGGGAGCCACAACGTGGAAAGCCGGCCCTGCGGCCAAGCCTGGCCGTCTGTGGCCAAATTAAGCTGTGGCGCATCCACCTGCCAGCCCGTGCCCTGGCGGCTGAGCGTTAATGCCAGGTTGTCCACGTCCAATCGGTGTTGCTGATCGCCCACGCTCCAATTGGCCGCGCCTTGCTTCAGCAATGCATTACCGCCGGCGATTTCGCCGTTCTGGATCTGTAGCCAGGCAGCCAGGCTAAAGTCGGCGCTTTCCAGACCGGTATTGGCACGCAACCAGCGAGTAAACCAAGGCTTCATGTCGATATTATCGGCCTGCATATAGACCGTGCCGGTATTCAATAACCCCTGATTGTCACGCAGGTCCATACGTAACTGCACCACGCCGTGCTGTCCGTTCAGCGTCGACAGGCTGATCTGCCCTTCGGCACGGTGGCGATCGCGGCTATTAAGCCAGGTAAGCTGCGGGACTTCGAATTCGGCACGGGCACCGGCGGGCGTCAGGAATGAGAGACGGCTGTCACGTAGGTCGAAATGATCTAATTGATGCAGCAGCAGATCGGTAATCTTCCCCGGTTCGATGGTGCTACCCTGATGCTCGTCCCCCCCCAGTGTGGTGTTCAGATCAAACTGGAGTTGGTAAAAGGTGAGATCGCGAAATTGCCAGCGCCAATGCAGCAATGACTGCCACACGTCTAGCGCCAGCGTAACACGTTCAATATGCAGGTTACTTTTAGGCAACGTGGCCCGCACGTTGCGCATTTCAAGCTGTGGGCCGAAGGTTTCCCAGCTCCCCTGCATGAAATCGACCTGCACAGGCACACCGGAAAGGCTTTCGACCTTTGCCAGTATTTGAGGGCGGTAGTTGTTCAGCTCAGGCAGTGCCAAACGTAATCCGCTGATCAGCAACGCCACGACGACAATCAGACTGGCGCCTGTAGCTAACAAAATCCCAGGCAGTCGCCTCACGCAGTTCTCCTTGCTTCCGCTGCCTGGCAACGGGAATATCTATGCACAGTGGGGCTCAGCATGCTGAGCCCCACCGATGCCGGACCTTGGCTACCCACAGGCGGACTACATCATGACAACGTCAAACTGTTCCTGACTGTACAAGGGTTCGATTTGTACCTTCACCTGCTTGCCGACAAAAATTTCTACTTCCGCCAACGCATGAGACTCTTCGCTTTTCAGCGCTTCCCCCACCGCCGCGGACGCGTATACCAGGAAACGATCGGAATCATAAGCATGGTGCACACGCACAATTTCGCGCAAAATTTCGTAGCACACGGTTTCCACTGTTTTCAATGTGCCGCGTCCATGACAAGTAGGACAATCATGACACAGCACATGTTCAATGCTTTCACGCGTACGTTTACGCGTCATTTCAACTAAGCCTAGCTGAGAGAAGCCGTTAATCGTGGTTTTTACCCGATCTTTACTCAGCGCCAGCTCCAGCGAGTGTAGTACCCGACGCCGGTGTTCGTCATTGTTCATGTCAATGAAGTCAATGATGATTATACCGCCCAAATTGCGCAGCCGCAGTTGGCGGGCAATAGCTTGCGTCGCTTCGATATTGGTATTGAAGATGGTTTCGTCGAGGTTACGATGGCCGACAAAAGCGCCGGTGTTGATATCCACGGTGGTCATCGCCTCGGTCTGATCGATAATCAGATAACCGCCGGACTTCAGTTCCACCTTGCGCTCTAACGCGCGCTGTATCTCATTTTCGACATCGTACAAATCAAAGATGGGCTGGCTACCGGTATACAGTTCCAGCTTGGCAGTGATATCCGGGATGTACTCACCGGTAAACTCCACCAACAGATCGTGAGTCAGACGGGAGTCCACGCGGATCCGATCCAGCGCTGCACCCGCGAAATCACGCAGAATGCGCTGCGCCAGCGCCAATTCACCATACAGTTTGTATTTGGTCTGGTTGCGTTTTTTACGCTCCATCACCTTGGTCCACAGGCGTTTAAGGAAGGCGGCATCCTGCGCCAGCTCTTCTTCACCGATGCCTTCCGCCGCGGTGCGGATGATAAAACCACCCAGCTCATCGCAATAGCCGGCAACGGCTTTCTTCAAACGCTCGCGCTCGGCTTCGCTTTCTATACGTTGGGAAACACCAACGTGCGCCGCACCCGGCATAAACACCAGGTAACGCGAAGGCAAGGTAATGTCGGTAGTCAGGCGTGCGCCTTTAGTGCCCAGCGGATCTTTCACTACCTGCACCATCAGATCCTGCCCCTGGCGCACCAGCTCAGCAATATCCCGCACGTGGAAATTCTTCTGCTCATCACCAGCCACACATTCGGTGTGTGGCATGATATCGGAGGCGTGCAGGAAGGCCGCTTTGTCCAGGCCGATATCGACGAATGCTGCCTGCATGCCTGGCAACACGCGACTTACGCGCCCTTTATAAATATTGCCGACGATGCCACGCTTGGATTCGCGCTCGATGTGGATCTCTTGCAGGATGCCGCCATCAATATAGGCAACCCGCGTTTCAGACGGTGTGATATTAACCAGTAGCTCAGCTGTCATGCCCTCTCCTCAGAACCGGTCGATAATGGCAGCACCCATCAACCGGTTCTTACATCACGTAATGCGACAAAATTACTGAGCAGCTCATGTGTTTCGACTAACGGCAAGCCCATCACTGCGTGATAACTGCCGGTTATCGTTCTGACGAAACAACCACCCTTTCCTTGAATTCCGTAGGCGCCCGCTTTATCCATCGGTTCGCCCGTTGCAATATAGTCGCAAATATCCTGCTGTGACAGGTTGCGGAATGTCACGTCTGTCACCACTAGCTGGCACAGAACATCATGGCAATCGGCGACGGCCACTGCGGTCATCACCTGATGCTGTTTACCCGACAGCGCCGCCAGCATTTCTGCCGCATGCGCTTCGTCGCGTGGTTTTTCCAACACCCGGCCATTGAGCACGACAATGGTATCGGCCCCCAGTACCGGCCAATCTTTCTGCGCCATGGCCACGCCCGCTTTGGCCTTGTCCTGCGCCAAACGGCGCACATAGGCTTCGGCGGCTTCCCCTTCACGCCGCTGTTCTTCTGTGTCCGTTAAGATGACTTCAAACGGAACCCCTAGAAGGGTCAGTAATTCACGTCGACGGGGAGAACCAGAGGCCAGATAAAGCGAAGTCATTGATATACCCTTACTGTACGGCGAACTGACGGCGAATTTTGCGCATCAGCAGGAATAACCACGGCCACAGGATGCCGTTTACCACACTACTCCAGAACACCTCTGGGCGGAAAGAGACGTTGATCACTAAGAACTCGGCCCAGAACACCACGACGTCCATCGCCAGTGACAACAGCACGACGATCAACGCCTGTTGCCAGAGCGCCATATTGCGGAACAGTTGGAATTTGAATGCCACCAGATAGGCAATGATCCCCAACGCCAGTGCGCGAACGCCCAACGTGGAACCGAGGATCAGATCCATAATCAAGCCCAGCACAAAACCGGTACCGACATTAACCCGGTGTGGCAGCGCCATCACCCAGTAGATCAGGATCAAGGCCAGCCAGGACGGTCGGAACATATAGATCTGTTCCGGCCACGGCATGATTTGCAGCACCAGTGCCACCAGAAATGACAGCCAGATTATCCAGCGCCCGTTGCTGCGATAGCGGTTCATTGCGCAGCTCCCGTGGCGGGTGCCGCGGTTGGCACAGCCGTGCCGGTGGCCGCTGCCGGCTGCGGCAACTGTGGCCCCACGGCATCTGGCGGCGGCAGAACCTGCGGCATCATCTGCATCAGGCGCTCATTGGCAACGCGATGTACTTCGTCCGGAGGCAACGGCATATCACCGTTGCGGTCAGCGCCCCATAACAACAGCAGATAGCGCAAACGTTGCAGGCCAGCCGTTGGTCGCGCTTGAATCACGGTATAGGCGCGCTGGTTATCCACTTTGACCGAGGACACAACGGCCACCGGGTAGCCTTCAGGGAAGCGTCCACCCAGACCCGATGTGACCAGCACATCACCCACGCGGATATCCGTATTGTTCGGCAGATGCTCAAGCTGTAAATCGTCTGCACACCCACTGCCTGCCGCGATCACCCGGATATCGTTACGCAATACCTGGATTGGCAGCGCGTGTGAAGCATCGCAGATGAGCAATACGCGACTGGTCACCTTCGCCACCGCGACGACTTGGCCAACAACACCTTTATCGCTGATGACAGGTTGGCCTTCATAAACGCCATTGTCCGAACCTTTGTCGATCACCACCTGATCGCTGTAAGGATCGGAGCCGGTCGAGATCACCTGGGTGACCATTTTATGCTCGTCCTGGCGCAACGGTGAGCCTAATAACTCACGCAAGCGGGCGTTTTCCTGCTTGAATTGACCAAGAAGAAGAATATCGCTGTTTTTCAGCAGCAGTTCCTGCCGCAGAGCCCGGTTTTCAAGCTCCAGCTGTTGGCGGGTAGCCAGCGTTTCTGAAACGCTGTCCAAAACTTTACGTGGCCCATTGGCCAGAAAATAGAAAGGGCTAACGGCCGTGTCCATGTAGTTACGTATTTTCACGAACGTACCGAGACGGCTATCGGCAACGATCAGGCAAATCGCCGCAATCACTGCCAAAAAAAGTCGTAGTTGCAGAGAAGGACCCCTGCTAAAAATCGGCTTCATAAATTATGCGTGTTCCTCGACAACAGAAAGAGGAACCGTACCTGATTTTCGCTTTGCGCAGTCATCCGATACGATTCCTCCTTCCTGGGGCTGACTATTCTTCGCTGAACAAATCGCCGCCATGCATGTCGATCATTTCCAACGCCTTGCCGCCGCCGCGGGCTACGCAGGTCAGCGGATCTTCTGCTACGACTACCGGAATACCGGTTTCTTCCATCAGCAGGCGATCCAGGTTGCGCAACAGTGCGCCACCGCCGGTCAACACCATGCCACGTTCGGAAATGTCGGAAGCCAACTCCGGCGGACACTGTTCCAGCGCCACCATCACCGCACTGACGATACCGGTCAACGGCTCTTGCAGCGCTTCAAGGATTTCATTGGAATTCAGGGTAAAGCCGCGTGGCACGCCCTCAGCCAGGTTACGGCCGCGAACTTCGATTTCATGCACTTCATCGCCTGGATAAGCAGAACCGATGCCGTGTTTGATACGTTCGGCAGTGGCTTCACCAATCAGTGAGCCATAGTTACGACGCACATAATTAATGATGGCTTCGTCGAAACGGTCACCACCGATACGCACGGAAGAGGAGTAGACCACACCATTTAGTGAGATCACGGCCACTTCAGTGGTACCGCCACCGATATCAACCACCATCGAACCCGTCGCTTCAGAAACCGGCAGACCTGCACCGATTGCCGCAGCCATAGGTTCTTCAATCAGAAACACTTCACGTGCCCCCGCCCCTTGAGCGGATTCACGGATGGCACGGCGTTCAACCTGAGTTGCGCCGACCGGCACACACACCAGCACGCGCGGACTTGGCCGCATGAAGCTGTTGCTGTGGACCTGTTTGATGAAATGCTGCAGCATTTTTTCTGTCACGAAGAAATCGGCGATAACGCCGTCTTTCATCGGACGAATAGCCGCGATATTGCCGGGTGTACGTCCCAGCATCTGTTTAGCCTCATGACCCACGGCCGCAACGCTCTTGGGTGAACCGGCACGATCCTGGCGAATGGCAACCACCGACGGTTCGTTCAGTACAATGCCTTGCCCTTTAACATAAATCAGGGTATTGGCGGTACCCAAGTCGATGGACAAGTCGTTGGAAAACATGCCACGAAATTTCTTAAACATAACTAAAGGATAATCCTGCAAGCTGGGGGCGGAAAATAAAATCCGCCTACTTTACCAACCACACGAAGCAGCGACAAGGCGCAAAAACGTTCTACTTCGGTGAAAAATAGTCTGTATTGTTTCTGCTCGAATGCACGGAAATTGGATGAGGCCTGAATTCCCTGAACAAAGGCTCAGTTTACCACCCTGTCAGCGCACGAAACGGCGTAACACAGCTCATAAAATCTAACATATTCCCTGATTGCCGCTGGTGGTAAGCACCTACCAACGCTCAACAGAAAAGGACTGACAAGAGCCTATATCAAATAGGCGTCATTGTCGCAGGCAGTTTGGGGAAAATCCCAAAATGACAGATAAAATAGCCCAGATGAATTGGCGCTCATTCTACGTCAATTTTTGCCAGGCTTTCAGGTTAAACTCGATAACGGCGTGAATATTTTTTACGCCCGACGTCTATTGGCTCTGGAGGCGCGAAAAAGTCGCCCTGCCCACCGAGAATCCCGCGTTCTTTCAGCGTTTGCCATTCATTGCGCGTCCGCACACTTGCAGCAAAAACCTGGGTACTGGTGCCTTCACAAGCGCCGGTCAGGCTCTGAACGAACAGCTGATTTTCATCACGCTTATCAATACTCCGCACCAGACCCGCGTGAAGCTTAACCAGCTCCACCGGTAAGGACTTGATATAAGAGGTACTGACTACGGTTAACCCCGCTTGAGAGACCACCAAACGGCACCCCAATCCTGAAAGCAATCTCAGCACAGGGCGCAAACGGTCGATATGTTGACACACATCTGCCTCTGCAAGTTCAATCAGAATTCGCCGACGATGACTTTTTTCACACTGTAGCAGGCTATCACGCAGCCAGCGCTGGAAAGTGCGCTGCAATAATGAATCAACACACAGCGTAAATGCCAACGACTCTTCAGGCCACAATGCCAACAAAGGCAGAATGCGGCTAATAAGCTGACGATCGTAGCTTTCCGCCAACCCCAACTGCTGCACTAATGGCATATATTCAGATGGCAGTAGTTCCTGCGTCCCGTCATAAATCCGACTCATGATCTCACGATGATGGACTTCCCCTTCCACCGTCACCGCCGGTTTCTGATATAACCGTGGGCCTCCCTTCGCAAGCACTTGCTCCAACAACGTTCGCCACTTGACGCTACCGCGGCCTTTTTCAGGCACCTGGCTGTCGTAAACATACCACCCGTTTTCCCCCTGCAACGTGGCATGGCGCGTTGCCTGTTCTGCGAAATCAATCACCTGCTCGGTGGTTTGCCCGCTGCGGTATGCCACGATGCCAATGTGTAAAAACGCTTCGCGATCGATGAGTGCCGTTGAAGGCAAGGCGTCAATTGCGTGAACCAGCTGCGAAGCAATACCGTCCGCTTCTTTCAATGTGCGGTGCGGCAAGAGAACGGTAAAATCGCTGTGGAAATAGCGTGCCAGCAGCGCCGCCGGATAGCGCATCACAAAGGTCGACAACAGGTTAACCAGTGAATACATCAGTTCCTGCACCACGGTGTTACCGTGGATTTCCCGCAGCGTATCGAAATCCGGTAATCGCACCATCATAACAATGCCGTGCGAGCCGGCCTCTTCCAACTGAGTGGTGAGCTGGTTATCGAAGAAGAGTCGGTTGTTTAGCCCGGTTTTGGCATCCTGAGCGGCAAAGGCACGGATCAGCGTATCGACCCGGCTGCGCTCCTCGCGAGCCTCCGCCAGATCCGCCAACAGGCGATCGAGAGCGCCGCTAACGTTCGCAGGCCATTCACGCACGTCACCTTGCATCACGCTTTCACGTTCGCCATTCAAAATGCGGCGCGCACGGCGCTCAAGCCGATCCTCGCCATCGGCCTGTTCCCGTAACCAGCGCAGGCTGAACAGCAGGATCATCACCATCACGACGATGGACAACGTCACAGCGGCGGTGGATTGCAAGGAACGCACGTCGCTGGCGAAAGGATCAACATAAGTAATCGTCAGTGAGGCGCCAGGGTGCTGTAGCAGCGGCTGGGCGACTTGCCGATAACCGCTAAGAGACTCCCAGGGCGCTTTGACCGTCGGTAATTTATAAGAGAGAAGATTACTGCTACTGGTATCTATGCTGACCGCCACAATACCGAGCGGCCGCATCACCAAAGGCAGCCATTGTTTCTGCTCTTCGGGGGATTCACGCAGCATCGCCTGATCGAGCGAGGTCATCAGTGAGTCGAAACGACGCTCCAGACGATCTTGTGTGACGTAGAAGAAACTGTATGAACAGCCCATCAGCATCAAAAACATCGCCAGAGCAACAAGCAGGGTGATCAATGCAGAGAGTTTGGTGGTGAATCGCATCCCTGTGCCTTGTCCGTTATGGTTACGTGAATTTTCACCTTTGGAAGTATAAAGGCCCCGAATCCTCTCAAATGAATCCAACACAATACCTTGATATTTTAATGAGTCACTGGCTCAACCCAAGGGTATCCACCAACCGATCTTGCCGCTCAAGCTATCAAGCATCGCCAACGATGAAAACCTTCAATCATTATTTTTTGTCCTTTATCAGGACATAAATTTCTTATTATGCATATAGTCATTGAAATCTGATTCAGCCATCTTTGGCAAAAATGCAAACGAGAGGAAGAGTGACATGCGCGCACTGTTATTGGAACAACAAGACGATCAAACTCTAGCTCACGTCAAGGATATCGGTAGCGATCAGTTGCCCGACGGCGACGTGACGGTGAACGTCAACTGGTCCAGCCTTAACTATAAAGATGCATTGGCGATCACAGGTAAAGGCAAGATCGTACGTAATTTCCCGATGGTGCCCGGCATCGATTTCGCCGGTACCGTCCATCATAGCCGCGACGATCGCTTTAAAGAAGGCCAAAGCGTGGTGCTTACTGGTTGGGGTGTGGGCGAAAATCATTGGGGCGGCCTGGCGGAACAAGCGCGGGTCTCCGGCGAATGGTTGGTACCACTTCCACACGGGTTAGATGAACGTAAAGCCATGATCCTCGGGACCGCCGGTTTTACCGCCATGCTGTGCGTGATGGCACTGGAAGAAGGCGGCGTGCACCCCGATGATGGCAATATTTTAGTTACCGGTGCCAGTGGCGGCGTAGGCAGTACGGCGATCGCCATTCTTGCGGCACTGGGCTATCACGTCACGGCAATCAGCGGCCGTGAAAGCAATACCGAATATTTAAAAGCGCTCGGCGCCAAAGAAGTGCTATCGCGCAGTGGCTATCTCGAAGCCCCGCGCCCACTTGAGAAACAGCTGTGGGCAGGTGCCGTAGATACCGTGGGTGACACACTGCTAGCGCGCGTGTTGGCGCAAATGAACTATAACGGTACCGTCGCGGCCTGCGGTTTAGCCGGTGGCTATCACCTGCCAACTACGGTTATGCCATTTATTCTGCGCAACGTACGCCTGCAAGGCGTGGACTCGGTACACACGCCGCTGCATCGCCGTCAAACCGCCTGGGAGCGCCTGGCGGGTATCCTGCCGGACAGCTTCTATCAACAAGCTACCCAAGAAATCACGTTGGAACAGGCTCCGGCTACCGCTGCCGCGCTGCTGGAGAACAAAGTCACCGGTCGTACCCTGGTGAAAATCCGCTAATCCCAACGCCCCTCCGGCAACGGGGGGGCATATCCCGCCTGCGAAATTTCATATTTTCCCTCCGCTTCTCGCATATGGCCTGCTTTCACGCCATGCTTATATCCTAAGACGCGGAGAAAATGTCATGAGTAAACAACGAAAATTGACCGAGGCCGATGTCACACCCGAGAGCGTGTTTCATCAGCGCCGCAAAGTGTTGCAGGCATTAGGCATCACCGCCGCTTCACTGGCGTTGCCCACCCCTGCACGGGCTGATTTGCTGTCATGGTTCAAAGGCCACGATCGGCCCAAGGCACCACCGGGCAAACCGCTGACGTTCACCAAGCCTGCGGCCTGGCAATCCCAGCTGGCACTGACGCCGGAAGACAAAGTTTCCGGCTACAACAATTTCTACGAGTTCGGTCTCGATAAGGCCGATCCGGCCGCCAACGCAGGCGGACTGAAGACCGAAGGCTGGAAAGTGCGCATCGACGGCGAAGTGGCTAAGCCCATCACGCTCGACATCGACGATTTAATGAAGCGTTTTCCATTGGAACAGCGTATCTACCGTATGCGCTGCGTGGAAGCCTGGTCGATGGTCGTGCCCTGGATTGGCTTTGAGTTGGGGAAGCTGATCACGCTCGCAGAGCCAAACAGCAATGCACGTTATGTCGCCTTCCAAACGCTGTACGACCCGGAGCAGATGCCGGGCCAGAAAGACCGGTTTATCGGCGGTGGCCTGAAGTATCCCTATGTAGAAGGCTTGCGTCTTGATGAGGCGATGAATCCACTGGCATTGCTGACTGTCGGTGTGTACGGCAAGACACTACCGCCGCAAAACGGTGCGCCACTGCGGCTTATTACCCCGTGGAAATACGGTTTTAAAGGTATTAAGTCGATTGTGCACATCCGTCTGGTACGCGATCAACCGCCGACGACCTGGAATGAGTCTGCGCCAAATGAATACGGTTTCTACGCCAATGTGAATCCGCATGTCGATCACCCGCGCTGGTCTCAGGCCACCGAGCGATTTATCGGCTCCGGCGGTATTTTGGACGTTAAACGCCAGCCGACGCTCCTGTTTAATGGCTATGCCGAACAGGTCGCATCGTTGTATCGCGGTCTCGACCTGCGGGAGAATTTCTAAGTGCGTTTGACCCCAACTCACATCACATGGATCAAGGTCGGCATTTATCTGGCGGCATTTCTACCTTTCCTCTGGCTGGTGCTGTCGGTAGACCAAGGTTGGTTCAGCGCCGATCCTGCCAAAGATATTCAGCATTTTACCGGCAGAATGACGCTAAAATTGCTGCTGGCAACCTTGGCTATCGCTCCGTTGGCACGCTACGCTCGCCAACCCTTGCTGATACGCTGCCGTCGTTTGGTCGGGCTGTGGTGTTTTGCCTGGGGCACACTGCATCTGATAAGCTATTCGACGCTTGAACTGGGGTTAAGCAATATCGGCCTGCTGGGGCGCGAACTTGTCACCCGTCCGTATTTGACACTCGGCATTATCAGTTGGTTGATCCTACTGGCGCTGGCCGCGACCTCAACGCTGTGGGCTATGCGCAAACTGGGCGCCAAATGGCAGACATTGCATAATTTGGTGTATCTGGTCGCGATCCTGGCTCCGATTCACTACCTGTGGTCGGTAAAAACCTTCTCGCCACAGCCCTTTATTTACGCCCTGCTGGCGGTGTTATTACTGGCACTGCGATACAAGAAATTCCGCAATTGGTGGCGTTAACAGGCGGAACTTTTCTGTGTTCTACCCCTCATAATGCGATAACGCCACCGTCAGTTTGCTGATTTAGGGTTGAATATCTTCGCTGATACGACCAGTATTTAGCTGCGAATTGCTACGATATCGTTATAATGCCCGACCTTGTTCCTGTTCTCAGGGTGAATTTTCCCCTTAACAGGTGACAAATCGGTGACGTCGGGTTATTTTCTACGATGATGGTTTTATTGCCGGAGATACCAGCACAATGGCGGATAAGTTTCACATTTTGCTTCTGAACGGCCCCAATCTGAATCTGCTGGGGACGCGTGAGCCGGAGAAGTACGGCAGCACGACGTTAACAGAGATTGTTAACGGATTGGAAAACCAGGCATCCACACTGGATATTACCCTGAGCCATCTGCAGTCTAACGCCGAACATGCGCTGATCGACCGCATACATGAAGCGCGCGGCAACACAGATTTTATTCTGATTAACCCTGCCGCGTTCACGCATACCAGCGTGGCGCTGCGTGATGCATTGCTGGCGGTGCAGATCCCGTTTATCGAGATCCACTTGTCCAACGTGCACGCCCGAGAACCTTTCCGCCATCACTCTTACCTCTCCGATATTGCGGTGGGTGTGATTTGCGGCCTCGGCGCGGATGGCTACACATTTGCTTTACAGGCAGCGGTTAACCGTCTGTCGAAAACCCACTAATTGCTACGCAAAAAGAGTACGGAATCACACTCATGGATATTCGTAAAATCAAGAAACTGATCGAACTGGTTGAAGAATCAGGCATTTCTGAACTGGAAATCTCTGAAGGCGAAGAGTCAGTTCGCATCAGCCGCGCCGCACCGGCGCAGGCTTACCCAATGATGCCACAGGCATACGCAATGCCGGCACAGCCGCAGCCAGCACTGGCTACTGCCGTTGCCAGCGCACCAACCGAAACGCCTGCAGCACCAGCGGCCATGAGTGGCCACGTCGTCCGTTCCCCAATGGTGGGTACTTTCTACCGCACGCCAAGCCCGGATGCGAAAGCCTTCATCGAAGTCGGCCAGAAAGTGAACGCCGGCGACACGCTGTGCATCGTTGAAGCGATGAAAATGATGAACCAGATCGAAGCGGACAAATCCGGCGTAGTGAAAGCTATTCTGGTAGAGAACGGCCAACCGGTAGAATTTGACGAGCCACTGGTCGTCATCGAATAACGAGGCGAACATGCTTGATAAAATTGTTATCGCCAACCGTGGCGAGATCGCACTTCGTATCCTGCGTGCTTGTAAAGAGTTGGGCATCAAAACTGTTGCCGTACACTCCACAGCCGATCGCGATCTGAAACACGTACTGCTGGCTGACGAGACTGTATGTATCGGTCCTGCGCCATCAGTTAAAAGCTATCTGAATATCCCGGCTATCATCTCTGCGGCAGAAATCACCGGCGCAGTGGCGATCCACCCAGGGTATGGCTTTTTGTCTGAAAACGCCGACTTCGCCGAGCAAATCGAGCGTTCTGGCTTTATCTTCATTGGCCCGAAAGCCGAAACTATCCGCCTGATGGGCGACAAGGTTTCTGCTATCAACGCCATGAAGAAAGCCGGTGTACCTTGTGTGCCTGGCTCCGATGGCCCGCTGACCGACGACATGGACAAAAACCGTGCCTTCGCTAAGCGCATCGGCTATCCGGTCATCATCAAGGCATCCGGCGGCGGCGGCGGCCGCGGCATGCGCGTTGTGCGCAGCGACAAAGACCTCGAGCAATCCATCACCATGACCAAAGCGGAAGCCAAAGCGGCTTTCAATAACGACATGGTTTACATGGAAAAATACCTGGAAAACCCACGCCATATCGAAATTCAGATTTTGGCAGACGGTCAGGGTAATGCCATCTATCTGGCCGAGCGCGACTGCTCCATGCAGCGTCGCCACCAGAAAGTGGTTGAAGAGGCTCCGGCACCGGGCATCACCAGCGAAATGCGTCGTTATATCGGCGAGCGTTGTTCGAAGGCCTGTGTGGAAATCGGTTACCGCGGCGCGGGTACTTTCGAGTTCCTGTATGAAAACGGCGAGTTCTATTTCATCGAAATGAACACCCGTATTCAGGTTGAACACCCGGTTACTGAAATGATCACCGGTGTGGATCTGATCAAAGAGCAGCTGCGTATCGCTGCCGGTCAGCCACTGTCGATCAAACAGGACGAAGTGAAGGTTCACGGCCACGCGGTGGAATGCCGTATCAACGCCGAAGACCCGAACACCTTCCTGCCAAGCCCAGGCAAGATCACCCGTTTCCATGCACCAGGTGGTTTCGGCGTGCGTTGGGAATCTCATATTTACGCCGGTTATACCGTACCGCCGTACTATGATTCCATGATCGGCAAACTGATCACGTTCGGTGAAAACCGTGACGTGGCGATTGCCCGCATGAAGAACGCCCTGGCTGAGCTGATCATCGATGGCATCAAAACCAACGTTGAGCTGCAGCAAAAGATCATGAGCGACGAAAACTTCCAGCACGGTGGCACTAACATCCACTATCTGGAGAAGAAGCTGGGTCTGCAGGAAACCTAAGGCAGGCTATTCGCATCGCCTGACAGAAGGCCGGTTAATTGCCGGCCTTTTTCTTTTTTACTCCGGGCGAGGTAACGGCTTGGCAAAATCCGGCCTTGCCGTAGAATTCCCTACCTTTGATAAATCCATCACCGTAAACCTATGGGAGACACTGGTGGAAACTCGCTTTATTCAAGCTCACCGCGAGGCGCGCTGGGCCCTCGGCCTGACGCTGCTTTATCTGTTGGCCTGGTCGCTGGCCGCCTATCTGCCGGACAGCGAATCCGGTATTACCGGCCTGCCACACTGGTTCGAAATGGCCTGCCTGCTGGTGCCGTTGTTGTTTATCGGCCTGTGCTGGCTGATGGTCCGCGGCCTATTCCGCGATATCTCGCTGGAGGACGGTGATGCAAACTGAAGTCATTCTGCCGCTGGTCGCCTATCTGGCGCTGGTGTTCGGGCTGTCAGTTTATGCCTACAGCCGACGCCAAACGGGCAATTTCCTCAGTGAGTACTTCCTTGGCAGCCGCTCAATGGGTGGCTTTGTGCTGGCCATGACGCTGACGGCGACCTATATCAGCGCCAGTTCGTTTATCGGTGGCCCTGGTGCTGCCTATAAATATGGATTGGGCTGGGTGCTACTGGCGATGATCCAACTACCGGCCGTATGGTTATCACTCGGTGTGCTTGGCAAGAAGTTTGCCATTCTGGCGCGGCGCTACAACGCAATCACCCTCAACGACATGCTATACGGCCGTTACCAAAGCCGACTGCTGGTCTGGCTGGCCAGCCTGAGCCTCTTGGTGGCGTTCCTGGGTGCCATGACGGTGCAGTTTATTGGCGGCGCACGTTTGCTGGAAACCGCTGCCGGTATCCCTTACGACACCGGCCTGCTGATCTTTGGCCTCAGCATCGCGCTATACACCGCCTTCGGCGGTTTCCGCGCCAGCGTGCTAAACGACGCCATGCAAGGATTGGTGATGTTGATCGGCACCGTGCTGTTGCTGGTTGCGGTGATCCACGCCGCGGGTGGCCTGCACAGCGCCGTAGATAAACTGCAACAAATTGATCCTGCACTGGTGTCACCGCAAGGCGGTGAACAGATCCTTAGCCTGCCGTTTATGGCCTCGTTCTGGATCCTGGTGTGCTTTGGTGTGATTGGCCTGCCGCATACTGCGGTGCGCTGCATTTCGTATAAAGACAGCAAAGCGGTACACCGCGGCATCATCCTCGGTACCATGGTGGTGGCGGTGCTGATGTTCGGCATGCACCTGGCCGGTGCGCTGGGCCGTGCAGTGCTGCCGGATCTGAAAATCCCGGATCAGGTAATCCCTACGCTGATGATCACCGTGTTGCCGCCGTATGCTGCCGGTATCTTCCTGGCCGCGCCGATGGCGGCAATCATGTCGACCATTAACGCTCAACTGCTGCAATCTTCCGCCACTATTATTAAAGATCTCTATCTTGGCGTGCGTCCTCAGCAAATGCAGAACGAGCGTTTGATCAAGCGCTTCTCCAGCCTGACCACGCTGGTGCTTGGCCTGCTGGTGCTGCTGGCGGCCTGGCGGCCACCGGAAATGATCATCTGGCTGAATCTGCTGGCGTTTGGCGGCCTGGAGGCCGTCTTCCTGTGGCCGCTGGTATTGGGCCTGTACTGGGAACGCGCTAACGCGCAGGGCGCCCTTAGCTCAATGGTGACAGGTGCGGTATGCTATACGCTATTGGCCAGCTTCAAGCTGCAGTTGGCGGGGCTCCATCCTATCGTGCCTTCACTGCTGCTGGGCTTGCTGGCGTTTTATATCGGTAACGTCGTCGGCGAAAAACGCCGAGTGGCGTCATCATTACCCTCTTAAAGAGAATTGTTATGCCTTGGATCCAACTCAAACTGAATACTACCGGCAGCCAGGCAGAAGACCTGAGCGATGCACTGGTTGAAAGCGGTGCGGTATCGGTGACCTTTCAGGACACCCACGACAACCCGGTGTTCGAACCGCTGCCAGGCGAGACCTTGCTGTGGGGCGATACCGATGTGATCGGGCTGTACGATGCTGAAACCGACATGACCGACGTGGTGGCAATGCTGGAACAGCATCCATTGCTGGGTGCCGGCTTCCGCCACAAGATCGAACAACTGGAAGACAAGGACTGGGAACGTGAGTGGATGGATAACTTCCACCCAATGCGCTTCGGCGAGCGTCTGTGGATTTGCCCAAGCTGGCGTGATGTGCCCGATCCTAACGCGGTCAACGTGATGCTGGACCCAGGTCTGGCGTTCGGTACCGGCACCCACCCAACCACCGCGCTGTGTCTGCAATGGCTGGACGGCCTCGATCTGGCCGGTAAAACCATCATCGACTTCGGCTGTGGTTCAGGCATCCTGGCGATTGCTGCCCTGAAGCTCGGTGCAGCACGCGCTATCGGCATCGATATCGATCCCCAAGCCATTCAGGCCAGTCGTGATAACGCACAGCGTAACGGCGTTTCAGAGCGTCTGGAGCTGTATCTGCCAAAAGACCAACCTGCAGACTTGCTGGCTGACGTGGTCGTCGCAAACATCCTGGCTGGCCCATTACGCGAGTTGGCGCCGCTGATCGGTTGCCTGCCAAAGTCGGGCGGCTATCTGGGGCTGTCAGGCGTATTGGCCACGCAGGCAAGCAGCGTGGCGCAAGCCTATGAAGACAAATTCACTCTCGATCCGGTCGCGGAACGTGAAGAATGGTGTCGTATCACGGGCCAGCGTAAGTAATCAGAAAGAGTACTCTGATAAAAAACCACCGGTAACTTAGAGCGTTACGGTGGTTTTTTTATTCTGTCTTATCACGCAATGGCGATGTCCTTATGCGCCAGTGTCACCTGAAACGACAGACTCTTCGCCAGAATGTCCCCCCAGCAATCTCAGCATAATTAGGTCAATTCTCAACGGAATCGCCTGATAGATGCCGTATATTGCGGCCTATCTCTGGCTGAATCGAGACTCATTACAGATAAAATTCTGTTGTATGGGGAATATTTTGCCGCATACAAATTAAGCACTTTTCGTCAACTCATTGTTAAATATATATAATATTTTTATGAATCCTGACAAAGCGCATTTTGATTGCCGAATAACGGCCAATTGGTCAAAGTTTGGCCTTTCATCTCAACGCAAAAATGCGTAATATACGCGCCCTTGCGGACACAGTATGGTTACTCTTTGTCTATGCGCATTGGACACCACCAGCTTACAAATTGCCTGATTGCGGCCCCGATGGCCGGCATTACAGATCGCCCATTTAGAACCCTATGTCATGCAATGGGTGCTGGGATGGCTGTATCCGAAATGCTCTCCTCCAATCCGGAGGTGTGGCGGACGGATAAGTCGCGTCTGCGTATGGTACATAGCGATGAACCCGGGATCCGTTCCGTGCAGATTGCCGGATGCGACCCAGATGATATGGCTGCCGCTGCACGTATTAACGTGGCCAGCGGTGCGCAGATCATCGACATCAATATGGGATGCCCGGCCAAAAAAGTGAACCGGAAGCTTGCAGGGTCTGCATTGCTGCAGTACCCGGATCTGGTTAAACAGATCCTCCACGCAGTGGTTAATGCTGTGGATGTGCCGGTTACGCTTAAGATTCGCACCGGCTGGGCGCCAGAACACCGTAACTGTGTAGAGATTGCCCAACTGGCCGAAGATTGTGGTATACAAGCCCTGACTATTCATGGCCGAACCCGTGCCTGCCTGTTCAACGGCAACGCGGAGTACGACAGCATTCGGGCAGTTAAGCAGAGTGTTTCCATTCCGATTATCGCGAATGGAGACATTACTGACCCGCATAAAGCCAGAGCAGTGCTCGACTACACTGGGGCTGATGCCCTGATGATAGGCCGCGCTGCTCAGGGGAGACCCTGGATCTTCCGGGAAATCCAGCATTATCTGGACACTGGGGAACTGCTGCCCCCTCTGCCGCTTGGCGAGGTTAAGCGTTTGTTGATAGGGCATATTCGGGAATTGCACGGCTTTTATGGCCAAGGCAAGGGATTCCGAATTGCTCGTAAGCACGTATCCTGGTATCTCCAGGAGCACGCCCCGAATGACCAGTTTCGGCGCACATTCAACGCCATAGAGGATGCCAGCGAACAGCTGGAGGCGTTGGAGGCATATTTCGAAAATCTTGCGTAACAAAAAAGAGCTGACAGAACTATGTTCGAACAACGCGTAAATTCTGACGTACTGACCGTTTCTACCGTGAACTCACAGGATCAAGTGACTCAAAAGCCTCTGCGTGACTCGGTTAAACAAGCACTGAAGAACTATTTTGCTCAACTGAATGGTCAAGACGTTAATGACCTGTATGAGCTGGTATTGGCTGAAGTTGAACAGCCACTGTTGGACATGGTGATGCAATACACCCGTGGCAACCAGACCCGTGCCGCCCTGATGATGGGCATCAACCGTGGTACGCTGCGTAAGAAATTGAAAAAATACGGCATGAACTGATACTAGTCAGTTAGCATGTTGAAAAGGCGCAACCTCGCAAGAGGCGGCGCCTTTTTCTTATTCGGCGTTATATCAATCGTCTGTCAATACGAATGAGAATATTCGTATGCCACTCTACCTTTAGAGCTCGTATTCTGTGATAGAATACACATTCCTAGAGCCGCCTTCGCTGGCCTACAGCCATCCTTCCGAAGCCTGATAGCAGCGCGAACCGCCCTTCGAGTGTAAAGATTTAGTCAATTATGGAATCTGGCTAAACGATAGTGATGTCTGGGTGTCTGAGTGGTTGTATCGCAAGTGAGTGGATCCTTATGCGTTACAGGTTGCTGCCCCCTTAATGCATAAATGAGTTTATATGAAGCGTCCGCAAAAATTCAAATTGGCCTTGCTGCACCCGCGCTACTGGTTTACCTGGTTCGGTTTGGCTTGCCTGTTCCTGCTGGTTCAACTCCCCTACCCACTGCTGCATAAACTGGGTGTGTGGATGGGGCGCACCTCGATGCGGTTCCTTAAACGTCGGGTTTCCATTACCCGCCGTAACCTGGAACTGTGTTTCCCAGACATGGAAGAAGCGCAACGCGAGCGCAAAGTGGTCGGCAACTTCGAATCCCTCGGTATGGGCCTGCTGGAAACGGGCATGGCTTGGTTCTGGTCAGATAAACGCGTCAAACGCTGGTTCAACGTTTCCGGTATTAATCACCTGAAAATCGCACAGCAGAATCAGCGTGGCGTTCTCGTCATTGGCGTGCACTTTATGTCACTGGAGCTAGGCGGCCGTGCCATGGGGCTCTGCCAGCCAATGATGGCAATGTACCGCCCACACAACAATAAAGCGATGGAGTGGGCGCAAACCAAAGGCCGCATGCGTTCCAATAAAGCCATGCTCGATCGCAAAGATCTGCGCGGCATGGTTCAGGCTCTCAAACGCGGCGAAGCCGTGTGGTTCGCTCCGGACCAAGATTACGGCCCACGTGGCAGCGTGTTCGCTCCGCTGTTTGCTGTCGATCAAGCCGCCACCACCAGCGGTACCTTTATGCTGGCACGCATGGCCAAACCCGCGCTGGTGCCGGTCGTCTTGATTCGCCGTGAGAAAGGCCGGGGTTATGATTTATTGATCCAACCGGCACTGGAGAATTACCCTATTGGCGATGAGATCGCCGCAGCGGCATACATGAATAAAGTGGTGGAGCAAGAGATTATGCGCGCACCAGAACAGTATATGTGGCTGCACCGCCGCTTCAAAACCCGTCCAGCCGGTGCCCCGTCGCTCTACTGAGCCAACACTCGATTTCCCAAGCCCGGCAAACGCCGGGCTTTTTTGTGCGCAGCGTTTGAAAACCTGAAGATTGACACTCAGCTTTACTGTAATCTCCTTTTTTACCCGCACAGGAAAAGGAAATGATGAAAGCTCAAGTTCGCATTGCTCTAGTCGGTGATTACCTGCCTCAGGCTGTCTCTCACCAAGCCATCCCGATTGCTCTTCAACTCACTGCTGCACACCTTGACGTCGATATTCAATCCCGCTGGCTACCTACAGAGACCATTACCGATACCTCAGTGCTGCAAGATTTTGATGCAATCTGGGTAGTGCCTGGTAGCCCATATAATCATGATGACGGCGCCTTCATGGCAATCCGCTATGCGCGTGAGCAAAACATCCCCTTCCTGGGCTCCTGTGGCGGATTCCAGTATGCCATTGTGGAATACGCCCGTAACGTCATGGGTTGGCACGATGCTGGCCATGCAGAAACTGACAGTGGCGGTCGATTGGTCATCGCGCCTCTGAGCTGTTCGTTGGTCGAAAAGAGCGGCACTATTATTTTCCAACCGGGTACGCTGGCTGCCCGCACTTATGGCAAGCTTGAAACGCACGAAGGCTATCACTGCAATTTTGGTGTTAATCCCGAGTTTGTCGCCGATTTACAGCAACATCCTCTCATTATCAGCGGCCACGACAGCGAAGGTGATGTGCGATCGGTAGAGCTGCCAGGGCACCGCTTTTACGCTGCCACTTTGTTCCAGTCCGAACGGGCCGCATTACGTAACGAACTGTCCCCGCTGGTCGTGGCATTGATCAAAACCGCAGCCAACGTTTAATCAACAAAGATTGAGATATCAGGGGCCATGCCATCATGGCCCCATTAATAATGGCACTTTCTCAGACCAGCAGTAAATTGACTTATTATAAAAACATATTGTTCATTCCAATTTAATTTAATTGTCATTTTTATGCCCCCCGTTAAATGCACAGACATGAAAAACTCATCAATAATTAAATAAGTGGATAAAACTCTTATTTATTACCAAATAATATATCATTAGCAACTCTGATGCTTAAAGTGATTGGAAGATCTATCGACGACATCCTGGCAGTGTTCAAATAGGTAACCTGGTACGCACGTTCACTTTTCACTGCCGAAAAACTCGAGATAAAATCGACATCAGCCATCGATACATTGCAGAATAAACCTCCCCCACCGCCAATGCTTAAGTGAAAATAAAACAATTAAAAACAACCAATTAAACAAAATAACGCAAGCTAGCCATCATTTCAAATCGGCATTATCCAGTTAAAAAACAATTTTTAATTCCCATTAATAACATGACTAATTATTAATAACGGAATAAGAAATATGTAAACAATTAAATGAATTATATGTGCATACTTAATTATTTATTCAGACAATTAAAAATGTTTAATGTAAAATTGGGCGGATTTAATATCACCTCTTATAATGTTCGAGTACTTACCGACTACGCATCTATTTAAGTCGATTCTTTCCTGTATTTTGGAGGTGGTTCCGTGTCCGCTTATTCTCTCACGACGGTACAACAGGCCGTATGGTTAGATCAGACCTTAAACCCTGATATTCCACTGTATAATGTAGGGTGCCTCTGGCGCGTGGATAAAGAGATTTCTTTCCCACTGTTTAAAGAAGCTATCCAGTATATTCAACAGCAGCATGACGCGTTACAAACCGCGCTGAAGGAAACACCACAAGGCGTCATTCAACGCCCACTCAGTCAAAAATCCATTGAACTTCACTACAACGATTTTTCGCACCAGGAAGATGCAGCCAGTCAGGCCCAGAACCATCTGCGAGAAATATTTATCCAACCTTATCAACTCTATGAAGACCTGCTATGGCGTTGTCATTTGACCAAAATAGATGATTCAACAACGCTATGGTTATTGGCGTCTCATCACCTGATTGCGGATGGCACGTCGATCTCGTTATTAAGCCGAATGATTATGGATCGGTATAAGCAGCTAAAACTGGGGCAGAAGAGTGAAATAAGCCACTCACGCTACAGCGATTTCGTGGTTAGCGATCTTGCCTACCTTCAGTCATCACGCTATCAGCGCGATCGGGATTGGTGGCTCGAACGCTTTGCAGCAGCCCCGCCATCCGTATTGGAACGTCGCCCCAATTACACCGAGCAACAAACCTATCCCAGCAGCCAAATCATCAAGCGTTTACCGCGAGAACGCTTCTTGCAGTTGGAGCGCTATGCCGCTCATCACGGTGGCTCGGCAATGCACTTCATGGTGGCTCTGCTTGCCAGTTGGTTCGCGCGCATTTGGCAGGTCGATAATGTCACCATCGGTGTGCCGGTGCATAACCGCAGCACCAGCGATCATAAACAGACGCTGGGCATGTTCTCCTCCATGATCCCGCTTAATATCAACGTGGACGTGCAAGAGCCCTTTTCCCATCTGTTACAGCATATTGGCAGCGAGCTGCGTAAATGCTACCGCCATCAGCGGTTTCCTATCGCCGAACTTAACCGCCAACTGAATTTGCACCAACAGGGAAGACGCCAGCTATTTGACATCAGCTTTTCGTTGGAAGTCTTCCCGACAGACATTGAGCTGGAGGGGAGTCAGTTTAAAGTTGAGAACATGCATCATGGCTATGAACAATTGCCATTGGGCATCTACCTACGTCACTACCACCCAGGCGATGATCCTGTACTGGAGTTTAATCTCAATCAGGCTTGGTTTAGTCATGAAGACGGTGAGCGCATTGCCAATCGCGTCGTGCAAATACTCGATACCTTGTTAGACGGCGATGCTAATCTGCCCTTGGGGCAACTGCCGCTGTTACTGCCTGCTGAACAGCAGCATATTTTTCACGAATGGAATAATACGCAGCAATCCTGGGCCATGCCGCAGGGTATTCACCAATTTCTAGAACAACAGGTATTACGTACACCAAACGCGCCTGCGCTGAGCTATGAGCAGCAGCAGATAAGCTATTTGCAGTTGAACCAGCAGGCAAACCAGTTGGCCAGTTTTCTACGCCAGCAAGGGACGCAGCCTGATGACCGCATCGCCGTTTGCGTCAATCGCAGCCCTGAAATGGTGACAGCGCTGTATGCCATTTTGAAGTCTGGCGCAGCTTATGTCCCTATTGATCCCGATTATCCGCAAGACCGTTTGCGTCATATGCTGCAGGATTGCGGTGCAAAATACATCCTGATCGACCCGGCGGGCGAACAGGCATTGAATCCCATCTGCGATGTCGCTATTCCACGGCTGCACCTGCAACATGATAGCCATCTGTGGCAACAAGAACCCAAGGACAATCTTGCACCGCCAGGGTCTGAGCCACAGCGCAGCCTGGCGTATGTGATCTATACCTCAGGTTCGACCGGGAAACCCAAGGGCGTCATGAATGAACACCGCGGAGTTATCAACCGCCTGCTCTGGATGCAGCACGCCTATCCGCTGACGCACGACGATGTGGTATTGCAAAAAACACCGTTCAGTTTTGACGTCTCCGTCTGGGAGTTCTTCTGGCCGCTCATGGTCGGCGCACAGTTAGCCATTGCCAAACCTGGCGGCCATCAAGACCCCGACTACCTCAGTAGCTGTATCGCACAACACCGCGTAACCACACTGCATTTTGTCCCCTCAATGCTGCAATTGTTTCTGCGTCACGGCGAAATGGCGCAGTGTGATTCCTTGCGCCGTATCATGTGCAGTGGCGAGGCATTGCCACTTGCCACCGTGCACCGCTGCCTGCAACAGTTACCCCAGGCGGAATTGCACAATCTCTACGGACCAACGGAAGCCGCCGTGGATGTATCCAGCTGGCAATGCCACCCCAATGACGAACGGGCATTGGTGCCTATTGGCAAACCGATCGCCAACACGCAACTCCATATTCTGGATGCTCAGTTACAACCCCTTCCGCCTGGTGTTGCTGGCGAATTACATATCGGGGGTATTCAGGTTGCACGCGGTTACCTGAATCGGCCAGAGCTAAACGCCGAACGTTTTATTGCCGATCCTTTCAGCGCTGATCCTCAGGCTCGTCTGTATAAGACGGGTGACCTTGCCCGCTGGTTGCCGGATGGCAACATTGAATACCTGGGCAGAAATGACTTTCAGGTCAAGATCCATGGGGTGCGCATTGAACTGGGTGAAATAGAGCAGCAACTACGCCAATGCGAAGGCGTTGAGGACGCCGCAATACTGGCGAGAGAAGATGGGCATGGAGGAAAACGTCTGGTGGCTTATGTCGTCGCTTCGGATGAGGGCTCGCACTCAGCACAATGGCGCCTTCAGTTACAGCAACACTTGCCCGATTACATGGTGCCTTCCACCTTTGTCAGGCTCAAGGCTCTGCCACTGTCACCCAACGGTAAGTTAGATCGCAAAGCCTTGCCGGCCCCCGCACCGCTCACACAGGTTTCGTTGCAATATGAAGCCCCTAAAACCGCATTAGAACAACAGCTTGCCGCATTGTGGTCGGAATTGCTCGGCGTCACGCAGATTGGTCTGGACGATGATTTCTTTGAACTCGGTGGCCATTCGCTGCATGCCATTCAACTTCTGGTCAAACTGAAGCGCTGTGGGTATCCGGTGGTGATAAAAACCCTGTTTGCTCACCCAACGTTGCGCGCGCAAGCTCGCGCATTGACGGCAGAAACAGTCTCTGATACCACCGCCCCGATTTCTGCTGCGCCTCTGCAGCAGCTGCTTGCGCGGCTAAATCAAACCAACTTTAACTTTAAACAGGTGATGCGCCTTAATCGGACCATTGCCGCCGACGATATCTGGATGGTTCATCCTGCGGTAACCGGGTGCGATATTTACCATGATTTGGCGATCTCGCTCGAGGGGGCTTTCAACGTCTTGGGGATCAACAATCACAATTTGTTTATCCACCCGCATATCACCTCATTGCACGAATTGGCATCCCATTACCTTGGCCATATGAAGCTGTCACCTACCCGCCCCGTGCGCCTATTAGGGTGGTCACTTGGGGGGCTGATTGCTCTGGAAATGGCCGCGCAGCTTGAAAGCCGAGGCTTCCGTGACATCCAGGTATTTTTGCTGGATACCTTCTATCAAACGGCCTTCCAGATCCGCAGCGAGCCAGGGTTGCTGGCGGCTATGCTGGCCATGCTGGGCATTGAGGGTGACGCTGCCGCCAGAGCATTGCGTGCGGAGCCGACCGAGCTATCCCTGAATAAGGAGACGCTCAGCGCCCCCTTACAGCACGCACGCATCACGCTTTTCAAGGCAACGGAAGACGTGAACTTGAGTATGACCGACCAGGGAGATGGGCAGGAACTTTTGGCGATTGCGGACAACGGACTGTCTTCGATTAGTCACCATTTGCACATACAGCCACTGGCCTGTAACCATCATTCCATTATTTTCAGCCATGACGAAATCGGCCGCGTGTTACGTGAGTCCACACGCTCTCCCGCTATACCGACCGACATTCGTTGAACCTAACCAACAGCCTGCGGCGCATCTTGCGCCGCAGGTTTACCACATCCATTGTCCAATCAAGGGGGCGGCAATAACCGTAATAATCCCCGCTAACATCATCACCAGACTGGATACAACCCCCTCTTCTTGCCCCATTTCATACGCCTTTGCCGTGCCTGCACCGTGCGAGGATGCTCCTAACCCAGCCCCCTTCGCAAGGCGACTGCGCACCGCCAGCCGCAAAAACAGGATGTCGCCCACCGCCATGCCAAACACCCCGGTGATCACAACAAACAGGGCTACCAGATCCGGTTGCCCCCCCATTTGCTTGGCAGCCTCCAGCGCAAACGGCGTGGTGATCGAACGCACAGCCAGACTGCGCTGAACCTCTTCCGGCAGCGTCAACAAACGCGCAAGCCATACCGAGCTGTAAACCGCAACCAACACCGCCGTCAGTACCCCAGCACTGAGCGACAACCAGTGACGGCGGATAATATGCACGTTCTCGTACACCGGTACCGCAAAGGCGATAGTGGCGGGGCCTAATAACCACAGCAGCCAGTGCGTTTCGCCAATGTAATCCTGATATGAGGTATGGGTCACCACCAGCAACAACACCAGGATCATTGGCGTCAGGACCAGCGGCATCAACAACAGAGTACGGCGGCGGCGATAAAGCCTTTTATTGGCGAAATACAATACCAATGTCGCCAAAAAACAGAGAACACTGAGGATAAAATCATTCATCGTGCTGCTTCCGGCGACGTAACCAAATCTCCAGACGGTAGACACGATCAACCACCAATCCGGTCGCCCCCAGCGTCAACATGGTGCTGATCGCAATCACCAAAAAAATCTTCCAGCCTTCCACCATCAATAATTGGGCATAGTTGACTACGGCGACCACTGCCGGTACGAAGAACAGCAGCATCTCAGCCAGCAACCAGCGAGAACCAGCCTTAACCCAGTTCAACGGCAAAATGCGCAGCAGGATCAACGCCAACATCATCAACATGCCGACAATATTGGCAGGCAGCGGCAGATGAAACTGTTGCACGAGCCGATCGGCGATCAGAAATAGCCCCGAATACAACGCAACCTGGATCGGCACCTGTAGTCGATTCAATACGCTGGGGGCAGCATGGCGTAACGCCAGTAACATGGAAACCAACCTCAAACAAAAATTCACGGTTTACAGTATACGCAGCCAGGAAACCTGGCCTGAAATGAATTAAAATCATTAATATCATGCCATCAGGGAATAGTTTCCCGCCGGTATTGCCCCTGAGGAGAACCCAACGTGGATGTCCGCACTCTGCGCTACTTCGTGGAAGTCGTGCGCCAGCAAAGCTTTACCCGCGCAGCGGAAAAGCTGTTCGTCACACAACCAACCATCAGCAAAATGCTACGTAATCTGGAAGAGGAACTGGAGTGCACGTTGCTGATCCGTGAGGGGCGTAAACTGCATCTGACCGACAGCGGCCAGGCGGTATACCAGCGTGGGCTGGCAATCCTCGATGAATTTCGCCAGTTGGAGGCGGAGCTGGAAGACATCAGCTCCGTCAAAAAAGGCGTGCTGAGACTGGGTATCCCGCCGATGGTTGGTCGGCAGATCGCCGATTTGATCCGCCAGTTCCGCCAAACCTATCCCGGCATTGAGCTGAAAATTTCCGAGTTGGGTGGGTTATCGGTTGAGCAAGCCGTGATGTCGGGCGAGCTGGATTTGGCAATGACCATATTGCCGGTTGATACGGAACAGCCGCTGACGTTCTTGCCGCTCCTCGACCATCCGATGTGTGTCGTCACACCGCGCACCCCACACTGGCTTAATCGCACCAGTATTAATATCACCGAATTGGCCGAATGGCCGATCCTGATTTATAACGAAGACTTTTCACTGTACAAAATGTTGATGAAGGCTTTCCGTCAGGCGGGTTTTGAGCCACAAATTGCCGTGCGCAGCGGGCAGTGGGATTTCTTGGCTTCAATGGTTCAGGCCGGAGTCGGTATCGCCACCTTACCGGAGCCGGTTTGTCAGTGGCTGGATAAGGAAAACCTGATCTGGCTGCCCCTGGAGCCGCGTATGGAATGGAAGGTAGGATTGATCTGGCGTCAAGGCAATTACCTGTCGCACAGCGCCCAGGCGTGGATCGCCTGCTGCCGCGACTACTGGCCACCCACCAAGTAAAAAGGGCCGCTTCCGCGGCCCGTTGGCGATTACCCTTCGCGCTCGATCAACAGCGCTTCCAGCAGGTCGAGATCGTGCAGCAGTTTTTGCAGCGTCTCATTGCTGATTTTCTGCGTGGCACGCAGATGATACAACTCACCCCGCTCCGCACGCAGCGCCGTCAGGCGGAAGCGTCGTTCGAGGTTTTCCAGCATCAGCGCATTTTCGATATCGTCTTTGGTGGTGATACGCCGCCGCAGCGTTCCCACCACGCGCGAGCTAATCTCTTTCAACACCTGAGGATCAATGTTTTCTTCGGTATCAACGGCCAACCGTTCTTCCATTTTGTTGATACTTTCGATCGCCACTTCAGCCGCCATAGCAATCGCCATCCGTTCTTCACTCTTGCTGACGCTCTTGTCTGCCACCTGCACCCCGCGCAATAACAGCGGTAGCGCCATGACGCCGGCAATCAGCGAAAGCAAGATTACCCCGGCGGCAATAAACACAAGCTGGTAACGTGCCGGGAAGGCCGTACCATCACTCAACAGCAAGGGAATCGACAGCACACCGGCTAACGTAATCGCCCCACGCACTCCGGCGAAGGATGCAACCCAGAGTTCACGGGTACTGAAATCACCAAACTGCAACGGCCGTTTTTTCATAAAGCGGCGGCTGGCGTTTTTCATCAACCATAGCCAGGTGAAACGCAGCACCAGCAACGCGGTGTAGATAATGGCCACATCGGCAAACAGGTACCAGGTCTGAATGGTCGGATCCAGCTCTGCCTGCAAGATAGAGGTTTCCAGGATCCCCGGCAGTTGCAGGCCCAACATGATGAAGACCATGCCGTTAAACACAAACTCCAGCATCGCCCAAACGCTGTTGGCCCGCAGGCGCATCGCCAGCGGGGCGTTGCGGATCACGCCAGACTGGCTGATGGTCATCCCCGCAGCAACGGCGGCCAAGATGCCAGAAACGCCGATGTGTTCGGCAATCAAATACGAGGCGAAGGGTAATAACAGCAGGAACACGATTTGCGTCGCCGGGTCATCCCCACTCCAGCGGCTCATCACACGCAACGATTTACTGTAGAGCCAAGTGACGGCGACCCCAGCCAATAGGCCGCCAATCGCCACTTTGAGGAATTCGAGCGTCGCGCCCCCGACGGTAAACACCATGGTCCCCATCGCCACTGCAATCGCAAATTTGAGTGACACCAGGCCGGACGCATCATTCATCAGCGCCTCGCCTTCCAGCACGCCCATGATCGGCTTCGGTATCCGCCCTTTACCAACAATACCGGACAGCGCCACGGCATCGGTGGGTGACAATACGGCAGCCAGCGCAAACGCCGCCACCAGCGGGATACCCGGTACCATGGCGTAAATCAGGTAACCGACACCAACCACAGTAATCAACACCAGCACCAGCGCCAGGCCCAGGATTTCGCGTCCGTGGTGCAGGAATTCTCGCGTGGGGGTTTTCCAACCATCAGCAAACAGCAAGGGTGGAATAAACAATACCAGGAACAATTCAGGGTCGAAATCGACGTGTAACCCGAAATGCGGCCAGGCCAGCAGGGCCCCGATACCGATTTGCATTAACGGCAGTGGTACCTGGAACGGCAACATGCGCGTCACCACCCCTGACAGGGAGACCACCAAAATTAAAATGAGGATTGTAAAAAAGATTTCCATGCTTTCCTTAGACTCTAGGGTTCAGACTGCATCTCTGAGTATGCCCCGATAGTAGATCACTTTTTTTACAGCGGTTAAAGCTTGTTGTGCCTTTCAAATTGCAGCACAGACAGAAGGAGACTTATCTGAAGCGGAGATAAAACATCCCCCGCCGAATCGACGGGGGAAACGACAATACGATTAAATCGCCCAGCCACCGGCATAGAATGCCACCAGGGCCACCGCGATCACGACAGTGCCAATATTCAGTCGGCGCCATTCGCCCGAGAAAATACGACCGATGACCAATGCGCTAAAGCCCAACATGATGCCGGTAACGATGTTACAGGTCAGTACGATAAATACCGCACACAGAAGGCCTGACATGGCATCAACAAAGTCGTTGAAGTCCAGTTTGGTCACGTTGCTCAACATCAGCAGGCCGACATACATCAGCGCAGGTGCGGTAGCATAAATCGGTACCAGATAAGACAACGGCGACAAGAACAAGATCAGCAGGAACAACAGGCCGACTACGGTCGCCGTCAGGCCGGTTTTGCCCCCCGCCGCAGTACCCGCAGCAGATTCGATATACACTGCCGCCGGGGCTGCACCTACCAAACCGGAAAAAATGCTGCTCAGGGAATCCGACGTCAATGCTTTGCCGCCGTTGATGATTTGCCCGTCTTTATCCAACAGGTTAGCCTGACCAGCCACCGCACGAATGGTCCCGGTCGCATCAAACACCGCGGTCATCACCAATGCCAACACGCTTGGCAATACCACAGGCTGCAATGCCCCCATGATATCAAGACTGAAGATCAATGATTTGCCGTTAGCATCCGTCAGGCTAGGCATCGCGAACAAGCCCTGATATTTCACCGCCGGGTCAAACAGCAGACCAATGATCGAAATGACAATGATCACCAGCAGAATGCCACCGGGCACTCGCAGCTTTTCCAAGCCAAAAATCACCGCCAGCCCGAGCAAGGTCATCACAACCGGGAAGGACGTAAATGCGCCCAGCGCCACAGGCAAACCGTCCAGCGGGTTCTTCACCACCAGGCCCACACCGTTCGCGGCGATCAACAACAGGAACAGGCCAATGCCAATTCCGGTACCATGCGCCACGCCCATCGGCAGATTACGCAGGATCCAGGCACGAATACCGGTTACCGAGATAATGGTAAAGAGTACGCCCATCAGGAATACCGCGCCCAGCGCCACTGGAATGCTGATGTGTTGCCCCAGCACCAGGCTGAAGGCGGTAAACGCGGTCAGTGAAATCGCACAACCGATAGCCATTGGCAAATTCGCCCACAGCCCCATCAGTAACGATCCAAGACCGGCGACCAAACAGGTCGCGACAAACACCGCCGTTGGCGGGAAACCCGCCTTGCCGAGCATGCTCGGTACGACGATCACCGAATAAACCATCGCCAGGAAGGTGGTTAACCCCGCCACCACTTCCTGACGTACGGTGCTGCCACGCGCAGAAATATTAAAATAACCATCAAGCCCGCCTTTTGGTTTAACGGCGTTGTTCGCTTGAGAATTCGACATGTTGCTGTCCCCTGTGTTTCATTGCCAGCCCGTTTCAAAAGGCTTGTTGTTCCGCCCACGCATGTTTATTACGGTATCGTTTCCGTCACGTTCGCGTCCTTGCCCTTTACGCATGCTGCCAACCGGCATCACATATAAGGCAAACGTTTAACTCCCATTGCGTGAAACGGGTGATTTATGGTGGTTTATTCAAGGCAAACGATTATCCAGCCTTCTACACCCTCTGATCAACCAAAGATCGCGGCAATTCATGCAAAAAGCCTGGGGAACTATCATTATCGAAAATACGGTTTTTGTCCCATAGGTAAATCCGATGGGAATGCCCCCCAAAAATGGGGGGCCGAAACAGCTACTGCGCCCGCGCTGCATTTTCATCCATGTACATCAGTTCCCAGATATGCCCGTCAAGATCCTGGAAACCATGCCCATACATAAAGCCGTAATCTTGCGGTTGGTTATAAGTATTACCGCCGGCGGCGATCGCCTTACGCACCACATCGTCTACCGCTGCCCGATTAGGCTGCGACAAACATATCAGCACCTCAGTCGCCTTCCTGGCATCGCTAACCGGATTCGGGGTGAACATTTTGAATTTTTCGTGGGTAAGCAGCATCACATAAATGCTGTCGCTGACCACCATGCAGGCGGCGGTGTCATCGGTAAACTGTTGATTAAAGCCGAAGCCCAGCTGGGTGAAAAAAGCAACAGATGCGGGCAGATCGCCCACCGGCAGGTTAACAAAAATTTGCGTAGCCATGGGCTACCTCCGATGAAGAGTGACCTCATCGAGTATAGCCCATCGTCTTAACTCAGCAGGTCATAAGGTCCCCCCTGATCCAGAGCGCGCTGATAGGCTGGACGTGAATGAATACGCTGCAGATAACCACGCAATTTCGGGCAAGCGTCCAGTGCGCCGCGCGCCGCCATCGCTTCCAGCGGGAAGCTCATCTGGATATCCGCCGCGCTGAACTCATTACCGACAAACCAGGTATTTTTGCTCAGGTGTTGTTCCAGATAGTCGCAATGCGGCGCGATCTGTTTGTCCAGGTACTCACGCTGCACGCCTTTGCCAATCGCCCCCGCGACGGGCCTGAGCAGCCAGGGTATGGGTGGCTGACCCAAGCGGCTGAACACCAATTTCATCACCAGTAATGGCATTAGCGAACCTTCGGCATAATGCAGCCAGTATCGGTACTGCTGACGGGCATGGTAATCGGTGGGAATAAACTGCCCCTGCGCATCGTAGGCTTCCTGCAGGTATTCAATAATGGCACCGGATTCCGCCAGCGTCAGATCGCCATCGACAATCACCGGCGACTTGCCCAACGGATGGATCTTCTTCAAGGCTGGCGGCGCCAACATAGTCTGTGGATCACGCTCATAGCGCTGTACCTGATAGGGCACATCCAACTCTTCCAAAAACCACAGAATACGCTGCGAACGCGAGTTGTTCAGATGGTGAACAATGATCATGAGGACGCTCCTATCCGTTGCCACACCAATTCGCCGATCTGCACGCCGTTGCCAAGCTGCAGCGGTACCGTACGCAGTTGGAGACGATCGCCGGAGAAATGATAAAAGCGCTCCTGCCGGCTACCGATCCAATTGGGGAACGAGCTGCCTTCAACCTGATGCACTACCCGCTGGTCGCTCTCATCCACCTGATAGCGACCAAAATAACAAATCATATTGATAAAGGCGGCGTGGGTTTCCTGGTCGGTGCCCTGCGCCAGATCGTCGGCGACAAAGCATGGCCGGGTAGCGCTATATAGCTGCGCCGCCATGGTGCCATTGGGCTCGTAGTTAATGCGACCCAGCACCTGCTCGCCCAGCGGGTGATTGACCCTGCCGTCCTCCCCTTTGAAGACAGAAGACACCAATGACCAGCTGCCAATAAACGCGTTGACTGACATGCCATTTACTCCTCTAAGGTTCCTGCTTACTCAAAGGGTAGTGGCGATTTTTCCGGTACGCCAGCGCAAGCCGCGCCGCTCAGAAATAAGTCAATTTATTTGATAGAGATTATCAAAACTCTCCGATTTTCTATTCAGCCGCGTCAGCCTATTATCTAACACATCGAGAGACGACAACCTCTCAACCCTAAAATACCCTGAGGAATGAATCATGAAAAACATCAAAATTTTTGCTACTGCTCTACTGCTGACTACCGCTTCTTTCGCTAGCGTTGCCGCTGACCAACTGACCAGTCAACCTGCTGCCGACGCCCAGAAAATCGGTGTCGTATCCGTTAGCGGTGCCTCTAACCTGAGTGCATTGGAAAGCGAATTGGCTAGCAAAGCTGCAGCGTCAGGCGCCAGCTCTTATCGCATCATTGCTGCCGGCGGCCAGAACAAACTTTACGGTACCGCAGAGATTTTCAACTGATCGTCAGACAGTTAACTGACGGAAGAAAGAAGCCCCGAAAGGGGCTTTTCTCGTTTCTAGCGGGCGTCAAAACGGGCGGCCAGCTTCTGCTGTCGGAATTGTTCGGTAATGTAATCGACGAACACTCGGGTTTTGGTTGGCAAGAACTTGGTGGTAGGGAAGTACAGGCACAGGCTACCGCGGTCGACATACCAACCTGGCAACACCCGCATCAAGCGGCCACTTTCCAGAAAGGGCAAGGCATTTGGCATACTGATGAGTGCAATACCCAGCCCCATTTCCGCCGCCCGGGCCGCCGCTTCTGGCTCATTCACCGTCATTTTTATTGCCATAGCCGGTACCCGTTGCTCGTTATCTGCATTTCGCAACGGCAAGTTGCGGATTCGCCCTGTTTGCGGCGAACGGATAAAAATACCCGCATGTTCCGCTAACTGCTCTGGCTGCTGAAGTCTCGGGTGCCGCTGCAGATACTCGGCAGAAGCGACCAGTACGCCGTGTGCGGGCGCCAGTTCACGGGCGATCATCCCCTGTGGCAGCTCGATGCCCCCGCCCATTGCCACATCGAAATGCTCACCGATCAGGTCCACCTGACGATTATCAAAATGCCAGTCTGGAACAATCGACGGATAACGGGCGAGAAAGTCCGGCAACATTGGCAGCACAAAATGCAGACCAAAGGCGGTGCCCATACTGACCTTCAACGTCCCAACGGCGACCCCACCACTGCTGCTCACCCCTTTCAATGCACATTGGATCGACAGTAAACCGCTGCGAACGTCCTGCAAAAAACGCTCACCCTCTTCGGTCAGGGTCAATTTGCGTGTATTACGCTGAAACAGCCGCACGCCCACCAGCGTTTCCAGTTTGGTAACGTTCTTCCCCACCGCGGCAGAGCTGATACCCAGCTTGCGGCCAGCAGCGGAAAAACTGCCACTCTCTGCACTGCTGACAAAACATTCCAGATGACCAAGCATGGTTTTCCCGCTGATTTCAAACCTATGGTTTACTCTGATTATAGCTCTTTTGGGCTAGTTACCGATCCGCGCTTCTCCGATACTGAACCGGTAGATTCTTTAACCTCATCCCCACTTTGGAGAAACATCATGTCCGCAACTCTCTCTTTGAAAGGCAAAGTCGCATTCGTTCAGGGCGGTTCACGTGGCATTGGTGCCGCCATTGCCAAACGTCTGGCGCGCGAAGGCGCCGCCGTCGCATTAACCTACGTAGCCTCTGCTGATAAAGCCGATGCGGTGGTCAATGACATCATTTCCGCCGGAGGCAAAGCCCTGGCCATCAAGGCTGATAGCGCCGACGCTGCCGCACTGCAACAAGCGGTACGCCAGGCCGTAAATAGCTTCGGCAATCTGGATATTCTGGTGAATAACGCCGGCGTGCTGGCGATGGGCAGCACCGAAGAACTGCCGCTGGAAGATCTTGATCGCACTCTGGCAGTTAACGTACGCAGCGTGTTTGTCGCCAGCCAGGAAGCCGCCCGCCATATGAATGACGGCGGCCGCATCATCAATATTGGCAGCACCAATGCTGAACGTATGCCTTTTGCCGGCGGCGCAGTCTATGCCATGAGCAAATCTGCGCTGGTCGGCCTGACCAAAGGTATGGCACGCGATCTCGGCCCGCGCGGTATCACCGTCAATAACGTTCAGCCCGGCCCTGTGGATACTGATATGAACCCGGCCAGCGGGGATTTCGCCGAGCAGTTGAAAGCGATGATGGCGATCAGCCGTTATGGTAAAGATGAAGAGATCGCCAGTTTCGTCGCTTACCTCGCCGGCCCTGAAGCGGGATATATCACCGGCGCCAGCCTGAGCATTGACGGCGGCTTCTCGGCTTAATCTTTCTCAGAAAAGCAAAAAGCCCCTTTCGGGGCTTTTTTATTGGCTTCAGACGGCCTGATATCAGAAAGGTTATAACCACCTCTTATACATCAAAAATATAATAAACCATTATTTATTAAATGGTTAATAATTATCATGATGCTTTTCGTAGAATTTATCGTAAAAAATCCGTCAACTAAGCACGCCAAACTTTACTTTTCTCTTCTTCAGTCGTTGATGGTCCGCATCGAGCGAGGAGTGGACGTTGACTATTCTGTTCAACGTCACCAGATTCAGCCCCTAACATTCAGGTCTTCGCGCGTTGGGCCTTGAAAGTCGATGCTACTTATATGGCAACTACGAGGTTGAGCCAGCACAAAACGAATCGTTTCCCAGACCGATCGCCCATTCATCAGACGCTCCCCCTATCGACAATTGTCTCTAACCCAGTAAGTTCGAAATCCGGTGGGTATAGCCCTGTAACACGTATGTTTTCTTCGAACAACTGCTGGGACAGTTTAGTTGTAAACCCGCTAAACCCATGTTTGCTTGAGAAAAAAGCAGGATGTGCAATTGAATCCGTAAAATTCGGAATCCTACATGGCCTAGTGGGGGCGAAACTGAAAAATGCGACATCTATAACAACTCATTGTTATAACTAAATTTTAGTCATATTTCGTTTGAGACACTTAATTGTCCGAAAATGGTGTACGAATGGGATGATGCGTCCGAAAGTCATTTTGCTTAGTTTCGGACGGTATCATTATGGCTGTCCGATACCGTCCGGTTGCGGACAGAGCTAAAATGTTGCAAATCGCAGCTTAGCTCCCATTGGGCCAATAAGCAGTTCATTGATTGCATCGTACCGGGACTGATCAGGCTGACGACCTATACTTCCCTTCCTTGCTCTAGCTATTCCTTGTTTCTGCTGTTCCCACCGCTGCTCATAGTTTGGACTTCAGACACCTTGTTTCTCACCCTGATAAAGTCTGCAAGAAAGACTCAATAAACCACTGATGCGACAACCTGATTTACGGCGGGAGATTTTGATCTCAATGTCAGGTGATATGAGTTGCTACTGTTCTATCAAAACAAAACCAATAACTGTCACCATAATAATGTCCTAAGGACATTATTATGGTGACAGCACCTTATTGTCAAGCTTAATTTTTTAGCCATCTCAATTCAGTAAGTTATCTACAACCATGCTCAAAAATTTATTGACAATTCACAATTGCCAATGTATAAGTCCTAAGGACTTATACATTGGCATATACATCATGATAAAAACAATTTCTTTACGCGAAGCCATGAGGCTGACGCTGTTAAACCATCATCCTAAACCTGTCATCGCCCTCCATGAGTTCAATGCTTATCTTTATGCGTTGTACCGTGACAAAACATTTGAAGGTAGCAGGATTGGGAAAATACAGTCACCCGAGCCAGATTCCCGTGTGCTTACAGATAATCTGGCGAGTATCATCGAGCAGGGCATCCTCTCACCTGTTATTTCAGGTTACGTTTGGCAGCTGAGTAACCGGGATGCGGCTACCGCGCAGCAGATCGTCTGCAACCTTACTCCGTGGTCACATCTTGCCTATCTTTCAGCAATGGAATGGCATGGGATCACTGACCGTATTCCTCATGTCCTTCACCTTATTCAGGCTCCACTGAGTACGGCCAGAAATCAGCAGCTGACGCAACTGAAGGAAAAGTTTCCCGATCTGCAGAACGAACAACCTTTGATGGTTCGCGGATTCACTTCGCACGAAAAAATTGACGGTAAGGAGTTACATCAGCATACCCGTAGAAATTACCGACTCAGGGCTGATCTCCATGCTTCCGGAGGAATACGAGTTACCACTATTGGGGAGACCTTTCTCGATATGCTTCGTGAGCCAGATATGTGTGGCGGATATGCACACGTACAGGACATTTTTCAGGAATATGCGGCAGAACATTTACCAGTGATTGTCAAAACCGTGGATAAAACAGGAACCAGTATCGATAAGGCACGAACCGGTTATGTACTGGAAGAGATATGCAGCTTGTCGCACCGGACTATTGATAGCTGGAAGGCTGGCGTACAGCGTGGAGGAAGTAGAAAGTTGGTAGCGTCAAATCCTTACAAAAATGAATATTCCGAGGTATGGTGTATCTCAATTAACAACTGACTTTATTAAGTACTATGGAATATTCAATTGAAGACTGGATAGCTGCTGCGCCCAGGGATCGTGTAACGTTTCGTCAAGCAGTACATATCGTGCTACAAGCCATTGCCTCAAGTGAATATCTGAAACCTCGTATGATCATGAAAGGCGGTATGCTGTTAGGCCTACGCTATCAGAGTTCGAGGTTTACTGAAGACATCGATTTTTCGACCAGCATGCGTTATGCCGATATTGATGAAGCTCAATTTCGTCAAGAACTGGAAGAAGCCTTGCAGATTGCTTCTGACGAACTGCCTTACCAAGTAATCTGCGGCGTGCAGAAACTTGCAATACAGCCAAAGGATGTCGAAAACGCCACATTCCCCTCTTTTAAACTAACAATCGGATATGCACGCCGCACTCATGAAGCCGAAATGAACCGTTTCAAAAACGGACAATCACCTAATACGGTCAAGATTGACTATAGCTTCAATGAGAACAGCCACGCAGTTGATCACATCACGCTGACAGACGAGGAAGAAATCCAGGCCTACAGTTTTACAGATCTGGTTGCCGAGAAAATCCGTTCTGTCATCCAGCAGGTTGAGCGTAACCGCGCACGCCGACAGGACGTTTATGATCTCAATCTGCTTCTGAAAACCGTTACCCCGGATGAAAAAGAAAAACTTACCATTTTGACCACTTTACTGGATAAATCAGTAGGTCGTCTTCCTGCTGGCACTGTGAATCCGGACACGTTAAACAATCCTGACATTCGGGAACGGTCGTCGAGAGAATATGAGCTTCTTATAGATGAAATAGAGGGAGAGCTCCCGGATTTCAACCAGGCTTACGATCGACTGCGTACGTTTTATGCTTCACTACCGTGGGATATGGTCTCCGGGTGGCAGAATGTTCAGCACTGATTTTTTCTACTGTAATCAAGGATCACGGGAAGAGCAGCTTGATCGTTATATTGCTGTTGAAACAGGCCGTTGCAGGGTTTTTATGCTTGCAGATGGTTATTCCAGCTGTTCAGCAAAACCACACTATGTAGACTGGCTGACAGAACAGCTTTCACTGCTGAAGGATTCCGGGATTGACTGTGATGATATCTGCGATGAGATCGTCCGGTTATTGCAGCAAACTGACTGCTATCCGGGTAAAGCCAGCCTGGCCTTTGTCGTATCGGATGCGGCGAATTATCGATATACCACACTGGGAGATACGCGAATTTACTGGCCTGCAGAAAATCTCCGTACGGAAGATCACTCTATTGCACAACTTACGGTAGAAAGCGGGCGTTGTATCGCAGAAAAAATTCGCTTCCACCCCTATCGTAATAAACTCACACGGCATGCTGGCCAAGGATTAAAATATTTGCCTGACTGGGAAAGTAAACCTGTGAGCAATAATGAATGCATCCTTGTCTGCTCGGATGGCTTCTGGAGCCAGCTGGACGATAAGGATATCTTCAGGATTACAGACAATGCTGGTCTAACACGCCTGCTCGATCAAGTTATGACTACACCGCTGGCAGATAATCTTTCCGTTGCGCTTTTACGGTCAGCCCCAGCCCTGTAGCAGCTGCAGCGCATCCTGTGTATCGAGTGAGAAACGGGCCTGCTGATGCTAATGTATACGGACATTAGCACAGCACGCTGAACGGGAAAAAATTAACTATTCCTGCGTTTCCACCTTACCCGATGTCTTCCCATTGCCACATTGTTTAAGTTTAACAGCGTTGCTGATCGTCACCCTGCTACAACCAAGAACCCTCTGTACTTGGCTCCAGGAGCTGCCGCTCGCGATTAACCGGTTTATGGCATCATAGCGGTGTAAGTATCCCCTTAAAATAGTCCGTTCACTTTTAGAGCTCTTCCGACATTTGCTCTCCCCTGATCTCCCCCTGAAAACAATGCCAGTCTAAACTGAAGTATCCGGTCTTTCTTTCATCTCACTGAGAGGCATATCAACCATGAAAAAGACCCGTTATACCGAAGAACAGATAGCCTTTGCCCTTAAACAGACAGAAACCGGCACTCGGGTGGAGGAAGTGTGTAGATAGATGGGGATTTCTGAGGCTACTTTTTACAATTGGAAGAAGAAGTTTGGCGGCATGGGCGTGACGGAATTGCATCGGCCGCTACGGTAAAGATGAAGAGATCGCCAGTTTCGTCGCTTACCTCGCCGGCCCTGAAGCGGGATATATCACCGGCGCCAGCCTGAGCATTGACGGCGGCTTCTCGGCTTAATCTTTCTCAGAAAAGCAAAAAGCCCCTTTCGGGGCTTTTTTATTGGCTTCAGGCAACGGATATCAGAAAGGAATATCGTCGTCGAAGTCCATTGGTGGTTCGTTGCTGCTGGCAGCCGGTGCATTGTTCTGCGCTGGACGAGCTTGCTGACCACCGCTGAACTGGTTGCCACCCTGTGGCTGCTGAGGTTGGCCCCAACCGCCCTGGCCACCGGAAGCCTGGCCGCCGCCTGCTGGAGCACCGCCGCCTTGACGGCCGCCCAGCATCTGCATGGTGCCACCAACGTTAACCACAACTTCGGTGGTGTATTTTTCTACGCCAGCCTGATCGGTCCATTTACGGGTCTGCAGAGCGCCCTCGATGTACACCTGGGAACCTTTACGCAGATATTCGCCCGCCACTTCAGCCAGCTTGCCGAACAACACAACACGGTGCCACTCGGTCTTTTCTTTCTGCTCGCCAGTTGCCTTGTCACGCCAGCTTTCGGAGGTTGCCAGGGTAATGTTGGCCACTGCACCGCCATTCGGCATGTAACGGACTTCCGGGTCTTGGCCCAGATTCCCGACCAGAATTACTTTGTTTACGCCTCTGCTGGCCATGAGAACTCTCCTGATGATTGATTTTTACACAGTATAAACGAGTAAGTTTAACACGCTCAGCCTGAAACGACACCCGTGTTGATTACTGCGTCTTGTATTCCAGAATTGTCCTTTCGATCGACTTGCTTGCATTCATGTACTGGATATTCATTCAGGTTTTTTTGTGTCATAATTATGCGTTTCGTACTGGCTGTGCCGGTTTTTTGCGCGTTCGATCACAAAACAACCTGTAAATAACCCAGACAGGCGCGGTGTATCATCAAGACGGGAAGTGTAAATGGATAATATCGAAGTTCGTGGTGCTCGAACCCATAATCTCAAAAACATCAACCTGATTATCCCGCGTGACAAGCTGATCGTCGTCACCGGCTTGTCCGGTTCAGGCAAGTCCTCGCTGGCCTTTGATACTCTGTATGCTGAAGGGCAGCGTCGCTATGTAGAATCGCTCTCCGCCTATGCACGCCAGTTCCTTTCGCTGATGGAAAAACCGGACGTCGACCACATTGAAGGTCTGTCACCGGCGATCTCCATCGAGCAGAAATCGACCTCGCATAACCCACGATCCACGGTCGGTACCATCACCGAGATCCACGATTATCTGCGCCTGTTGTTTGCCCGCGTCGGCGAACCACGCTGTCCGGAACACCATGTACCGCTGGCGGCGCAAACTGTCAGCCAAATGGTGGACAACGTACTCAACCAGCCGGAAGGCAAACGCCTGATGCTGCTGGCGCCGGTCGTGAAAGACCGCAAGGGCGAGCACACCAAAACGTTGGAAAACCTGGCGAGCCAGGGCTACATCCGTGCCCGTATCGACGGTGAGGTGTGCGATCTGTCCGATCCGCCTAAGCTGGAATTACAGAAGAAACACACCATCGAAGTGGTCGTTGATCGCTTTAAAGTGCGTGACGATCTGTCTCAGCGTTTGGCAGAGTCGTTCGAGACGGCGCTGGAGCTGTCCGGCGGTACCGCAGTGGTCGCCGATATGGACGACGAGAAAGCGGATGAGCTGCTGTTCTCCGCCAACTTTGCCTGCCCAATCTGCGGTTACAGCATGCGCGAACTGGAACCCCGTCTGTTCTCGTTCAACAACCCAGCCGGTGCCTGTCCGACCTGTGATGGTCTGGGTGTACAGCAGTTCTTCGACCCGGAACGCGTGGTGCAAAACCCCGAGCTTTCGTTGGCCGGTGGCGCAATCCGCGGCTGGGATCGCCGTAATTTCTATTACTTCCAGATGTTGCGCTCATTGGCAGAACATTACGCGTTCGACGTTGAAGCCCCCTTCAACAGCCTGGACGCCAACGTGCAAAAAGCAGTACTCAGCGGTTCCGGCAAAGAATCGATCGAATTCAAATACATTAACGATCGCGGTGATACCACCGTGCGCCGCCATCCGTTCGAAGGCGTACTGCACAACATGGAACGCCGCTATAAAGAGACCGAGTCGAGCGCAGTGCGTGAAGAGCTGGCGAAGTTCATCAGCAACCGTCCTTGCGCCTCCTGCCACGGCACCCGTTTACGCGAAGAAGCACGTAACGTGTTCGTTGAAGACACGACGCTGCCGGAAATCTCCGATCTCAGCATCGGTCACGCGATGACGTTCTTCCAGAACATGAAGCTCAGCGGCCAACGTGCCCAAATCGCTGAGAAAGTCCTGAAAGAAATTGGCGACCGCCTGAAGTTCCTGGTGAATGTCGGCCTGAATTACCTGTCGCTGTCACGCTCGGCAGAAACATTGTCCGGTGGCGAAGCACAGCGTATCCGTCTGGCCAGCCAGATTGGTGCTGGCCTGGTGGGCGTAATGTACGTACTGGATGAACCCTCGATTGGCCTGCACCAGCGCGACAATGAACGCCTGTTGGAAACCCTGATCCACCTGCGTAACCTCGGCAATACGGTGATCGTGGTAGAACACGATGAAGACGCCATCCGCGCCGCGGATCACGTGATCGATATCGGCCCCGGAGCCGGTGTTCACGGTGGCCAGGTCGTGGCGGAAGGCACCGTCGAGGACATCATGGCACAGCCGGAATCACTGACTGGCCAGTTCCTCAGTGGCAAACGTGAGATTGCCATTCCGGAACAACGCGTCCCCGCCGATCCAACCAAGGTGCTGAAGCTGAGCGGCGCACGGGGTAACAACCTGAAAGACGTGACGTTGACACTGCCGGTGGGACTGTTTACCTGCATTACCGGGGTTTCTGGCTCCGGCAAATCAACGCTGATCAACGACACGCTGTTCCCGATCGCTCAGCGCCAACTCAACGGCGCCACCATTGCCGAACCGGCTCCCTTCCGTGACGTCAACGGTCTGGAGCATTTCGACAAGGTTATCGATATCGATCAAAGCCCGATCGGCCGTACGCCACGTTCCAACCCGGCAACCTACACCGGTATCTTTACCCCGGTACGTGAACTGTTCGCCGGCGTGCCGGAATCACGCAGCCGCGGCTACAACCCTGGCCGTTTCAGCTTTAACGTTAAGGGTGGCCGTTGCGAAGCCTGCCAGGGCGACGGTGTGATCAAGGTCGAAATGCACTTCCTGCCGGATATTTATGTGCCGTGCGACCAGTGCAAAGGCAAACGCTATAACCGTGAAACGCTGGAAGTGAAGTACAAAGGCAAAAGCATCCACGAAGTGCTGGAGATGACCATCGAAGAAGCGCGCGATTTCTTCGATGCCGTACCGGCATTGGCGCGTAAGCTGCAAACCTTGATGGAAGTCGGCCTGTCGTATATTCGTCTTGGTCAGTCAGCGACCACGTTGTCCGGCGGTGAGGCACAGCGCGTCAAACTGGCGCGTGAACTGTCCAAACGCGGCACCGGCCAAACGCTGTATATTCTGGATGAACCTACAACCGGTTTACACTTCGCCGATATTCAGCAACTGCTGGCGGTGCTGCATCAATTGCGCGATCAGGGCAATACCATCGTGGTCATTGAACACAACCTGGACGTGATTAAAACCGCGGACTGGATTGTCGACCTGGGGCCGGAAGGCGGCAGCGGCGGCGGTGAAATCCTGGTTGCCGGTACACCAGAAACCGTGGCCAACTGCGAAGCGTCGCATACCGCGCGTTTCCTCAAGCCATTACTGAAGAAGAAGTAACCCTGCCCGGCGGGCCGTTCCTGTGACGGCCCGCGCTATTACCTGTTTCGGTAAAATTGAACAGAAACAGGCAAGATTTAGACATTTTCAGGCATTTCCCTCCTCGCTCACCGCTTTTATCATCAACGTTCCCTCTGTGGCCCCTTGATATACTCAGGCCGCGTCTCACCGGCATCCGCTGCCGGAAACTGTTCTCCCACTCATTGATGACTGGAGTTACCATGAACATTACGCATGCCTATGCCGCGCACGACGCCAAGTCAGCGCTAGTTCCTTTTGATTACACACCGCGCACCCTGCGCGACCACGATGTGCAAATCAACGTTCTGTTCTGTGGCGTCTGCCATTCTGATTTGCATCAGGCCCGCAACGAATGGAGCAATACGCTTTTCCCGGTAGTGCCCGGCCACGAAATCGTAGGTCGAGTGAGCGCCGTAGGCAGCCACGTTTCACGTTATAAGATCGGCGACTTGGTTGGCGTTGGCTGTATGGTGGATTCCTGCCGCAGTTGTCCGAGCTGTGACGAAGGGCTGGAGCAATACTGTGAGAACGGCTTTACCGGCACCTATAACGGACAGGATCGACAAACCGGCGCCACCACCTACGGCGGCTACTCAACCGATATGGTGGTAGATCAGGACTTCGTGCTGCGCGTACCGGAAAACCTCGATCCTGCCGGAGTGGCCCCGTTGCTGTGTGCGGGTATCACCACCTATTCCCCACTGCGCCAATGGGGCGCCGGGCCGGGTAAAAAGGTGGGGATCGTTGGCCTCGGCGGGCTGGGGCATATGGGCGTCAAATTGGCCCGGGCGATGGGGGCGCATGTGGTGTTGTTCACCACTTCCACATCTAAAGTCGAGGACGCCAAACGCCTTGGCGCGCATGAAGTGGTGATCTCACGCAATCCGGACGAGATGGCCCAACACACCAACAGCTTCGACTTTATACTCAATACGGTCGCAGCCCAGCACGATCTGAACCCGTTCCTTAACCTGCTGCGCCGCGACGGTACCCTGACGCTGGTCGGCGCACCAGAACACGACCATCCGTCACCGCAGGTGTTCAATTTGATCATGAAGCGCCGCCGTATCGCCGGTTCGCTGATCGGCGGCATTGCGGAGACTCAGGAAATGCTGGATTTTTGCGGCCAACATGGCATTACCTCGGATATTGAGCTGATCCCGATGCAGCAAATCAACCAGGCCTTCGAGCGGATGCTGAAAAGCGACGTGAAATACCGTTTCGTGGTGGACATCAATTCACTGCGCGGCTAAGCACTTCGGGCGCCCACTGTGGCGCCCGATTTTTCCTACAGTTGTTTAATGATTCGCGCCGGGTTGCCACCGACCACGCAGTTGGCTGGCACATCTTTAGTCACCACCGCACCGGAAGCCACCACCACGTTATCCCCCAGCGTAACGCCCGGATTTATCACTGCCCGACCACCGATCCACACGTTATCACCAATATGCACCGGTTTGCCAAACTCTGCCCCGCCGATACGGGTTTCTGCGTCCAATGGATGGGTAGCGGTGTAAATATGGACGCCCGGTGCCAACATGCAGTTATCACCGATATGCACTTCGCACACGTCAAGGATCACGCAATCAAAATTAGCGTAGAAGTTTTTGCCCAGATAAATGTTGTAGCCGTAATCACAGCGAAACGTCGGTTCGAGGGTTCCGCCCTGATATTGACCCAGAAGCTCCACCAACCATTGCTTACGCAATGCCCCCTCATCCGGAGATGAGTGGTTATAATGGTGTACCAACTGGCGCGCGCGCTTGCGCTCGCTGCGGAGTAACTCGTCACCAGCGTCATACAATTCACCCGCAATCATCTTGCGTTTTTCTTCACTCATGGCCATGTCATGACATCCTTTCGTCTTTCGGCTTATTGATTAATGAAGCCTAGTCGTTTCAATCAAACATTAAAAAGGGAACGTTCCCATAATCAAGCTGACTTCACAATTTGGAAGATTAACTGAAGGAAGGGTGAAGATCGTAAAAGGCAGGTCTGTACCTGCCCCTTAAGATTCAAGCGCGCAGTTCTTGGCGTACGTGCTCAGGTAATCCCTGCAACACCAACTGATACGAGCTGTCGATCAAGCTATAGAACTGAGAGTTCGGCAGGTTGCCGTCGAGAAACACGGTATTCCAGTGTGCCTTGTTCAACCGCTCGCAGGCCACGATCTCTGGATGGTGTTCCCGCAAGCTCTCCGCCAGCTCCGGGCTGGACTTTACCGCCAGTGCCGGCCGCCCCTGCACCTCGCACACCATGGCAAACATCACGTCACCAACCTTGATCTGACTTGCCTGCCACTGGTTCTGGTCGCTCTGTTCCGCGCCCGGCTTCGCCATGCAGTATTCCAGCAGTGCTGTGTTATTCATTGGGTTATTCCCCCTGTAAAGTGGCCACAACCCGGCGTGAACCGCCGTGGATGCGGTGCTCCCCCAGCCAAATTCCTTGCCATGTGCCCAGCATCAGTCGCCCGTGACCGACAGGCAGCGTCAAGGACGTGCCCAACAGAGAGGATTTGATGTGCGCCGGCATATCGTCCGGCCCTTCATAGTCATGTTGGTAGGGTGCGTTCTCTGGCACCTGACGCAGGAAATGCTGCTCCATATCGGCTCGCACCGTAGGATCACAGTTCTCGTTCAGCGTCAGCGAAGCCGAGGTATGCTGCAACAACAGATGCAGCAGGCCAGTTTGCAGGCGGTGTAAGTGGGTTAGCTGGTCGGTAATTTCTTCAGTAACCAGATGAAAACCACGCGCTTTTGCGCTGAGGATTAGCGTTTGCTGATGCCACATAAGTGAGCGCCCCTCAATCAGTATATTCTCTCTCCAGTTTGCGGCAACTCCGGCGACAAACCGACAACAAAAAAGGGAGCGATATCGCTATCGCTCCCTTCGCATGACGATGAACGTCAGTTCACCCTAACAGCAATCACTGCACCGCGGCAAACGCCTCGGCCACCTGATGCACGTTGTTATGGTTCAAGCCAGCCATACAAACACGGCCGCTGTGGATCAGATACACACCAAACTCTTCACGCAGGCGATCAACCTGTGCCGCGCTGAACCCGGTGTAGCTGAACATACCGCGCTGTTCCAGCAGGTAATCGAAGTTACGCTGCGGTAGAGCAACTTTCAGCGCTTCCACCAGCGTTTTGCGCATCTCAAGGATACGGTTACGCATAGTCTCGACTTCTGCCAGCCACTGGGCTTTCAGTTGCGTATCGTTCAGCACCTTTGCCACCACCTGCGCACCGAAGTTCGGTGGGCTGGAGTAGTTGCGGCGAACCGTCGCTTTCAACTGACCCAGCACGCGCCCGGCAGCTTCTTCGCTTTCGCAGACCACTGACAGGCCGCCGACACGTTCACCGTACAGCGAGAAAATTTTCGAGAACGAATTGCTCACCAGGCACGGCAAGCCCGCGGCAGCAAGGGTGCGAATGGCATAAGCGTCTTCGGTAATCCCGCCGCCAAAGCCCTGGTAGGCGATATCGAGGAACGGGATCAATTCACGTTCGGCGATCACCTTAACCACGTCATCCCACTGGGCGTTTGTCAGATCAGAGCCCGTCGGGTTATGGCAGCATGGGTGCAACAGGGCAATGCTGTGTTTTGGCAGTTGTTTCAACGCGCTGAGCATTGCGTCAAATTTCACACCCAGGCTTTCGTTGTCAAAGTACGGATAGGTGTTCACCTTGAAACCGGCACCGCCAAAGATGGCAATGTGGTTTTCCCAGGTCGGATCGCTGACCCATACCTGCGAATCCGGAAAGTAGCTTTTCAGGAAGTCGGCACCGACCTTCAGCGCACCAGAACCGCCAACGGTCTGAATGGTGGCAACGCGTCCCTGCTGCAACATCGGGTGCTCAGCACCAAACAGCAGGTGTTGAACCGCAGTACGATAAGGGTGCAGGCCTTCCATCGGCAGATAGACCGACGCCCCCTGATCCACCGCGTTCAACTGCGTTTCAGCTGCGGCAACTGCTTTCATCTGCGGGATAATGCCCTGCTCGTCATAGTAAAGGCCGATACTCAGGTTAACCTTGTGCGAACGGGGATCTTTTTTGAATTTTTCCATCAGCGACAGGATCGGGTCACCTGCATAGGCATCAACGTTCTGAAACACGGGGTTGTTCTCCTGGATTATTAGGGTTTGGGGGCACAGCATTAGGCTCTAATATAGACGGAAAACGGCATTCGGTCTGAGCTTTATCTCGCAACGGGCAACAAACCGTTTTCCTTGATACGGTTGAGCACGACCGCCGTTTTGATATGCGCCACACTTTTATGCCGCGACAGCGTCTGACTGATGAAATCGTCCAGCGCCGGCAGATCCGCCACGGCCACTTTCAGCAGGTAGTCAGCGTCGCCTGTGGTTTTATAAGCGTCAAGAATGGCGTCCACTTCTTCCAGCATCTGGTGGAAACTGTCAATTTGCTCCTGCCCATGCTGAGTCAGGCTTACTTCAATCAGCCCTACAAGCCCCAGCCCGACGGCCTCTGGCGCCAAACGCGCGTGATAACCGCGGATCAGCTGTGCCTGCTCCAGGCTGATGCGCCGCCGTGAGCACTGGGAAGCAGACAGCCCAACCAATTCGCTCAGTTCCTGATTGGTCAGACGGCCATTGGTCTGTAACAGCGTCAGGATTTTCATATCAAAATCGTCAATGTTGTACATAGCCACCTGTAAACTGTGTTAATAAATGTTGACGTTACAGCCTATCAGTTTTTTGACTGTGGATACCCTCCCCCCGCCGAGGTTGTGAAGCGCACAGCAGCAATGCCGAACGTTTCCACCAACTCATGGCATAAAAAGTGGGTAACTCGCGCAAGTCAGCAACAATTAACGGCTAAATTGCGCATAAAACCACGAATGTATAAAAAGGACGCCGATGAAAAAGCTATTCCCTCTCGCACTGCTGGTTGCCGCCGGGAGCGCCAGCGCCCAATCGCACCTGGATAAAGTCATTCAGCAGGGCACGCTGGAAGTGTGCACGACTGGCGATTACAAGCCCTATACCTTCCTGAAAGAAGACGGCAGCTATGAAGGTATTGATATCACCATGGCGGAATCGCTGGCCAAGAGCCTGGGAGCCAAAGTGAAATGGGTGAAAACCAGTTGGAAAACCCTGACGCCTGATTTTGTCGCCGGTAAATGCGATATCGCTATGGGTGGGATCTCTGTCACGCTGCAGCGACAGAGGCAGGTGTTCTTTGCCGATAAGCTCGATACCGATGGCAAGATCCCGTTGGTGCGCTGCACCGACGTGAAAAAATACCGCACCATAGACCAGATCAACAAGCCGTCAGTGCGCCTGCTGGAACCGGCTGGCGGTACCAACGAAGCCTTCGTGCACACCTATCTGCCCAAGGCCAAGCTGACATTGACCCATGATAACGTGGGCATTTTCCAACAGTTAGTCGACAAGAAAGCCGATGTGATGATCACTGACGCTTCCGAAGCGTTATATCAGCAAAAGCGTTATCCGAAACTATGTGCGGTAAATCCGAACAAACCGATGCAGTACGGCGAGAAGGCCTACATGCTGCCGCGTGATGATTTGAGTTGGAAACTGTATGTGGACCAGTGGCTGCACCTGGCCAAAGCGACCGGTGAGTATCAGAGCATTATCGATCAGTGGTTGGCGGTAAAGAAGTAACGCGCAAGTGATCGGGGCCAGCACATTGTCGCTGGCCCCCTCGGGAGGCTATTCGCCGATATATTCCATCGCCACGCGCTGCGTCAGCTTGGTGATCAGTTCGTAAGCGCTGATGCCGGTGCAGGCCGCAATGCGTTCAACCGGCAACGCATGACCCCACAGCACCACTTCATCGCCCACCTTATCTGTCGCATCAGGGCCCAGGTCCACCGACATCATGTCCATCGACACACGGCCCACGATTGGCACTTCACGGCCATTAAGCCACACGGGAGTGCCGGAAGGTGCGCTGCGCGGATAACCGTCACCATAGCCCATCGCGACCACGCCCAAACGGGTATCGCCCTCACTCACCCAGGTACCACCGTAGCCGACAGATTCACCGGCCTTGTGCTCGCGCACGGCAATCAGGTTAGATTTGAGCGTCATGGCCGGCTGCAGATCAAACTGACAGCCGTTGGAACCGTCCATCGGCGAAACGCCGTAAAGAATGATCCCCGGACGGACCCATTCGTTGTGCGCGTCCGGCCACAGCAGCGTACCACCGGAAGCCGCGATCGAACGCTGCCCCGGTTTGCCACGGGCAAAGTTCTCAAAACACTGCATTTGCTTGAGCGTCGTGTCGGATTCGGGTTCATCGGCACGGCTGAAGTGGCTCATGATATTGACGGGCTGCACGACGTTGCGGCAGGCACTCAAACGTTGATAGAAGGCCTCAGCCTGCTCCGGGCGTACGCCCAGGCGATGCATGCCGGTGTCCAGCTTCATCCACACGGGCACCGGACGTGATAACGTGGCCTGCTCCAGCGCTTCAAGCTGCTCGATACTGTGCACTGCGGTTTCGATGTTGTTGGCTACCAACACGGGCAAATCTTCGGCGGAGAAGAAGCCTTCCAGCATCAAGATTGGTTTGACGATGCCACCGGAGCGCAACATTAGCGCTTCGCCAATGCGCGCCACGCCGTAGCAGTCGGCATCTTGCAGGGTGTGCGCTGTTTCCAGCAGGCCATGTCCATAAGCGTTTGCTTTCACAACGGCAATCAGGCGACTTTGCGGCGCCTGGCGGCGCACCTGTTGCAGATTATGTCGCAGAGCGCGGCGGTCGATTACAGCGGTTGCCGCTTTCATTTCAGTTCCTTAGCTGATTATTCGTCATCATATTGTGGCCCCGCGTAGTTATCGAAACGCGACCACTGGCCGTTAAAGGTAAGGCGCACGGTACCGATAGGGCCGTTACGCTGCTTACCCAGAATAATTTCAGCAATCCCTTTCAGATCGCTGTTCTCGTGATAAACCTCATCACGGTAGATGAACATAATCAGGTCGGCATCCTGCTCGATGGAACCAGACTCACGCAGGTCTGAGTTGACCGGACGCTTGTCGGCACGCTGCTCCAGGCTTCGGTTCAGCTGCGACAGCGCCACCACCGGCACTTGCAGCTCTTTCGCCAATGCCTTCAACGAGCGGGAAATTTCGGCGATCTCCAGGGTACGGTTATCGGACAGGGCCGGCACGCGCATCAGCTGAAGGTAGTCGATCATGATCAGGCTAAGGCCGTCATGCTCACGGAAAATACGGCGCGCGCGCGAACGCACTTCGGTTGGCGTTAAACCGGAGGAGTCATCAATGTACATATTGCGCTTCTCCAGCAAGATACCCATAGTGCTGGAAATACGCGCCCAATCCTCGTCATCAAGCTGACCGGTACGGATACGCGTTTGGTCAACGCGTGACAGTGACGCCAGCATACGCATCATGATCTGGTTGCCTGGCATCTCGAGACTGAAGATCAGCACCGGTTTTTCCTGCGTCATCGCAGCGTGTTCGCACAAGTTCATGGCGAAAGTGGTTTTACCCATCGAAGGACGAGCGGCAACGATGATCAGATCCGACTTTTGCAAACCGGCGGTTTTCTTGTTGAGATCCTGATAGCCGGTGTCCACACCGGTAACGCCATCATGCGGCTGCTGATACAACTGCTCGATGCGCGCAACGGTATCCTCCAGGATGCGTTCGATACCTTTCGGGCCTTCATCTTTGCTGGCACGGTTTTCCGCAATTTGGAATACGCGTGATTCAGCCAGATCGAGCAGGTCTTCACTGCTGCGCCCTTGCGGATCATAACCGGCGTCGGCGATCTCATTCGCCACCGAGATCATCTCACGCACTACCGCACGTTCACGTACGATATCGGCATAAGCGCCAATGTTGGCAGCACTTGGGGTATTTTTCGATAACTCGGCCAAATAGGCGAAACCACCGACAGAATCCAGCTCGCCCCGCTGTTCCAGCGATTCGGACAGCGTGATCAAATCGATCGGCCGGCTCATTTCCAGCAGGCGCTGCATCTCGGTAAAGATCAGACGGTGCGGGCGACTGAAGAAGTCGTTGGCAACAACACGTTCTGCCACGTTGTCCCAGCGTTCGTTATCCAGCATCAAACCGCCCAACACGGACTGTTCCGCCTCCAGCGAATGTGGCGGCATCTTCAGCCCTTCCATCTGGCGATCTCGTGGACGATCTCTGGCCTCGTCCGCGTTTGTTTTGTTGGTTGGTTTTTTTCCTGCCATGAAGCGTATTCTTTATCCGGTTGCGAATGGAGAATCCTGACGCGAGAGTATACGTGATTTTTATCTGTGATTCCTGCGGCATAACCGATGCAAAAAAGGTATCAATCTGCGCAAGGGCAAACTGGATCACCGATACTAAAACGCGTAGGGTGAAATTAGACACCCACACGAGGTAATGAAATGGCAAAGCGCATTCAATTCTCCGCCACCGGCGGCCCGGAAGTGTTGCAATACGTTGATTTTACACCCGTAGATCCAACTGCCGGCGAGGTGCAGATCGAGAACAAAGCGATCGGCATCAACTATATCGACACTTACGTGCGCAGCGGGTTGTACCCGCCAGCCACCCTGCCCAGCGGATTGGGCACCGAAGCCGCCGGCGTCGTCACTAAGGTCGGTGCGGGTGTCACGGCACTGAAGCCCGGCGACCGGGTGGTTTACGCCCAGTCGTCACTCGGTGCCTACAGCGAAGTCCACAACGTTGCGGCTGAAAAAGTGGCGATATTGCCGCACAACTTAAGCTTTGAGCAGGGCGCAGCCGCTTTCCTTAAAGGGCTGACGGTACACTATCTCTTGCGTCAAACTCATGAAGTTCAACCAGGTGAAATATTCCTGTTCCATGCCGCCGCTGGCGGTGTTGGGCTGATTGCCTGCCAATGGGCCAAAGCGCTTGGGGCAAAATTGATTGGCAGCGTAGGCTCCGATGAAAAAGCAGAGTTGGCGAAACACGCCGGCGCTTGGGCAACCATCAATTACCATAAGGAAGACATCGCCGCGCGCGTGGCTGAGCTGACACAGGGCGAAAAAGTCGGCGTGGTGTATGACTCCGTTGGGCAAAGTACCTGGCAGACCTCGCTCAATAGTCTGAAGCGACGCGGGTTGATGGTCAGCTTCGGCAATGCCTCCGGCCCGGTTACCGGTGTCGATTTGGCGCTGCTGAACCAAAAAGGCTCGCTGTATGTCACCCGCCCTTCCCTAAACGGCTACATTACCAACCGTGCTGAACTGCAGTTTGCCAGTAATGAACTGTTTTCACTGATCGGCAGCGGAGCCATCAAGGTCGACGTGAAGGAAGAGCAGAAGTTTGCGTTGGCCGACGCACAGCGCGCGCATCAGGTGTTGGAAAGCCGCAGCACCAGCGGTTCAAGCCTGCTGATTCCCGGGCGCTGAGATCGTCCAATGTGCCGTTATGACCAATAGAAAGGGCTCCGTAAGGAGCCCTTTCTATTACTGCGTTTGTAGGGGTAGAGCAGAGTCCGCCAGAGACAGGGGTTGCTTGAGCAACACGCATATTTGGTATTACTGCCTCTTGCGGTGATGAAATAGGTCGCATCGCTGCATCGACAAACATCCTAACAGCCCGGAAACGCAAAAAACATGGCTAATGCGGCGCGTTAGCATTTAAAGCACCAACCTGTGACCGCTGCCACATTCAGAGCAGGTCTGTTGCGTATATTTCAGCGTGACCGACTGATTATTCGACAAAAAGTCAGTAACGCCGGATTTGTGGTTTCTGCATCGAACGGTATATCCACACGCCCACAACAGCCAAAATCAGCCACGGTAACAGTTTAATCACCATCGCAAACAGGCCACCAATCAACATAAACGCCGCAGCAACCAGCAACGCGGCGAACACGCCCAACAACGAAATCCCGGTCACCATCAACATGACGATAAAACCGATAAGAAAGAAGAGTTCCAACATGATTTTGCTCCTTCGCAAAACGAGGTATCTGCTGAGGTATTACAAAAAGCATGCCAGAAACGTGAGAAAACTAAGTGATTGAAATTAAAAAAAAAGGCATGTCGCAGCGTGCAACATGCCTGGTCAAAAACACTAATTTTTAGTCAGATTTTTATACCGTTTCCGCTATCTCGGTGCGCGGCAGGCGCACTAAATTCAGCGCCTGTTCAACCACACGCGCATCGGCCCCCGGCTTATGCGCATTTTCGCTCAGGTGGCGGCGCCACTGACGTGCACCTGGGACCCCTTGGAACAAACCAAGGATATGGCGGGTGATGTGGCCCAAATAGGTACCATTTGCTAGCTCGCGCTCGATGTACGGATACAGCGACTCGATAATCGCTATGCTGTCCATAACGTCGGTCTTACGGCCAAACAGTTCACTGTCAACGCGCGCCAGAATGCCCGGGTTCTGATAGGCTTCGCGCCCCATCATTACGCCATCCAAATGCAGCAGGTGTTGTTTTGCTTCTTCCAACGTTTTCACCCCACCGTTGATGGCCAGGGTCAGCGTGGGGAAATCACGTTTTAACTGATACACACGTGGATAGTCCAACGGTGGCACTTCGCGGTTCTCTTTCGGGCTCAGGCCTGACAGCCAGGCTTTGCGCGCATGTATCGTGAACATGTCGCACTCGCCGCGCCCGGCAACGGTGCCGATAAAATCACACAAAAATGCATAGCTGTCCTGATCGTCAATGCCAATACGGGTTTTCACCGTCACAGGAATCGACACCACGTCGCGCATCGCTTTGATGCAATCGGCAACCAGCGTTGCCTGCCCCATCAGACAGGCACCGAACATGCCATTCTGTACCCGATCGGATGGGCAACCGACATTGAGGTTAATTTCGTCATAACCGCGCTGCTCAGCCAGTTTGGCACAGTGCGCTAACGCAGCCGGATCACTACCGCCTAATTGTAGCGCTACCGGGTGTTCCTCTTCGCTGTAAGCCAGGTAGTCACCCTTACCGTGGATAATCGCCCCGGTAGTCACCATCTCGGTGTACAGCAGCGTTTCCTTGGTCAACAGGCGGTGAAAGTAACGGCAATGACGATCGGTCCAGTCGAGCATCGGCGCGATGGAGAAACGATTGGCGGCGTATTTTGAGGCGTTATTGTCTGTCGTCATGCTGGGCTACTGGCTACCTGATTCTGTCTGGGATTCAACGAACGGCGTGCTGCCGCAAACGGCTATTATACCGACAATCGGCGGCATTGGGAAAACTGACGCGCCTTAAGATTAAAAAACAACCGGAAAAAATGAATAAACGGGCGCTTTCAGGTGTTATCTCAGCAAGGGTGCAGCTCCGCGCCCTCTCCCGATGAGGAAACGACCATGAACAATTTCGTTAAACGCCTGCTGCTCCCCGTCATTGCCAGTTCTCTGTTGGTTTCCGGTGCCGCGCTGGCAATGGGAGGAGATGGCAGCGGCCAGACTACGCCAACCTGCCCGAAGGGCCAGATATACGATACAAAAACCAAGACCTGCACGGTGGATAAAAGCAGCATGATCAACGACAACGATCGGGCTAACTATGCTTATGCACTGGCAAAAAGTGGTCGCTACCAAGAAGCTCTCGACGTGCTTAACACGCTGAAGGATCCCAATACCGCCGTAGCCTTGAATTACCGAGGTTATGCCACCCGCAAGCTTGGCCGCACCGACGAAGGGATCAGCTACTATTTAAAATCAGTAGCACTCGATCCGAAATACCCAAAAGTCCGCGAATACTTGGGTGAAGCCTATATGGTGAAAGGGCGCCAAGACTTGGCAAAAGAGCAACTGAAGGTGATTCAGTCACTGTGCGGTACCGGTTGTGAAGAGTACAAAGATCTGGCGGCTGCCATCGATCACCATCCAGAGTCATGATGTAACAGAGCCCGGAGGCGAACATCAGCACAGATGCGATTCGCAACGAAATCGGCCAGTATCTTTCCCGCCTGTGGCGCTATGGCCTGGTGCTTTCCCACCGGCGGGATATTGCCGATGACTTGGTGCAAGCCACCTGCGTACGCGCCCTCGAGCGCGCCGCGCAGTTTGCTGTCGGCACGCGTATGGATCGCTGGTTATTTGCAATCCTTCACTCCATTTGGCTTAACGAGATCCGCGCTCAACATATCCGCCAGGGACAAGGTTTTGTCGACGTCGACGAACTGGCCGGTGCGGAAAACAGCGAGCAGCCTATCTGGGCCAATGAAGTGATGCAGCGGGTCAACCAACTGCCGGAGGCACAGCGCAATACGCTGTTTTTGGTGTACGTCGAAGAGCTTTCTTACCGTGAGGCCGCTGAAGTGTTAGGTGTACCCATTGGTACCATAATGAGTCGCCTGGCGGCAGCGCGACTGAGGTTGGCGAACGACAGCATGCTGCAAACCCGCTCACCGCAGGCAAAAGGAGGACAATCATGAGCTCAACCTATGCTGCGGATGAACTACTGGTCGCCTATCTGGATAATCAGTTAGACCCACAACAACGCCTGCAACTGGAGCAACGCTTGGCTGGAGAACCTGCGTTGGCTGAGCGTTTGACGTTGCTGGCGCGCAGTAACCTGCCCTTTAAGCAAGCATTCGCCCCTTTGCTTGATGAGGCCCCAGTGCAACAGTTAAGTGAGGCATGGCCACTCACCGTCGCTACCCCGCAAACGGGCATCAGCCGTCGCGGTCTCATCGCTGCGGCCGTCGGCTTCTTGGCGCTCGGGATCGCAGGCGATCGCGTCTATCTGCAGTTTAATCAGCCAGAGGACAACTGGCGTGGCTTGGTCGCCCAATATATGGCGCTGTACACGCCGGAAACGCTGGCAGGTGCCGACGAATCGGCCACGCAGATTGTCGCTCAATTACAACAAACCGGCGATCGACTGGGTATTAGCCTTCCGGCACAAAAACTGGTGTTGAAGGGTGCCGAACTGAAAAACGCCCGCGTGTTGGCCTACGACGATCGACGCATCGCGCAATTGACCTGGCTGGATACGCAATATGGCGCACTGGCACTATGCATTATCCAGCAGACGGGCCAACAACAACCGGCCGAAAGCGAACGCCGCCAAGGCATGAACGTCGTCTATTGGGCCGATGGCAACCATGCCTTTATGCTGATTGGCCATAATCCAACGGGTGAAATGACCGCGTTAGCAGCCCACTTGCAACACGCTTTATCAACCTGACCCCCTTGCGCCCTCCCGCCCACTGATGGGTAAGTTGTGAATAGCGTCACATTTCTGGCGCGCAACACGCGGTCAACCGGGCAATTAACGCGCCATATCAGAGGAAAAGGGGCCGACTCTCGGCGATTTGGCTGAACCATGTTAAAATCGGCTTTTTTACGTACCGGGAAATTTGCCATGAACTCAAACACCCAGGAAAAGCTGCTGGCGCAGGCTGAACAACTCTGTCAGCAACGCAATGTGCGACTGACACCGCAGCGGCTGGAAGTGTTACGCCTGATGGCACAACAGCCCGGTGCCATCAGCGCTTATGACCTGCTCGATTTACTGCGCGTTGCCGAACCCCAGGCCAAACCGCCAACGGTTTACCGCGCGCTGGACTTCCTGTTGGAACAAGGCTTCATTCACCGGGTCGAGTCAGCCAACAGCTACGTGCTGTGTCATCACTTCGAACAACCTATGCACACTTCCGCGCTGTTTATCTGTGATCGTTGCGGTCAGGTGACAGAGCGCACAACTGAAGGGGTTGAAGATACGCTGCAAAAACTGGCCAAAGAGTCGGGGTTTGTCCTGCGTCACAGCGTAGTGGAAGCACACGGCCTGTGCGCCGCTTGCGTTGAGGTAGAAGCTTGCGACAGCAAACATGATTGCGGCGAACACGACCATAGCATTGCCATCAAGAAGAAATAGACAGGGTTAGCAGGCACCTCCTTGTGTCTGCAGGCCTGGCACCAAGGGGAAGGCGCCAGACTTTCGGCCGCATCCGCTGCGGCCCATCGCGCTACCAGCGATATTTGTTATGATCTTCCCAAGACTTCACTTCTTTCTCGGCCGCCTCTTTCTGGTAGCCGTAGCGCTCCTGGATTTTACCGACAAGCTGCTCGCGTTTCCCTTCGATGACCGTCAGGTCGTCATCGGTCAGCTTGCCCCATTTTTCTTTCACTTTCCCTTTAAACTGCTTCCAGTTACCGTCGGCTTGATCTTTGTTCATAGTATCTCCGTTAACCTGTGGTGAGTCAGTTTTAACTACTGCTGGCTGAGGATGCGCCCCGTTTATATTGCCAGCCACACGATTAATTATAGATGCAGATAGCGACAAACAAATAAAAACCAGAATTAAAATCCATTTTTAAATTGAAAATAAGAAAAAAACGCCAACAAACAACTTACTACACGACTTGGCTAACCGACGAGAATATGTAACAAAATACAAACAAACACATAATTAAAATTTATGTATTTGCAAGAAAGGCTATCGTCATTGTGCTGCTGAAAACCAGCTGCCACGCAGCCTGTGACGGTGCCAAATCCACCCAAGCGCGATGCCGCGCAGCGCAAGAAAGACCGCCAGCGCCAACCACAATCCATGATTGCCCAAGACAGGCACGGTCAGCAGCGTCAAACCGTAACCCGCAGCCGCCACGGCCATGCTGTTACGCATTTCTGCACCGCGAGTCGCACCAATGAACATGCCATCCAGCAAATAGCACCACACCCCAACCAGCGGTAGCACCACCTGCCAAGGTAAATAGTCATTCGCCATCGCACGCAGTTCTGGCAACGAGGTCAACGCCGCAATGATTTGCTGCCCGGCAAAGGCATAAACCACACCAAAGGCTAGCGCCACTAAACAGGCCTGCCGGCAAGCCGCGCGCCACACCTTACGCAATTGACTGTCATCTCTGGCACCATAAGCATGACCAGAATGCGCTTCTACCGCATAGGCAAAACCATCCAGTGCATAGGCGGTAAAGGTCAGCAAATTCATCAGTACCGCGTTTACTGCCACTACGTCACCGCCAAGCCTGGCGCCGAAGATAGTCAAGGATGCAAAGCACAATTGCAGCAACAATGAACGCAACATGATATCGCGGTTCAACGCAAGCAAACGCCGCAGATTACCGCGCCAGGCATGGCGCAACATCGGAACAGAAATACCGCGTATGCGCATCACTCGCCAGGACAGCCATAAACCCAGCAGCAGCGTAGCGTACTCAGAGACGGCGGTCGCCGTCGCGGCACCTTGCACATTCCAGCCCAGCCCCATGACCAACCAGATATCCAGAACGATATTCAACACATTACCGACTATCAGCAGAATGACCGGCGCCCGCACGTATTGCACGCCAAGCAACCAACCCAAGATCACCATATTTGCCAGCGCTGCCGGTGCGCTCAGCCAACGGATCTCAAGGAACAATCGTGCTTGCTTCAGCACCGCATCGTCACCGCCAACAATCTGCAGCGCCAGATCGATCAACGGATGGCGCAGCAACACGATAACGACGCCGGCCAATACTGCCAGCAACAGCGGCTGCATAAAGGCACGTGCCAATCCCTGTGGGTTTTGTGCGCCCAGCGCCTGTGCCGTCAAACCGGTGGTACTCATGCGCAAAAACAGCAACAACATAAACAGGAAGCTGGTCGCCATCGCCCCGACCGCCACGCCCCCCAAATAAACAGAGCTGTCGAGGTGACCTATCACTGCGGTATCGACCAACCCAAGCAGTGGCACGGTGATATTGGAAAAGATCATCGGTAGCGCGAGGCGCCACAAGGCTTTATCGGTATCGCTGGTGAAGGCGGAAAGCAGGCGCATAGTGGAATGTTCCCGTGTATACCCGTCATCTTTCAAGTTGCAGCGTTGTTATCTGCACTCGCTCTCCCCAGTTACTTACCTGAGTAAGCGCCTGGGGATGAGCGAGTTGGCCGCCTAGCTGCAACTTGAAAGCTATAGGGTATATAGTGAATCAGATATGACATCGCCCCAGAACTGGGGCGACTTAAATCAGAGGACGATGTGTAGGCGTGAGGATTAAACCCAGTCGCCATTGCGGATCACACCGACCGCCAGGCCTTCAATGGTGAAATTCTGCTGGCGCAGATCAACCACAATCGGTTGGAACTCGCTGTTTTCCGGCAATAACTCAACAACATTTCCGTGTTTTTTCAGACGCTTAACTGTAACCTCGTCTTCAATACGCGCCACAACGACCTGGCCGTTACGCACGTCCTGAGTTTTATGTACCGCCAGCAGATCGCCGTCGAGAATACCGATATCACGCATCGACATACCGTTGACCCGCAGCAAGAAATCCGCACTTGGCTTGAACAAGGAAGGATCCACTTTGTAGTGCCCTTCGATATGCTGCTGCGCCAACAGTGGCTCACCGGCGGCAACACGGCCGATCAACGGTAAACCTTCTTCATCTTCCATCAGCAAACGAATGCCGCGCGATGCACCAGAGACGATCTCGATGACGCCTTTACGCGCCAATGCTTTCAGGTGTTCTTCTGCAGCATTTGGCGAGCGGAACCCCAGACGCATGGCGATTTCGGCGCGCGTTGGCGGCATGCCAGTGGACGAAATATGATCGCGAATCAGATCATAGACCTCTTGCTGTCTGGTAGTTAGTGCTTTCATTCCGCCCCCTGTTTGTTTATACAGTCTTGCTGTGAGTATATACAGGTAAGTGCGGCTTGGGAACCGAAGAATGAATAAAAATCAGGGATTAGCGACCCACGTCGCAACAGGGCCACCCCATTCAGGCAAAGTGTTGCCAGAGCACCGAGCCCCAGACAAACAACGCCAAAATAATCGCCAGTGAAACTGCTGCCGACCCCATATCCTTGGACCGGCCCGAAAGCTCATGATGTTCAGTGCCAACCCGATCGACAATCGCTTCTATCGCGCTGTTGAGCATCTCGACGATCATCACCAGCAGCACCGATCCGATCAATAAAATGCGCGCTATCGCACCCACGTCCAGCCAAATCGCCAGTATGATAGCCAGCACGGTGGCGACCAGTTCTTGGCGGAACGCCGCTTCATGCTGCCAGGCAGCGGAAAAGCCTTTATAAGAGTAGCCGGCGGCTTTAATAATACGGGTCAGGCCGGTTGCTTGGTTTGCCATGTTTTTTAGTGCCTTTCACAGAGGTAAGTCATAATTAAAGAGTCTAGGCCAGGAAATGCTTCCGGCTCTCGGTTTTCCAACACCACAGATCTGCTACCCGGTTTCTGGTATGCTTGCGACGCATTGCTAACAAGAGGCTTCACGTTGTTATGTCAGGTTGGCGTAAAATTTATTATAAACTATTGAATTTACCACTTAAATTGTTGGTAAGAAGTAAGGTTATCCCTTCAGATCCGGTCACGGAGTTAGGGTTGGATCCCTCACGGCCGATTTTGTATGTTTTACCTTATAATTCCAAGGCGGATTTACTGACGCTGCGCACCCAGTGCCTGGCGCAGGATCTGCCCGATCCTCTCAATCCGCTGGAGATAGACGGCACCGTGCTGCCTAGCCACGTGTTTATTCACGACGGCCCGCGCGTGTTCCGCTACTACACACCGAAAGAAGAATCAGTAAAACTGTTTCACGACTATCTGGATCTGCACCGCAGTAATCCGGATCTCGATATTCAGATGCTGCCTGTTTCGGTGATGTTTGGTCGCTCCCCAGGCCGCGAAGGCCACGGCACGCCACATCTACGTCTGCTCAATGGCGTACAGAAGTTCTTCGCCGTGTTGTGGCTCGGCCGCGACAGCTTTGTGCGTTTCTCCAACACCGTCTCACTGCGTCGCATGGCGACTGAACACGGCACGGACAAAACCATCGCACAAAAACTGGCGCGCGTGGCGCGAATGCACTTCTCGCGTCAGCGTCTGGCTGCCGTTGGCCCAAGTCTGCCGGCCCGTCAGGACCTGTTCAACAAACTGCTGGCGTCCAAAGCGATCGAAAAAGCGGTCGAAGACGAAGCACGCAGCAAGAAAATTTCCCATGAGAAAGCCCAGCAGAACGCCATTGCACTGATGGAAGAGATCGCCGCCGACTTCTCATATGAAACGGTGCGCCTTTCTGACCGCGTGTTGAGCTGGACCTGGAACCGGCTGTATCAAGGCATCAACGTCACCAACGCTGAACGCGTGCGCCAGTTAGCGCAAGATGGTCATGAGATCGTCTATGTGCCCTGCCACCGCAGCCATATGGACTACCTGTTGCTTTCTTATGTGCTGTACCACCAAGGCTTGGTGCCGCCGCACATTGCCGCCGGTATTAACCTTAACTTCTGGCCGGCTGGCCCCATCTTCCGCCGCCTGGGCGCCTTCTTTATCCGCCGGACGTTCAAAGGCAACAAGCTGTATTCGACGGTGTTCCGCGAATACCTCGGCGAACTCTTTAGCCGCGGTTACTCCGTGGAGTATTTTGTCGAAGGTGGCCGTTCTCGTACCGGACGCCTGCTGGAACCGAAGACCGGCACCCTGTCGATGACCATTCAGGCGATGCTGCGTGGTGGTTCTCGCCCGATCACACTGGTACCGATCTACATCGGTTACGAGCACGTGATGGAGGTGGGCACCTACGCTAAAGAGTTGCGTGGCGCGACCAAAGAAAAAGAGAGCCTGCTGCAGATGCTGCGTGGTCTGCGCAAGCTGCGTAATCTCGGCCAGGGTTATGTCAACTTCGGTGATCCACTGCCGTTGACCACTTACCTGAACCAGAATGTGCCCCAGTGGCGCGACGCGATTGATCCGATCGAATCCCAGCGTCCAAGCTGGTTAACGCCGACGGTCAACGATCTGGCTGCCAAGATCATGGTGCGTATCAACAATGCCGCCGCGGCTAACGCCATGAACCTGTGTTCTACGGCGCTACTGGCTTCACGCCAGCGCTCGCTGACCCGCGAGCAGCTGTTAGAACAGCTGGAATGCTATCTGCAACTGATGCGCAACGTGCCTTATGCCAGCGATGTCACCGTACCGACCCAGACGCCGGATGAGCTGCTGGATCACGCGCTGAACATGAATAAGTTTGAGGTCGAGAAGGATAATATCGGCGATATCATCATTCTGCCGCGCGAGCAGGCAGTGCTGATGACCTATTACCGCAATAATATCCATCATCTGCTGGTATTGCCTTCACTGATCGCCACCATCGTGATGCATCACCGCCGGGTTTCTCGCACCGAACTGCTGCGCCAGATCGGGTTGATTTACCCCATGCTGAAGGCGGAGTTGTTCTTGCACAACGACAAAGAACAACTGGCGGAAGTGCTGCGCCCGCTCATCGACGAAATGATCCGTCAGCAACTGATCTGCGATAAGGGTGACGCTCTGGTACTGAATCCAGCACGCATCCGGCCATTGCAATTGCTGGCAGCCGGTATCCGTGAAACGCTGCAACGCTATGCCATCACCATGTCTATCCTCAGTGCGAATCCAAGCATTAATCGCGGAGCACTGGAGAAAGAGAGTCGGATTATGGCCCAGCGTTTGTCAGTGCTGCACGGCATCAACGCACCGGAGTTCTTCGACAAAGCGGTATTCTCAACCCTGGTCGCAACGCTGCGCGAAGAAGGCTATATCAACGATATTGGCGATGCCGTACGTGAGCACACCATGGAGGTGTATAGCATGCTGAGCGATTTGATCACCCCAGAAATCAAATTGACCATTGAGAGTGTCAGCATGCCAGCGGAAACCAACGCACCGTCGGTTGCGCTCGAAGAAGCAGAAGAAAAAGACGAGTAATCCGTTGATACGGAAACGAAAAAGGCACCCAAGGGTGCCTTTTTTATTACCAGTAGCCCGTTAAGCCTGCCAATAACTCAGCGCGATACCGATAAACAGTACCAGCCCGACGTAGTTATTATCCAGGAACGCCTTGAAGCAGGCCTCGCGTTCGCGACCGGCAATCTGCTTTTGCTGATGGATAAATAGGGCACCCGCCAGCAACAGCGACCAATAAAACGCGCCGCTCAACTGCGCCAGGTACCCCACCCACACCAGCAGTAGCAAGGTGGCAAACTGCAGCAATCCGATGATCAGCTTGTCGTAGCGACCAAACAAAATGGCGGTGGATTTCACGCCAATCTTCAGGTCATCGTCACGATCGACCATGGCATACATTGTATCGTAAGCCACCGTCCAGCAAATATTGGCCAACAGCAATAGCCAACAGCTCAGCGGCAATGATTCGCTCACCGCAGCATAGGCCATTGGGATGCCCCAGCCAAAGGCGATACCCAACACAAACTGCGGCAGATGCGTGACCCGTTTCATAAACGGATAGGCCCATGCCAGCGCGAGCGCCGCCAGCGACAGCCAGATGCTCATCGCATTCAACGTCAGCACCAGCCCAAAGGAGATCAGCACCAGCACCACAAACAGCACTTTGGCCTCTTTCTCGCTTACCCTGCCACTCGGCATCGGTCGCCCGGCGGTACGCTTCACGTGGCCATCGACTGCCCGATCGGCGTAGTCGTTCACCACGCAACCGGCGGCACGCATCAGGAATACCCCAACCACAAACACCAACAGGATAGACAGCGATGGCACACCCTGCCCCGCCAGCCATAGTGCCCACAGCGTCGGCCACAGCAACAACAAAGTGCCAATCGGTTTATCGATGCGCATCAGATGGCTATAAGCCCGCCACTTGCTTTGAATCACGCTTCCCTCCAAGGTATTGTCTCTCCTCATCATTCTGGGTCCGTACTCTCTGCCGTATACAGTGGCGAAGCAGGCAAAAATAGTTCAGTCAGCAACAGCGGTTTGCCCGCCAGCCGCAGGCGGGAACGACGCGCCCACAGGTTCTCTTGCCGGCCAATGTGAATATAATCGCGAGTCAGCTCATTGCTGCTGAACAGATAACGCCCCAGTGGCAGCGTGCCCAAATCCACCAGCGCCAAGTCCGGGCCAGTAAGCGTTTCCTGCGGGATCACCGTTCGCCCCAGCAACCAAGGTTGGTTGTCGCCCAGTAACACGATTTCACGTAGCCAGTAGCGCGGGCTGTCCGGCAAGTGTTCAGCCTCGTCACCCAACTGATCGCGGGTGACAAAACATTCGCGCTGCGGTTCAACGTGCACACGCCCACAGTGACGCTCAAAACGGCGAGTCATGGACCCTAACTCCATCAACCAGTCGCTAACGGCAGCGGGCACGGGAGGATGTTGCGCAGATAACCACGTTAGCGACGGCAGGATGGAATCCCTATTGCCAGACATTGTTCTACTCCATGCCTGACGCCACGCGTGACGGCGGCGACAGGCCATACAAACTGTTAACAGATGCCCATTGTAACGCAGAAATCCAAAAGCGGCAGGCTGATTCGTGATGTAACACACCGCAAAATCACCACCGAAAAAGCACCGCAATGTCATCTTTCTGCCATCTGTTTTCTTTACCTTCGTTCACCGGAGCGATGGGTATTCTGTGATCGTCAGCAAACTTTCACCTCTGCAGCATTGTTTTATCTACGCGCGTAGATACCCTTGCATCGCAGCGTTGAATCGCCATCAGTCCAACACTTTGTCAGCAAACCTTCTTGCCGACACCAGGGAAACCATCTTTACCGCGATCACGCGATCAAGGCGTGGCGCAGACTAAAAGAGGATATCAATGCCATGAGCGAAACAACGCTTGCAACCCCACAGGCCGCCAGTGAGACGCTGGCGGCCGACGAACGTTTGGGTACCAAAGAGGGGCGCGGTCAATTCTGGCGCGCCACGTTCTCCTGTTGGCTCGGCACCGCCATGGAGTATGTCGATTTTGCCCTGTATGGTCTGGCGGCCGGCATGGTGTTCGGCGACGTGTTCTTCCCCGAAGCCACCCCAATGGTCGCATTATTGGCAAGCTTCGCTACCTATTCCGTCGGGTTTATCGCCCGGCCTATCGGCGCGTTAGTGTTCGGCTGGATTGGCGATCGCAAAGGCCGTCGAGTGGTGTTGCTCACCACGGTCGCGCTGATGGGTGTTTCCACCACGCTGATCGGGCTGATCCCCTCCTACGCACAAATTGGCGTCTGGGCACCCACTTGTCTGGTGATCCTGCGTTTTGCTCAGGGCTTCGGTGCGGGGGCCGAGCTTTCCGGTGGCGCGGTGATGCTGGCAGAATACGCACCGGCCAAGCGCCGTGGTCTGGTCGCTTCAATCATTGCCGTCGGCTCCAATAGCGGCACGTTACTGGCCTCGCTGGTGTGGCTGTTGGTGTTGCAACTGGACAAAGCGGATTTGATCGCCTGGGGCTGGCGCATTCCGTTCCTCGCCAGCATCTTGATTGCCGGGGGAGCGTTGTACCTGCGCCGTCACGTGCGTGAAACCCCCGTATTTGAACGCGAGTTGCAGCAAAATCGTCAGCGGATGCTGGATAACACCCCTGTCGCACCGGATAACCGCAGCTACCTGCAACGCACCAAAGCCTTCTGGATCATGCTCGGCCTGCGCATTGGCGAAAACGGCCCGTCCTATATGTGCCAGGGGTTTATCGTGGGTTACGTCGCCAAGGTGCTGATGGTGGATAAGTCAGTGCCGGCACTGGCGGTAATGATTGCTTCACTGTGCGGTTTCCTAGTTATCCCGCTTGCCGGTTGGCTGTCTGACCGTTTCGGTCGCCGCGTCACCTACCGTTGGTTCTGCCTGTTGCTGGTGCTCTATGCTTTCCCGGCATTTTGGTTGCTCGACAGCCGCGAACCGGCGATAGTGATTTCAGTGATTGTGGTCGGTATGTGTATTGCGTCACTCGGTATTTTTGGCGTGCAGGCCGCCTACGGCGTGGAACTGTTCGGTGTCAAAAACCGCTATTCAAAAATGGCGTTCGCCAAGGAACTGGGTTCGATCCTGTCCGGCGGCACCGCACCGCTGATTGCTACCGCGCTGCTGGCGGGTTTCGGTCACTGGTGGCCTGTTGCCTGCTATTTTGTTGTAATGGCGGGCATTGGCTTAATCACCACCTTCTTTGCACCGGAAACCCGCGGCCGCGATCTTAACCTGCCGCAGGACGCAGTGTAATCAGGGCGCACAGGAACCCAACTTGGATAATCAATCCGCGCGGCGTATCACCCGCGCCGACGTCGCCCGCGTTGCGGGCACCTCGGTCGCGGTCGTCAGTTACGTGATCAACAACGGTCCGCGTCCGGTAGCGGAAGCCACCCGTTTGCGGGTACTGGCGGCCATCGAACAAACCGGTTACCGGCCGAACGACATTGCCCGCGCGCTGGCTTCCGGTAATACCCTGACCTACGGTTTAGTGGTGCCTGACATCTCCAACCCGTTTTTCGCCACGCTGGCACGGGCGCTGCAACGCGAGGCATTCAGCCACGGACGCGTGCTGCTGTTGGGTGACGCAGGCGACGACCGGCAGCGCGAACAGGATCTGATTAATCATCTGCTGCGCCGTCAGGTTGATGGGTTGCTCTACACCAGTGTCGATCGCCACCCATGGTTTGATCTGATCCGTGCCTCCGGCACGCCTTGTGTGATGATTGACACTATCGACAGCCATGCAGGCATTTGCGCCATACGCGTCGATGAGCGCGATGCCGCCTGCCAGGCGACACGACATCTGTTACAACACGGCTACCGGGAAATTGGCATTTTCATTGGCCCATTGAGCATGCTTAACGCCCAGGATCGCCTAAACGGCTGGCGTGATGCCTTGGCCGAGGCGGGCATTACCCCGTGTGAGGAATGGATTTTTGAAACCCCCTACACGCGTCAGGGCGGCTATCAGGCCTGCCAGAAAATGCTGCAAGCCCCCCGACCACGGGCCATCTTCACCTCCAACGAACAGCAAGCGCTCGGCTGCCTGTCGGCGTTGGCGGAACATCAGCTGCGCGTGCCGGACGATCTGGCTATCATCTGCTTTAACGGCACCCAGCAATCCGAATTCAGCATTCCGCCCCTCAGCGCGGTCGAACAGCCAATCGATGCCATGGCGAAACGGGCAATCGCCATGCTGGCTGCCGGGGCCGCACAACCGGAGCTGCATGAATTCGCCTTCCAGCTGCATATCCGCCGATCGTGCGGCTGCTAGTTTATTGATTTAGGTAACTGCTATGCGTTTGATTATTGATTGCGATCCCGGCAACGGCATCCCCGGTGCCAACGTGGATGACGGACTGGCTCTGGCATTGGCACTGGCAGCCACGCCGCGACTCTCGCTGGAGTTGATCAGCATTGTGGCGGGCAACACGCCACGCGACGTCGGCTTCGCGGTGGCACACCATCTGTTGCAACAAACCGGCTATCAGGTCCCCGTCGTAGCTGGCGCCGCCTGTGCCTTGAATGAGCCGCCAGAACCCTGGCGTGCTCATCTGGATCGTGCGATTACCGATCCAGATTTAGCCCATCTGTGGCGAGAAACGCCTTATCCGCGCGCCACAACGACAACCACACCGAATGCCGCCGTCGCCATCGGCGAGCTTATCTGCAATAACCCCGGTGAAATCACCCTGGCAGCGATCGGCCCGCTCACCAATGTCGCGCATGCTTTGCAGCTGTATCCTCAAATGGCCCAGGCCGTGAAGGAAATCGTGATTATGGGCGGGGTTTTCAATGTGGAAGGCTATATCAAGGACACCAATTTTGGATTGGATCCTGAAGCCGCGCGACAGGTACTGACGAGCGGTGCCAACATCACACTGGCCCCCTTAGACGTCACGACACAGACGATGTTGACTCAGGCAGATCTGGCGCGCATGACTCAACCAGATACACCACTGTGTCGCTATCTGCGGACGACGACCCAGCCCTGGATCGACTATTCCCGCCATACGCGCCATCTACCGGGCTGCTGGATTCATGATGCGCTGGTGATTGCCTGGCTGTTGGAGCCGGCACTGGTGACGACGGAAGAATATTTTGTGGATGTCGCGCTGGAAGGCGCCATGACACGTGGCAGTTCGCGACGTTGGCGGCCAGACAGTTTGCGCCTGACCGTCGGCATGCCGCAGCCCACGGGCAAACCCGTACGGGTGATGCAACAGGTCGATAATTCCCGTCTGCTGGCGCTGATCGACCAAACGCTGGCCCGCGAATGAAAAAAGGTGCGCCGAGGCGCACCAATCATTGAGCCAGCATCGGCAGCGTCGGGTACTACCCCTTGCCTTTCACGCTGCTAATAAACGTTTTACGTGCTGTGGTGGAACCCAGTTTTTCCGCCTCATTCATCAGCTTCAGCGCTTTATCAATGTCTCCCGCCTTCACGGCCTGTTTGATGCCATTGTTAAAGTAGGTTTCTGTGTCATTCAACATCGGTTCCGCCGGCTTGGTTGGCGCCGGAGCCGGTGCTGCGGCAACTGCAGCAGTAGATCCCACCACCACTGGCGTCGCCGTCGGTGCCGGTTGCAGCATGCCGATCATAATATTGCCGCTGCCCTGTTCTGCGGTGACCTTCAGTTTGATGGTGCCGCCGGTGCTGTGGCTGGCAATAGGATCGGGAATATCCGGCACTGCATTACCCACACCTTGCGCATAGGCTTTCGCCGGGTTGGTCAGTTGCGTGGTTTTTGCCAGATCCTGACGGGTGGTGTACACCAGCAGGTAGATTTGTTTCTGCCCCAGCGCCGGGGTCAGTTTCAGCGTGCCTTCGAGGCGATCCGACGACATCGCGCCGGGCGGCTGATAAGGGAAGTAGCTGCTCGGGTAATACGCCGCCGGGCGCAGGTGCTCATCGAGTACCAGTACGCTTGGTGCATAAATTGCGTTGTTCTTGCTGATGCTGCTCAGCGTAACTTCCAGCGAGCCACGATCGGCTGGCAGCGTATAGGCGGCGATGGCGCCCTGAATATCGCCCTGATTGATTTGCGGGCTGACATTATCCAGTTTCACATCCTGGCTAACCGGTGGTACCAGCGGTTGCCAAGGCAGGCTTTGCAACGTACTGGTGCTAATGGCTGGTGCGACGGAGACATTGGCCGGCGTATCGGCATTGGCCGCCAATGGCGCACCAAGGGTAAGCGCCAGTGACAAGCAGAGTGACAGCAGATTCTTTTTCATTGTTATACCCCATTGTATCCGACGTGCCTCAGGCAAGAGAGTCAGTGTCGGCGAATACAGGTTGGGGAGAGCACGTGGCTCTCCCCGTTATCACATTACCACCAGATTTCCATCTGAGCGCCGAAGGTGACTTCATCGTCATTACCACGGCTGAAAGTGTGCATGCTGGTGTCGTTATAAGCGGTGCCTGAGGTGTAACCGGCGCCGGAGTCGCTGTTAGCGTAGCCCCATTTCTCATCCCACTTGGCGTAGGTAGCAAATACGCGGATAGCCGGACGTGACCAGATGCTGTTGCCTGCCTGCCACTGTTGCGCCAGGGTGACTTTGTATTGGCCGTTGCGATCGCCGGTACGCTGGGATTTGACGTTGTCGTAACCCGCTTCCAACAAGGTGCTCATGATAGGCGTCCACTTGTACATTGGACGCACGCCCACGGTGTACCACGTGGTGCCGTTGTTATTGTCGCGATCGATATCCTGGAACATAGCGACATACATCATTGCCCATTTATCGTTGAAGTCGATAGCACCGTGATCCAGCACGCGGATCATCTTGCCATTGTTGTCGATAGTGGCGCCTTGGCTACGGCCATTGTTCTGTGAGGTCATTGAATCGGTGGCATATTGCAGCACAAACTTGTTATAGCCACTCAGAATGCTTTGGGTATGTTCAGCGGTGAACATCCAACCGTCTTTGCTGGCGCCGTCCGCCAGACGGAAGTTGTCCTGCGCGTTGGCGCGGCCATAATCCACACCCAACTCCAGGGTGCCGCCTGGGTTCAGCTCCAGGCCAGCCAAACGCACGTCAAAGGTGTCGTTGACCGTTGGGCGCTGCTTCCATTCATTATCCAGATAGCCGTAAGAACCACCGGATTCAGAGTTACGGGTAACGGCCGCAGACAGCTTACCGAAGCCCAGATCGATATTTTCCAGACCGGCACCCGGGCCAGAGATATCCCAGTAGTAGAAGTCAATCATGTGAACATCATGACGCTGATAGAAGCGCTTACCGGCCCACATGGTGGAGCCCGGCAGCCAGTCAATCAGGTTTTTACCCTGCACATTCACTTCACGGAAGCCGGGTGTAACGTCTTCCCAGTCAGACCGTTGTGAAACGGAATAGGCCAGATTAGTATCGAAATAGAAGCTTTTATCGCCTTCTTTCCACACTTCCTGACCCAGCTTCAATTCGGCGTAGGTTTCACATTCGTTACCGAGACGGTATTTACTGTCGGCACCGGTGGCTTTGAAGCATTGCTGCTCACCACCGCTACCGGTCCAGCCGATACCAGAACGAGCGTAACCTTTAAAATCGACGGCCATCGCCTGGGTTGTGAGAACACCAGCGGCGATTGCCAGTGCCAGAGGAAGCTTGCGCAAGGTAGTCATCATTATTCTCCTGTTATACAGACTGTGATGCTTTAAACGCCCGGCTCCTGGTGCAGCCGTTTACATGCCGTACCGTCTTCACGGAACAGATGGCAGCGGTGAGGCGGCAGGCCTATAGCGAATGTTGCACCTTCTTCTACCAGCACCACGTCGTTCTGGCGGTAAACCAGGTTTTGACGAATTGCCGGGATTTGGATGTGGATTTGCGTCTCGTTACCGAGTTGCTCCACCACCTGTACGTCGCCCGTCAGGCGAACTTCAGAGGCATCGCCAGGCAACAGATGCTCTGGACGAATACCTAATGACATGTTCGAACCGGCCTGAACCTCTGTACCTTCTACGGGTAACCACACCAGTTGGCGGTTAGGCAGTTCGACCTGGACTTGTTGCGGTTCCACAGCGGTCACTTTGACCGGCAGGAAATTCATTTTCGGCGATCCAATGAAGCCGGCGACAAAGCGGTTTGCCGGGTAGTGATACAGCTCCAGCGGCTTGCCGACCTGGGCGACACGCCCGGCGTCCAGTACCACGATTTTGTCGGCCAGCGTCATCGCTTCGACCTGATCGTGCGTGACGTAAATCATGGTGCGCTGCAGACGCTTGTGGAGACGGGAAATCTCAATGCGCATTTGCACTCGCAGTGCGGCGTCGAGGTTCGACAGCGGTTCGTCGAGCAGGAACACATCCGGTTCCGCCACTAACGTACGGCCAATCGCCACCCGCTGACGTTGCCCACCGGACAACGCTTTAGGCCGTCGATCGAGCAAATGGGCCAATTGCAGCACTTCTGAAACCTGATTAACCCGCTGGTTGATTTCCGCTTTCTTGGCACCCGCCAGTTTTAGACCAAACGACATGTTGTCGGCCACGGACAGGTGTGGATACAGCGCGTAGGACTGGAAGACCATACCGATACCGCGCTCAGACGGCGGCACCTCATTCATGCGTTTATCGCCGATCATCAGGTCACCGGAGGTGATGTCCTCCAGCCCCGCGATCATGCGCAGCAGCGTCGATTTGCCGCAGCCCGATGGCCCGACAAACACCACAAATTCGCCGTCATTGATGGTCAGATTGACGTCTTTGGAAATCACGGCCTCGCCGAAGGCCTTATAAACGCTGCGCAATGTGACACTAGCCATGCGTTACTCCCCTGCTTTCGCAGCTAACATTTCGTGTGAAAATGGCGGACGCAAAACCCGCCAAAACCCATTGATGACCCTCTTGCTGCGCACCGTGCTGCCATGCCAGTGGCAAGGTCGCCTCAGACGGTGCGGCCGCCTGAGTATAAGGCTGCAGGTTAATCAGCGCTTCAAGGCATTGATCCTGATGGGTAATAAGTAAACGCACTACGCCATTACGTTGGCTTACGATGCTCAGTTCACCCTGTTGGATAACCGGCAACCGGCGCAATGCCAGCAGGGACTGGCAGTAACGTAAGGTGGATTGGTTGTCATACTGTTGGCGGCTGATGGCCAGCGCGCGGTGTTCGATCGCCACCTGTTGGTACCAGTGGATTTCGCCAGAGGTCACCTGTTCGGGCGCTTCATGCCATGGCATCGGCGTTTGCGCACCCAGAGGATCCTGCAGCCCGGCCGCGTGCGGCAGTCCCAACTCTTCGCCTTGATACAGGCAAATAGGCGCGGGCAACATCGCCAGCAGCGTCAAAAAAGCATCGGCGGAGCGCAAGTTGCCCTGCCCCCAGTGACTGACCACGCGAGGTTGGTCAGCGTCACCGGTACTCCACAGGCTATCTGCCAAGGTGACGCGGCGAGCATTCAATACCTCAACCAGCTTTTCCACGCTGAAAGGCACGACCTCTAACGCCAATGGGCTAAGGAGATACTGCTGATGCGCAGCAGCGGCACGACGAATATGGTTTGGCCCGTCGCAATACCACAGCGTCAGCCCTTGGGTTGCGACAGCGGCTGCATCTTGTGTCGCCAACGCTTGCGGCAGTACCAAACCGTCAATTGACAACGTGCTCAAGTACGGCAACGCCGCAATCATGCCGTGAGCGTCGCCCACACCGTCCCCGTTTCCATCACGGAAACTGACCGGATGGATCCGGTACAGGGTTGGCTGAGTGGCGGTAGGCATTGGCGACATAAATCCGGTTCCCTGCTTCACGTGGCGATAAAAATCAATGTGGCCGATAGTGCGGTAAACCCCACAAAGGGTAATCATCCGTAACAGAATTTTTCATGGGGGAGGAGATGGGAGGATGAGAGAACGACCGCAACGATGAGAAGTTCAACGCTTGAGACAAATCTGTGATCTACCTGGCAAAAATCGTCCCCCTATTTTGTGTCTGACACCACAGAATAAGGAGCAACGTTAACTGGATCACACTATGCAAGCGTGGGGCGTAGAGGGGGGGAGGATGAGAATGTGCCGCTTTGTGACCCACTATTACCGCGAAACCTCTCTCCTTGATTTACGTGCCCACAAAAAAGAAGGATTGGATTATGACTCGCAGCTTTACCACCGCCCGTACGCTGGTACTTTCGGCTCTGACCACGTTGGTGCTCTCTTCTTCCGCCTTCGCTAAGATCGAGGAAGGGAAACTGGTTATCTGGATCAACGGCGATAAAGGCTATAACGGCCTGGCCGAAGTCGGCAAAAAGTTTGAGAAAGACACCGGTATCAAAGTCACCATCGAACATCCGGACAAGCTGGAAGAGAAATACCCGCAGGTTGCGGCGACCGGCGACGGCCCGGACATCATCTTCTGGGCTCATGACCGTTTTGGTGGTTACGCGCAGTCTGGCCTGCTGGCCGAGATCCACCCGTCCAAAGCTTTCCAGGACAAATTGTTCCCGTTCACCTGGGATGCCGTGCGTTATGACGGCAAGCTGATCGGTTACCCGATCGCCGTTGAAGCCTTGTCACTGATTTACAACAAAGACCTGATCAAGCAAGCCCCTAAAACCTGGGAAGAAATTCCGGCACTGGACAAAGAACTCCGTGCCAAAGGTAAAAGCGCCATCATGTGGAACCTGCAAGAACCCTACTTCACCTGGCCAATTATTGCCGCCGACGGCGGTTACGCCTTCAAATATGAGAATGGCAAGTACAACATCAAGGACGTAGGCGTCGCCAATGCCGGTTCTCAGGCTGGCCTGCAGTTCATCGTCGATTTGGTGAAAAACAAACACATCAACGCCGATACCGATTACTCGATTGCTGAAGCCGCATTCAATAAAGGCCAGACAGCCATGACCATCAATGGCCCTTGGGCATGGTCAAACATCGAGCAAAGCAAAATCAACTACGGCGTAACCTTGCTGCCGACCTTTAAAGGCAAACCATCCAAACCTTTCGTCGGCGTACTGACCGCCGGGATTAACGCCGCTAGCCCGAACAAAGAGCTGGCCACCGAATTCCTGGAGAACTACCTGCTGACCAACGAAGGCCTGGCTGACGTCAACAAGGACAAGCCGTTGGGCGCAGTGGCGCTGAAGTCTTACCAGGAACAACTGGCGAAAGATCCTAAGATTGCCGCCACCATGGAGAACTCCCAAAACGGCGAGATCATGCCTAACATCCCGCAGATGAGCGCCTTCTGGTATACCGAACGCAGTGCGGTGATCAACGCCGTCAGCGGTCGCCAGACGGTGAAAGCCGCGTTGGATGACGTACAGACCCGTATCACCAAGTAACACACAACGTTGTGCGGGATTAACATCCCCGAAGTAATTGGAGTGACACCGCGACGGCAAGTACGCACATCCCGGCAGCACAGAGAGTTATCTGACCGGGGTGAGCGGACGCCGCCAACACAGGTGCCGCTTCAAGTATGAGGGGTGTAGTGTCCCGCTGTTGCTTCACAGAAAGGAACACCCTATGCAATTAGCTCACGCCGGGTCGCCTGCGCGCAAAAAGTCGAAGTGGTGGCAGAGTGACATCCTGAAATGGCTGGTCATCGGCCTGTTCAGTCTGGTGACCTGCTATCTGATTGTGTTGATGTATGCACAGGGTGAATACCTGTTTGCCATTCTGACGCTCATATTAGTCAGCGCCGGGCTGTATGTTTTTGCCAATCGCCGCGCTTACGCCTGGCGCTATGTCTATCCTGGTATCGCCGGAATGGGGCTGTTTGTCCTGTTTCCGCTAATTTGTACCATCGCCATCGCCTTCACCAACTACAGCAGTACCAACCAGCTCACCTTTGAACGAGCTCAGTCGGTACTGATGCAGCGCCAGTTCCAAACCGGCAAAACCTTTACCTTCGGGCTTTATCCGGTGGAAAATCAACGTTGGCGCCTGCAGTTAACCCACCCGGACAGCGACCAACGGCTTATTTCCGATCCCTTCAGCTTTGATACCAATGCACCGCAAACGCTGAAACTGACGGAGGAAAGTGCAGAACCGGCGGGCGAACGCGCCACGCTGCGGGTGATCACGCAAAACCGCCAAGCGTTAAGCCAACTGGTCGCGTTACTGCCGGACGGCGGCGAATTGCGCATGAGTTCCCTGCGCCAATTTTCCGGCACCTCCCCGCTTTATGCGCTGGATAAGGGCAGCAATACGCTGACCGACCAACAAACCCATATTCAATACCGACCGAACCCGGACATTGGCTTCTATCAAGCCATAAATGCTGACGGAAACTGGGCCAAGGAGACGCTCAGCCCAGGGTACACCGTCACCATCGGCTGGAAAAACTTCCTGCGCGTCCTACAGGACGAAGGCATCAAGAAACCCTTCGTGTCGATCTTTATCTGGACCATCGTGTTCTCGGTGATGACCGTAATCCTCACTGTTGCTGTAGGCATGGTTTTGGCCTGTGTGGTGCAGTGGGAGGCGCTGAAAGGCAAAGCGGTGTATCGCGTGATGCTGATACTGCCCTACGCGGTGCCGTCGTTTATTTCGATACTGATTTTCAAGGGGTTGTTTAACCAAAGCTTTGGTGAGATCAACATGATGCTCAGCCATCTGTTTGGTATTAAACCGGCCTGGTTCAGTGACCCCATCACGGCCAAAAGCATGATTTTGATCGTCAATACCTGGTTGGGCTATCCCTACATGATGATCCTGTGTATGGGGCTGCTGAAGGCGATTCCAGACGATTTGTACGAGGCTTCGGCAATGGACGGCGCGACCCCGATGCAGAACTTTTTCCGTATCACGTTGCCTCTGCTGATCAAACCGCTGACCCCACTGATGATCGCCAGCTTTGCCTTCAACTTTAATAACTTTGTCTTGATTCAACTGTTGACCAACGGCGGGCCTGACATGATTGGTACCACCACACCGGCCGGCTATACCGACCTGTTGGTCAGCTATACCTACCGTATCGCCTTCGAAGGCGGCGGCGGGCAGGACTTCGGGCTGGCAGCCGCCATTGCCACACTGATCTTCCTGCTGGTGGGCGCCCTGGCGATCCTGAATCTTAAAGCCAGCAAGATGAACTTCGACTAGGGAGAAAAATAATGGCCATGGTCCAACCCAAATCCCAGCGCTTGCGCCTGTGGATGACCCATACTCTGATGCTGTGTTTTATCGCCCTGATCATGTTCCCGCTACTGATGGTGGTCACTATCTCGCTGCGCTCCGGCAACTTCGCCACCGGCAGCCTGATACCGGAACAGATTTCATGGGACCACTGGCGGTTGGCGCTCGGCATGAGCGTGACCCACGCCGACGGCAGCGTCACCCCGCCACCGTTCCCGGTCCTGCTGTGGTTGTGGAATTCGATCAAGATCGCAGTGATCACCGCCATCGGCATCGTCACGCTGTCCACTACCTGCGCCTACGCGTTTGCCCGCATGCGTTTTCGCGGCAAGAGTACACTGCTGAAAAGCATGCTGATTTTCCAGATGTTCCCGGCGGTACTGTCATTGGTGGCGTTGTATGCCCTGTTCGATCGTCTGGGCCAATACATCCCGTTTATCGGTCTGAACACCCACGGTGGGGTGATCTTCGCCTATATGGGCGGCATTGCGCTGCACGTCTGGACCATCAAGGGCTATTTCGAAACTATCGACAACTCGCTGGAAGAAGCGGCGGCACTGGACGGTGCCAGTCCGTGGCAGGCCTTCCGCCTGGTGCTGTTACCGCTGTCGGTACCGATTCTGGCGGTGGTGTTTATTCTGTCGTTTATCGCTGCGATCACCGAAGTACCGGTCGCCTCGCTGCTGCTGCGTGACGTCAACAGCTACACGCTGGCGGTGGGCATGCAGCAATATCTCAACCCGCAAAACTATTTGTGGGGCGACTTTGCCGCTGCGGCGGTACTGTCGGCCATCCCGATTACCGCCGTATTCCTGCTGGCACAGCGCTGGTTGGTGGGAGGCCTGACGGCCGGTGGGGTGAAAGGTTAAGTTTGTGCCGCTGCAATACGTTTGATGTACTTCAGTTTTTTCCGATCAATACCTGTGTCTTCGGCGGCCCCAACGGGCCGCCATTTTTATGGAACCGCCAAAATAATGGGCGTTGCAACAAGGCAGCAAGCGGATAAATCCCCAGGAGATTACTCTGATAGGTGACGGGGGTACACACCGGTAGCTAACGCTGCTGCTTCAAGTATGAAGAATATTTATTCGCGCTTTAAGCGGTCGGTATTGGCCAGATACAGCGTCACCACCAGCAACAATATCGCGGCGGAATAAATTAACGTATCTATTGGGTTTTCATGATCCACAATGATCAGCCGGATGATGGCAGTGATGCCGATATAAATAAAGTAGCGTAACGGGAAGTGATAGCCCGACTCAAAATACTTCACAATCAAGGCGATAAATTCAAAGTAAAGGAAGTAAATCACAATCCCTTCAATCAGCAGATAGGACGTCGATTCCTCGTTGTTTACAAACAAAACCTTCGCCAAATGAATGGTTTCTTTCACCAGAAAGACGATCAGGATCGCCGCCAGCAGCAGCAGCCCAACGTTCAGCACCCGTTGCAGCCCTTTGGCCACCATTACGGAGCGGGAGGTTTTTGCCATAATTGTTCCCCATAAATACCATTAAAATTATCCGCGGATCCTAACATAGGCATTATCTTAAAAATTAATATCTCTTCAGAATCATAAAAAAATAAATACTATTCAATTAGTTAAAAGAAAATGTTTCATAGGGATATATTTGTAGCAAATTGAAATGTCCACTATCATGGGTCATAGAACTTTACATAAAACAAACAACTTGAATTAACAAGGGAATATTTATGCGCGCTAAACTTAATGGACTGGTCGCGGCGGGCCTGTTTACCTGTGCATTGACCGGTCACGCCGCCGGCTTGGTCACTCCTGATAACGATCTGCGTAACGACCTGGCCTGGTTGTCCGACCGTGGTGTCATTAACGTTAGCTTGTCCACTTGGCCGCTGAGCCAGGAAGAGATCAGCTCGGTTATCTCGCAAGCCAAACCGGTTACCAATACCGAGAAAAATGTCATCGACCGTGTTCAACGCCGGGTTGATGCCCTCAAGGCCAATATTCGTGTCAGTGGTTACGCCTCGACCGACAAACCCGGCACGCCACAGGGCTTTGGTCAAAACGAATATGCCGATGACCGCCTGACTATTGGCGCGGGTGCCAACGGTGAGTTCTGGGACGTACGCGTTCAAGGCTCTGTCGAAGGCGACCAACGCGTCAGTGACGGTTCCAAATTTAACCTGAACGGCTCCTACGGCGCAGTGAAAATCTGGAACCAGTGGTTGTCCTTCGGTGAAGTGTCCCAGTGGTGGGGCCCAGGTTATGACGGCAGCTTGATCCGTTCAGACGCAGCCCGTCCCGTCGCCGGTTTCATGCTGCAACGCGCCGACCAATCGCCGTTTGAAACCCCTTGGCTGTCCTGGATTGGCCGTTGGCAGTACCAGATTACCGCCGGCCAGCTGTCACAGTACTCTTCCGTACCCGATACCAAGTTGATTGGTGGTCGCTTTACCATGATGCCGACCAACTTCCTTGAGTTGGGCGCTTCGCGCATCATGCAATGGGGTGGCAGCGGTCGACCACAGTCCTTTAGCTCTTTCTGGGATGCTTTTACTGGCAAGGACAACGATGACTCAGGCCAAGGCAACGATCCCGGTAACCAGCTTGCGGGCTTTGACTTCAAGCTGAAAATGCAACCGCTGATTGGCCTGCCTGTCAGCCTGTACGGTCAGTTAGTCGGTGAAGATGAAGCAGGCTTCCTGCCTTCACAAAATACCTACCTGCTGGGCTTGGAAGGCCACCCGGAATGGGGCACGACCACCATCAACTGGTCCATCGAAGGGGCTGATACCCGCTCCGACATGAGCCGTAAAAACTATGTATACACCCACTACACCTATAAAGGCGGCTACTACCAGCAAGGTTACCCACTGGGCCATGCAATGGGCGGTGACGGCCAAATGCTGTCAGGCCGGGTAGAGCTGGTACTGGACGACAGCCAACGCTGGAGTACCCGTCTGGTGTACGCCAAGGTGAACCCGAACAGCCAGTCAATTAACCAGGCATTCCCGAAATCTGACACGCTGAAAGGCATTCAGCTCGGCTGGGGCTATACCTTGCCCTCCGAGGTCAAGTTTGATACCAGCCTGTGGTACACCAATAGCCATGCCAGCACCGCCGATGACGTAGGTGCAGGTATCAGTTTCGAAGTACCCATCAATCTGTAATCCTTCAGACGTAAAAAAAACCCGCCGCGGCGGGTTTTTTATTGGCATCAATTCAAATGGTGTTTAACGCCATGCTTTGAAGCGGTTGATCAGCGCATTGGTTGAGCTGTCATGGCTGCTTACCGCTTCGTCACCTGCCAGTTCTGGCAAAATGCGGTTTGCCAATTGTTTGCCCAGCTCAACACCCCACTGGTCGAAGGTGAAGATGTTCAGGATCGCGCCCTGGGTGAAGATCTTGTGCTCATACAGCGCAATCAGGCTCCCCAGGCTGAACGGCGTGATTTCACGCAGCAGGATGGAGTTGGTTGGGCGGTTGCCTTCAAACACCTTGAACGGTGCAACGTGTTTAACCTCTTCCGGCGTTTTGCCTTGGGCCGCGAACTCTTCTTCTACCACGTCCAGCGATTTACCAAACGCCAGGGCTTCGGTCTGTGCGAAGAAATTCGACAGCAGTTTGGCGTGGTGGTCGCTCAGCGGGTTGTGGCTGATGGCCGGCGCGATAAAGTCGCAAGGCACCAGTTTTGTCCCCTGATGAATCAGCTGATAAAACGCATGTTGGCCATTGGTGCCTGGCTCGCCCCAGATGATAGGACCGGTCTGGTAATCCACTGGGTTGCCATTACGATCGACATATTTACCGTTAGACTCCATATTGCCCTGCTGGAAATAAGCAGAAAAACGGTGCATGTACTGGTCATACGGCAGAATGGCTTCGGTTTCTGCACCGAAGAAATTGTTGTACCAGATACCAATCAGCGCCAGCAGCACCGGCAGGTTTTTCTCTGCCGGGGTTTGTGCAAAGTGTTTGTCCATCGCATGCGCGCCGCTCAGCAGCTGTTCGAAGTTCTCGTAACCCACTGACAGTGCAATCGACAGACCAATTGCCGACCACAGGGAATAACGGCCACCGACCCAGTCCCAGAATTCGAACATGTTGGCAGTATCGATACCGAACTCACCGACGGCCTTGCCGTTGGTGGACAGCGCCGCGAAATGCTTCGCCACGTGTTTTTGATCGCCCGCAGTGCTCAGGAACCAGTCGCGCGCGCTGTGGGCGTTGGTCATGGTTTCTTGCGTGGTGAAGGTTTTGGATGCCACCAGGAACAGCGTCGTTTCCGGATTCAGCGCCTTGAGCGTTTCGGCGATATGAGTCCCGTCAACGTTAGAAACAAAGTGCATATTCAGGTGGTTTTTGTACGGGCGCAGTGCCTCGGTCACCATATAAGGGCCGAGATCAGAACCACCGATACCGATGTTCACCACGTCGGTAATGGCTTTGCCGGTGTAACCTTTCCAGTCACCGCCAATCACGCGGTCGCAGAACTGTTTCATTTTAGCCAGCACCGCGTTCACTTCCGGCATCACATCTTTGCCGTCAACGATAATCGGGCTGTTGCTACGGTTGCGCAAGGCAACATGCAGCACCGCACGGTCTTCGGTGCGGTTAATTTTCTCACCGGCAAACATGGACGCGATCGCACTTTGCAGATCGGTCTCTTTCGCCAGTGCCTGCAGCTTCTCCAGGGTTTCCGCGGTCATGCGGTTTTTAGAGTAATCCACCAGCATCTGATCGTCGAAGGTAGCGGAAAACTTGGAGAAACGCTCACTGTCCTGAGCAAACAGATCGCCGATCTGTACGTCTTTCATCTGTTCAAAATGTTGCTGCAGGGCTTGCCAAGCAGCGGTTTGACTAGGATTGATATTTTTCATAGCAACACTCTTAGGCTTGAGAATAAATGTGACGTGGTTGTCCGATTGTAGCCTGTTCGACTGTGATTATGATCTCTTTTCTTGCGATAGGTGCTAACTGTTAAACCCAGCCGCATCGTTTCAGCTCTTCCCCTATACTTTTGGATAATAGCCTGTTATCAGGGTTACTTAACTGTCACTAAACTGTGGCAGATTATCACCACGTCATTGACGTAATTAGGCTAAGGATGCGCGGCCAACCAGGCTGTAGTTTGAAAGACGAAGGACATGATTATGGAATTATCTGCCCCATTGATGTTGGTGGTTATTGGATTGAGCTCGCTGCTGGCGCAGTGGGTCGCCTGGGTGTTGCGCCTGCCGGCTATTTTGCCACTGTTGGTATTTGGCATTGTGTTAGGCCCCGTGGTCCATCTGGTTCAACCGGATGCATTGTTCGGCGATCTTCTGTTCCCGCTGGTGTCGCTGTCGGTCGCCATTATTCTGTTTGAAGGCGCGCTGACGCTACGCGTCGAGGAGATACGCGGTCTCGGCGGCGTGGTGCGCAATTTGGTCACCATCGGTATGCTGATGACCTTCCTGGTGATCGGCGTAGCCTGCTGGTGGCTGCTCGACTTTCCGCCGGAGCTGGCGGCGCTGATCGGCGCAGTCACCGTCGTCACCGGTCCAACCGTCATTGCCCCGCTGATGCGCGTCGTGCGGCCAAATGCCAATATCAATCAGGTGCTGCGCTGGGAAGGCATCGTGATCGACCCGGTCGGCGCCATCTTTACGCTGCTGGTGTTTGAATTTATCGTGCTGAAGCAGCATTCGGAATCCTATACCCACCTGTTCTACACGCTGGGCATTACCGCCGCTGTCGGCATGGTCGCTGGCGCATTGTTCGGTTACCTGTTGGGCCTTGCACTCCGCCGTGTTTGGCTGCCACGCTACCTGCAAAACCTTGCAGTATTGGCCATTATGCTTACCGCTTTTGGCGTGTCTAACGCCATCGCTGACGAATCCGGTCTGCTGACCGTTACGGTGATGGGCATCTGGCTGGCCAATATGCGCGATGTGGATACCAGTGACATATTGGCCTTCAAAGAAGAACTGTCGGCAATCCTGATTTCGGCGCTGTTTATCATTTTGGCCGCGCGGCTTGATATCCAGGCACTGTGGAATATGGGCTGGCCGCTGCTGGGTCTGCTTCTGGTGGTGCAGTTTATCGCGCGCCCACTGTGTATTGCGGTATCAACCTGGCGCTCGTCCTTGCACTGGCGCGATCGTCTTCTGCTGTGCTGGATCGCCCCACGCGGCATCGTCGCCGCAGCGGTAAGTTCATTGTTCGCCCTGACATTGCAACGCAGCGGCTACCCCGGCGCCGATCGTCTGGTCACGGTGGTGTTCGCCGTTATCATTGGTACCGTGGTGTTGCAAAGCCTGACCAGCGGCATGATGGCGCGCTGGTTGCGGGTACAGCAACAAAAACCCCGTGGGGTGCTGATCGTCGGAGCCAATAGCGTGGCACGCATGCTGGCGCAGGCGCTGATGAAAATGAATATCCCGGTCATTGTCACCGACAGTAGCTGGGAATATTACCGCCAGGCACGAATGGACGGCATTCCCGCGTATTATGGACATGCTTACTCCGAACACGCCGAAAACTTCCTTGATCTCAGCGATACCGCGCAGGTGTTGGCACTGTCGCCCAACCGCCATCAGAATGCACTGGCGGTCTATCACTTCGGCCATATTTTTGGCGACGGGCAGGTGTTTGCTATCCGCTCCGGCGCCCCGCTGAAAGGCCGCGGCAACAGTGGCGAAAGCTCACGCTTCCGTCGGCATGAAGTTTTGTTTAACCAAGAGGCCACTTACGGCCGGTTAAGCAGTCTGATCGCCCAGGGTGCCACCATCAAGGCCACCAAGCTGAACGAGAACTTTGGCTGGTTGGAATATCTTGAAAAACATCAGGGTGTTATTCCGTTATTCAGTCAGCGGGAAGACGGCACGTTGCAGCCGATAGGCACCGGTTTCGTCCCGGCGATACCCTGTACGCTGATTGCGCTGGTACAAGATGAAAATCCCTCAACGTCTGGACGTTGACAGCAGCGCGATTACCGGCTATTCCTAACAGCCTACTTGCACATCCCGTGTGCAAGCCAGAAGAGGTGCGTCGCCCAGGTAGAGTGTCAGAGGAGCCGTTCTCCAATGACGACGCTTGAGGGGGAGCGACGCCGAGGTAAGGTGATGCGCGGCATTCATCATATCGGCTACAGGGGCTGAATCCCCTGAGTTGTCACCAGGGATTGTCCGTAAGGGCAGTCAGCAAGGTGGGGCGCTTCTGGGTGTATCGTAGCGTTAACCTCTACGCCTGCCCCCTGTTTATCGCTCCTCCCTTGTGCCAAGGCTACGAAAAAAGCGCTCTCTGAATAGAGCCACCCTGACACGAGGTTTTTACATGAACCAAGCAGCACCCCAGAATTCCACCGTTGTCGCCAAATTCGGCGGCACCAGCGTTGCTGATTATGAAGCCATGAATCGCAGCGCCGACGTCGTGCTATCCAATCCGGCCGTGCGTCTGGTGGTCTTGTCCGCGTCCGCGGGCGTCACCAATCTGTTGGTGGCTCTGGCCGAAGGCAGTGATGCCGACAAGCGCAACTATCAGCTCGATGAAATTCGCCGAATTCAATACGCCATTCTTGATCGCCTCGACAATCCGGACGTGATCCGCGATGAAATCGACCGCATGCTGGAGAACATCGCCATGCTGTCTGAGGCCGCGGCGCTGGCGACCTCAACGGCACTGACCGACGAACTGGTCAGCCACGGCGAATTAATGTCTACCCTGCTCTTCGTTGAGATCCTTCGCGCTCGCAACGTACAGGCGGAATGGTTTGACGTCCGTAAAGTCATGCACACCGATGACCATTTCGGGCGTGCCACACCGGATAGCGCAGCGCTGAGTCAATTAGCCCAAACGTTACTCAAGCCACGCCTGCAGGAAGCTTTAGTGGTTACTCAAGGCTTTATCGGCAGTGAGCCCAAAGGCCGCACAACGACGCTGGGCCGTGGCGGCAGCGATTACACTGCAGCACTGTTGGGTGAAGCGCTGAGCGTCAGTCGCGTGGATATCTGGACCGACGTACCGGGCATCTACACCACCGATCCACGCGTAGTACCCGCAGCGAAGCGTATTGATAAAATCGGTTTCGAAGAAGCGGCAGAAATGGCGACCTTTGGTGCAAAAGTTTTGCACCCAGCCACCCTATTGCCTGCGGTACGCAGCGATATCCCCGTGTTTGTCGGCTCGAGTAAAGACCCTTCCGCCGGGGGTACCCTGGTGTGCAACACCACCGAGAACCCACCGCTCTTTCGTGCATTGGCGCTGCGCCGTAAACAAACCCTGCTGACGCTGCACAGCCTTAACATGCTGCACGCACGCGGCTTTCTGGCCGAAGTGTTCAACATTCTGGCACGCCACAATATCTCGGTAGACTTGATTACCACTTCCGAAGTCAGCGTCGCGCTGACCATGGATACAACGGGTTCAACCTCCACGGGCGGCAGCCTGTTAACGACCTCACTGCTGACAGAGCTATCGTCGCTGTGCCGGGTGGAAGTGGAAGAGAATCTGGCTCTGGTGGCGTTGATCGGCAATAAGCTTTCCCAGGCTTGCGGCGTGGGTAAAGAGGTGTTCGGCGTGCTCGACCCGTTCAATATCCGCATGATTTGCTACGGTGCCAGCAGCTATAACCTGTGCTTCCTGGTGCCGGGTAACGACGCTGAGCAAGTCGTACGCACCCTGCATCACAATCTGTTCGAATAATTTTAATAATATCTGCGCCAATAGGCGTATATCGTCGTAGCCAGTTTGGGTTCGGCCAGCGCACGGGAACCGGAACGTACACAAAGTACGTAAGGATTCCGAGCACTGCCCGGACTCAAAATGGCAAGTAAGATAGCCTATTGAAGGAAAAGCGCATTCATGCTGGCAAAATTTACCCGATTATTCCCCCTGTGGGCGGTGCTGCTCGCCGTCGCGGCCTACTTCACACCCACCACCTTTACCGGGATCGGCCCCTACGTCAGCCCATTGCTGATGCTGATCATGTTCGCCATGGGCGTCACGCTGCGGCTGGATGACTTTAAGCGCGTATTATCTCGTCCTGGTCCCGTGGCGGCGGGGATCTTCCTGCATTACCTGATCATGCCGCTGGCGGCCTGGTTACTGGCAATGCTGTTTCATATGCCACCGGATCTTTCCGCCGGCATGGTGCTGGTCGGCAGCGTCGCCAGCGGGACCGCCTCCAACGTGATGATCTATCTTGCAAAAGGTGATGTGGCGCTGTCCGTGACCATCTCGGCGGTTTCCACGCTGGTAGGCGTATTCGCCACGCCACTGCTGACCCGTCTGTATGTCGATACCGAGATCAGCGTCGACGTCATGGGGATGCTGCTCAGTATTCTGCAGATCGTGGTGATCCCTATCGGTCTGGGGTTGATCGTCCATCACACCTTTACCAAAACAGTCAAACGCATTGAGCCGATCCTGCCTGCGCTTTCTATGATCTGCATTTTGGCCATCATCAGCGCTGTGGTGGCCGGTAGCCAGAGCCACATTGCTTCGGTTGGGCTGGTCGTGATCATCGCGGTGATCCTGCATAACGCGATCGGGTTACTGAGCGGTTATTGGGGCGGTAAGCTATTCGGCTTTGATGAGTCCACCTGCCGTACACTGGCGATTGAGGTGGGTATGCAAAACTCCGGGTTGGCTGCCACGCTGGGCAAAATCTACTTCTCACCGCTGGCTGCACTGCCGGGAGCTCTGTTCTCTGTGTGGCATAACCTGTCCGGTTCGCTGTTGGCAGGTTACTGGTCCGGTCGGCCGATCAACAAAAAATAACTTCACGTCGGGACGCAGTTCAATGACTGCGTCCATCTTCCTACGAAATTTCGTATTTCCACTGGTCGGATTGTCAGAATTATCCCCATCCTCTATTATCGCACCGATAAATAAAAATTCAGATTCTTCTTAATGCTGCCGATAACCGTTTATAACGACGGGAACGGTAAATAACGATTAATTTACTTTTTTAATTACCTCCTTATGAGTAATAAACACAGATTTATAAAAATAAAAAACAAGCAGACTAATTATTATTTAGAAATATAAAAACCCACATTCTTATTTGCCACAAGCAAAAAAGAACCCCGCAATGTGATCGTCACTCGCTGTCTCGGGCTGGACGCTGGCCGTCCGTTTATTGACCTCATGGATTGAGCAGGCCGCTCTGCGGCTTCTCATAATGGATTACAATGATAAAAAAAACCGCTGCTTTGGCGCTGCTGTTCAGTACCGCACTCCCTGCCGCTTCCCTGCCGGAAATGGAACATTTCTCGCCGATGGGTGAATCACGCCGTGCCCTGCAAGACAGTACGCGTGAGGTGAATCAACAGATAGAACAACTACGCTACCAACAGCTTAAACAGCAGCAATTACTGGCAGAGCCAGAGCCTGCTGTCCCCGCGCTGCCGCGATCGGCCCAATGTTTGCCAATCGGTGGAGTGTACCTGCAGGGTATTACCTTGCTGTCAGAGAAAGATTTGGCAGCGTTGACCGCATTACCACAGCGTTGTATCAGCAGTAATGACATCAACCTGCTGACGCGTGAATTAACCCGTTTATACCTTGATAAAGGCTATATCACTGCCCGCGTACAATTTATTCGTCCCAATGCTGAGGGAGAATTAGGGCTACGGGTCACAGAAGGATTCATCGAGAAAATAGAAGGCAGCGATCGCTGGGTCAATAGCCAATTATTATTCCCTGGATTGGAAGGGCAACCCCTGAAATTAACCCAGCTTGATCAGGGATTGGATCAAGCCAATCGTTTGCAATCGAACAAAACCCGATTGGATATATTACCGGGCAGCCAAACCGGTGGATCAATTATTCGGTTGCACAACCAACATACCAAGCCCTGGCTGTTGTCTGCCACACTGGACAATTATGGTCAAAAAAATACCGGTCAGTGGTTAGCCCGTAGTACGGCAACGCTAGACAGCCCGTTCGGCCTGTCCGACTTCGTCAGCCTTAACGTTGCCGGTACGCTGAAAGATCCGTCGCAGCGTTATAATCGCGCCTATACCCTGCTCTATTCCCTGCCTTACGGTGCTTTTACCTTCAGCGGCTTTGCCAGCTATTCACAATACCTGAATCGCCAACAGCTGGTGTTCAACAGCTATAAACTGCATGGCCAGACCCAACAATATGGCCTGCGCAGCGATTATGTGTTCTACCGCGATCGCGATCAGATTAACGCGCTGAGCGGCCAACTGACCCATAAGCGTATTGCCAACTATTTTGACACCGCCCGTATCAACCTCGGTAGTCCGACGCTCAGTCTGTTTGAACTCGGGGTCAACCACCTGCAAATCCTACCCAGCGGCCTGATCAGCGCCAACCTTAGCGTAGAGCAAGGATTGCCTTGGTTTGGCGCAGATCGTCCCAACGGCGCCAATCAGCCCGATGCCCAATTCACCAAAGCCAAGCTGTTCGCCAATCTCACTCAACGTTTCACGTTGGCAGGCTCCCATTATCAACTGAGTCACCTGCTATACGGACAATACAGCCGCGATCGTTTACCCGGTGTGGAATGGCTCAGCCTGACAGATCGTAGCGCAGTCCGTGGCTTCAGCCGCAGCACGCTGTCCGGTGATAACGGCTGGTATCTGCAAAATACCCTGTCTCGTCACTTCAACCTGGGTCAAAGCACGCTTACCCCACGTATCGGCGGCGACGTCGGCCGGGTGCTCCCCCGTGACAATCGGCCTTCGGGCTGGCAAAGCAGCGCCGGATTGAGCGCCGGTGCCACCCTGCGTTATCAGCGAGCAACGCTCGACGTCGAAGCCAGCCGTGGTTGGTTATTGTCCAGCCACGCAATGCCTGACGATCCCATCCAGGTGCTGGCACGTTTTTCGTACACATTTTAATCAGTAGTTTTGCAGTAACACAGTGATATATGGAGATACATGGATGAAAAATAATAATTTCAGGCTTTCAGCGGCAGGTAAGTTGGCCGCCTCACTGGCGATCATTTTCGCCTCACTCGGTACCGCATATGCCGGTGAGATCGTTGCGGCCAACGGCGCTAACGGTCCGGGTGTTTCCACCGCGGGTAACGGCGCGCAGGTGGTCAATATTGTGACGCCCAACGATCACGGGCTGTCGCACAACCAATATCAGGATTTCAACGTCAACCAACCCGGCGCAGTGCTGAATAACTCGCTCGACGCCGGATTGTCTCAACTGGCGGGCCAATTGGGTGCCAACCCCAACCTGAATAACCAAGCGGCTAGCGTGATCCTTAATGAAGTGATCAGCCGCAACCCGTCGCTGTTACACGGTCAGCAAGAAATCTTTGGCATGGCAGCCGACTATGTGTTGGCCAACCCGAATGGGATCAGCTGCAGTGGTTGCGGCTTCATCAATACCAGCCGTTCCTCACTGGTGGTGGGTAATCCGCTGGTGGAAAACGGCATGCTGCAGGGTTACAGCACGCTGGCTAATCGCAATACCCTGAGTCTGGACGGCAAACTGAACGCCGGCGGCGTACTGGATTTGATCGCCCCACGCATCGACAGTCGCGGCGAGGTCATCGTCACCCCGGCATTCGATAAAAAAAGCGGAAAAAGGGTGTCCGATATCAACGCCATTAGCGGACATAACCGCGTATCGCGCGATGCGCAGGTGCTCAGCAGCACACAACCGGTCAGCGCGCTGGACAGCTACTATCTTGGCAGTATGCAAGCCGGACGTATCAACATCATCAACACGGCAGCCGGCAGCGGCGTGAAGCTGGCTGGCAAGCTGCAAGGTGACGACGAGATCCGGGTTAAAGCCGACAACATCCGCGCAGAAAGCCAGATTCGTGACGTGAGCAGTAACCGCAACAGCGGAGAGAACTACCAAAACTACCGGGGCGGCATCTACATCAATGACCGCAGCACGGGCCAACAACTGACCCGTACTGAACTCAAAGGCAAAAACATCAGCCTGGTGGCCAATAACAACAACCACCTGACCGCGACCGACATTCGCGGCGAAGAGATCAAGCTGCAAGGTGCCAGCCTGACGCTTGACGGTCAGCAATTAAAGCAGACTCAGGGCCACACCAACGATCAATGGTTCTACTCCTGGCAGTACGATGTCACCCGTGAAAATGAGCAGCATCAACAAGCGGGCAGCAGCATCAACGCCAGCAAGAATGCCACGCTGAGCGCCACCACACAGGATGTAAAGCTGCTTGGCGCCAGTGTTACGGCGGGTGACGCGCTAAACATCGAAGCCAAGCGCGATGTACAGCTCAGCGGGTTGATCGAACGGGATAAAACCAGCGAACGGGGGTATCAACGTAACCATACCTCCAGCCTGCGCACCGGCAGTTGGAGCAACAGCAACGAAACCGAAAACCTGAAGGCCAGCGACTTGCAGGCCGGTGGCGACCTGACGCTGACGGCCGGCAACACGTTGGGGACGCAGGGTGCCAAAGTACACGCGGGGCGCAACCTGACGGCGAACGCCAACGAACGCATCACCATAGGTGTACAAAAAACCGCCAACGCGAAGGCCGTTCGCGACAATAAAACCTCATGGGGTGGTATCGGTGGCGGCAGTGATCAAGACAACAGCAACCGCCACGAAGTCAACAACGCCTCCGAACTGACCGCCGACGGTACTCTGCGACTGAACGGTCACCAGGGCGTAACCATTACCGGCAGTAAAGTGCGAGGCAAACAAGGCGGCTTTGTCGAAGCCACCGCTGGCGGCCTGCGGATCGATAACGCCCTCAGCACCACCGTTGACAAGGTTGATGCCCGCACCGGCACGGCCTTCAACATTACCAGCAGCTCGCAGAAGTCCAATAATAGCCACCAAAAATCCACCGCCAGTGAACTGGTTTCCGATACCAACCTGCAATTGGTCAGCAAACGGGACACCGATGTGGTAGGCAGCAAGGTGACCAGCACCGGTAAGCTGGATATCAACGCTGGCGGCAATATCAACGTCAGTAGCGGGGAGCAGCAGCAACGCATCGATGAACAAAAAACCGCGCTCGCCATCAACGGCTATGCCAACGAGAAAAGCGATAAGCAATACCGCGCCGGTTTCCGCATCGAACATACCAGCGACAGTGAAAAAACGACCCGCAGCGAGCAACAGAGCTCGACGTTGAGCGGCGGCAGCGTAGCGCTGAAAGCGGACAAAGACGTCATCTTCAGCGGATCTAAACTGGTGACCACACAAGACGATGCCAGCATCAGCGGCAACAATGTCGCCTTCCTCGCAGCCGAAAACAAAACCACCAGCGATACCGAGCACACCAAAATCGGCGGCGGGTTTTACTACACCGGCGGCATCGACAAAGTCGGTTCTGGTATTGAAGGCGGTTACGAGAACAGCAAAACGCACGCCCAAAGCAGCAAAGCCGTGGTTTCTGGCAGCGACATTGCGGGCAATCTGACGATTAATGCCAAAGACAAACTGACCCAGCAAGGCGCTCAACACCAGGTTGGCGGTAAGTATCATGAAAATGCCAACAGTGTTGACCATCTGGCCGCCGTCAACAGCGAAAGCAGCAACACCCGCAAAACCGACGTCGGCGTAGACATCGGCGCCAACGTGGATTACAGCGCTGTCACCCGCCCGGTTGAACGTGCCGTCGGGAAAGTCGCCAAATTGGACGCTAACGGCGTGATTAACGATATTGGCACCATCGGCGCGCCGAATGTCGGACTGGATATTGGTGCCAATGGCGGCAGCAGCGAGAAGCGTAGCAGCAGCTCGCAGGCCGTGGTCAACAGCATCACCGCCGGGGAAATTGATGTCAAAACCACCGGTAAGCTGCAGGACAACGGAACGAAATACCAGGCGACCCAAGGCGGCGTGACGCTTGCGGCAGACAGCCACCACAGCGAAGCGGCGCAAAACAGCCAGCAGGAAAGCAGCAGCGAAACCCGCGGTAGCGCAGGCGTACGCGTTTATACCACCACCGGCAGCGATCTGACCGTCGATGCCAAAGGTGAAGGGGGTAACAAGCACAGCGAAAGTAACGGCAGCCAAGCAGTCACCGGCAGCATCACCGCGGCTAACGGCATCGACGTTAAGGTCAAGCAGGACGCGGTGTATCAGGGCACCTCGCTGGATGCCGGTAAGGGAAAAGCCAAGGTAAAAGCGGAGGGTGGCGACATCCGTTTTGAGCAAGCCACCGATCGCAGCCATGAAAGCCACAGCGGCTTTAATGTCAAAGTATCAGCCAAAGGCGGCTCCACGCCGGAAACCAAAAACGTCGGTGTTGGGCTTGGCGGTAGTCACAGCAAAGGGGAAAGCGACAGCAGCAGCGCGCAAGTCAGCAACATCACCGGCAAACAGGGGGTAGAACTGGATGCCGGCCGCAGTCTGACGCTGCAGGGCAGCGATGTCGCCAGCCAGGGGGATATCTCGTTGAAGGCAGGCAAGCAGGTCGCCCTGCAAGCGGCCGAATCGCAGCAGACGCGTAAGGACGACACCCTCTCCGGCAATATCGATATTGGCGGCAACAGCACCGATAGCGACAAAAAGAGCGCGGGCGGTATTTCCCTCGGCGGCGCATTTGACATTGCCAAAGTGGATGAGTCCTCTACGACTCAGCAAGGTGGCAAGATCGCCAGCGGCGGCGCAGTGAACATTACTGCCAACGGCAATGACGAGCGTGCAGTGCATCTGCAAGGTACCGAGGTCAAAGGTAGCCACGTTGAGCTGAACGCCAAAAACGGCGGCGTGGTGCTGGAATCGGCACAAAACCAGGAACAGAAAAATAACTGGAATCTGGGGCTGAAGGCTAACGCCAAAGGCGGTCAATCGTTCAACAAAGACACAAACGGCAAGATTGATACCACCAGCGGCAGCGACACCCATACTCTGGGAGCCGGAGTGAAAGTCGGCGTGGATAAGCTACAAAAAACCACCCAGGGCAACAGCCTAATCAATGCCGGAGAAGTCACGCTCAATAGTGGTAAAGATACCACCTTAGCCGGCGCTCAGATCAATGCTGAAAGTGTACAGGGCAACATTGGCGGCGATCTGCACGTCGAGAGCCGCAAAGACAGTGAAAGCAGCGTGAAGGTCAATGTCGATGTCGGTCTGAACCACACCAACGATCCGGCCAGCAGCATCACATCCAAACTGTCAAAAGTGGGCACGCCACATTATGCCGGTAAGGTGAAGGAGAAGCTGGAGGGCGGCATCAACAAGGTCGCAGACGCTACCACCGACAAGTACAACAGCGTGGCTCGTCGTCTCGATCCGAAGCAGGACACTACCGGTGCCGTCAGCTTCAGCAAGGCCGACGGCGGTAAGGTTACGCTGCCGGAAAACCTGGTGGGTGAAAAAGAGAAGGCACCGCTATGGGATCGCGGCGCTCGCTTCCTCGGCAACAAATCCAAGGAGAGCCTGACCGGTCCCGCCGGGCTGCAAGGCCAATTCAAGGTGAACGCCGATGTCGTCAACAACGATGCCGTTGGCGTGAAATCTGCCATCACCGGGAAAAATGGCGTAGCGCTGAACGTACAGGGTACGACCCATTTGACCGGTGGTGAAATCCGCAGCCAACAAGGCGAGGTAACACTGGGTAACGGTAAGCTGGAACAGCAGGATGTGAAAGGCAATCGCTATCAGGGTGGTGGGCACCTTGATGCCGCGGCGTCTGCTGGCGGGCTGCTGGGGATCGCGGGTAAAAGCGTGGTGAACCTGGAAACGCCGGTCGGCGGCTACGGCAATAGCCAAGCTGCCGACGCTAAGGCTGGCGTCTTTTCAGGTAAGTAAGTTGCGGTAAATAGCTGGCGTCATGCCCCCGGCTAAACCGGGGGCATTTTTTACAGCGTGCTCGGCGTATCCTCCCACTCACGCTCATCATCCTTTTCATCCTGATCCAGCACGTTATAGGCCACCGCACAGAACAGCGAGTTCAGGCGTTTCATATCTCCCAGCAGCCCAAGATGCAGCGAACTGGTTTCGATGCTCTGTACGTTTTGTTGGTGCAGACGGTCAACGTGTGCATGCGCATAGCGGCGGTCCAAAATGCGGAAACGATGCTTGGAACGGCGCAACCGCTTGGCGCTGGTAACGTCACCCGACAGGAACACCGACAGGCCGAGCCGTAGATTGGCAATCAGCCGCTCATGCAATGCGTCCAATTCCGCCAAGCCTTCCGTTGAGAACGCACGCCGCGCCGCGTGCGATTTCGCCCCCACATCACCGGCCATGCGTTCGATAATGTCGCCCGCTTGCTCCAGATTAAGCGCCATTTCGATGATTTCAGCCCAGCGGCGGGAATCTTCTTCGCCCAAATCCTCCTTCTGAATCTGCGCCAAATACAGCTTGATCGCGGTATACAGCACATCGACATCGTCGTCGAGCCGCCGCACCTCCTTATCCTGTCCTTGCTTACCGTGCAGCACTTCGCGCTGCAAAATCATCATGTGTTCCACCACGTCACCCATGCGCAACGTTTCTCGCGCCGCATTGGCCAACGCCAACGTCGGCGTGTCCAGCGCACTGGCATCAAGGTGTCGCGGCCGCAATCGCGGATCGTCAGCAGCCACGTCCGCGATTAACGTTTCGCACAGACGCGCCATCGGCCCAGCCAACGGGATTAACACCAGGCAACGGATCAGGTTATAAAAGACGTGAAAATAGATCACCAACTCTTCGTTCTCTCCGGGCAGGCGGGTCATGATATCGGCCAGATAAGAGACAAAGGGCAGGACCAGCACGCAGCCGATCAGCTTGAACAGCAGGCTGCCAAGCGCGACCCGACGCCCTGCAGCATTCTGGCCACTGGTATTGATCACCGCCAGTAGGCCGCTACCAAGATTGGCACCGATCACCAGGCACAGAGCGACCTTCAGCGAGATCACGCCTGACGCCGTCAGCGTCGCTGTCAGCAATACCGCAGCCAGGCTGGAATAGCTGACAATGGCGAATAAGGCACCGGTCAGGGCATCCAGCATCACATCACCGGTCAGTGATGAAAACAGCACCTTCACGCCCGCTGCCTGGGTGATAGGGGTGGCAGCGGCGACGATCAGCTCCAGCGCCAGGACAATCAGCCCGAGACCAATGCACACCCGGCCCATTTGACCTACTCGGGTTTGCTTGCGGCTAAGAAACAGGAACACGCCGACCAGGATCAGCAGCGGTGACAACCAGGAAAGATCGAAAGTCAGTATTCGCGCCATCAGCGCAGTACCGACGTCAGCGCCGAGCATGATAACCAATGCCGGCGTGAGCCCCACCAGTCCCTGTGCGACAAACGACGTGACCAGCAGTGCGGTGGCATTGCTACTTTGTACCAACGCGGTTACGCCAATGCCGGAGACGAACGCCAGCGGTTTTCTCTCCACGCTGTCGCTCAACACCCGGCGCAAATTAGCGCCATAAACCCGCATGATCCCGGTGCGCACGATGTGAGTGCCCCACACCAACAGCGCCACAGAGGAAAGCAGGTGAAGAAGGGTCAACACGGAAAATACGCTCCATTAACGCCGGCAGGAAAGATCAAATCCATACCCTGTGAATTTCGGGCTGCAGGACGGCGGCAAACGGGTGAATCCCCAGGAGCTTACTCAAGTAAGTGGCTGGGGGTGAAACCCTGCGGCCAACACATCTGCTGCGTGAAAAGCGACGGGTATAGCAAGCTATCCTGCCTGCCAGGCGTGCATAGGGCAGGACAGCGGCAACAGGCTGCAGACCGCTATTGGAGGGTTAACGCAACGGCAGGAATTACCCTGGAGTTATCATTGAATGCCGCAGCGATGTCATGCAACTTCCCGTAATGTAACAGTTTCTAAGTGTAGCCCAATTTCGCTGCCGTCAGCATGCAAATCAGCGACTGAACGGTTAAGCACGTCCACCAGCAGCTCAACACCACGCACCTGCACGCGATAACGTACTACATTGCCCAGCAGGCTGTGGTTCAGGATTACCGCAGCAATTCCCTGCCCTACCGGGAGTATGCCAATGGACTCCGGGCGAACAGCCACCTTACCGTGGTATGCGCTGCCGGTCAAAACAGACGCCTGTTCAGCACTTAACACATTGTAATTGCCGATGAATCCGGCGGCGAAGACATCGGCCGGCTGGGTATACAGGGTTTCCGCATCGCCGCTTTGCACAATTTGCCCTTTGTTCATCAGCACAATGCGATCCGACAGCGTTAACGCCTCCTCCTGATCGTGGGTGACGAAGATCGCCGTCAGGTTCAGTTCGCGCTGGATCCGGCGGATCTGTTCACGCAGATGTTTGCGGATCCTGGCATCCAGCGCCGAGAGTGGCTCATCGAGCAACAACAACCGCGGGCGCGTCACCAGCGAGCGCGCCAGTGCCACCCTTTGGCACTGGCCACCGGAAAGCTGATGTGGATAACGCTTGGCCAGCTCGGTCAACTCCACCAACGCCAGGACTTCCTGCACCCGCTGTTGGATCTGCGCACCGCCCAATTTTTGCATCTTCAGGCCAAACGCCACATTGCCTTCAACAGTCATGTTCGGAAACAACGCATAGCTTTGGAACACCATGCCAATACCGCGTTTTTGCGGCGGCACCGGCACCAGATCCTGACCTTGCAGCACTATCTGTCCGCTATCGACTGACGTCAGCCCCGCCAGGCAGCGCAGTAGCGTGGATTTGCCGCAGCCGCTCGGCCCGAGCAGGGTGACAAATTCCCCTTCCTCAGCGGTGAAGTCGATATCTTGAAACACCTGGGTTTGGCCGTAGTGTTTGTTAAGTCGGGTGACGTTGAGATAAGCCATGCGGTTAACCCTTAGTTTTATTCAGTAAATTCGCCAACCAGGTAACAATCAGCACCACGGCGAAATAAGAAATGACCAGTGCGCTGGTAAAATGGCCGCTGCCGTTACGCATGTTATAGAGGTAGACCTGCAGCGTTTCATATTGGCTACCCACCAGCAGGTTGGCGAAAACAAATTCGCCAATCAGGAAAGAGAACGACAGCAAAACGGCAATCATGCCGCCCTTGCGCAGATTAGGCAGCACCACCAACAGTGCGGCTTGCCAGGTGCTGGCACCTAGCAGATGTGCAGCATCCATCAGATCCCGTAGGTTAATCGCCTGCATGTTGTTGCTGATAGCACGGTAAATAAACGGCAGCGCAATGGCGAAGTAGCAACCGATCAGGATCCACGGCGTTCCGAGCAACGGCAGCGGATCGGTGGCAAACAGTTGCATCAACCCCACCGCGGACACCACCGGCGGGACAGCGAACGGCAGCAGAATCAGCACGTTCATCACGGCATCCAATTTTGGGAAGTAGTAAGCAATAACAAACATCATCGGCAATATCACTGCCACCGCCAGCACCAGGGTGCCGAAACAAATCAATAGCGAATGCCACAACGCCAGCAAGAAGCGCGGATCGCTCCATAGCGCGACCAGCCATTTCAGGGTCAAACCGTCCGGCAGGATGGTGGCGCCCCATTGGGTAGCCAGTGCGTAAATCAGCGTCGCCGCCAGCGGCAACAGCAGGATCAGCAGCAGTAAGCTGCTCACCACGCGGTGATAACCGGTTTCAAAACGGGACATGTCGGCCCTCCAGAACGTTATGAGCGTGCATTGAGGTAGCTCCGACGTAATAGCCATTGGTGAATCAAGGTGATGAACGCCATCATCGCCACCAACAGCATCGCCAGCGCACTGGCCAGATTAGGATCAAGGGAAATATCCCCCGCGACCAATGCCGAAATACGGATCGGAATCACGTTGAAATTACCGGTGGTCAGCGCGTATACCGTGGCATAAGCGCCCAGCGCATTCGCCAGCAGAATGACAAAGGTGCCCATCAACGCCGGTGCCAGCACGGGCAGGCCAATATGTCGCCAATAGCGCCACGGGCTGGCCCCCAGCAACGACGCTGATTCACGCCAGTCTTCGCGCAATGCGTCGAATGCCGGGTACAGCAGCAGCACGCCCAACGGGATCTGGAAGTAGGTGTAAAGCACGATAAGCCCGGTTTTGGAGTAAAGGTTAAACCCCTCCATCAAACCGTATTTACGGAGTAACAACGTCAGGCAGCCATTTAGCCCCAGCAGAATGACAAAGGCGAACGCCAGCGGCACGCCCGCAAAGTTGCAGGTCATGTTAGTGAACGACATCACGAAGTCATGAAATCGGGTCTGGCCCAGCTGGCGCAGTGAGTAACTGCCAACTAATGCAATCAGCAGTCCGTAAACGCTCGACCAGAGGGAAATCTCCAGCGAGAACTGAAACGCCTGCAAATAGAACGGCGAGGTCAGCACATCAACATAGTTGCCCAGCCCCCAGCCACTGCTCTGGCTGAAAAAACTGTTGACCGCAATCCATACCAGCGGTGCGATTTGGAACGCGCCGAACAACAGGATGAACGGCAGCAAGCACAGCGCGGCAATCCACTTAGCTTTCATGTTATTCGCCCTTATACCAACAACGCACGGCAACGCGGCTTGTCGTGTGTCACTTGCAGCACCTCACACAGCGTGCCACACAGGTCGGTTTGCTGCGGGTTGGCATCGTTCTGGCTGAATGCACTGCCAAAGACAAACAGCGGCACCTGGCGCTCTTCGGGCAAAACACCGCCGTGGCTGCGGTCATCATTCATGCCGTGATCGGCGGTGATCATCACCTGATAATCGTCGGCTAACCAGCCTGCCAAATAGCGCGACAGCACGCCGTCGGCATTGCGGGCCGAATTGCGGTATTGCGGTGAAGACAGACCAAAGCGATGGCCTGCGTCGTCGATGTTCATCGGGTGAATCAGCAAAAAGTCGGGTTGATGGCGGAGGCGTAAGCTTTCGGCGTCATCAAACAGATGGGAATCCGGGTAGCGATCGTCATAATAAAAATGGCCGTGCTGGATCGGTAATTCAGCATCGTCGGTATGGCGATCGCGCGCGGCGTCGAACGGGGTACGGTTATATAACTCACTGAACCAATGGTAGGCGGCCGCAGCGGTCGTCAGGCCAGCAGCACGCGCATAGTGGAACACGCTTTGCTGGTGCGACAAACGCGACACCTGGTTATGCACGACACCGCTCTCCACCGGCGGCACGCCGGTGAGGATGCATTCATACAGCGGTCGGGAGAGCGAGGGTAACTCGCTCTCCACTTGATACAACCGTCCACGTCCTGCCGCACATTCGGCCTGCAGATAACCCATAGCGTCATGCGCCACCTGGTAGTTCAGACCGTCCAACAGCACGAGGATCGTTTTCATGATGGCTTAACTCACTGCTGCATAAACATAATGACATTTTCCTGCCACTGACGCGGCAGCGTTTTCGCGCTTTGTTCCCAGGCAGCCGGATCGGCGATTGGGTGAGCGTTTTTATACTGTTCGGCTGGCAGCAGCTTGGCTTTTACATCGTCAGGCAGCGTCAGATGCTCCGCACGGATTGGTCGGGCATAACCACGCGCCAAGTTGATCTGGCCTGCATCAGAGAAAATGTATTCACGCGCCAGCTTGGCGGCGTTCGGGTGCTTGGCGTACTTGTTGATGATGGTGGTGTAGCCGGAAGTGATGGAGCCGTCAGACGGGATCAGCACTTCAAAACGGGTCTTGTCGATCTGATCGCGGTAATTCAGACCGTTAAAGTCCCATACCACGCCAACCTGCACTTCACCTTTTTCCAGCGAGGCGATCACGGGGTTAGTCAGGCTCAAACGCCCTGCCTTGGCCAGCTTGCCGAAAAATTCCAGGCCCGGCTTCAGGTTCTTCTCATTACCGCCCATGGCATAGGTAGCCGCCAGCACGCCGCTAGCCGCCTGCGAGGCAGTGCCGACATCACCGATAGTGACCTGATAAGTGCCCTTCAGCAGATCGGCCCAACTGTGCGGGATCTCTTTTACTTGTTGTTTGTTGATAATAAAGGCGATGGTGCCCGTGTAGGCCAGCGCCCAGTGGCCATCTTTGTCCTTCGCCCAGGCCGGTACCTGATCCCAGGTGGAGGGTTTGTACGGCTGCGTCACCCCTTTCTGGACCGCAATCGGACCGAATGCCGCGCCCACATCACCAATATCCGCAGTGGCGTTGCCCTTCTCTGCATCGAACTTGGCGATTTCCTGCGCTGAACTCATGTCGGTATCGACATGCTTCAGGCCATATTTGCTCAACAAGTCTTGCCAGGTGCCTTTCCAGTTTGCCCAGCTGTCCGGCATGCCGACACTGCTAACTTCACCTTCTTTCTTGGCTGCCTGCTCCAACGCCGCCAGATCGGTATCTGCGGCCCAGCTCATCTGGCTGGTCAGTACAATGGCACTGCTTAACACAGAAGCGCACAAACGTTTCATAACTGATGCTCCGGGTGGTAGTGTGTAGAGGCGCTGGACTAGTCCAGCAAGAACCAAGCCAATCTAACGGACGAATGTGATAATTATATGTCAGTCTAAAAAAGCAGCATTTTTATCGCATCTAGCGCGTCCCGGAGCCTGTCGTTGGTCTACCTTTAGCGGGGCATACCCTATGAACGTCAAGTTGCGGCCAGGCGCCCAGATCACTCGTCCCCAGGCGCTTACTTTAGTCAGTCAATGGGGTAAGCGACGCTGCAGCTTGAAAGTCGACGGGTATAAACGCACTGAAATGGGGCATCTGTGGCATGAGTGAAGGAACAACAACCGTGGCAGCCATTTGCCAGACACTGGCTGCCCGTATCGCCGAGGGGGAATTCAACGCCGGTGGCAAGCTGCCTTCTGAGCGCACCCTGAGCGAACAGTTCTCCACCACCCGCATCACCTTGCAGGAAGCGCTCGGCCAGTTGGAGGCTCAGGGTGTCATTTACCGTCAGGTCAGGCGCGGCTGGTTTATCTCGCCGCCCCGGCTGGTGTATAACCCCTTACAGCGCAGTCATTTTCATGCCATGGCGCAGCAACAGGGGCGTGATGCCCATACAGAGGTTATCGACACCGCCACCGTGCCGCTGTGCGCTGCCTTGAGTCAAAAGCTCACTTTGCCGGCTGGCACCAAGGTTTACCGTATTCGTCGGCTACGCTATATCGACGGCCGCGCGGTGTTGTACTGCGAGCATTACCTTAATCCCGCCTACTTTGCCGGTATTTTGGACGAAGACTTAACCCAGTCGCTCACAGGGCTGTATGCCGAGCGCTATGGGATTCGTTATGGGCGAGTCCGTTTCGATATGCTGCCGACACTGCTGCCACAGGAAGCGGCAGAAATGCTCAAAGTGACCTACGGCAGCCCGGCGCTGTTTATTACCCGGGTTAACCGCGATCAGCACGACCGGGTGATTGATTGTGATTTGGAGTATTGGCGTTACGACGCGCTGCACATTGACGTGGAAGCGCAATGACAGGGGCGCGAACCGCCCCCCCAAAGAGAAGATGAATCAGTCGGCGTCGTAGCCAAGGTTAGGCGCTAACCAGCGTTCAACCTCACTGACGCTCATGCCTTTACGCGTCGCGTAATCCTCTACCTGATCGCGTTGGATCTGCGCCACCGCAAAATACTTGCTCTGCGGATGACTGAAATACCAACCAGACACGGCTGCCCCTGGCCACATGGCGAAAGATTCGGTCAGCACCATACCGGTATGGCGGTTAACGTCCAGCAAGCGCCAAATTTCCGCTTTTTCGGTGTGCTCCGGACAGGCCGGATAACCCGGCGCCGGACGGATACCCTGATAATTTTCGCGGATCAGCTCTTCATTGCTCAGGTTTTCTTCGGTAGCAAAACCCCAGTGCAGCTTACGCACCTGTTCATGCAGGTATTCAGCAAACGCCTCCGCCAGGCGATCCGACAATGCTTTCACCATGATTTTGTTGTAATCATCGTGTTGTGCATCATAGGCCGCCGCCAGCTCATCTTCCTCCAGCCCCCCCGTCACGGCAAAAGCACCGAAGTAATCAGCCTTACCGCTGCTTTTCGGCGCGACAAAGTCTGCCAGGCAGTAGTTCGGGAAATCGGTTTTCTCCGTTTGCTGGCGCAGATGGCGGCTGACCACCAGCACCTCTTCGCGATTTTCGTCGCGATACACTTCAACGTCGTCACCAACCCGGTTCGCCGGGAACAGCCCGTACACACCGCGCGGGTTGAGGCTGCCATTAGCGGCCAGCATATCCAGCATCTGGTTGGCGTCGGCGAACAGCCGTTTGGCCTCTTCGCCCACCACGTCATCTTCCAAAATCCGCGGATATTTACCCGCCAGCGACCAGGTCATAAAGAACGGTGTCCAGTCGATGTACTGGCGCAGCGTCTCGATACTGGCTTCGACCGGGTAGACGCCCAACTGCTTCGGTACTGGCGGCTGATAGTTTTCCCAGTCCAACACCATGGCGTTATCGCGCGCTTTCTGCAGATCAACCGGCGGAGTGCGCGGTTTTTTACGTGCGTGCTGAATGCGCACGGTTTCATATTCTTTACGGGTTCGCGCCACAAAATCGTCGCGCTGTGTGTCGGAAAGCAATGCCGACACCACGCCCACGGTACGGGATGCGTTCTGCACGTAAGTCGTCGAGCCGCTGTAGTTCTGCTCGATCTTGACGGCGGTATGCGCCTTGGAGGTCGTCGCACCGCCGATCAGCAACGGCAGAGTGAAGCCCTGACGCTCCATTTCTTTCGCCACGTTGACCATCTCGTCCAACGACGGCGTGATCAACCCGGATAAGCCGATGATGTCCACGTTCTGCTCACGCGCAGTCTTCAGGATTTTCTCCGTCGGCACCATCACGCCCAGATCGACAATTTCGTAGTTGTTGCACTGCAGCACCACACCAACGATGTTTTTACCGATGTCGTGCACGTCGCCCTTCACCGTCGCCAGCAGGATTTTGCCCGCCGTAGAGCCTTTCTGCTTGCTGGCCTCAATGTAGGGTTCCAGATAGGCCACCGCCTGTTTCATTACGCGAGCGGACTTCACCACCTGCGGCAGGAACATTTTGCCTTCGCCGAACAGATCGCCAACCACGTTCATGCCCGCCATCAGCGGCCCTTCGATCACTTCGATCGGACGATCCGCCCGCTGCCGGGCTTCTTCGGTATCCAGCTCGATAAACTCGGTGATACCTTTCACCAGCGAGTATTCCAGCCGTTTTTCTACTGCCCAACCGCGCCATTCCGCCTGCTGCACCGCCACGTCGTTGTCTTTGCTGCCGCGGTATTTTTCCGCCAGTTCCAGCAAGCGCTCGGTCCCGTCGTCGCGGCGGTTGAGGATCACATCTTCTACCGCATCACGCAGCTCGGCAGTCAGATCATCGTAGATCGCCAGTTGTCCTGCGTTAACAATCCCCATGTCCATACCATTGCGGATCGCGTGGTACAGGAATACCGCGTGGATCGCTTCACGCACCGGATCGTTGCCGCGGAATGAAAACGACACGTTGGACACGCCGCCGGAAATCATCGCATGCGGCAGGTGAGTTTTGATGTCGGCGCACGCTTCGATAAAGTCGACGGCATAGTTGTTATGCTCTTCGATACCGGTAGCGACGGCAAAAATGTTCGGGTCAAAAATAATGTCTTCCGGCGGGAAACCAACACGCTCGGTCAAAATCTTATAGGCACGGCGACAAATCTCGAATTTGCGCTCACGCGTATCGGCCTGACCCACTTCGTCAAACGCCATCACCACGACGGCAGCACCATAACGGCGTACCAGTTTAGCATGGTGAATAAAGGCCTCTTCGCCCTCTTTCATCGAGATAGAGTTAACGATACCTTTGCCCTGGATGCACTTCAGGCCCTTTTCGATCACTGACCATTTGGAGGAGTCGATCATGATCGGCACCCTGGCAATGTCCGGCTCGCCAGCGATCAGGTTAAGGAAACGCACCATAGCCGCTTCGGCGTCGAGCATCCCCTCATCCATGTTGATATCGATAATCTGAGCGCCGCTTTCCACCTGCTGACGGGCAACGGCCAGCGCTTCACTGTATTTTTCTTCTTTGATCAATCGCTTGAAGCGCGCTGAACCGGTGACGTTGGTACGCTCACCGACGTTGACGAACAACGTTTTGGCGTCGATGTTCAAGGGTTCGAGACCCGCCAGACGGCAAGCTACCGGGATCTCTGGCAGTTGGCGCGGCGGCACGCCCGCCACGGCCTTGACCATGGCGGCGATGTGCTCCGGCGTGGTCCCGCAGCAGCCGCCGATAATATTCAGGAAGCCGGCCTGCGCCCACTCGCCGACCTGTTTCGCCATCTCTTGCGCGTCCAGATCGTATTCACCGAACGCATTAGGTAAACCGGCGTTGGGGTGCGCAGTGACGTAGCTTTCCGAGATACGCGACAGTTCGGCAACGTATTGACGCAGTTCGTCCGGGCCCAACGCGCAGTTCAGACCAAAGCTCAGCGGCTTGACGTGACGCATCGAGTTATAGAAGGCTTCGGTAGTCTGCCCGGACAGGGTACGGCCGGAGGCATCGGTGATGGTGCCGGAAATCATGATCGGCAGCGAGACACCCAAGGCTTCGAATTCGGTTTCCACCGCAAAGGCGGCAGCCTTGGCGTTCAGGGTATCGAAGATGGTTTCGATCATAATCAGATCGACGCCGCCTTCCACCAGCGCACGGGTCGATTCGCGGTAGGCGTCCACCAGTTCATCGAAAGAAACATTACGGAACGCCGGATCGTTAACGTTCGGAGAAATAGAGGCAGTGCGGTTGGTCGGGCCCAGTACCCCGGCCACATAGCGCGGTTGCTCTGGCGTACGCGCAGTCCACTCATTAGCACAGGCACGTGCCAGGCAGGCGGCCTGATAGTTAATCTCGGCGGACAGCGACTCCATATGGTAGTCGGCCATCGCGATAGAAGTGGAGTTGAAGGTATTGGTTTCGAGAATGTCGGCCCCGGCTTCCAGGTAGCCGTAGTGAATGGCGGTGATCACGTCGGGCTTGGTCAACACCAGCAGGTCATTATTGCCTTTCAGATCGCTCTGCCAGTCGGCAAAACGCTCACCGCGAAAGTCGCTCTCTTCCAGACGATAGCTCTGGATCATGGTGCCCATGCCGCCGTCCAACACTAAAATGCGCTGCGCTAACTGCTGGCGCAGTTGTTCTACTCGATTAGTCACCCATGATCCCCTTTATCTTTCAGGCCACACTCTTTCACCGACACTCAAATGTTGCATACCCTATGGATTTCAAGTTGCGGCTTGAAAGACGACGGGTATCGACCATCCTAGCACAGCTTGTAGGGGCAAAGTGGCGCACGGCAATTGAGAGTTTTTCAGGTTGGCGGGTAACAGATCCGATGAGCAGATTGACGACTTGCAATTCATACGCAAAAAACGAAAATGAATTCCATCATACGGAAAAAGGAATGTGGATTATGGTCACCCCTGCTCCCGCCAAGCGTGGCAAAAAGCCCCGTGCTGCATCCCCGAGCGCCAGTGCGGCAACCGGCCAGGTGCAGTCGTTAACCCGTGGCCTGAAGTTATTGGAATACATTGCTGAAGCTCAGGGCAACGTCGCGTTGACCGATCTGGCTCAACAAGCCGGGTTACCCAACTCTACGACCCATCGGTTGCTCACCACCATGCAACAGCAAGGATTTGTACGGCAGGTCGGTGATTTAGGCCTGTGGACCCTCGGTTCTCATGCCTTTGTCGTTGGCAGCAGCTTCTTGCAGAGCCGCAATCTCTTGGCCATGGTACACCCAACGCTACGCCGCCTGATGGAAGAGTCCGGCGAAACCGTCAACCTGGCCGTGCTGGATACCAGTGAGTACCAGGCGATTATTATCGATCAGGTTCAATGCACCGCGCTGATGCGTATGTCCGCGCCAATCGGCGGAAAACTGCCGATGCACGCTTCCGGTGCCGGCAAAGCCTTTCTTTCTACCCTGCCGGATGAGCAGGTCACCCAACTGCTGCATAAGAAAGGTATGCAAACCTATACTCAGCACACCCTGACACCGCACAACCTGAAGGAAGGGTTGGCGCAAATCCGCAAACAAGGCTTTTCGTTTGACGACGAAGAACATGCACTCGGCCTGCGTTGCGTGGCGGCCTGCATCTTCGATGAACATCGCGAGGCCTTTGCCGCTATCTCTATTTCCGGTCCGGTGTCACGCATCACCGACAACCGGGTGATCGAGCTGGGCGCATTGGTGATCCACGCAGCAAAAGAAATCAGCCTGGAGTATGGTGGCGTACGTTAAGCGTAACTCCCGGCACTGGGCGCAAACTCTGCGCCCATGATTTTCTCGTTGTTGTCAGCATGTAAAACGCTGCCCCGATCCTGTTTCTCTCGCCCAGTAAAAACTTGAAGCCGATCACAGTTAACGATCCTGCCTGTTAAAGGCGATTGCAACTGGCGAAACTTCCTCCGACAATGTTACCGATAACATGTTACCGGTAACAACAAGCGTGCGGTAACGCCACGTGTCGTTTTGGAGCTAAGCCATGACCAATAATCAAAACCGTATTTACGTCATTATGGGCGTTTCCGGCAGCGGTAAGTCCGCCGTGGCCGCCGCCGCCGCCCGCCAGCTGTCTGCCGGGTTCCTCGACGGTGATTTTCTGCACCCCCGCAGCAACATCCTAAAAATGGCCGCTGGCGAACCACTCAACGATGACGACCGTGCCCCCTGGCTGGCCGCACTCAACGACGCCGCTTTCGCCATGCAACGCACGAATAATGTTTCGGTTATCGTCTGTTCAGCGCTGAAAAAACACTACCGCGATCGCCTGCGCGCCGGTAATGGCAATTTGTCGTTCATCTACTTGCACGGTGATTTCCCGATTATCGAAGCCCGTCTGGCGGCCCGTAATGGCCACTTCTTTAAACCACAGATGCTGGTGACACAGTTTGCCGCGCTGGAACAGCCGGGGGCCGACGAGAGCGACGTCATGTCCGTCGACATCAACCAACCCCTGGAAGGCGTTATCGCCGATACCCTGAAGCACATTCAGAGCTTCCTGCCACAGGACGTCTGCGCGTGAATACTGTAACGCTGGTCGGTACTGCAGTCGGCTCGGTTCTTTTACTGCTGTTTTTGGTGATGAAGGCGCGCATGCACGCCTTCGTCGCGTTAATGCTGGTGTCTATTGCCGCAGGTATTTTCTCCGGCATGCCGCTGGACCGCATCGCCGATACCATGCAGAAAGGTATGGGCGATACGCTGGGCTTCCTGGCTATTGTCGTCGCGTTGGGCGCGATGTTCGGTAAGATACTGCATGAAGTCGGTGCGCTCGATCAAATTGCGGCACATTTGCTGAAACGTTTCGGCCAAAGTAAAGCCCATTACGCACTCGGCATTGCCGGATTGATCTGTGCCCTGCCGCTGTTTTTTGACGTAGCCGTGGTGCTACTGATCGGCATCGTGTTTGCCGTAGCGCGCCGCACCGACGGCAACATCGTTAAGCTGGCCATTCCCCTGTTTGCCGGCGTCGCCGCCGCCGCGTCATTCTTGCTGCCGGGGCCGGTACCGATGCTGCTGGCCTCACAAATGAAGGCCGACTTCGGCTGGATGATTGCCATCGGCCTGGTCGCCGCAGTCCTCGGCATGCTGATTGCAGGCCCATTATACGGCAGCTTTATCAGCCGTTACGTTAACTGGTCAATGCCGAAGGATGAAAACGAGCCGACGCTGAACACCGCCAACTTGCCGTCATTTGGCCTTAGTCTGGCGTTGGTTCTCTGCCCACTGGTGTTGGTCGGTATGAAGACCATTGGTGCCCGTCTGGTAACGCCAGGCTCACAGTTACAACAGTGGCTGGAGTTTATTGGCCACCCGTTTACGGCCATTTTGATCGCCTGCCTGATTGTGATTTACGGCCTGGCAAAACCGCGCGGCATGACCAACGAACAAACGCTGGCCATCTGCTCTGCGGCGGTGCAGCCTGCCGGGATTATCCTGCTGATGACGGGCGCTGGTGGCGTCTTCAAACAAATTTTGGTGGATTCCGGCGTTGGCCCTGCCTTGGGTGACGCCATGATCGGCACCGGCTTGCCGATCGCCGTGGCCGCTTTCGCGCTGTCCGCCATGGTACGCGTCATTCAAGGATCTGCCACCGTAGCCTGTTTGACCACTGTCGGCCTGGTGCTACCGGTAACCAGCCAATTGGGCCTCGGCGGCGGGCAACTGGCCGCGTTGGCTATCTGTATTGCCGGCGGGTCCATCGTACTCAGCCACGTCAACGATGCCGGTTTCTGGTTGTTCGGTAAATTTACCGGCGCCAATGAGCTGCAAACGCTGAAAACCTGGACGGTAATGGAAACCATTCTGGGTAGCGTGGGTGGCATCATCGGCATGATTGCTTTCACGCTGTTTTAAATACCCACAACATCGCCCCCGGCCTTTGCACACCAGGGCTGCAATTCCACACCGGGGGCACCGCCACAGGCGGCATATATAACAATAGCCATGTGAGGAAGGTATGATCAATCCAATCCTGTCCCGTGTCACACAACGCATTATCGACCGTTCTAAACAGAGCCGCACCGCCTACCTGGCACGCATTGATGCAGCTCGCTCACACACCGTACACCGCGCACAACTGGCCTGCGGCAACCTGGCGCACGGCTTCGCTGCCTGCCAACCGGATGACAAAACCTCGCTGAAAAATATGGTGCGCAGCGATATCGCCATCATCACCGCCTATAACGATATGCTGTCCGCCCACCAGCCTTACGAAAACTATCCGCAACGGCTAAAGCAGGCATTGCATGCGGTAGGCGCGGTTGGTCAGGTGGCCGGTGGTGTTCCGGCAATGTGCGACGGTGTGACCCAGGGTCAGGATGGTATGGAGCTGTCGCTGATGAGCCGTGACGTGATCGCCATGTCCTCCGCCATCGGCCTGTCACACAATATGTTCGACGGCGCGTTGTTCCTCGGTATTTGCGACAAAATCGTGCCAGGCTTGGTGATGTCTGCCCTGTCCTTTGGTCATTTACCGTCGCTGTTTGTGCCAGCCGGCCCGATGAGCAGCGGCTTGCCGAACAAAGAGAAAGTGCGCGTACGCCAACTTTACGCCGAAGGCAAAGCCGATCGCCTGGCGTTGCTGGAGGCCGAGGCAGCGTCTTATCATGGCATCGGCACCTGTACCTTCTACGGCACCGCCAATACTAACCAAATGGTCATGGAAGTGATGGGTCTGCACCTGCCAGGAGCCTCCTTTGTTCACCCGGATACGCCACTGCGCAATGCACTCACCGATGCCGCTGCGCGTCAGGTGACCCGCCTGACCGAAACCGCAGGCAACTACCTGCCAATTGGCCAACTGGTGGATGAAAAAGTGGTGGTGAACGGCATTATTGCGCTACTGGCCACCGGCGGCTCTACCAACCTGACCATGCATATGGTGGCGATGGCTCGCGCAGCCGGAATTATCATTAACTGGGATGACTTCTCCGAGTTGTCAGACGCCGTGCCGCTGCTGTGCCGCATCTATCCGAATGGCCCGGCGGACATCAACCAATTCCAAGCCGCAGGCGGCGTCGCACTGGTGGTGCGCGAGCTGCTTAAGCACGGCCTGCTGCACGAGGACGTACACACCGTTGCCGGCTTTGGTCTACAGCGTTACACCCAAGAACCGTGGCTGGATAACGGCCAGTTGGCCTGGCGTGAAGGCGTGGATCATTCACTCGATACCCAAGTGATCGCCAGCATCGCCGAGCCTTTTGAACACCACGGCGGCACCAAGGTATTGGCCGGCAACCTTGGCCGAGCCGTCATGAAAACCTCGGCGGTCCCGGCAGACAACCAGATTATCGAAGCGCCGGCAGTCGTCTTTGAAAGCCAACATGACATCGTACCGGCGTTTGAAGCTGGCAAGTTGGATCGCGATTGCGTGGTGGTTGTCCGCTTCCAGGGGCCACAGGCCAATGGTATGCCCGAGTTGCACAAACTTATGCCGCCGCTTGGCGTGCTGATGGACCGCGGATTTAAAGTCGCGCTGGTCACCGATGGCCGCCTGTCCGGCGCTTCCGGCAAAGTCCCTTCTGCCATCCACGTGACCCCGGAAGCTTACACCGGCGGCATGCTCGCCAAGGTGCAAAACGGCGACGTGATCCGCGTGAACGGCCGCACCGGCGAATTGGCATTATTGGTCGATGCCGACATTTTGGCTAAGCGCGCCCCTTATCAGCCTGACCTAAGTGCGGAACATATCGGCTGTGGCCGTGAACTGTTCGGTGCCTTACGCAGCCAGCTTTCCGGTGCTGAACAAGGCGCCTGCTGCATTAAATTTTAACCCGTCGCATGGCCGTGTAGCCCAACGGCGGCGGTCAAACTGGAGAAAACCGTTAATGAACAATTGGAAAACAAGCGCAGAGCAGATCCTGATGTCAGGCCCAGTGGTACCGGTGATTGTCATCAACAAACTGGAGCACGCGGTGCCGTTGGCAAAAGCCCTGGTTGCCGGTGGCGTACGTGTATTGGAAGTGACGCTGCGCACCGCTTGCGCGATGGATGCGATTCGCGCCATTGCCAAAGAAGTACCAGACGCAATTATCGGGGCCGGTACCGTCATTAACGCGCAGCAGCTGCAGGAAGTGACCGACGCTGGCGCGCAGTTTGCCATCAGCCCGGGACTGACCGCCGATTTGCTGAAGGCAGCTACCGCGGGTTCGATCCCGTTAATTCCCGGCATCTGCACCGTCTCGGAACTGATGTTGGGCATGGACCACGGCCTGCGTGAGTTTAAATTCTTCCCGGCAGAAGCCAACGGGGGCGTAAAAGCACTGCAGGCGATCGGCGGCCCATTCCCACAGGTGCGCTTCTGTCCAACCGGCGGCATTTCACCGAGTAACTACCGTGACTACCTGGCGCTGAAAAGCGTGCTGTGCATCGGCGGTTCCTGGCTGGTGCCGGCAGATGCCTTAGAAAAAGGCGACTACGCACGCATCACCGAATTGGCACGTGCCGCCGTTGCAGGTGCGAAAGCCTAATCGTATCGGGCGCGGTATACCAACCGCGCCCTTAGGCCGTTGCCGATGTCGCGGGCAACGCCACACCGCTGCGTTGGCTGAAACGTCGTTTTTTGCGGTAAGCAAAGACGTCTTCCACATGGCCATCGCGAATACGTTGCTGTAGCCCGCGCCAATAGTTGGCCTCAAACAGATCGCTGTGCATCTCTTCAAACACCTGCCGGATACGGCGGTCGCCACACAGGAAATGCCTGAACTCCTCTGGAAACACATCATTCGGCGACACGCTATACCATGGCTCGTTAGCCAGCTCATCTTCTGGGTAACGCGGCGGCGGTATATCGCGGAAATTCACCTCGGTCATATAGCAAATCTCATCATAGTCATAGAACACCACCCGTCCGTGTCGGGTCACGCCGAAGTTCTTGAACAGCATATCGCCGGGAAAAATATTGGCGGCGGCCAATTGCTTGATCGCATTACCGTATTCTTCAATTGCGTCGCGCATCTGTTGCTCATTGGCCTGCTCAAGATACAAATTCAGCGGCGTCATGCGTCGTTCCATGTACAGGTGTTTGATCACGATGCGATCGCCCAGATCCTCCAGCTTGTCCGGCACTTCTCGTTGTAATTCGGCCAAGAGCTCCGGACTGAGACGCGCCTTGTCGACGATAAAATTTTCGTATTCCTGGGTATCGGCCATGCGCCCGACACGGTCGTGCTCTTTTACCAACTGATAGCAGGCCATGACCTGTGCCTGCGTGACCTCTTTTTGCGGCGCGAACTCGTCTTTGATCACCTTGAACACCCGATCAAACGACGGCAGGGTAAACACCAGCATCACCATACCTTTGACCCCAGGGGCAATAATGAACTGCTCTTGAGAACCCGCCATAAACGTCAGGTATTCGCGGTAACATTCTGTTTTTCCGTGTTTCTGGCAGCCGATGGCCATATACAGCTCGGCGGTCGTCTTACTCGGCAAGATCTCGCGCAACCATTCGACCATGGCGGCTGGAAGGGGGGCGTACACCATGAAATACGACCGGGCAAAACCAAACACGATGCTGGCTTCCGCCTTGCTGGTCAGGCAGGTATCGATAAACAATGCGCCGGAATCACTGTGATGAATCGGCAGCAGGAAAGGATAGACCCTGTCTGCCACACGCAGCTTCCCGACCAGCCACGCCGCCTTGTTACGATAAAACAACTCATTGGCAATCTGGAACGTTGCACCAGCCAATTGCTGTGCACTGAAGTTCTGCTGCAACGCGAGCGTAATGTAATCAATATCGCGCGATACGTTTTCCCACGGCAGTCGCAAAGGCAAATCGGTCAGCAGGGTATATAACATCTCCGACAGATCGCCATTGGCGGTGAAATCCCGTGAGAGCGGGCGCGGGATATCACGAAAGCGCCCTTCCGGCTGAGAACTGAACACAAACAGCTTTTCCGGCGTCAGATCTCGGTGCCTGAATAAACGGCAGTAGACTGAATTGAAGAAGCTTTCGGCAATCTCAAAGCGCGGGTACTCCGGCAGCAGATCGATATATACCGCTTTCACCCGACTCGGGAAATCCGCGTCAAAATACTTTTGCCCGGTGATGCATTTCAACTGCTCCACCACCAGACCCACATGATGGTCATACAGGTGGATACGCTTTTTCATCGCCAGCTGCACCGCCGGCCAATCAGCCCGTTCAAAACGCTGCTGCGCACCGGCAGTCACTTCCAGGAAGCGGCCATATTGTGCATCAAAGCCCTGTAGGATCGTCTGTGCGATCAACAGCTCCAGTTTTGCCGCCATCCTTACCTCCCGCCAGGAAACAGAGCCTGCATAAGCAGGCTCTGGGGTACCTATTATCAGCGTGACTGCATCAGAACTGCTGCTCTTCCGTCGAACCGGTCAATGCCGTTACCGAAGAAGCTCCGCCCTGAATAATGGTGGTCACCTTGTCGAAGTAACCGGTGCCCACTTCCTGTTGGTGTGAAGCAAAGGTATAACCGCGAGCCACGGCATCGAACTCCGGCTGCTGGACTTTCTCGACGTAGTGCTTCATGCCCTCGCCCTGTGCATAAGCGTGTGCCAGGTCAAACATGTTGAACCACATGCTGTGGATGCCCGCCAGCGTGATGAATTGGTACTTGTAGCCCATCGCCGACAGCTCCTGCTGGAAACGGGCGATAGTCTGATCGTCCAGATTCTTTTTCCAGTTGAATGACGGTGAACAGTTGTACGCCAACAGCTTTCCTGGGAATTTGGCATGAATTGCATCGGCAAAACGCTTGGCTGCCTCCAAATCCGGGGTCGAGGTTTCGCACCACACCAGATCAGCGTAGGGGCAGTACGCCAGACCACGGCTGATCGCTTGCTCAATGCCTGCATGGGTGCGGAAGAAGCCTTCGGCGGTGCGTTCGCCGGACACGAACTCGCTGTCGTAAGGATCGCAGTCGGAGGTCAGCAAATCTGCGGCATCCGCATCAGTACGTGCGATGACCAGCGTCGGTACGCCGAGTACGTCTGCCGCCAAACGGGCAGCAACCAGTTTTTGGATCGCTTCCTGGGTTGGCACCAGCACTTTGCCGCCCATATGACCGCACTTCTTCACCGCGGCCAGTTGATCTTCAAAGTGAACCCCGGCAGCACCGGCTTCAATCATTGCTTTCATCAATTCAAAAGCATTCAGCACGCCACCAAAACCGGCTTCGGCATCGGCAACAATCGGCAGGAAATAGTCGGTGTAACCTTTGCTGCCCGGCTCAATTTTATTAGCCCACTGGATCTGATCCGCGCGGCGGAAGGTATTGTTGATCCGCTCAACCACTGCCGGAACAGAATCAACAGGATAGAGCGATTGGTCCGGGTACATTGCAGACGCGGTATTGGCATCCGCCGCCACCTGCCAGCCAGACAGGTAGATTGCCTCAATACCCGCCTTGGCCTGTTGCAGCGCCTGGCCGCCCGTCAACGCGCCCAGGCTGTTGACATAACCCTTGCGTGATTTACCGTGCAGTAGCTCCCACAGCTTGGCGGCACCGTTTTGCGCCAGTGTACAAGCCGGGTTAACCGAACCACGCAGATTAATGACATCTTCTGCACTGTACGGACGGGTGATACCTTCCCAGCGGGCCGATTTCCATTCCTGTTCCAATTGTTGAATCTGTTGAGCACGAGAGGTAGACATAATTTTATCCTTTTCAATAATGTAGGGTTAATGGTCAGGAACAGATTTAGGCCAGGAGCTCATAGCCAGGTAACGTCAGGAAATCGATCAGCTCATCCGAAATCGTGATTGTCTCCATCAGGCGTGCGGCCTCGGTAAAACGCCCATGGCTAAAACGTTGCTCACCGAGTTCTTCTTGGATAACGAGAACTTCTTCGGCCAGCATCTGACGGAACAGTGCTTTAGTGACTAATTGCCCATTGCTGAGAGATTTTTCATGATGGATCCACTGCCAGATTGAGGTACGGGAAATTTCCGCCGTTGCCGCATCCTCCATCAGGCCGTAAATCGGTACGCAGCCATTGCCAGAGATCCAAGCTTCGATGTATTGCACCGCCACGCGGATATTGGCGCGCATGCCCGCTTCGGTTCGTTCACCCTCACAGGGTTCCAGCAACTGTGCAGCACTGATCGGCGCATCATTTTCACGCAGCACTTCCAATTGGTTACGGCGTTCGCCGAGCACCCGGCTGAACACGTCCATAACGGTATCTGCCAGCCCTGGATGCGCTACCCAGGTGCCATCATGGCCGTTATTGGCCTCCAGCTCTTTATCCGCCCGTACCTTATTCAACACCCAGGCATTCTTCTCGGCGTCTTTACTTGGGATAAACGCCGCCATGCCGCCCATCGCGAAAGCACCGCGCTTGTGGCAAGTCTTGATCAGCAACCGGGAATAGGCGCTGAGGAATGATTTGTCCATAGTGACCGACTGACGATCCGGCAATACCCGGTCAGCATGATTTTTCAACGTTTTGATATAGCTGAAGATGTAATCCCAGCGGCCACAGTTCAGCCCAACAATATGATCTCGCAGGTGATACAGGATCTCGTCCATTTGGAACACCGCGGGCAAGGTTTCGATCAGCACCGTCGCCTTAATGGTGCCACGCGGCAGATCAAAACGATCTTCGGTAAAGCTGAAGACCTCACTCCACCAAGCCGCTTCCTGCCAAGACTGGGTTTTTGGCAGATAGAAATAAGGGCCGCTGCCTTTGGCCAGCAATTGACGATAGTTGTGAAAGAAATACAGCGCGAAGTCGAACAGGCCACCGGGGATGGCTTCCCCCTGCCACAGCACATGTTTTTCCGGCAGGTGTAAACCACGCACTCGGGCAATCAAGACCGCAGGGTTAGGCTTCAGCTGATAAATTTTTCCAGCGTCGTTGGTATAAGAGATGGTGCCGTTCACCGCGTCATGAAGATTGATTTGGCCGTCGATCACTTTGTCCCAGCTTGGCGCCAGTGAGTCTTCAAAGTCCGCCATAAATACCTTCACATTGGCATTCAGGGCGTTGATTACCATCTTGCGTTCAACCGGACCGGTGATCTCGACCCGACGGTCGCGCAGATCCTCGGGTATACCGCGGATCTTCCACTCGCCATTACGAATGGAATCAGTTTCCGAAATGAAACTAGGGAGTTCGCCTTGATCGATCTTTTGTTGCCAGCAGGCGCGCGCAGCCAAAAGCTTGTTGCGCTGTGGAGTAAACTTACTCACCAGTTCCGCCAGGAATTCGACCGCGTCATCCGTCAACACCTGCCGCTCAGCAGCGCCAAAACCCTGCGTAAACGTTAACTCCGTGCCTACTATCTGTTGCGTCATTGTCTTGCTCCTTCCCATCATTACGCACCGTTGCTGTAAGCCAAGACGGCGCATCTTCATCAGAAATCAGTACGGATCAGGACGAATAAAAGGATCCTCAACTGGTCAGATGTCTTCTTTCTGGATCTAAGAATACTCAACTATAAATAAAAATCAAAAACGATTTCCATTTTATTATTAAATATTTTATTAACCTTTAATTATCAATCGGTTAATAAAAACAACAACAATACTGAGTAAGGAAACCGGTTCCATTAATGTAGAAAGACAGGGTTAATTGCTTGTTATAGAATGGTTTTTTCTGGAATTGGGAGGATATAAAGGAAGATTTTTTGGGTAGGCATGACGTCGGCGGCCTCGATTCAGCCGCCGATAAGGAAGAAGTGTTACTCGAGGGTCGGGTTCATATGACGCAGATCGTACGGGGTGATCTGGTAAACATAGTAGTTGAGCCAGTTAGTGAACAACAGGTGTCCATGGCTGCGCCAAGAGGCTTTTGGTGTGAGTTCGGGGTTGTCGTCGGGGAAGTAATTCAGTGGCACAACAGGATCAAGACCGGCTTCGTTATCACGACAATACTCGCCAGCCAGCGTTAAAGCATCATATTCCGGATGACCGGTTACAAATGCCAGTCGTTTATCCTTGCTGGCAAATAAGTAAGCCCCGGTTTGCTCCGACTCTGCCAAGATATCCAGATCCGTGTACTGACGAATAATTTCCGTCGGGAAATCCGCATAGCGTGAATGCGGTGCCAGGAAGGTGTCATCAAAGCCACGGGTCAGCAGCGCATGTTGTTGCAGTGTTTGATGCTGATAAACACCAGAGAGCTTTACCTCTCTCGTCATCTTCGGGATACCGTACAGAATATTCAATGCGGCCTGGACGGCCCAACACACGAACAATGTGGACGTCACGTGGTTCTTTGCCCAATCGATAACCCGTTCAATCTGGGGCCAATAGGCCACGTCACAAAAATCAACCAGTCCTAACGGGGCCCCCGTCACTATCAGACCATCAAAGTTCTCATCCTGAATGTCTTCAAAATCACAGTAAAAATTGTTCAGATGCTCGGCAGGCGTGTTCTTCGATTCACGGCTGTCGACACGTAACAACTGAATGTCAATTTGCAGCGAAGAGTTGGAAAGCAGGCGTAAAAACTGATTTTCCGTCTCGATTTTCTTTGGCATCAGGTTAAGGATCAGCACTTTCAACGGCCTGATTTCCTGGTTTTTTGCCCGTGAGGATGTCATTACAAAGACATTCTCATTGCGCAAGAAACTAACTGCAGGTAACTCATCAGGAACACGAATCGGCATTGCTTAATCCTCACACATCCGTTTAAACGTTTAGACTTCTAGATGCCCGAAGATAACGCTTTTTTAGCACAAAGTCGAGTATTCAACGGGAAGGTGAAAATGTTTCATTGCATGGGAAGAGGCGGGGGAAACTTACATTTTTGGTTGATACAAAGCAAAAAGGCCATCCTTGCGGATGGCCTTTTTGCTTAATTGATGCTTGGCAGTGTCCTACTCTCGCATGGGGAGACCCCACACTACCATCGGCGCTACGGCGTTTCACTTCTGAGTTCGGCATGGGGTCAGGTGGGACCAC